>JANWYI010000009.1:76703-91161 GCA_025055255.1 Anaerolineae bacterium | reverse complement strand
ACCAGTGCAGGCAAGGCGTGCTTCGGCTCAGAGCCGAGCCGAATGGCACACTCTAGATCGCGCGTCATCGGAAACTCAAGCATACAGGCGACATCTTCTTTGAAGCCCGGTATCACGGCTATTCTCAGTGAGGCAACAAACATTAGGCTTAGCACAACGCCTGCGCTAAGATTGACCATGCGCAGCGCGCGCCATGTTTTACGCTGCGATCCTCTCACCTGCCGCCACACGACCAAATTGCTTGCGCTGATGACTAGAGATGCGCTCCAGAAGAGCAAACTATGTGTGATGTAGCGCGGCTCTAGCGGATAGAGTGCGTAGTCCACAAAAAAGGCACGGCGACCGTAGCCTGTCAGCAGCGCCGCGCCGACGCTGAATGCCGCTAGACTTGCCCAAGTGCCTAGCCATTCAGGGTGCCGCAACCAGAGCAAAAGCGCGTTGAAAGCAAACAGGGCGATCCCGACAATGCCCAGCACGGTTGAAAGCGTCAAGTCGAGGCTTGGTAAGAGCGGTCTGCCCAGAAAGGCGAGCGCAAAGTGGACAATTAAGCCGATTTCCTCAAGAGTCAGCGGAGCGTTTAGCGACTCTGTGACGCGCACAGCGAAGTAAGCAAAGACAAGCGCTGCACAGAGAAACCAGAGCGCATAATGCCACCAGCGCCGATAGCCGCGCAGCCAGAGCGCGATCAGCGGCGTCAGCCACATTAATGGCGCCACGCCCATTGAAAATGAGCCGATCAGTGCTACCACAGCTGCTAGACAAAGTGTTTGCCAGCTGATCGGACGCAGCTGGATCAGCAGCAAAACTATCACGATGCACAACGCTGAGATGAGGAAAATATTTTGGAAAGCGATCAGCCAGTTGACTGCCTGCAAATGTGAGATCAACAGGACGCTGAGCGGAAACATTAGCTGAAATGCCAAGCGTCTATCTTGGCGGCGCACAAGCCAAATGACGCCTAGCGCGATCAGAATGCTCATGACGACATTCAGCAGCATGTCAACGCGCAGATCGTAATTGGTGAGCGCTGTATGCAAGGCAAGGATTGCCTTCGTAACAACATAAGGATGCTCGTTAACTGGCTCAAACAGCTGACTGAGCGTAAAAGTGCCGTCATGTACGGCAATGGCGATCAACGCTGTGGCGTACCACTCTTCCAGAAAAGGATGATTGGCGCCGTGAACTAGCACGATGAAAAAAGCAGTCAAGATTGGCAGGCATGACAAGACAATCCACAGCGCACGTCCTGACGGCTTGTCTAGCACTTTTGAGAGCGCTGTCCAGACGTGCATGGCGAACGTCGGCTAGTTCAGCAGCTGCTCTGTGCGCGGCTCGCTGCCGCGTACCCATTGATTGAAGAGCGCCGAGAGATTGCGCCCAGAGATATCCTCAAAAGCGCGCTGTACATCATCGGTCACAGCGATGCCGTACTTGTGCCGCCTGAAGTACTCAGCAATCGCTGCATAGACCGTCTCACGTCCAATGACGCGCTCCAGCTCAAGGAAGAAGAGCGGACCTTTGGTGTAGATGATCGCGCCGTAGGAAATGCCCGTGTAATTGCGCACAGGCAGCTCAAGTGGCAGATCGGGCAGACTGCGCGCTAAGTATGCCGTGTAGCGCTGCTGAAAACTGTCTATATAGCGCTCAGCGACCTTTGGGTCGTCATAAGCAGCGCGGAAATAGACAAATTCTGTGTAACTGGTCAGGGACTCATCAATCCAAGGCAAAGTCACTTGGTTGTTGCCGACAAGCGCGTAAAACCACTGGTGACCGATCTCATGCGCGATCACAACTTCTAGGAATCGGTTGCCTTGAACCCAAGCGCTTTCCGCAATTTGGATGATACCGGGAAACTCGACGCCACTTGGCGTCGGATTCTGCGCGACGACAAGTTGCGCGTATGGATACTCGCCGAAAGTCGCGTTGAAAATCTTCAGCGCTTGGACAGAGTACTGCATAGCAACTTTTGTGCCGTCTGTCGGCAGATCAGCGCGGTCTTTGTAGTGCAGCATGAGAATGCGCGTGCCGTCAGCCTCTGTCTCAGTGATCATGTAGCGCCTGCTTGCCTGAAAAGCGTGGTCGCGCATCGGACCAGTCACGTTGCGATAAGTAATCGTGCTGTCGGCATTGCGCCTCTGCTCAAGGATCACGCCACTGGCTGCCACGACCATATCAGCAGGCAAGGTCAAGTGAACTTCGTAGAGACCTGTCTCAGTGTAAGCAGGATCGCCTTGTGGCGACGGCAAATCTGTCCACCAGCCAACTTTGGGCTCGTAGACCGAGAGCGTCGGATACCATGCCGTGGCAGAGACCACGTCGTTAACGTAGCCGAAGCGTCCGTAGCTTGTGTTCAAGCCGCGCGTCATGACGAGCGTGAAGTCAAGGCGTAGCTCGACCGACTCGCCTGCTTGCAATGGCACGGGCAACGGCACGCCGAGCACTGAGCGCAGGTCTGAGAGACTCGGCGCTACCTTGACGCCGTTCACCTCGACGCGATGCACGGTCATGCGTCCGCCGAGTGCGGGCGTGTTGGCATAGAGACGGAAGACGATCAGGTCAAGCGCCTCACCTGTGCGATTGGTGAAGCGCACGCGCTGCGCCGCACGAAAGACAGCATCTGGCTCAAAGGTCAAGTGCGCCACGATGAAGTAACGATTGGCGTCTACAAAGCGCTCAACATCGTCGGCAAAAGCAGGCTTCATTGCTTTCTTGTGTGCGCTCACGTCTTGCCAGTCTACCTCAGGTAAGTCGAGACGCGGCGGCTCAGGTACAAGCGTCGGCGTAGTGAGCGGTACGGCTGTCTCAGTTGGCTGAAGTGTCGGCTGTGCGCTGTACGCAACAAAAGGCGAGCTAAGCGCGAGCGCGCCTGAGAGCAAGGTCAGGCACAGGCTGAGCGCGGCAAGGCATTTCTTCATGGGAGCAACTCTGGGCTAACAACACAATGCCTGAGAGTATAGCGCCTCTGACATGCTTTGAACAAATTAGCGCGCCTAGTGAGACCTTCGGCATGGTTTCATGGCAGCTTCATCGAGTGCGTCAATGCACATAGCTAGTTGGCTCTCGCTCAAATGAGCGTGATCAGCGTCTTATTCTGCTCAACAGTCTGTCCCTTTTCCACGTAGATGCGCTCGACTTTGCCGTCGCGCGGCGCCTTGATATCATTTTCCATCTTCATGGACTCAAGCACCACAAGCGGCTGTCCCTTGCGCACTTGCTCACCTTCGCTGACCCGCACAGCTACGATTAAGCCTGGCATCGGCGCGCGGAGCGCAATCTCGCCTTGCGATGCGCTGAAGCCGCCAGCAGCGCTCATCAGGCGTTGTTGGCGCTCGTCTAGCACCTCAACTTCATACAGGTCGCCTTCGATCAGCACTTGGTAGCGCCCTTCATGCCGTTCCACAAGTGCCTCGACGCTTTTGTTATTGATCAGCGCTGAGTAGAGCGCCTCTGAGATGTGCTGAAAGTCCACGTAGCGCTCTTCGCCGTTGATGAGCACTCGACCGTCTTTCTTCAGCTCGACCTCAAATTTTTGTCCGTTGACCGTTGCTAAATATTTCATGCTGTGTCTCGCTCAATGTCGTAGAAGAGGTGGCTAGTTATTGTAGCGCTCTTGCGGCAAATTGGGCAGGATCGAATTGGCTCTGGTCAGTGCGGTTGTGGCAAATGGCTGTGTCAGATATATGCGTAGACTTTTGCAGAGCAGTGCAGTGCTAGACGCATATCTCTAGGGTCGCCTAAAATTTGCGGGAACTCGTTCACACAAAATTTGTAAGATCAGCGAATCTTACCTCTAATACAAACCTAAAGCGCACTATACTATGGTTTATAACCAGAGGCTCAAAGTGCAGACCTTATGATGCAGTCAAGCATTGATCGTCAAACGGTTGAGTTGGCATATAGGAGTGAGGATGGACTCGTGGTGCGTCAACGCATTCACGAGCAGTACAGCTTTCCGCCGATCAATTTCGCAGAGTGGGTGCTGAGCCGCATCGAGTGGCGTGGCGATGAGCGCGTCTTGGACGTTGGTGCAGGGCAAGGCACCTACTTTGAACCTGTGCAAATGCGCATCCCACATGGCGAGCTGATCGCAGGCGATCTCTCAATGGGCATGGCACGCAGCGCAGCTGCGCAACCAGCCGCTGAGCGCGTCCTAAATTTCGACGCAGAACATTTGCCTTTTCCCAAGCATACTTTTGACGTGGTGTTAGCAAACCATGTGTTGTTTCTCGTTCCGAACATTCACAATGCCCTGCGCGAGATTCAGCGCGTCTTGAAGCCGAGCGGCGTGCTGTTAGCTTCTACGAACAGCCGTACGAACATGCCTGAGCTGAACGTGCTCTTTAAGCGCGTGCTCGGTCTGCTAGGCGTGCGCGCTAGGACGGCAAGCCTTGCTATGCCGCTGACACATTTTTATCTTGAAGACGCACCGAGCCTCGCTGCGCGATACTTCTTCGCCGTAGCGCGTCATGACCTGCCAAGCCTTCTAATTTTTCCGAACGCACAGCCGCTGATTGACTATGTGAACAGCCTGCGCGCGCTGCGTGAGCCTAGTTTGCCGCGCAGCATCACGTGGGAAGATTTCATGACTGTGTTTGCTGATCAAGCACAGCGCCTGATCAATCACAATGGCGAAATCGTAATCAGTAAACTTTCAGGCGCAATTGTTGCCAGTGAGATAGGTGGCTTCAGCCGCGAATATGTGCAAAGGCTGAGGCGCTGATCAGCGTTGTGTGCGCTTCCGCGCTATAATTGACGCCCTGAAATAGACGAATGGAAGCGCACTATGGTCAAAATGACGATTCTGTTCCGTCAGCCGCTGAATGAGGCGACTTTTGAGCAGCATTACGTCGAATCGCTGGCGCTAATCGAGAAAATGCCCAACATTCAGCGCAGACAAGCCTGTCTTGTGTTTGGCAGTCCGTCTGGCGCCTCGCCTTACCGCCGCATTCTGGAGCTTTACTTCGAGGATAACGACCAGATGGATGCTGCGCTGCGCTCGGCTGAAGGCACAGCGGCTGGCACCTTCCTAATGCGCGCCTTTGGTCACAGCCTTGAGGTCATCTTTGCTGAGGTCTATGAAGAATAGCGCCGCTCTGATCCTAGCGCTTGCCATTGTCGCCTTGATTGCGCTCTGGACAGCGCTCAGCTTGCTGCCGCCACCGCCGCTCTCGCCCACGCCGACCTTTCCGCTCGGCATAGACCTGCCTGAGAAATTGCCGCGCATTCCGCGCTAGAAAGAGCAACAATGGTTAACTGGTTTGTGCCAATCGCCGCGCTATTCGGCTTGCTGATCGGCGGCGTAGTGAACTGGCTAGCCGACTACCTGCCCTACACTGCTCGACTGGGCGCGCCGCGCTACCCTGACGGTACGCCGCGTCCGCGTGTGGCATGGCTTGGTGTGAGCGCGTTTTTGCTCAATCAGCGCAGTGCGCCGAGCGGCACTGCACTGTCCCTGCGTCATCCGCTGACCGAGATCATCCTAGCTGCGCTGTTTGCCTACGTTGCCTCACAGTCCGCTCAGGACGTGCTGCGCGCGCTCTTTTTGATGGGCAACGTGGCGATCCTTGTCCTGATCACTGTAATTGACCTTGAGCATCGCATGATCCTGTACTTAGTCGTCGTGCCGTCTTGCCTGTACGCGCTGCTAGGTGCTGCGCTGCTCGGTGAACGGCTTGCGCCGAGTCTGAGCTTCACAGACTACCTAATCGGCGGCGCAGTCGGCTTTGGGCTGTTTTTCGTGATGTACTTAGGCGGCATTTTGTTCAACTATGTTGCATCGAGTGCGCGCGGCGCGCCGATCACCGAATCCGCTTTTGGCGATGGCGACGTGCTATTGGCGACGCTCTCAGGGTTCATGCTCGGTTGGCAAGCGCTGATCTACGCTGCGATGATTGCAGTCTTTCTAGGCGGACTAGGTGCATTTCTCTACCTTGGCGGACGCTTGCTCGTGCGCGGACGCTATGAGTGGTTCACAGCGCTGCCATACGGTCAATACATCGTATTTGGCACGCTGATCATGCTTTTGTGGCGGATTGAGTTCTTGGCGTTGCTCGGCGTGCGTCTCACGTGAGATAAGTTGCCAATCTGCTTGTCTAGCGTTAGGCTTAGCGCATCAGTCCGTGAGTTGGTGATGCCTTATGACGTTAGCTTCACAAGCGCCTGTTCACTTGAACGGGCAATCGAACGAGGTGATCATCTCGACTAGTCCTGCCACAGGGCGCAAGTTAGGCGAGGTGCGCGTCACGCCATTGAGCGAGGCGCCTGTGGTCATGCAACGCGCACGGGACGCACAGAGAGCGTGGTTCGAGGCAGGTCTAGCGTTTCGCCTCGAAGTAATGCGCAACTGGCAAGAGAGCCTGCGCCGCAATTTTGATCGGCTTGTCGGCATGGTGGTGGCAGAGCAAGGCAGACCGCCTTTTGAGGCACTGACCGAGTTTCTCGCTTGCATAGACTTGCTGGCTTACTATCGGAGCGTGGCACGGCGTGCCCTAGCGCCGACCTATCACTTCGTGCCGCTTGATCCACATCATCGGCATTGGACAGTCCGTCAGCCTTACGGCGTCGTCCTAGTCATCACGCCGTGGAATTTTCCGCTGATGTTGACCATCACGCCGATTGCAGCGGCGCTCGTCACGGGCAACGCAGTCATCCTCAAGCCGTCGGAATACAGCACACAGGTCGGCGAGCTACTAGCGCGGACGATCCGCGAATCAGGCATCCCAGAGGGCGTCTTCCAGATTGTGCATGGCAAGGGCGACCTCGGCGCGGCGCTGATCGAGCAAAATCCTGACAAGATCAGCTTCACAGGGAGCACTGCCACAGGGCGCAAAATCGCCATGGCTGCAGCTGAACGCCTGATTCCAGTCACTTTGGAGCTAGGCGCTAAAGATGCTGCGCTGGTCTTGGAGGACGCTGACTTGGATCGCGCAGCACACGGCATTGTCTGGGGCGCCATGTTCAACGCAGGGCAAGCCTGCCTGAGCATTGAGCGCGCCTACGTCATGCGCGCTGTTGCTGAGCCGCTGATGCAGAAGATGAAGGCGGTCATTGAGAAGTACATCACAGTAGGCGCTGGCGAGTCGCCGCAGGTGACCATGGGCACGTTGACGACGCAAGCGCAGCTTGAAATTGTGGACAGGCAAGTGCGCGAGGCTGTGTCGCGCGGCGCACGGCTGATCTGCGGCGGCAAAGTGCTGGAAGGTCACAGCGGACGCGCCTACGCGCCGACAATCCTGACCGATGTGACGCCTGAGATGCGCCTGATGCGCGAAGAAACCTTCGGTCCTGTGCTTGCCGTCGTGCCGATTGATCGTCCTGAGGAAGGTGTGCAGGCGATCAACGCGCTCAGCTACGGCTTGACCTGTTCGGTCTGGACGCGCAACCGCGCGCGCGGCATTGCGCTGATGGAGCAGATCGAAGTCGGTCATGCCAGCTTGAACGACCACATCATCACGTCCAGCGTGCCGCAGGCGCCGTGGGGCGGCGTGAAGTACAGCGGCTACGGACGCAGCCGCGGCGTGGAAGGCTTGCACGACATGACCTACGCCAAGGTCTACAGCGCTGAGCGCTTTGCGCCGTTGCCGCGCGAGCTGTTCTGGTACCCGTACACGCCGTTTAAGTACACCCTGCTCCGTCGTTTCATCAACGTCTACTATGCCACAACGTGGCGCGAGCGCCTTGCTGCACTCTTTGGTCGCTAGGCTACTTTCGCGCCGTTCGCTATAATGGCGCGCTGTTTGACGTTCAAGACGCATTCTAGACCAGAGAGTGTAGCCTTTGTGCGTATCCGAATTGAAGGAAAGCAGCCGTTGCGCGGCACTTACCTTGCCAGTGGCAACAGCAACGCTGCTATCGCCTTGATTGCGGCGTCGCTGCTGAGCGACGCGCCCGTGACGCTGCGCAACGTGCCGAATACGGTCAGCGTCGGCGTGATGCTGGAGATCAGCGCAGCGCTTGGCGCATCTATCACGCATGGTGAGTCGCACGGCACAGTGACGCTACATACGCCGCATGTGGTCGCGCGCACACTCAAGCGCGAGTACAGCATGGCACTTGGCGGGACGCTCTTGTTCATCGCGCCGATTTTGGCACGGCGTCGGCAAGCGCGCTTAGAGCTGGATTACGCCGTCAGCCGCATTCATCCGCATTTGACGGCGCTGCGCGATCTCGGCATGGACGTGCGCGTCAGCGGCACAACGGTTGACGTCAACGCCATAACTTGGCAGGCGCGCGAGGTTGTGCTGACTCAGATGAGCGTCACGGCGACGGCAATTGTGGCGATGTTGGCTGTAGCGCTCGGCAAGCATACGGTCATCTACAATGCTGCGAGTGAACCGCATATCGTAGACTTGTTGACGCTGCTTGGTCAATTTGGCGCACAGATTGAAGGAATCGGCTCAAATGTGGTCACAATTCACGGACATGGCGGCGCTGAGTATGTCTGTGCGCCTGCTGCGCTGACCATCTCGCCTGATCATATTGAAGTTGGCAGCATCGCAGCGATTGCTGCGCTGACAGGCAGCCGTCTGAGCATTGAAGGCGCGCGTGCGCGCGACTTGCGCCTGATCGCCAAGGTCTATGAGCGGCTAGGCGTCCATTTGGAGCTAGACGATGACGCCGTGCACGTGCCACGTCACGAGCGCTTCATGCCGAGCGTGCGCGAGGAAGACGTGGATGTCTCGGTCGAGTCAGCGCCATGGTACGGCTTCCCAAGCGACTTAATCGCCATGGCGACCGTGATCGCCACACAGTCACATGGCACGACGCTAATTCACGAGAAACTTTTCCCGAACCGTCTGCTTTTTGTGGACAAGCTGAACAGCATGGGCGCGCAGATCGTGCTGTGCGATCCGCACCGTGCTATTGTCGTCGGCGGCACGCCGCTGCAGGCAGACTATCTGGACAATCCTGATGTGCGCGTTGGCTTGGCGCTGCTGGGCGCGGCGCTGTGCGCCGAAGGCGAGAGCGTCATTGACACGGCTGAGGCATTTGATCGCACCTTCGATCACGTGCTAGATAAGCTGGTGGCGCTCGGCGCACGCATACGGCGCGGAGAGTGAGCGCACGTGACTGTTGAGCTATTCCAGCTGGCAGGCTTACACACAGCCCGTCAAGTGCTGGGCGAGCCAGAGGCGACGCCTGTGCTACTGTTACACGGCTGGGGCGGCTCTATTGAGAGCATGCAGGGCGTTGCATCGGCGCTGAGCAAGCGCGGCTTCCAGACGCACACACTCGACCTCGCAGGCTTCGGACGCACTCAGTTGCCGCCTGAGGCTTGGGGCGTCTCTGACTATGCGCGCTGGATTGTTGCATATCTTGACTGCGCAGGCTTAGAGCGCGTCCATCTAATCGGACATTCTTTCGGTGGCAGGCTGAGCATCGTGATCGGCGCAGAATTTCCGCAGCGCGTCCAGAAAATTGTGCTGACAAGCAGCGCCGGGGTGCTGAATCCGCCAAACGTGCGCGATAAACTGGTCAAAGCAGGCAAAGCAGTCCTCAGGTTGCCAATACTGCGCGCTCTAGAGCAGCCAATGCGCAACTTTGCGCGCGCGACCATTGGCTCAGACGACTTGAAGTCTGCCGGCGCGCTAGAGCCGATCTTTCGGCGCGTGGTCGCCGAAGATTTGTTGCCGTATGCCGCACGCATTGCCGCGCCGACGCTGCTGATCTGGGGCGATCACGATCAGGCGACGCCGCTGTGGCAGGCGCACAAACTTGAGCAGACTATCCCTGATGCAGGCTTGGTCGTTTTTCATGGTGCTGGACACTTCGCCTACCAAGAGCGCCTGCCTGAGTTTGTGCGCATTGTCGAGACGTTTTTCAAAGGCGAATAGGCGCTATGGACTACGCAACGCTCATCCCAATCCTGTGTCTGTTCAGCGCGCCTGCGTGGCTAGCTCTAACGACGCGGCGCGTCTATTACCTAGCGCGTTATTTTCAGTTAGAAGGCTATGAAAGCCCGCGCTTCTGGCGCTGGTATATGCGCACGCGCCGCGAACGACGCTTCACAGCGCTCAATCTGGCAGTTCTGTTGCTGATCAGCTTGCCTGCTCTTCTGCCTGTTGGTCTTTTCGACGCGAATCGCAGTGAAGTTGCGCTGCTGTTCGTTGGATTTACGCTTTTTTTCATCGTTGTGCTCTGGCTGCGCTTACCGCGCGATCCGCAAGTCAAACAGCCGTTTAAGCGCACGCCGCGTGCCATGCGCCTGCTGATCACTGCGCTGTTGCTCGGCGCAGCTCTGCCTGTCTACCACCACGCCAAGCTGATGCTCGGCGGCTTAGACGGCTACGCTCACGACTTGCTGCTTTTGGTCGTTGTAAGCGCTGTCAGCGGCATGTTGCCGATTTTGCTGGCGCCGCTGCTTCTGCCACTGGCAAACGCGCTCATGTTCCCGTACGAAGAGTCGCGCCGCCGTTACTTCATGCGCAAAGCTCGGCAAACCTTGCACGACTCAGGCGCAACAGTGATCGTCATCACAGGTAGCTATGGCAAGACCAGCACCAAACACTACTTGCACCACATTCTCAACGGACGCTTCCGCGCCTACATGACGCCGAAGAGCTATAACACACTGATGGGCATCAGTCGCGTGGTGAACGATGAATTCGCGCGCGATCCAAACTATGACTACTTCATTGCTGAAGCGGACGCTTATTTTGTCGGCGAGAATGCCTCAATTTGCCGTCTAGTTGCGCCGAGGCTCGGCGCCGTGATGAGCGTCGGTCCGATGCACCTTGAGCGGCTCGGCAGCATGGAGAACATCGTCAAGGCACAGTACGAAGTGATCGAGGCGTTGCCGCCCGATGGCGTCGGCTTTTTCAACGGCGACGATCCGTATGTCCTAGCTATGGCAGAGCGCGGTTATCCGCAGACGCGCGTTATCATTTCGCAGCGCGGCGTGCGCGGCGCGCGCTTTGAGGCATTGAACGTGCAATTCTGTCCTGATGGCACAGCCTTCACTGTCCGCGATAACCTGACAGGCGCCGTCTGCGAGATGTTCATGCCGCTCTATGGCGAGACAAACGTGACAAACGCGCTCATGGCGATAGCCATTGCTGCGCACTTGGGCATGTCGCTGGAGGAAATTGCGCCGCGCGTAGCGACCTTGCAGCCTGCTGAGCATCGCTTAGTGCGCCATCAACTGCCTGATGGCACTGTGATCATTGACGATGCCTACAGCGCCAATCCTGTTGGCACCAAAGCGGCGCTCGATGTTTTGGCGCTGCATACACACAGCAAGCGGCGAATCGTGGTCTCTGCAGGCATGTTTGAATTAGGCGCACAGTCTGAGTCGGCGAATCGCGCGCTCGGCGCTCACATGGCGGCTGCTGCAACGGATATTATCCTGATCAGCTCGCCACAGACGCCAGCTGTGCGCGCAGGCGCGCTCGCGGCAGGCTTTCCGCCTGAGCGTTTGCGCGAGGTAGCCAATCTAGAGCAAGCTGTGGCTTACTATCGCAGCATTTTGCAGGCAGGCGACACATTGCTCATGCTAACTGACTTGCCTGACACTTACGCAGTTTAATGCACTACAAAAAGGACTTTAACGGCATGACTAGCCTTCCTAATCGAAAATTGACCGTCGGCGTGATCTTCGGCAGCCGCTCAGTGGAACATGACGTTTCCATTGTGACGGCGCAACAGATCATCCGCGCGCTTGATCCTGCTAAGTATGAGGTAGTTCCGATCTACATTACGCGCTCAGGCACATGGCTGACTGGTCCTGCGCTGAGCGACATCAAGACGTTCCAAATCGAGAAGGTTGAGGAGCTGATCGGCGTGCGCGAGACGCTGATCTCGCCTATGCCTGCGCATCACGGCATGATCACGCCGCCATTGACAGGCTACTTGGCGCGCAACGCGCTCAAGCGCCTTGACGTCGCTTTTCCTGCTGTGCACGGCTCACACGGCGAAGATGGCACGCTGCAAGGCTTGCTGGAGCTGGCAGACATTCCGTACGTTGGCTGTGGCGTCCTAGCCTCAGCGCTTGCGAACGATAAGGCGATGACCAAAGCCGTGCTGCGCGCACACGGACTTCCAGTCATCGAAGGCATTTTGATTCGCCGCCATGAATGGCAGAGCGGACGCGCCGCTGTGCTGGAGCGTCTTGAGGCGCTTGGCTATCCGCTCTTCATCAAGCCGAACACGCTCGGCTCGTCTATTGGCATCAGTCGTTCAACTGATGCGAAGGCGGCTGCGACTGCGCTAGACGTCGCCTTTGGCTTGGATCGCGCTGTGATCGTCGAGAGCGCGCTCGAAGGCGCGATTGAAGTGAACTGTGCTTTGCTGGGCAACGTCCAAGTACGCGCGTCGCTGCTGGAGCAGCCGATCAGCTTTGAAGAGTTTCTAACTTATGAGGAGAAGTACATGCGCGGTGGCGCCGCCAAGGGTATGAAAGGCGCTGAGCGTAAAATCCCTGCGCCTCTGCCTGAAGCGCTCACAGAGCAGATTCGCCAACTCGCTGTGCGCGCCTTCCGAGCCATTGACGGACGTGGCACAGCGCGCGTGGACTTCTTGCTCAAAGACGGTCAGCCATATGTGAACGAGATCAACACAATGCCAGGGTCGCTCGCCTTCTATCTGTGGCAGGCAGAAGGCATGACGCCGAGTCAGGTGGTGGACGAGCTGATTCGCCTTGCGCTGGAGAGTCACAAGGAGAAAGCGCGCACGATCTACGATTACAAGAGCGGCTTGATCGCTCACGCGGCGACAGGCGGCTTGAAAGGGAGCAAAAAGTTTTGAATGCCTGAGCCTAGCATTTTGGCGGAAGCAGTGGCAGCGCTGCCTGACTGGGCACTCTCAAAGCCGATGGTCGGCGTGTGGTACGCGCTCTCACGGCTAGGCGATCACGGTCGCTTGCCGCCAATTCGCCGCTTGACGCGCCTGACAGATCGGCTCTGGCTTGGCGGGCAGATCAACGCAGCAGGCTGGGCAAAATTGCAGGCGTGGTCAGTCAGCGCGCTAGTGAACTTGCGCGTGGAATGGGATGATCGGCAGAGCGGCATTCACGCGCCGTACTATCTCTGGCTGCCAACAATGGACGGCACGCCACCTGCCCTTGAACAGCTACAGCGCGGCGTGCAATTTATTCATGAGCACATCCGTGCAGGACGCGGCGTATACGTCCACTGCGCTGGTGGACTCGGACGCGCGCCGTCGCTGGTCGTTTGCTACCTGATCGCACGTGGCTTGACCGTTGAGCAAGCCACTGAGTTTGTCAGAGTGCGTCGTCCGTTCATCCAGCTCTCAGCGCGCCAACGCATGGCGATCCGCGCCTTTGCTGAGACTTGGCAAGGCTTCTTGGAAGCCTAGCGTACTACGACCTCGCCCAAATAGACCAAACCGTCTTGTGCGCTGAGTCGGTCGCTCTGCACAGGCAGGCGCGCGCCGTCAATCAAGCGGTACCAACCTGTAAAGACGCGATACGCGCCTGCAGGCAGGTCATTGGGCAGTTTGAGATACGCTGCCTCAGCCCAAGTTTGCCCTGCTGACCATTGTGTGGTCAAAAAAGCGCCGCGCGCAGGCGGAAAGTCATCCTGTGCGATCAACTCTCCGCGCTCGTTCAGCAAGTGAACAAACTGGTGGTAGCTCTCTTGCAGATGCTCAGTGGCGCGCCATGCCGTCACCACTTTGACCGTGTCGCCGCCTTTGAGCGTCTCTGGCAGGCTGAAGCCGACCAGCTGCATGCCGTTGCCGAGCTGAACCGTCTGAGCCTGCCACGTCCGTTCGCGCTCAGCGCGCACACGCTCTAGCGCAGCGCTGACGCAGATAGGCTTGCGCGGCAACGGCTGCGCGCACTGTTCCTCAGGCAGGACGCATGGCGGTAATCGCACACAGTCGGCACTCAGGCGCACGGCGTGGAAACCGCTCGCGCCGAAGTGCCAAAGGTCAAGCTGACCTGTCTTGCTGAAGGCACGCTTTTCATCGCCAACTGCTGCTTTGAGCGTGCCAGCATATGGCAGAGTGTCTAGTGTGACGCTGATTTGCAAGGCGGACTGGTCATGAATGTAGAAATATAGCTCGGCACGGTCAGTCAGCCAGCGGCGCGTGCCGCGCCACCAGCTGTCACTGAAGGTGGCAGGCACGACCTTATTCAGGACTTGTGGGTCAGCTGGCGGTACCTCGAAGAAAGCCAGCTGAAGCGGACGATATACCTCGCGCGGCGCACCAAATAGCCGCTCGCCGATGCTCAGCGCCTCAGGATCGTCCATAGGCAACAGGTGATAGGTCACCACATCCGCGCCGTGCAAGCGCAGCAGCGCGCGGACAGCCTCAGGGCTGAGCGGCTCGCCTGTGAGCAGATCGAAAGCTCTGCCACGCGCTGCGTCTGAGAGCAAGCCGAATTTTTCGAGCGGAATCGGCGGACGCCGCCAGACATGACCTGCGATCATCGGCTTGCGATGCGTCACTTGGTGCCACAGCGCAATTTTTTGTGCCACGTAGTCGTTATACGGCACGT
>JANWYI010000009.1:75709-76240 GCA_025055255.1 Anaerolineae bacterium | reverse complement strand
AACATACGCCGTGCCTTCCATTGAATTGCTGCCGATAGCTGCACGGCTGTACTCAGGTGCAAATGACCACGGCGTGAAAGGCGAAGGCGCGATCAGCGAGAGCAGGTTAGCGGCATGCTCAAGTTTGCTGCCGTCAAACAGCACAAACGGCGTGCGCAGCGCTGCGATCTCCAGCAGTAGCGGCAAGTAGAACGGCAGGCTGAGCGCGCCGCCGATCAAAAAGATGCTGAGCAGCATTAACATGGCACGTCGCGTCAACAAACGCCGTTCGAACAGCAAGAAATACAAGCCGCCAAATAACACGAGCGGCATCAAGCTGTACACGAATGCCGTCAGATTGGCGAGCAGCAATATCCAGATCGCTAAGCCGCCGATGATGACGAGGCTGCGCGCGCGCTCACCTTCCAGAATGCGCAGGATGCACAGGATCAAGATTGGCACTGTGTAGACAGCAATCGGATTGAGCATGCCAATGCTGATGTTGCCCTGAAACGTCGGATAGGCAGTGAAGATCAAGCCGCCGATCAGGGC
>JANWYI010000009.1:16991-75559 GCA_025055255.1 Anaerolineae bacterium | reverse complement strand
GTAGATCAGCGGCTGTGACCACTGCGCTGCGCTGAAAAAGCCTTCAGGATAGTTGAACAGGCTCTGGTAGAACGGATTGAGTCCATTGCGTATGGCGTAGTTTGCCCACCAGCCTGCGCGCGTATACTCGTAAGCGTCGCCGTAGCTGGCGCCAGCCAGCCAGCCGCCTAGGTCTGTGACGAGCGGATAGGTGATGAAGCAGACCGCTGCGCTGTAGAGCAGCAGCGGCAAGCCGTAGCGCCAAGCCAATTTGCCCAAAGCAGCCATCAATCACTCGTCTCCAAGCGCGGCAACAGCACTGCCAGAGGTCTCAGCCGACTCAGCAACTGTGCCAGATGGCTCAGTGCTAGAGCCGCTCTCAGTTGTGCTGTCATCCTCATCGTCGAGCGAATCTTCAGGCACGGCAAAGTCTGCCTCAATGGACTCAGGATCTTCGCCGCGCTCAAGGCGCTCAACAATGGTGTTGAACTCTTCGCCCAAGTCCTCGCCTGTCTCATCTGCCATGCGGCGCATGAAGCGTCCGAGCGTAGCAGGATCAGCCTCGGCGAGGTCGTCAAGCACAGATTCGTCCTCAAAGTCGGCAAAGCGCGTGGATTCGCTCTTGGCGATTGCCACTTTGGTCATCACACGGCGAAGATTCAGGCTGTTGCAGCGCGTGCAGCGTTTCTCAGCTTTAGCATACTCAGTGTAGGAGAAGTGCAGCACCATGCGATGCTGACAATCAAGGCACAGAAAGTCGTAGGCAGGCACGGAAAAGCGCTCCTCAACGTCTGGATTATTCGTGAAGATGGTCTGGTGAAGTATACCACAGGTTCACTTAAAGCAGTTATGAGACAGGCTCTCAGGCAGAGTGCCTGAGCGTGACCGTCACACTCGCGCTTGCTAATTTGCAGACTGCGCGCTAAACTTATCGTGATAGTGAAAACGTACGCAAATGCAGTTTGCACTCGGTCTGCACGCGCAAGGCATACGTGGAAAACTAGCGTTGTATTTTTGGTCGAACCGATCAGGGTAGACGACTCAGGGGAAGGTGCATGACAACACAGACCGTTCCTAAGGGAAGAGCTGCTGCACAGGCTAAAGAGGCAGCGGCGCCTGTGGCGGCAACGGGCAGCGAGGTAGCTGTCAAGCCAATCAATCGCCGCGAGTTCTTGTATTACATCTGGGGCGCAAGCATCGCGGTCTTTCTGGCACAAACAACAGGCGCTATCATCTGGTTTGCGCTACCGCGCTTCCGTGAGGGCGAATTCGGCGGCATTTTCGTAGTTGACCCTGCCACAGTGCCAGCTGTTGGCGCGTCGCCTGTGCCAAATCCAACGGGCAAGTACTGGTTAGTCAACACGCAGAACGGCTTGCTGGCACTGAACATGGTCTGCACGCATCTAGGCTGCCTGTTCAAGTGGGTGGACGCGAACGGGCGCTTTGAGTGTCCGTGCCACGGCTCAAAGTTTGAGGAAGATGGACGCTACATCGAAGGTCCAGCGCCGCGCGGCTTGGATCGCTTCGCTGTGCGCGTGATTACGCCTACAGGCGTGATCGAGTCCGACGCGAAAGGCAGTCCTGTCAAGATTGACGGCGCTCAGCGCATCGAGATCAACACAGGCAAGAAAATCAAGGGTCCAAGCGCTAGTCAAGCCTGAGCTATCTCTTTAACGATCATAGCAAGTGTGCCGCAACGGGGAAACTTTGGCGCGCTTGTGTGTGGTGTATCGTAAGTAACGCAAGAGAGTTTCGAGGAGTGCTATATGTCGGTATTGCCTTTCCCTTCCTTCCTTGACGACATCAAGGAGAAGGGTCTGCGGAAAGCCGTCATGGAGCTGGTGGACGAGACGGTTGAACGCATCACTGCAGGTATGAACATCCAGGATATCCGCGAAGCGCTACGCGGCGATCCGCCTTCACGGCGACCGAATCCGCGCTTGACGCCACACGCGGACGCCTTCTGGATGCACATGCGCCCAAGCTACTACCATCAGGCGGTCACGGGTATCTATCCAACCTTCCGCCTTGGTTTTCTTTCCACCTTCACCTTCGTCATCGAGATCATCACAGGCATGTTCCTGATGATCTTCTACACGCCCTCGCCAACGGTTGCCTACCAGAACATGATCAACATCATGACCAATGTGCCGCTCGGTCAGTTCATGCGCGACATGCACCGTCTCGGCGCTGAGGCAATGGTCATCGTAGTCGCTTTGCACACCATACGAACGTTCGCCACAGGCTCATACAAAAAGCCGCGCCAATTCACATGGTTCACAGGCATGGTCTTGCTGGTGCTAACTCTCTTCCTCAGCTTCACAGGCTACCTGTTGCCATGGGATCAGTTGGCTTTCTGGGCAGTCACGATTGGTACCTCGATGGCTGAGGCGGCGCCGCCGGAGGTTCTCGGTACAAACATCAACTTGCTGCTGCGCGGCGCACCAGATATCGGCGCAGGCGGTCTGTTGCGCTTCTATCTGCTGCACGTTTTCTTGCTGCCGATGCTGACCGTGATCTTCCTCGGCGTACACTACTACAAGGTCGTGCTGCACGGTCACAGCTTGCCGCCACGCCTTGAGGAAATCGGTCAGGACACTGCCAAGCGCGTGCCAATGGACAAGCGTGTCTACTTCATCCCAGACGTGGCGACCACTGAAGTGATGTGGTTCGGCATGACCATTCTGGTGATGGTGGTGATGGTGATCTGGTTCTTCCACGCGCCACTGGAGACGCACGCTAATCCAAACGTGACGCCGCTGCACACCACTGCGCCGTGGTACTTCTATTGGTTGCAAGGCTTGCTCAAGCTGGGCGACAAAATCCTGTTCGGCTTGGTCATTCCGACTGTGCTGCTGATCCTGTTCTTCATCTACCCGTACCTAGACGTGGCAAAGAGCCGCCGCTACGCGCATCGGCGCTTCCAGCTCAGCCTGATGTTGAGCTTTATCTTCGTCATGTGGCTGCTCTCCTACATGGGTACGGCGAAGTGGGGCGTGGACACAGCCGGCGACCAAGAGATGGTGCAAGCGTTAGCGCCAATGGAAGGCGTTGGTCCTGTGCGCGCCATGCCATACGACGCTTGGGTCAACGGCACGTACTGCACGAGCGACCTCGACCGTGATCACAAGCTGAAGCACGTGCAATGGGGCGCCGTCATGCCGCAGCCGCTGCTCTATCCTGATACGTCGCGCGAGGTGCTATGCCAAGCCGTACCAGAGGGTCGCATGCGCAAGCTGATGGAAGAGTTCGTCCACTTGAAGCACAAGTGGGGTAAGGATTTGCCGAATGTCGTTGGCATCCTGACCGTCTCAGACTATCAACGCGACCTGAAGCGCATTGACCTGAAGGTGATCTGGAACGTGCCTGAGCTGGGCGCCGACGGCAAGCCGCTGCGCAATCCTGATGGCAGCATCAAGATCAAGATGGTCGAGTCGCTCTACGACGTAGACGGGCGCCAAGAGCTGGACGCTAACGGTCTGCCCAAGACCTTCATGGTGCCTGCTATCCAGTTCTCAGGCAAGCATGTCTTTGTACATCGCCTATCTGAGTATCAAGGCGTCGGTCACTGAGGTGATTTTCAGGGCGGTAGCCGACTAGGCGCCGCCCTGCTATCGCACAAACGTCAGCCAGAGAACGCTGAGGACAAAAAGCGCACATGAGCATCCAAAATAAGATTATTGTCGGCATTGCGTCCTTCGTGGGCATCATGCTGCTGGTCGGCTGGATCATCATTAATGAGCCAGCACGCATGGAAGTCTTCACGCAGCAATGGAAAGGACGCTCTATTGAGCGCGGTGCCGAACTCTACCTGAACAACTGCTACAGTTGCCACGGCGAAGACGGCTTAGGGCTAGCAGGCTACGCGCCTGCCCTGAAAAATCCGATGCTCTTCCTTGAGGAAAATCCGGGCAAGGTGGCGAACGATCAGTTGCGCGCCATGCGCGCTGAGCTCAATCGTTTGCAGCGCGCTGTTGAGAGCTACCAAGCGGACATCCGTGAGCGTGCTGAGCTACTGGCACGCCGCGATGCTGCGCCCGAAGGCTCTGAAGAGCGTCAACGCATTCAAATGCAGCTCGATGAGGTAGATACGCGCATTCGCCTGTTCGATCCTTCCACGCCGCAAAAGATTGATGAACTCCTGCCCAAGATTGCAGAGCAAGAAGCAAAAGTAGAGGAGCTGCGCGCTCAAGGTTGGGAACTCAACCGTGAGCCGCGTCTGAAAGAGCTGAACTGGACAGGTGGCTTGGAAGCGTACCTGCGCACTACGCTGATTGCTGGTCGTCCTGCCAGCATCCAACTGTGGAACGGCAACGTGATGCAGGCATGGGGACAGGAGGCTGGCGGTCCGCTGCGCCCTGACGAGATCGAGAACTTGGTCGCTTTCATCATGAACTACCGTGATGAAGCGCTCAAGCTAACGCCAAATGACATTCGTCAAGGCTTTAAGCTGGCAGGCGCTGAGGCAGTAGCGGCTGAGAAAGAGGTGCTAGGCATAGGTGTGGACGTGATGGCGCTCGATCTGAGCGGCGGTGATGCTGCTGCAGGTCAGCAGAAGTACTCATCGTTCGGCTGCGCAGCTTGTCACAGCGCGCCAGGCGGCGCTGCATACAACTTCGCGCCGACTGCAGGCACGTACGCGCGTGTAGAGAATATCCGCCTGCGCCTTAACCAGTTCAGCGGCTATACGCCAGAGCAATACCTCGCCGAGTCTATTCTGTATCCGAGCCGTTACATCGTGCCAGGCGGCGAGGCAGTCCAGATGCCTGCTAACTACGCTGACCAAATGGACTTGCAAGACCTGCGCGACATCATCGCTTATCTTGCAACCTATCGCTGATTGCGCCTGAGATTGAACGAAAAACGTCCGCTTGCGTAAAGCGGACGTTTTTTGTTGCCACAAGAAGCCTCAGACTAGCGCTTGGTGTAGGTCGGCGCTTTGCGTGCGCGACGCAAACCGGGCTTTTTGCGCTCTTTGGCGCGTGGATCGCGCGTAAGCAAGCCTGCCTTGCGTAAGAGCGGACGCTTTTCAGGGTCGAGTTTCACAATAGCGCGTGCCACACCGAGCTTGATCGCGTCGGTTTGCCCTGTGACGCCGCCGCCCTGCACTTTGACGCTGATATCAAAGCTGCCTTCCATGCCGCACAGGCGCAGCGGCGAAAGCGCCGCGTCTAGGTCGCCCATGCGCGGCAAATACTCGCTGCCCTGCTTGTCATTGATGATGATAACGCCTGTGCCACCTGGATACAGGCGCACGCGCGCCGTTGCCTCTTTGCGGCGACCAATGCCCTCGATGTACTGCCTGCCGTTCATGCTTTCTTCACCTCAGAGATATCTAGCACCTCTGGCTTCTGCGCGCCGTGCGGATGAGCACTGCCTGCATAGACCTTCAGTTTCTTCGCCATCTTGCGACCTAAACGGTTGTGCGGCAACATGCCTTTCACAGCCAGCTCAATGACGCGCTCAGGATGCTTGGCGAGCATGTCGCGTAGCGAGGTCTGGCGGAAGCCGCCCGGATACTGCGAGTGGCGATAGTAAAACTTAGTGTCAAGCCGATCATGCGTCACTTTGACTTTTGCAGCGTTGATGACGATCACGTAGTCGCCGCTGTCAATGTGCGGCGCAAAAGTCGGTTTGTGCTTGCCGCGCAGCACAGCAGCAACGCGAGCCGCCAAACGCCCTAGGATCGCATCGGTCGCGTCCACTACGTACCACTTACGCGCTGCAGCGGCGCTTTCAAGAGTAGGCGTGTAGGTCTTGTATCTCATCTTCTGCACTCCAGCGGTCGCTTTCCCGCTTGCTGTCTGTATTGAACGTAACTTCCACTAAAGTCAAGCCGTGCGGCGGCGCCAAGTGCCGTATTGCGCCGCGCTGCGCAGCTCGAAAGGCGCGCTCAAAAGCGGCAAGGCTCAGTTTGCCCTGCCCAACTGCCACCAGACTGCCCACAATGGCGCGCACCATGCGATATAGGAACGCATCAGCTGTAATGCGGAAAGCAGCACACGGCACGCCATACTGCGCAGGCAGAGCGCGCCACTCAGCCGTAAAGACCGTCCGTTCCGTTGTGCCGCGCTCGCCAAGTGGCGGCGTGCCGAAGCTGGCAAAGTCGTGCCGACCAATTAATAGTGCCGCAGCGCTATTCATCAGCGTCAGCTCACACGGCGGCGTGACTCGCCATGCGTAGCGCGCTAAGAGCGGATGACGCATAGCTGAGAGATAGACGCGATACTCATACGTGCGCTGAGCCGCTTGATAACGCGGATGGAAGTCATCAGCAGCGCGGCTGAGCTGTAACACGACGATTGAGTCGGGCAGGAGCGCGTTGAGCGCGTTCTGTAGCGCTTTTTCGCTGTGTTGCCATGCTATATCAAAGGCAATGACCTGTCCACTGGCATGAACGCCACGATCAGTGCGTCCAGCGGCGATGATCGGCACAGTTTGTCCTGCCAAGTGCGCCAACGCCGCCTCCAGTGCATCCTGAACGCTTGGCGCAGCCGCTCTGCCACGCAATCGCTGAAAGCCATGAAAGTCACTGCCTTCGTAGGCAATCACTGCACAGTAGCGCGCCATGACAGACTCACAGCTTTACTTTTCGCCTTCTGCCTTCGGCTTCACAGCAGGACGATTGCGGCGCAGGCGTCCGAGCAAGCCACGCTGTGCCTTTGCATCGCCCTTCTGCTCTTTCGGACGGTCAACTAGCTCTAGAATGACCATCTCGGCAGCGTCGCCTTTGCGCAGTCCAAGCCGATACATGCGCGTGTAACCGCCAGGACGCTCAGCGTAGCGCGGCGCCAACTCATCAAAGATTTTCTTGACCACTGCCTTGCTATCAAGGCGACCAGCCAACAGTCGCCGCACAAAAATGCCGTAAGCAGGATCAGAATGAGCTAAGCCACGCTTTGCTTTAGTGATCATGCGCTCAGCTTCGGCACGGATCGCCTGCGCTTTGGCGCGTGTAGTCTTGATACGTTCATGTTTGAATAGCTGGGTGAGCAAAGTGCGGCGCAGCGCGTTGCGCTGACCGAGATTGCGCCCAAGTTTCTTGCCGTCAATGCGATGTCGCATGCTTTCCTCCGTATGCGCTTAGCGCGACGACGACTCGCTGCTAGATGAGGTAAAAATCTGATGATCAGGTGGAAGGAACTGCTTTTCGCGCAGCCGCTGCACCAGCTCATCCAGAGATTTTTCGCCGAAGTTGCGGATCGCCAGCATCGCGTCTGTGCCGCGATCTAGCATCTCCAGCACTTCGCCAACTGTTGTGATGCCTGTGCGCTTGAGCGAGTTGAAAACGCGCACGCTCAGGTCTAGCACCTCGATAGGCGTGTTGTAGCGCTCTCCATCCCACGGTTTGCTCTCGCTCACGCGCTCGGTCTCAGCCATAACTGCTGGCAAGCGATCAACGTCCACGCCGGCGATGATGCGCAAGTGATCGATCAACAGCTGAGCTGCTTGGCTCATCGCCTCGCCGGGACGGACTGTGCCGTCTGTCCAGATTTCCAGAATGAGCTTATCGTAGTTGGTGCGTTGACCGACGCGCGCCCGATCAACATCGAAGTTGACGCGCTTGATCGGGCTGAAGATAGCGTCTACGGGCAACTCGCCAATGGGCAAGCGTCCGCGCTCCTCTGCAGGGCTGTAGCCGCGCCCTGTAGCGACGTTGATCTCCATCTCAAGGTGTGCGTTGCTCGAATCAACTGTGAACAGGTACAGATCAGGATTGATCACCTCCACTTCAGGCGGATAGATGATATCGCCTGCTGTGACTGTACCTTCGCCACGCACATCAAGACGCAAACGTGCTGTTTGAATCCCGTTTAGTCGTACGCGCAGCTGTTTGACGTTTAAGATGATCTGCATCATGTCTTCGCGCACGTGCGGCACAGCTGAAAACTCGTGCGCGACGCCCGACATGCTGATCGAGGTGACAGCCGCGCCGGGCAAGGATGAGAGCAACACGCGGCGCAGCGCGTTCCCAAGCGTGACTCCATAGCCGCTTTCCAATGGGCTGATGATGAAGCGCCCATAGTTGCGCGAACTCGCGTCGCTTTCGATTTTGGGCAACACCATCGGATTCGTGGTCACAGTTCCTCCTCGTCAGGCGAGCCGCCACACGCACGGCTCGCCTAACTACATTGGCGACAGGCTTAACGTGAGTAGTACTCAACGATCAACTGTTCGTTCAAAGGCACTTGCAGCTCACTGCGCTCAGGCAGGCGCTCTAGTCGGGCTGTGAATGTGCCGTCGCCGTGAAATTCCATTGAGAGCCAATCAGGCATGCGATCGCGCTGTTCCATGTAGGCGCGAATCTCGCGGAAATAGCGCAAGTTGCGGCTGCTGCCGTGAACCGTGATTTCATCGCCCGGCTTCAAGCCGTAAGAAGCAATGTTGGTCGGTATGCCGTTCACGTCAAAATGACCATGACTGACCAGTTGCCGCGCGTGCGCGCGCGAGTCTGCCAGACCGAGCCGATAGATCACGTTATCAAGGCGCGTTTCCAGCAGCACCAATAAGTTGCTGCCTGTTGGACCGAGACGGCGTGAGGCTTCCGCAAAATAGCGGCGGAATTGGCGCTCCATGATGCCGTAAATGCGGCGCGCCTTCTGCTTTTCGCGCAATTGCGCATTGTAATCCGAAGTACGTCCACGACGGAACGAGGCTTCCTTGCCGTGCTGTCCGGGCGGATAGCCGCGCCGCTCAACAGCGCACTTGGGCGACGTGCAGCGCGCGCCCTTCAAAAACAGCTTTTCGCCTTCACGGCGACACAGTTTACAGACTGGACCAGTGTATCGTGCCATAAGTTAGAGGCTTCCTCCACACACTTGTGTGTTTACACCTGAATTTGAGACAATGAACAGATAGCTTGAGCTTAAACACGGCGCTTTTTAGGCGGACGCACGCCGTTGTGCGGGATAGGCGTCACATCCGAGATGGAGCGCACGCGCAAACCGCTCGATTGAATGGCGCGAATCGCCGACTCACGTCCGGGCCCCGGACCTTTGACGAAAATGTCTACCTCTTGCATCCCATGCTCTTTAGCAGCGTCGCTGGCTTGCTGAGCCGCCATACGCGCTGCATATGGTGTGCTCTTGCGGCTGCCTTTGAAGCCTGAGGTGCCAGCGCTTGCCCAGCAGATCACGTTGCCCTGCTGATCAGTGATTGAGACAATCGTGTTATTGAACGTGGCGTGAATGTGCGCCTGTCCGTAAGGGATGTTGCGTTTGACCTTCTTCACTGTGGCGCGCCGCGCGCCGCGACGTGGCGCTGCGCCGCTCGATTTTCCCATAACTCCCACTCCGTGTCCTACATCGGCATAGCACTTGCGCAGTAGCTGATTGTAGCAGAATGGCTGCGCCTTGTATAGGCACGATTTGCTGCTGGCGCGCCATTCTGTGCCTTACTTCTTCTTTGCACCGCGCCGACGCCCACGCCCTGCCACGGTCTTCTTCGGACCGCGCTTGGTGCGCGCGTTCGTCCGTGTGCGTTGACCGCGCACAGGCAAGTTGCGGCGATGGCGCAAACCGCGATAGCAGCCGATCTCGATCAGGCGCTTGATGTTGAGCTGCACCTCGCGGCGCAACTCGCCTTCCACGCGATAGTTGCTGATCGCATCGCGCAGCAACGTGATCTCGCCTTCGGTCAGGTCGCGCACGCGTTTATTTGGATCGATCTTGGTCGCCTCCAAAATTTCCTTGCTGCGCGGTCTGCCAATGCCGTAGATGTAGGTGAGCGCAACTTCAACGCGCTTGTCGCGCGGCAAGTCCACACCTTCGATACGTGCCATATCAACTCCTGCTTGACTAGATGTGCGAACTGAACAAATGATGCTATTTTCTCACACTTAACGCGCTTAGGGCAGAGTCAAAATGAGCGGCTCGCCGTCGGTCACGGCAATGGTGTGTTCTGTCCACGTGCAAAGCGAGCCATCTGCCATCACTACTGTCCAATGATCATCCAGTACCTTTGTCTTCGGACTGCCTAGACTGATCATCGGCTCCAAGGCAAAAGTCATGCCGACCTGCAGTGGATAGCTGCGCCAAGCGCGCTGTTTGCGCCCGCGCGGCCACCAATTCGGCACTTGCGGCTCTTCATGCATGGTGCGTCCGACGCCATGCCCTGTGTACTCGCGGATCACGCTGCAGCCTTGCTTTTCCACATAGGTCTGAATGGCTATAGCGATATCGCGCGTCTCGTTGCCCAGCACGGCGTGTTGAATGCCAATGCGCAGCGCTTCCTCGCCGATCTCGATCAGGCGCTGTGCCTCAGGTGAGATTTTGCCGACACCCATTGTGAAGCCACCATCTGCCACAAAGCCTTTGTAGGTCGCTGCGCAGTCAATGCTGACAATGTCGCCTTCTTTCAGCACGCGATGCGGACTAGGAATGCCGTGAACTAGCTCATGATTAATGGACACAGTGGCAGCAGCAGGAAATGGATGCGGGCTGTTAGGCGGATAGCCGATAAAAGTCGGAATGGCGCCGTGCTTGCGAATGGTGCGCTCGATCACTTCGTTGATTTGCGCTGTTGTAACGCCCGGCTTGACAATCGCGCGCGCCTCTGCGTGCGCCGCTGCCACGATCCGCCCTGCAGCGCGCATGATCAAGATTTCCTCCACTGTTTTGAGCCGAATCATGCGCCTTGAGCTGCCTCGATCAACCTGAAGAGCGACTCGGAGACTGCCTCAATGCTCTGCGCGGCGTCCACTTCGCGGACGACGCTGCGCGCACGGTAGTAGTCCAGAAGCGGCGCTGTTTTCTCAAAAAATGTGTCAATCCGCTTAGCAGCTGCCTCAGGCGTGTCATCAGGACGTTGACGCAACAGTGCGCCGTCAATGTCGCAGATGCCTGCCACTTTGGGCGGATTAGTGCGCAGATTGTAAACGTGCGTCGGATCGAGTGTGCATTCCCAGCGCGCTGCGATACGCTCAATTGCCTCTTGCCGATCCAGCACAAGCAGCGGCACTAGTGACACTTTCCCGTTCAGCTCTGCCAGAAGTGCGTCAAGGGCCTGTGCCTGCGGCAAGGTGCGCGGAAAGCCGTCAAAGATGGCGCCATTGGCTGCATCAGGCGCGGCAAGGCGCTGACGCACCACCTCAATCGTTATGTGGTCAGGCACTAGCTCGCCGCGCTTCATGATCGCCTGAATTTCGCGGGCAAGCTCAGTGTCTTGCCCTTCCATTGCGCGGAACAAGCCACCAGTTGTGATGTGCGGCAAGCCAAGTTTTTTAGAGAGGATAGCCGCCTGCGTACCCTTGCCTGCGCCTTGCATTCCCATCAAAACGATGTAAGTAGCCATGCAGAGAATGCCCTAGCGCATGAAACCTTCGTAGTTGCGCATGACAAGCTGCGACTCCAGCTGGCGCATCGTGTCCACTACCACGCCGACCACGATGATCAAGCCGGCTGAGCCAATCACAAGCGCCGGATTACTGCCGCGCGTGACGTCAGTGCGCCCTGTTAGCAGATAGTCAACAATGATCATCAAGCCTGGTGTGACCGCTGCAATGCCCAAGAACATGGCGCCAGCAAAAGTGATACGGCGCGTCACGCGCGTAATGTACTCCTGTGTGCGCTTGCCAGGACGAATGCCGGGAATAAAGCCGCCTTGCCGCTGCAGGTTCTCAGCAAGGTTCTGTTGCTGGATCATAATGTCAGTGTAAAAGTAGGTGAAGCCGACTACCAGCAGAAACTCGAAGAACCAGTACCAGAAACCGCTGCGTGTGCCGAACGTATCGCGCAGCCAGTTGCCAAACGGCGTGTTGGCGAAGAAAATGCCGCCAATAACCGCTGGAAAGGTCACCACTGCCTGAGCGAAGATCAGCGGGATCATGCCAACAGCGTTCACTTTGAGCGGAATGTACGTCGAGCCGCCACCATACTGCCTCTGACCGCGCACACGCTTGCCGTATTGCACAGGAATGCGCCGTGCGCCTTCCTGAATGATCACGATAGCAATCACAGTGATGACGGTCAGCACAATGAAGGCGACAATGTTGAAGAGCCACCACTCTTCATCGCCCAGCAGGATGCCCAAGTTGCGCGGCGCCTGTGCCACAATGCCGCCGAAGATGATCATCGAGATGCCGTTGCCGATGCCTTCCTCTGTGATTAGATTGCCTAGCCAGATGGCGAACATCGTGCCAGCTGTCATGGTCGCCAACACTTGCACAGTCAGCAAGGGATTGTCGACGTAGTTAGGAATGATCGGCTCGCTTGTGAAGCTCTGCATGATGTTGATCTGCCCGACCGACTGCAGAAGCGCCATTGGGATTGCCAAGTAGTAAGTGTACTGGTTGATTTTCTCGCGCCCGCCCGGCTCCTTGGCGATCTGCTCTAGGCGCGGAATGACGCCTGTGAGCAGCTGCAGGATGATCTGTGCTGTGATGAACGGGTAGACGCCGTTTGCCAGGATGCTGAAGTTCGTGACGGCGCCGCCAGAGAGCAAGTTCAGGACTTGAATGAAGCCTGCGCCGGCGCCTTTATCCAGCAAGCCGCGCAACGCCTCACGGTTGACGCCCGGCACAGGGATATGCGTGGCAAACTGGTAGATCATCAAAATGAAGATGGTGAACAGAATCTTGTTGCGTAAGTCGGGCAGCCGAACGGCATTGCGAACTGCATCAAACAACTGCATGGGAATATCCTCTGAATCAGAATGCTAAAGATCAGGCGAGGCACGGCACACCGTGCCTGCCATTATTCTTCATACTTCGGTCGGCGCGCTTTGGGCAACAGCTTGATAGTAGCGCGTGCGCCGCGCAGCAAAAGCGGCATCTGGCTAACTGTGCCACCGACTGCCTCAATCTTAGCGCGTGCGCTCTTGGAGAAACGATGCGCCTTGATATCGGTCTTGGCGGTCAGCTCGCCCACGCCTAGAATGACCACTGGTTTCTCAAGCGTGTCAATCAAGCCCGCTTCGAGCAGCTTGCTCGGCGTGACCGTGCCGCCTTGCGGAAAAGCGCGCGCCACTGCCTCAAGATTGACCTCTTGGTAGTAAATCTTGAACAAGTTGGTGAAGCCGCGCTTGAACGGCAAGCGGCGCACGAACGGCAGCTGACCGCCTTCAAAGTACGGCGCCTTCACGCCGCCCGGACGCGCCGCCTGACCTTTTGTGCCGCGTCCTGCTGTCTTGCCTTGCCCAGCTGAGATACCACGCCCAACACGACGCTTGCGCTTGTGCGCGCCCTTGTCAGGCTTCAGATCGTGCAGTTTCATGCTAAACTTCCTCTACTTTGACCAAGTGCGCCACTTTCTCGATCATGCCGCGCACGGAAGGATTGTCGGGATGTTCAACCGTCATGTGCAGGCGCTTGAGACCGAGCGCTTTGACGGTCAACTTGTGACGTTCCTGTGCGCCAATCGGACTCTTGACCAGTGTGACGCGCAGCTTCCTAGTCTTCTTCGCCTCACTCATGTCTGCTCACTCCGTGCGGCGGCGCAACCAGAACGGCTGCACTTCCTCAACACTCATGCCGCGAATACGGGCAACCTCTTCGACGCTCTTGAGCTGCTTGAGCGCCTTGAGCGTAGCAAGCGCTACATTCAGCAAGTTATTGCTACCTTGCGACTTGGTCAACACATCGCGGACGCCTACCGCTTCTAGCACGGCGCGCACACTGCCGCCAGCGATCACGCCTGTACCCGGCGAGGCGGGACGCAGCATCACTTGCGCGCCGCCATGACGCGCTACCACTTGGTGCGGAATGGTCGTGCCTGCCAGCTCAATCTTGACCATTCGCTTGCGCGCTTGCTCCGTGCCTTTGCGGATTGAGTCAGGCACGCCGCGCGACTTGCCGATCCCTAGTCCTACGCGACCTTTCTTGTCGCCGACGATCACCACTGTGCGGAAAGCGAAGCGGCGTCCACCTTTCACCACTTTAGCAACGCGGCTGATGTCCACCACGCGCTCTTCCAGCTCTTCACGCTCTTCCTCACGTTCACGGCGCTCACGGCGCGCACGGCGTTCACTCCGCTCGCCGCTGCTCCGCTCCGGACGTGGTGTGCGTTCGTTACGTTCGCCTCTGTTAGTCATTTAGAACTCCAGCCCTGCCTCTCGCGCTGCATCAGCTAGCGCTTTGATCCGTCCGTGATACTTGCGACCGCCGCGATCAAAAACGACCTTGCGAATACCTGCATTCTTGGCACGCTCTGCCACCACGCGCCCGACGATTTGCGCCTCTTCTGTTTTCTTCTTGTTCGCGCCCGCCAACATTTTACGCACCTCGCTATCAATGGTCGAGGCGGAGACAAGCGTGTGTCCGATTGTGTCGTCAATCACCTGAGCATAGATGTGCTCAAGGCTGCGATAAACAACCAAACGCGGACGCTCTGGTGTGCCTTTGACCTTTTTACGTATGCGCAAGTGGCGGCTCAGGCGCGCTTCGCGCTTCTCTTTAGCTCGGTCTGCCATAGCTACTTACTCTTACCTGCCTTGCCTGCCTTGCGGCGGATAACCTCATCTTTGTAGCGAATGCCTTTGCCGTGATATGGCTCTGGTGGACGCAACGCGCGGATGTTAGCCGCGACTTGCCCAACTAGTTGCTTGTCAATGCCGTCAATGTGGAACATAACGCCGCGCTCCTCGACTGTGAAGCTGATGCCCGGCGGCGGCGCTACTTCAATCGGATGCGAGTAGCCCACATAGACGACCAAGTTCTTGCCTTTCATCTCAACGCGGTAGCCCGTGCCTTCCAGCTGCAAGGTACGCCGATAGCCCGTGCTGACACCTATCACCATGTTTTGCACCAAGGCACGCGTCATCCCGTGCAGCGCGCGCGTTTGACGCTCGTCATTCGGACGCTCTACAATCAGCTTGCCGTCTTCCTTCCTGACTTTCATGAGCGGATGTACCTGCATGGTCAGTTGCCCTTTCGGACCTTTCACGGTCAACTGGTTGTCCGCTCCGAGCGTCACCTCTACCTTCGGCGGAATAGTGACAGGCTGCCTTCCAATTCGTGACATCTCGTTCGTCTCCTTCTGCGTGCCTGTGGCGCTACCACACCACGCCGATGACTTCGCCACCTAAGCCGCGCCGACGCGCCTCACCATCGGTCATCAAGCCTTGCGGCGTGGTGACAATCGCAATGCCCATGCCGCTCAGCACCCAAGGAATCTCGCGCTTGCCTGCGTAAACGCGGCGGCTCGGACGGCTGACGCGCGCAATGTGCGTGATAGCAGGGCGGCGTTGGCGGCGCTTGCCATGATACTTCAAAGTGATGGTCAACTCCGGCTTAGGTCCTTCGCTGACCTGATAGCCTTCGATGTAGCCTTGGCGCAGCAAAATCTCAGCGATACCTGCCTTCAGCTTGGAAGAAGGCATAGTGATCGTTGCCGCGCCAATGCGCAGCGCATTGCGAATGCGCGTGAACATATCGCCAATCGGATCAGAAACCATGAGAATCCCTCCGCCGCTTACCAACTGGCTTTCACCACGCCAGGAATCTTGCCTTCTAGAGCAAGCTGGCGGAAGTGAATGCGGCATAGTCCGAAACGACGAATGTAGCCGCGCGGACGCCCGCAAATCTTGCCTGAATTCGGATCAACGTACTGGCAACGGTTGCGCACGCGCACTTTATACTTGCGGCGCTTCTCGCGCGCTGTGACTGACTTCTTTGCCATGCTTTACAGCTCCTCAGTTCTCGCGGAATGGCATACCGAGCAGTTTGAGCAAACGGCGACCTTCCTCGTCTGTTTTCGCCGTTGTCACAATGCTGATCTCCATGCCGCGCACCTTGTCAATCTTGTCATACTCGATCTCAGGGAAAATCAGCTGCTCGCGCAAGCCGAGCGTGTAGTTGCCACGTCCATCAAAAGCATTCGCACTAACGCCGCGAAAATCGCGCGTACGCGGCAACGCTACGTTCATCAGACGATCCAAAAACGACCACATCCGCTCGTTGCGCAGCGTAACCTTCACGCCAATGGCGCGTCCCTCGCGCAGCTTGAAAGCAGCAATAGCTTTCCGAGCGCGCGTGATGACAGGTTTCTGACCAGTGATCTTGGTCAAGTCTTCCACAGCGCCATCAAGCGCTTTGGCGTTTTCGAGCGCCTCACCGACACCGATGTTGAGAACCACTTTCACAATGCGCGGTACTTGCATCACATTGCGATAGCGGAACTCTTTCATCATCTCTGGCACAACTATCTCACGATAATGTTGCTTGAGTCGCATCATTCAATATCCTGTCCGCACTTCTTGCAGACGCGCACTTTCTTGCCTTCTTCGTTTATGCGGAAGCCAACGCGCGTGCGCCGATCACACGACTTACAGACCAGCATCACGTTCGAAAGGTCAATCGGCGCCTCAAACTGAATGATGCCTTGCCGTATGCCGCTGCGCGTCTGGCGTTGCTTCTGGTGTTTCTTGACGATGTTCACTTTTTCGACCACGACGCGGTTGATCTTCGGATAGACAGCAAGCACCTGACCGCGCGTGCCGACATCCTTGCCGGCAATCACTTCAACCGTGTCGCCCTTCTTGATCCGTTGCATAGCCTCTGTCCTCTTGCTCAGAGCGTCTCAGGCGCCAGTGCTGCAATCTTAGTAAAGCCTTTGGCGCGAATTTCGCGCGCTACAGGACCGAACACGCGCGTGCCACGCGGGTCTTCGCCTTCAGGCGCTAAGATCACTGCAGCGTTGTCATCAAAACGGATGTATGAACCATCATCGCGGCGATACGGCTTGGTCACGCGCACAATGACCGCGCGCACGATCTCGCTCTTCTTGACCATGCCTTGTGGCGCCGCCTGCTTGACCGTGGCGATCACGACATCGCCGACGCTGCCATAGCGGCGCTTGCTGCCGCCAAGCACACGGATGACCAGCAGCTCACGCGCGCCTGTGTTATCCGCAACTTTCAAGCGAGACTCTTGTTGGATCATGGTGCTCAGTTGCTCCCTTCCTCAGCGGCGCTGATAGTCATCTGTGCCGCCTCGCGTCTTTCCAGAATACGCTCCAGCGCCCAGCGCTTTAGGCGGCTGAGCGGACGGCTTTCCACAATCTGCACTAGGTCGCCCTCTTGCGCCTCGTTACGCTCATCATGGGCGTAGTATTTGCGCGTCTCGTGCAGCACCTTGTCGTAGATAGGATGACGCTTGGCAACGTCCACCTTGACCACAATGGTCTTGTCCATCTTGGCACTGGAAACGCGCCCAATCAGACGACGACGTTTATTCGGCATTGCCTTGTTCCTCCTTGCGCACTAGCTCGGCAGCCAGCTCGCGCTCGCGCAGAATGGTGAGCAGGCGCGCGATCTCATGACGCTTGAAGCGCAGCTGATTCGGGTCTTCTAGCGAGCCGCTGCTCCAGCTCAGACGCAAGCGAAAGAGCTCCTCGCGCGCCTTCTCAAGCCGCTCTAGCAGTTCATTGGTCTCCAGTTGACGCAACTCACGTGCTTTCATTGCGTGGTGACCTCCTGACCGCTGATTGGATCAGTGCGCTTGACGAACTTGGTCTTGATCGGCATTTTGAAGCCTGCCAGACGCAGCGCCTCGCGCGCCACCTCTTCCTCGACGCCCGCCATCTCGAAGAGAATGCGACCGGGCTTAACAACGCAAACCCAGTGGTCTACAGCGCCCTTGCCTTTGCCCATGCGCGTCTCAGCAGGCTTTGCCGTCACAGGCTTATCAGGGAAGATACGAATCCAGAGGCGACCGCGCCGCTTGATGTAGCGCACAATGGCGCGACGCGCCGCCTCGATTTGGCGCTGAGTGATCCAAGCCGGCTCTAGCGCCTGCAAGCCGAAGTCGCCAAAGTAGACCTCAGCGCCGCGCGTCGCCTGCCCTTTCATGCGCCCACGCATTTGTTTGCGGTACTTCACCCGCTTTGGCATCAACATAGCTCGTTTCCTTCGTTCGCTAACGCAGCGACACGCTCATTCAGCTGAGGTCGTCGCTGTTGGCTCTTCATCTTCTAGCAGTCGTTCACCCGTGTAAATCCAGACCTTGACGCCAATACGCCCGTAGGTCGTTAGCGCCTCAGCGAAGCCGTAGTCGAGGTAAGAGCGCAGCGTACTGCGCGGCACGCGCCCTTCGCTCTGCCACTCGCGGCGCGCCATGTCAGCGCCTGCCAAGCGACCGTTGACCATAATCTTGATTCCCTGTGCGCCTTGCCGCATCGCCTGCTGAATAGCGCGCTTCATGGCGCGGCTGTGACCAATACGACGCTCCAGCTGCTGTGCGATGTTCTCAGCCACAAGAATTGGATCAAGGTCAGGCTTTGTAATCTCAGTCACCTCAACTTTGACCTTTTTGCCTGTCAACGCCTCTAGGTCAGTGCGCACTTCCTTGACCTTATCGCCCTTGCGCCCGATGATAATGCCCGGACGCGCTGTGTGGATGTTCACTACCACTTGGGCAGGATAGCGCGAGATTTCCACGCGCGAGATACCGGCGTTAGGCAGGTTCTTCTTCAGCCATTGGCGAATGCGGAAGTCCTCATGCAGCATGTCGCGGTAGCGGTCGCCTTCAGCGTACCAGCGCCCTTCCCATGTGCGATTGATCTTCAGGCGGAAGCCAACTGGATGTACTTTGCGTCCCATGCCCTAGCTCTCCCGCTCATCCAGGATGACTGTGACATGCGAATAGCGACGGACGCGCGGCTTATAGCGACCGCGTGCGCCTGCCTTCACGCGCTTCAACTTGAACGACTCATCAGCATAGATCGTCTTGATGTACAAGTCTGTCCGATTCAGCTCATGGTTGTTCTCAGCGTTAGCAACAGCACTGGCTACTAGTTTGCGCACCAACGCTGCGCCTTTCTGCGGCATGTGCTGCAGGATGACTAGCGCTTGGTCAACATTGCGCCCGCGCACCTGATCGCAGACAAGACGAATCTTCTGAGGGCTGATCGGCAGGCTGCGCGCCTTAGCAAAGACTTCTGTCATCTCGATCAAGTCCCTTTCTTGACTTTTTTCTCTACGATGTGACCGCGAAAGGTTCGCGTCGGCGCGAACTCGCCTAACTTATGCCCGACCATGTTCTCCGTGATGTAAATCGGCACATGACGGCGCCCATCATGCACAGCAATGGTGTGTCCAACCATCTGCGGAAAGATGGTCGAGGCACGACTCCACGTCTTGATGACGCGCTTTTCGTTGCGCCGATTCATCTCTTCAATGCGTCTGAGCAGCTTCGGATCAACAAATGGTCCTTTCTTAAGTGACCGTGACATAGCTGTTCAACCTCTCCACTCATGAACGGCGCTTGTCAGCCCTGCGGCGGATGATGAACTTGTCCGTGCGCTTGTTGCGGCGCGTCTTATAGCCGAGCGCAGGCTTTCCCCAAGGCGTTTTCGGACCTGGCATGCCAATTGGCGAACGACCTTCGCCGCCGCCGTGCGGATGGCTGTCTGGGTCCATGGCGGAGCCACGCACTGTGGGACGCCAGCCAAGCCAGCGACTGCGCCCTGCTTTGCCCAGTTTGATGTTGGCGTGATCAAGGTTGCCGACTTGTCCCATTGTGGCAAGACACTCTTCACGCACTTTGCGCAGCTCGCCACTGGGCAGGCGAATCTGAGCGTACTTGTCCTCACGCCCGATTAGCTGTGCTGAGGTGCCAGCTGCGCGCACGAGTTGACCGCCGCGTCCGCGCTCCAGCTCGATGTTATGAATCATCGAGCCGATTGGAATCATGCTCAACGGCAGCGCGTTGCCGTCGCGCAGCGGCGCCTTCGGTCCGCTCATCAGCACGTCGCCGACCTTGACATTGAGCGGCGCAATGATGTAGCGCTTCTCACCATCTGCGTAGACCAATAGAGCAATGCGCGCTGTGCGATTCGGATCGTACTCAATCGAGGCGACGCGCGCCGGAATATCGAATTTATCGCGCTTGAAATCAATAATGCGGTACTGGCGTTTGTGTCCGCCGCCACGATGCCGCACTGTGACGCGCCCTTGATGATTGCGTCCTGCTTTGCTGTGTTTTTCGCGCAGCAGCGACTTCTCTGGCTCTGAGCGCGTGATCTCCTCAAAAGTATAGCCCGTCATTCCGCGCCGACCGGGCGAAGTAGGCTTGTAGACTTTTACTCCCATGCGATCTTTCCCTCACTGGCAGAGGAACGCAGACCCTCTGCATCCGTGCGATAGAAGACGCGCCATTCGAGTAGCTGACGCGCAAACACTGACATCAAACATTGAACAAGCCAATGGTCTGCCCTTTGGGCAAGGTCACAATTGCCTTTTTCCAAGCAGCTGACCGCGTGTATTCCTTGCGCCCGCGCCGACCGCGCTTCTTCGGCATGATCATCGTTGTGACTTTCAGCACGTCTACGTTGAAGATGACCTCGACTGCTTCCTTGATCTGAATCTTGTTGGCGCGCATGTCCACTTCGAAGGTGTACTGGTTCTGCTCAGAGGCAAGGATCGTCGAGCCTTCTGTGATGATCGGGCGCTTGATCACTTCATACAGATGCATGATTACTCCTCCGCTGCTGCTGGCGCACCAAGCAAAATGCGCTTCATCACGTCAAGTGAGGCAAGCGGGATGATCACGCGATCATGGCGCAGCAAGTCGCGCACGTTCATATAGGCAGCATGCAAGTACATGACACGCTCAAGGTTGCGCGTAGCGCGCTCCACAATTTCATCGCGCCCAGGCAGTAAGAGCAGCGTCTTATGGTCGCCGACTAGCGCCTTAACAGCTGCTGCCATCAGCTTGGACTTCGGCTCGCTCAAGCTCAGCTCATTCACAAAGACCAGCTGTCCGTCACGCGCTAGAGCCGAGAGCGCGCTCTTGATCGCTGCGCGGCGCATTTTCTTCGGCATGTGCTTGGTATACTTGTGTGGAATCGGTCCGTGTGCGCGCCCACCGCCAACGAAGATTGGCGCGTTACGGCTACCATGCCGCGCGCGACCAGTGCCTTTTTGACGATACCATTTCGCTTTAGTGCGATTGACCTCGCCACGCCGCTTGGTCTTGTGCGTGCCGAGCCGTGCGTTGGCATTCTGCATGACCACATACTGGTGCATCAAGCCAACGTTGATCTTGTACTCAAAAATTTCAGGTGGCAGGTCTAGCGTGCCGACCTGCTTGCCCTGCATGTCTAACACGGGAACGTTCATAGTTCAGTCTCCGCTTGGTCTAGCGCTTGCGCGCCTTGACGGATTCTTTGATGATCACTAGACCACCTGCTGCGCCCGGCACTGAGCCTTTGACCGCAAGCAAATTGCGTTCTACATCAACTGCCATGACCTCAAGATTTTGCGTGGTGACGCGCTGATTGCCCATGCGTCCGGCGCGCCGTGTGCCTTTCTTGACGCGACCGGGAGTCGTACCAGAACTGCTACCGCCTGGCGCGCGCGTCCGATCTGAGGCGCCATGTGTGGTCGCTTGGCGATGAAAACCGTGCCGCTTGATCGTGCCTGCGAAGCCGCGTCCCTTGCTGGTGCCGACTACGTCTACACGGTCGCCAGCGCCGAACATCTCAACTGTCAAGCGCTGACCTTCTTGCACGTCCACTTCGCGCACGCGGAACTCGCGCAGGTAGCGCAGAGTCGGCAAGTTTCGATTGAGCAGATGTCCGCGCTCGCCGCCTGTCAGTTTTTCAGGTGGCACTTCCTCAAAGCCGACCTGTACGGCTGTGTAGCCGTCGCGGTCAGCTGTCCGAATCATTGTCACAAAGCATGGACCTGCCTGAATGACCGTGACCGGCGTCACTTTGCCATCTGGCGCAATTAGCTGGGTCATGCCGAGCTTTCTTCCGATGATACCCTTCATGCGATCCTCCGACTTTCCAGAGGTCTCCAAGTTGCTAAGGCGCGTGCGCTAGATTTTGATCTCGATGTCCACGCCTGCAGGCAGATCGAGCCGCGTCAACGAGTCAATCGTCTTGCTATCAGGATCAAGCACGTCAATCAGTCTTTTATGCGTCCTGATCTCAAAATGCTCTTGCGAGTCCTTGTCAATAAAGGGCGAACGGCGGACTGTGAAGCGCTCAATGCGCGTCGGCAGCGGCACTGGTCCGACGACGCGCGCGCCTGTGCGCTCAGCTGCCTCTACAATGCGCTTCGCCGATTGATCAATCACGCGATGGTCGTAGCCTTTCAGGCGAATGCGAATTTTGTGCTTTGCCATGCTCTTCCTCTTCTGGCAAACACAGGGCAACGGCGTGCGCTGCCCTGTGCACTGGCTGTCTCTCAGCGCTTGGCTCAGTCTAGCACTTCAGTGATAATGCCTGCGCCAACTGTCAAGCCGCCTTCACGGATAGCGAACTTCGAGCCTTTCTCTAGCGCCACTGGCACGATCAGCTCAACTGTCATGTTCACGTTATCGCCTGGCATCACCATCTCGACGCCCTGTGGCAGATGAATCGTGCCAGTCACGTCCATTGTACGGATGTAGAACTGCGGGCGATAGCCTGACATAAACGCCTTGTGGCGACCGCCTTCCTCTTTCTTCAGCACGTACACTTCGCACTGGAAGCGGCGATGCGGCTTGATCGAGCCGGGCTTCGCTAGAACCATGCCACGCTCCACCTCTTCACGAGTCGTGCCGCGTAGCAGAATGCCTGCATTATCGCCTGCTTGCGCCTGATCGAGCTCCTTGTGGAACATCTCAATGCCCGTCACGACCGTCTTCATGCTCTCTTCGCGCAAGCCGATGATCTCGACTTCCTCACCTTTCTTGAGCGTGCCACGCTCCACACGCCCGGTCACTACCGTGCCACGTCCCTTGATGCTGAAAACGTCCTCAATCGGCATCAGGAACGGCTTGTCAATGTCGCGCTGTGGCTGCGGAATGTATTCATCCACCACGTCCATCAGCTGCAGAATTGGCGCGTAGTCAGGGTGATTGGGATCGTCGCTCGTGCATTCTAGCGCTTTCAGCGCTGAGCCGCGCACAATTGGCGTGTCCTCTGGGAAACCATAGCTTGCCAACAACTCGCGCAGCTCTAGCTCCACCAGCTCCAGCAGCTCAGGATCGTCCATCTGGTCAATCTTGTTCAGGAAGACCACAATGGCAGGCACTTCCACTTGACGCGCCAAGAGCACGTGCTCGCGCGTTTGCGGCATAGGACCATCGGGCGCGCTCACCACGAGAATGGCACCGTCCATCTGCGCTGCACCTGTGATCATGTTCTTGATGTAGTCACGGTGACCGGGACAGTCCACGTGCGCATAGTGACGCTTCTTGGTCTCATACTCGACGTGCGTGATGTTGATCGTGATACCGCGCGCGCGCTCTTCAGGAGCGTTATCAATCTGGTCGTAGGCGCGGTACTCTGCTAGCTTCTGCAGAGCGAGTACCTTGGTGATAGCAGCCGTTAGCGACGTCTTGCCGTGGTCAACGTGACCGATAGTGCCGATGTTGCAATGCGGCTTGGTACGCTCAAACTTAGCCTTTGCCATGTTCGTTTATCTCCTTTACCGAACTCACTTAGTGACGCGCCCTTTGATCACTTCCTCAGCGATGCTTGTTGGCGCAGGATTGTACTTGTAGAACTCCATTGTGAATGAGCCACGCCCCTGCGACATGTTGCGTAGGTCAGTGGCATAACCGAACATCTCGCCTAGCGGCACAATCGCGCGAATAGATGACGAACCGCCAACGCGCGGCTCCATGCCTTCGATCAAGGCGCGCCGCGCTGATAGGTTACCGACTACTGCGCCTGTGTAGTCATCTGGCACGACCACCTCAACGCGCATCATCGGCTCCAAGATGACAGGGCTGCCGCGCTGAACCGCTTCCTTGAGTGCCATTGAGCCGGCGATATGGAACGCCATCTCAGACGAGTCCACCTCGTGGAAAGCGCCGTCTACAAGGCGCACCTTCAAACCGACCACTGGATAGCCTGCGATCACGCCGCCTTGCATTGCCTCGCGTATGCCTTCCTCGACAGGCTTGATGAACTCGCGTGGAATAGCACCGGCGCGGATTTCGTCCACGAACTGGAAGGTCTCAGTGCTATCCTCAGGCAACGGCTCGACCTCAATCACTACGCGCGCGTACTGACCCTTGCCACCAGATTGACGCTTGAAAGTCTCATCTACGCGGACTGGGCGTGTGATCGTCTCGCGGTAGGCAACGCGCGGACGACCGACGACTGCCTCGACGCCGTGTTCACGGCGCATGCGCTCAACGAGCACTTCCAAGTGCAGCTCGCCCATGCCGTAGATGAGAGTCTGACCGAGCGCCTCATCAGTACGGACGTGGAAAGTCGGGTCTTCCTCTGCCAGCTTGCGCAGCGCCTCGCCCATCTTATCCTGATCCGCCTTTGTCTTCGGCTCAATGGCGACGTTGATGACAGGCTCTGGGAAGGTAATCTTCTCCAGCACGATTGGATTATCAGGGTCAGTGAGCGTCTCGCCTGTGAAAGTGTCCTTCAAGCCGAGAATGGCGGCGATGTCGCCAGCACGCACTTCTTCAATATCATCACGCTTGTCGGCGAACATGCGCACCATACGTCCAATGCGCTCGCGCTTGCCTTTAGTGCTGTTCAGCACGGTAATGCCTGAGCGCACCACGCCTGAGTACACGCGGAAGAACGCCAAACGTCCGACGTAGGGATCCGTGATGATCTTGAAGACAAGCGCTGCTAACGGCTCACTATCGCTGGCGTGGCGGACGATCTCTTCGCCGGTATTTGGGTTGGTGCCGCGCACAGGCGGAATATCCAGCGGCGACGGCAAGTAGTGGACAATTGCATCCAAGAGCAGTTGCACGCCCTTGTTCTTCAGCGCTGAGCCGCACAGAATCGGATGCGCTTTGCCGGCAATGGTCGCGCGGCGTAGTGCTCCCATAAGTTCCTCAACGCTGATTGGCTCTTCAAGCAGATAGCGTTCCATGAGCGCTTCATCGGTCTCGACAATTGCTTCAACCGTCTCAGCGCGGACAGTCTCTGCTTGCTCACGGATGTCCTCAGGCAGTGGATGGACTTGGATGTCCGTGCCGAGATCATTGCCGTAAGTGATCAGCTTCATGTTCAGCACGTCCACTAAGCCTGAGAAGCGCTCGCCTTCGCCGTATGGGAAGTAGAGAATGACAGGCTTGCCGCCTAGCCGATCCACGATCATGTCCACGCAGCGCTGGAAATTGGCGCCGACGCGATCCATCTTGTTCACGAAGCAAATGCGCGGCACGCCGTAGCGGTCTGCTTGCCGCCAGACCGTCTCGGACTGCGGCTCAACGCCTGCCACGCCATCGAAGACAACCACGCCGCCATCCAGCACGCGCAGGGAACGCTGCACTTCGGCTGTGAAGTCGATGTGACCGGGCGTATCAATCAAGTTGATCTGGTGCCCAAGCCAGCTGGATGTGACTGCTGCAGCCGTGATCGTAATGCCGCGCTCGCGCTCCTGATCCATGTAGTCAGTGGTAGCGGCGCCATCATGTACTTCGCCAATGCGATGTACCATGCCTGTGTAATACAGGATACGCTCAGTAGTCGTGGTCTTGCCTGCGTCAATGTGCGCGATGATGCCGATATTTCGAACTTTGCTCAGCTCAAATGCGCCGAATCTGTTCTTGCCCATAGCTTTGAAGGCTTTCTCCTGCTTGTCCCTACTTGCAATGCTCCGCGCTTACCAGCGATAGTGCGCGAAGGCGCGATTCGCCTCTGCCATGCGGTGCGTCTCGTCCTTTTTCTTGACAGCGGCGCCAGTGTTGTTTGAAGCATCTATGATCTCAGCTGAGAGCTTTTCCGCCATGCTGCGACCGCTGCGCGCGCGCGCCGCCTGCAGAATCCAGCGCATGGCAAGCGACTCGCCGCGCTCCTTGCTCACGTCCACTGGCACTTGGTAGGTTGAGCCACCGACGCGCTTCGGCTTGACCTCGAGAGTAGGCGTAGTGTTGCGCAAAGCGCTCTCCAGCACTTCAATCGGATCGCGCTTGGTGCGCTCGCTGACCAAGTCCATTGCCGTGTAGAAAATGCGGCGCGCTAGGCTCTTCTTGCCGCGCTGCATCATGCGATTGATGAACATGCCTACCATCACGCTGTTATAGCGGATGTCTGGCAAGATAGGACGCCGCTTTGGTCTGTAGCGTCTTGGCATAAGGCACTCCTCTTACTTCTTCTTCGCAGCTGCTGCTGGTGCGCCCTTGGCTGGAGCGCCTTTGGCTGCAGCAGCGGTCTTCTTTGGACGCTTGGCGCCGTACTTGCTGCGCCCTTGCTGGCGGTTCTTCACGCCGTCGCAGTCCAGCTTGCCGCGCACAATGTGATAGCGCACACCGGGCAAGTCCTTCACGCGTCCGCCGCGAATCATGACCACGCTGTGTTCCTGCAAGCTATGTCCTTCGCCGGGAATGTACGCGGTCACCTCGATCTGATTGGTGAGCCGCACACGGGCGATCTTGCGCAGGGCAGAGTTCGGCTTCTTTGGCGTCATGGTGCGCACGACCGTACACACGCCGCGCTTTTGCGGCGCGCCTTTCGGCTGGCGCGTGCGCGTCTGATGATACGAGTTAAAGGTATACTGCAGCGCTGGGGACTTGCTCTTGCCCTTCTTCGGGCGGCGTCCCTTGCGCACAAGCTGATTAATTGTCGGCATGAAGCACTCCGTTGCTCGATCTTTCTCTTAGGCGCACCAACGGGCGTATAGCTGCTAGAGCGCTGCGCTCATCTTTCCCAACCAAAAAGGTGAGCCACCACGCACAGCTGCACGGCAGGCGGGATGGCTCCACCACTGGTGACCAAATCTCAATTCGGAAGCCATTGCCTTGTCACGCAAGGTTGGGTTCCGCCTATTGACAGCACCGATGCATTATAGTGCCGCGTTAGGCGCACGTCAAGGTGCGATTTAAGGAATTACTCGCCTGAGTATGCGCTACAAAAACGTTGCACGGCTGCGTATCTCGTTCGTACGTTTCCCAGCATGGTGAAATGTGGTAGAAATGCTGCTTAATGCATCTTTAGCGAGAAGCACCATGAGATATCTGCTTTTGTTCGCTTGCGTTGCCGCTCTCTTGAGCGCCTGTCGCAGCGCCGACGCGACCGCTGCCTTTGACGTGCCGACTGCTGCACCAATTTTCAGCGATACCGCCTTGCGCGAGGCACAGCGCGTCGCTGCTGACTTCCTGAACGCATGGCGCCTTGAAAATTTCAGTGCCATGCACGCGCTCTTGGCGCTCAACAGTCGTGACGCCTATCCGTTGCCTGACTTTGAGGCATTTTACCGCGCAGCGCATGCGCGGCTGACCCTGAAACCTGAGGGACTGCGCTACAACTTCGCCAGCGCCATACTGCGCGGCGCCGAGGCAGCCGTTGCCTATGATTTACGCTTTGAGACCAGCTCCTTCGGTAGTTTTGAGGATAAAGACCGCATTATGCGCCTCGTAAACACAGAGGAAGGCTGGCGTGTGGCATGGTCGCGCGGCGATTTGTTCGCTGAGATGGCAGATGGCGCCGTTCTTGACGTGATCCAGTCTCGCCTGACGCGCGGCAACATCTACGACCGTGAAGGCGAGGTGATCGCCGATATGAACGGCATTACTCTAGCAGTCACATTGCTCACGCGCAGCTATCCAACTGATAACCCTGAGGCATGTTTTGCTGAACTGGCTCGCGTCTTCCCTGCGCGCTCTGCTGAGACGTTAGCACGCCTGCTCAGCGGCAACACAGGGCGTGACTTCGCCTACGAAGTCGGCGTCATTGCGCAGGAACGTTTCTTCGAAGTGCGCGAGGCATTGGAGCGACACTGTACCTTGCGCTACGAGGCACGTCCAACACGGCGCTATCTGATGGGCGACTTTGCGCCGCACGTGATCGGATACATCGGCGCAATTCCTGCTGAGCAGGTTGAGCTGTGGGAAAAGCGCGGCTATCCGCGCGATGCGCTTATCGGGCTTGATGGCGTGGAGCGTCAACTGGAGAGCGTCCTCTCTGGGCAAGGCAAAGCGTCGCTAGTGCTGCGCAGAGATGGAGTCGTGGTGCGCACGCTGGCAGAGCGACCTGGCGTGCCGAGTCAGAGCGTCTACCTGACCTTGGACCGACGAATGCAGGCAGAGACGCAGCGCATTCTAGAGCAAGCATTCACAGTCGGCGGACTCGGCACGATCTCGCCTGGCGCTGCTGCTGTCGTCCTTGATGTGAACACAGGCGCTATCCTCGCGCTTGCCAATTATCCAACATTTAACGTTGAGGCGTTCAACCCGAACAGTTCATTGCCGAATGCACAAGCGCTCATTCGCCAGTGGATGAACGATCCGCGCAAGCCGACCTTCAATCGTGCTACGCTCGGACAGTATCCGCCCGGCTCAGTCTTCAAGATTGTCAGTATGGCAGCCGGCATTGAAAGCGGTTTATTCACGCCGAACACGCGCTATTACTGTAGCGGCATTTGGAATGGCACGCCAATTGGCGACCGTACGCGCACTGACTGGATTGCCAGCACGCCTGCAGGCAGGCACGGCTCGATCACGCTTAAGCAGGCGCTGACTGGCTCATGCAACACCTACTTCTGGCACCTCGGTTGGACGCTGAGCAACTCTGATCCTGAGATTTTGCCTGATGTTGCGCGCAAACTCGGTTTTGGCAAGCCAAGCGGCATGACCGACTTGCCCGAAGCAGTCGGTCTCTTGCCAGAGCCTTCGCGCTACGAGCAGCTTGTCGGACGCAAGTGGCGTAACTCAGACGCGCTGAACGCCGTAATCGGTCAAGGCGATGTTGTGGTCACGCCGCTACAGATCGCGCGCATGGTCGCAGCAATTGCCAACGGCGGCTACCTCTACAAGCCTTATGTGGTAGAAAAAATCGGCATCATCAGCGAGCCGTCGTTCATCGCTAAGCCTGAGGCTGAGCGGCTGGACTTCAAGCCAGAGACGTTAGCGGCGATCCGTGAGGCGATGTGCGAGGTGACCACTAATCGTACGCTCGGCACGGCGACCTTCGTCTTTGAAGGACTGCGCGGCGCTGTGGTCTGCGGTAAGACTGGCACAGCTGAGACGCCAACAGGCGGCACACATGCTTGGTTCGCAGCCTTTGCAGGCAAAACAGCTGAGTCGCCTGAGATTGCGCTTGTAGTGTTGGTTGAGCGCAGCGGCGAAGGCTCGGCTATAGCGGCGCCAATTGCGCGGCGCTTGGTCGAGGCGTACTATCAGCTCACACCAACGACTGCCTCAACGAACTAAGGCTTGACGCGCTTGACGAAATGCAGCCGCGTGCGCACAACGTCCATCTCAAGGCTGCGGTATAAGTTGACAGCCGTGTGGTTCTCAGAGTCGACATGCAGGCTCGCCGTTGTAAAACCGTGATCGCGCAAGGCGCGCAAACCGTAGGTCAGCAATGCACGTCCTAGACCGTAGCCGCGCCATGAGCGCCGCACGCCTACCACTGAAATATAACCGTCTTGCGCGTTGCCATACTGACTGGCGCCACACAGACATTCGCCGACAATTTCGTTGTCTCGAAAGGCGATGAGCCATAGGCGCGGATTGTGCGGACGGCTCAAAATCATGTGACGTTCCCACGTCTCAGGGTCGCGTTGTGTCGCTCCCCAGTGATCGGCAAAAATCTCGTTATCAGCCGCCACAAGCAGGTCAAGGTCGCCGCGCTCAAAGGTACGAATGCTGATTCCTTTGGGCAGTTCCGCCTCTAGCACGCGCTCAGGCGTGAGCGCCGTGCGCATGGCGTAAAAGCGCCGCTCAACTGTGTAGCCTTTACGCTCAAAAAGCACTTTGGCGCCAGTGATGTCTTCATAGGCGCGCGCGCGCAAAGTGCCGCCACCATGCCGCCGCACAAAGACCTCAGCCGCTGTGAGCAAGCCGCCGCCGTAGCCGCGCCGCCGAAAGGCAGGATGCACCCAGCCCTCTAAAAAGTAGTCCTGATCATCACGACGCCACCACCATGCAAACGCAGCTGCTGCACCTTCAGCCGTAAAAGCGATCACTGCATTCGCCTGCGGATTGAGTGTTAGTGCCTCTGCTGAAAGCGGACGCGTGCGGTCAACTTCTGCGGCTGCGTTGATGATGCTCAGCGCAGCTTGGCAATCAGTAGGTTGATAGACGCGAATGATCATACTTCGCTCCTGACAGGCAAAATGCCGCGCCATTCCAGTGCATGGCGCAGCTGCTCAGGCGACTTGAAGACAATGCACGGCAGGCCGATTGACTCAGCTACGTAAGTGTTGCGCGTCAGATCGTCAATGAAGATCGCCTCAGCAGGCTGAACGTTCAACTGCTCTAAGACCAAATGGTAGATCGCTGGCTCAGGTTTGGCAAGGCGCACCACAGCTGAGCTGATCGCCACTTCGAATATGTCTGATAGACCAAATTGCGCCATCCAAGCGGAGACATCGGTCTGATATGCGTTGCTGAGCAGCGCGAGGCGATAATGCGGCTTCAGCTCGCGCAGTAGCGCCATCATCTCAGGGTGAATTCTGTCGCGCCCTGCGAACAGGCGTTTGACGAACGCTAGGCGCGCTGCATGGTCAGGCAAATTGAGCGGCGCCAGCACCTGCTCAAGGTACGTCTCATAGCTGATAGCGCCGACTTTGACCTGTTGCCATGCCTCGCTATGGTAGAGCGCATACCAGATCGCCTCGCCGCTGATGCCATACGGCGCGACAAGCGCCTCGCGCTGCGCAAACCATGTTTCCCAGTCATCAGGGATGTCCAGCACGTTGCCAAAGTCGAAGATGAGCGCTTTGGTCACGGCACGTGGATCGTTCAGCAGCGGCTCAAGCGCCGCTTCAAGGTCAAGATCGGCTGTGAAACGAATACTATGCATGCCGACGCTCTTGGCGCCATCAACATTGGCAGTGTTGTCATCAATGAAAATGCACTCTGGCAGGCTGACGTCAAGCGCCTGAGCAATGGCGCGGAATGCCTCTGGCTCAGGCTTGAGCGCGCCGATCTGTGCTGAAATGGCAACCGCGTCAAAGTGACGGTACAAATCAAGCCGTTCCAATTTCTCAGCCAGAGCTGTTGAGTCGTTGCTGAGCAAACCGAGCCGCAAGCCACGCTCGCGCAGCCGATCAATCAGCGCAACGAGCGACTCGTCCAGCACATCGCCTCTGAAATAGTCGTAGCGCAGCTGCTCCAGATCGGCGCCGCTCAGGTTGAGCTGCTCACCAAGTGCTTGCCAATACGCCTCTGGTGAGAGTGACCCGCGCTGCGCCTCGATCCACAGATTACTGCCATGCACAAGGCGCTCCAGCGCGCCGTGCGCAAGGTTGAGGCGGCTTTCCCAAGCGCGCCTGCCAGAGTCGTCCTGTGTGCGCATTAGCACGCCGCCAAAGTCGAAAATAACTGCGCGGATCATCGGCGACTCTTCTTCTCTTTGCCGCGCGGACGGAAACTTGGCAGGAAGGCGCCAAAAAGCGAGAGCGAGCTGCGCGCTTGGTCAGCTGCTTCGCTCAGGTCAGGCTCAGTGTTGTATTTGTTGCGCAGGCGTGCCATGTGCCACTCAGCGTAGTCGTTCATAGCAGCTTGGAATAGCTCGCCAATCAGCAGATCGTCCTCGACTTGCAGCATGTCGCGCAGGTGCGCCAATTGTGCCATGAGTGCGTCCAGCCGATGCATCAGGTTTTGCCGATTGCGGTAGAGCAAAGCGCCAAGCGCCTCAGGATCGCTCTCAATCAGGCGATACGTCGCTAACACGAACGACGGATTGCCGAACCATTGCGCGTCTTTCCATGACGGCGAGTCGCGCAGCGCCTTGAAGAGTGCCACCTGCAGCAAGAGCGGCAAGCCTTCCATGCCAGCAGCGATGCTGTCATGCTCAGCAGGGTCAGTAAAGTGAACTTTCACGCCGAGCAAATCGCTCAGGTCGCTGACCAGTTGCACGGCGTCTGGTGGACAGTTCGGCGCAGGCGCGATGATCATCACGCCGTCTTGGAACAGGTCAGCGCGTCCGCTCTCAGGCGAGTCTTCAGGCAAGCCGAGATAACTTGGATTCAGGATCGGCGTGATTCCAACTAGGTACGCTTGCTGATCGCCGTCGGAGTCGCGTAACAAGTAGCGCTCTGCCCACGCCAGCGACGGCACCTTGAGCGGCGCGCTGTCCAACACCACGGCACCTGCTTTCAGCGCGCCGCCGACCAGCTTCAGCACGTCCTCAGTCTCGCTATATGGCACGCACAGCAATACAATGTCAGCGTTGCGCACTGCAGCGACAAAATCGAGCTGCTGTGCGTCTAATGCGCCAAGCTCAGCCGCTTTGCGGACGTTCTCAGCGCGCCTATCGCAGCCTGTGACCTTGAATGTGTGCCTATGGTCAGGCTTACCGTTAAGCGCGCGTATCGCCAAGCCAAAGGACGTGCCGAGCCGATTCATGCCTAAAACTGTGACGTTTACATTTGCCATGACTTGTCAAAGTCCTATCGAACGTCTCAATTTGCGTTATCGGCGTCCTGCAACGCTTGCAGGAGCCGTTCGAAATCATCACGCGGAGCGCTTGTCAGTTTCTCAGCGTGCTTGGCAATAAGCTGAACGACAAGCGGATCGCCGCCGTGCGCTGCGACCGCCTCTGCGCTCCACTGTGGATGCTGTTGCCGAATCACAAAGGGACGGCGCCAGCCGCGCGGCGCGCCGCTTCCCCAGCGTTTGGCGCGCTCGCGCCAAATACCGCCGACAAGCACCACGAGAGCGCGTTGCCAGAGTGGAAACGGATAGCGCGCTTTGCCACAGTCGTGCAGCAGAGCCGCTTGCCAGACAGCAGGGTGCACACAACCGCGCCGTTGCAACGTCCGCAGCACATTCAAGCTATGTTGGCGTTCAGTGCGGCGCATCCTCAGAAAGAGCGGCAACAGGTTTGGCGGTAGGATTTGCGCTGCTAAGTTGTCGTCCACTGGCTGTAGCCATGCAAAGAGCGCCCGTGCGCCTTGCCGCAAACGCGAGACAGCTGTCATGCACCTAGAAACCCAGCAACAACCGCGAGATGAAGGCGTATGGCGGATTTAAGAAGATACCGAAGATATCGAAACCGATGAACGATAGAATTAGCAAGCCGAAAAACACATACATGCTCTCCTGCTGGTAGCGCTCTAGGACGCTCGCCTCGCGTGGCGGCAACAGCTTGCGCAACATATGCCAGCCGTCAAACGGAAAGAAGGGTAACAGATTGAACAGAAAGAGCAGCAAGTTGAAGCTGAAAAAGAGCGTCATGAACTGGTTGAGGTTGAAAAAGAAATCCGTGCGGCTGAAGAACTCAAACTGCCACATGCCGAAACGGTAAAGCAGCGCTGCAAAAGCTGCTAACGCTAAATTTGAGAGCGGACCGGCAGCCACTGCCCAAAAATAGCCCCAGCGCCTGTCGCGCATCCGCCACTCGCTGATCGGCGCTGAGCCGAGAATGCCAAAGCCGATCAGCAACCACATTGCCCAGCCGATCCAGTTGATATGCACGAACGGATTGAGCGTCAGCCGTCCCAAGTCGCGCGGCGTCGGATCGCCCATGCGATAGCCGACGTAGTTGTGCGCAAACTCATGCACGGTCATGGCGATGAGCAGCACAAGCGCTGTGGCGAGCAGGCGTCCGATGATCAAATTTAAGCCTGTGCTGATCTGCCCAATGACGAAGAAATCTGTGCCAAACACGCGCTTTTACACTCCTTCAGTGCGTCGCGCTATACACGATGCGCACTGTAAATGACCTGTGCGCATTATAACACATGGCGCGCTCATTCAACGCTGATGATGTAGTGATAGTACGGCTGACCGCCGTACAAGAGCGTCACCTCTTGCTGAGGGTAGTGTTGACGGACAGTCTCAGCTGCTAACTCAGCCTCAGGTACTGTGACCAAGTTGCCATAGTAGAGCGTGATCACCTCGTAGCGCTCTGCCTGTGCCTGCGCAAGGACGTCGCATAGGACGCGCTCGACTGAGTCGCCTGCGCTGACCAGCTGATCGTCCAACAAACCAATGATCTGTCCGCTATGTATGTGCAGACCGTTCAGAGACGCCTCGCGCGTGGCAGTTGTGACCTCACCTGTGCGCACTTGTTGCGCCGCGTCATGCATTGCTGCACAGACCGCTTCAAAGTCGCCGTCTGCTTGCCATGCGATCATTGCGGCGATGCCTTGTGGCAGGCTGCGCGTCGGGACGACTGCAACTCGGCAGCCAAGTTCGCGCTCAGCCAGCTTTGCCGCTTGCTGCGCCGTCACGAGCACGTTTGGATTGTTCGGCAGCAAGATGACTTGCGCCGCGTTCGCCGCGCGCATGGCGTCCAAAAACTCGCCGACGCTCGGATTCATGGTCTGACCGCCTGACAGCAAGCGCGCGCCTAGATCGCGGAAAACTTGCCCGATTCCTTCGCCATAGGCGACGCTGATCACAGCAATCTCAGCACTATGACTGGCAACAAGACGCGCGGCGCGGTAGGCATCGCTCTGCGCCTGCATGTTCTCGACTACCACCTCGCTCAGCCTGCCTAGCGACTCGCCATAGGCGAGCGGCACGCTCGGATCAGGCACGTGAACATGCACCTTGACAGCCTCTGGTGTGCCGACCACGATTGGCGAGGCGCCCATTGCGCTGATCGCGGCGCGAATTGCGTCTACGTCCAGGTTTTCGCCGTAGAGCATGTACTGCACGTCGTAGCCGAAGCCGTCTTGACTAGCTTCCTCAGAGAGCGCGAAAGCTGCGTCAAGCGACTCAGCGCTAAGCGCCATTGGCATAGTCAGCGACGTCGTCATACCGCTCTGGTCGTCAAACAGACGCGCCATGCCTTCCATGATCACGATCAAGCCTTGACCGCCTGAGTCGACCACGCCTGCCTGCGCCAAAATCGGCAACAGGCGCGGCGTCTCAGCTAATGCCTGCCTGCCACCTTCCAAGCCTGCCAGAAAAATGCGCCGCAAGTCGTCTGTCTGCTCAGCAGCCCGCGCGACCGCCTCGCTCACAGCCCGTGCAACGGTCAAGATCGTGCCTTCCACAGGTTTCGGGAAAGTGGCGTAGGCAACCTCTACGGCGCGCCTGAAAGCACGCACTAAGAGCGACGCATCCAGCTCAGCAGCGCCGCGCAACACTTCAGCAATACCGCTCAAAAGCTGCGAGAGCGCTGTGCCAGAGTTCCCGCGCGAGCCGTGCAGCGCGCCGTAGGCGAGTTTTGCTGCCACGTCGCCAATGGCTGTCCGCTCTTCATGCGCAATCGCTGCTACAGCAGCGCGCAGCGTCAAGAGCATGTTCGTGCCTGTGTCGCCATCCGGCACAGGGAAGACGTTTAAGGCATTGATCTGCTCAGCGTGCTGCTCAAGCCAGACGAGCGCTGCCATCATTAGGTAGCGCAGGCGCACGCTATCACACTTCAGGACAGCTTGTGAGGCATTCGGTTGGCTGAGATTGGTTGAGATCACAGGCTGACTGGCTTCACTGTTGAACCTTTATTGTTAAAACACTACTAATTATAGTACGTTGCTGAGCAGATCGGCACGTCGGCTTCGGCGAGCCAACGTGCCGCGCTTTGCTCATAGATGATCGTCTTTGCCTTGCGCCTTGAGCTGCTTGACGACCTCGCGCACGTCTTGCGCGCGATCTTTATCGCAGACCAAGACGACGTCGCCTGTGTCTACAATGACAAGGTTGCTGACGCCGATGGTGACGACCAGACGGTCGCTGACGATCAGCGTGCTGCGCGTGTCAATGCGGATGTGTTCGCCGCCGCGCACCACGTTATCGTCCTCATCGCGCGCCAAGACCTCGAAGAGCGTTGACCACGTGCCGACGTCGCTCCAGCCGATTTGGACAGGGATGACAGCGACTTGCTGCGCGCCTTCCATAATAGCGTAGTCGAGTGAGAGCTTCTGCATTTGCTCCCAGACCGAGCGCAGTTCATCAGGCTGCGCCACAGCGCGCTCCAGCAAGGCGTACATGGCAGGTTGTTGCCGCGCGAACTCTTGCTTGGCGCGCGTTGCCGTCATGATGAACATGCCGGCGTTCCAGCTGTAGGTGCCTTTGCTCAAAAAGACGGCAGCCGTTGCCTCATCAGGTTTCTCAGTGAAGCGCAAGCTGCGGTAGACCGCTAAGCCATATGCCTCGCCAAGCTGTTCGCCGCGCTCGATGTAGCCAAAGCCTGTGGCAGGGTAGCTCGGCGGAATGCCGAGTGTGACGATGTAGCCTTGCCGCGCATAGACCTCAGCAGCGCGCAAGGCTTGCAGGAAGGCTTCTTCATTGGCAATGTGATGATCAGCGGAGAGAATGGCGATCACAGCCTCAGGGTCGCGCTTGGCGATCTGCAGGACGCCTAGTCCAGCTGCCGGTCCGCTGTCACGTCCGAACGGCTCGATGATGAAGTTCTCGAAGGGCAAGAACGGCGTGCTTTGATGCAACGCGCCTGCAATGTCCTCACCTGTGACCACGAAAATGCGTTTGTCAGGCAGAAGGTCGCGCAGGCGTTCCACAGTTACTTGGAACATGGTGCGCTCTTCAGTCAGCGGTAACATTTGTTTAGGGCGATCTTGGCGGCTGAGGGGCCAAAGGCGCGTGCCACCACCACCTGCCATGATCAGGGCGTAAAAATTTTCTGACATTGCGAAAACTCCATGTTATTTTGCCGCCAAAGCGAGGCTGTAGCGTTGTGCGCTCACTTGGCAGATAACTCCTTTTACCTCTAGGATTGTCAGCACAGCGCTGACACGACTGACAGGCAAGCCGCTGTGCCGCACAATGTCATCAATGTGCCGCGCTCGATCAGCTTGCAAACAACGCAGCACACAGGCTTCGTCAGCATTTTCAGGCGTGTAATTGACAGGTTGCGGCGCAACTTTAGAGGTAACAGCGGCTGTACGTGCTGCGCTCAGCGCATCCAGAATGTCCGCAGCGCTGGTTGTGAGCGTCGCGCCGCTGCGGATCAGCGCGTTAGTGCCGCTGCTGGCAGGCGAGAGCGCATTGCCTGGCACTGCAAAGACCTCGCGCCCTTGCTCTAGCGCGCAGTCCACTGTGATCAGCGCGCCGCTCCTCTCAGACGCCTCAACGACTAGGACGCCGTATGACAGTCCGCTGATCACGCGGTTGCGCTGCGGAAAGTTATGCGGCTCTGCCTTTGTGCCAAGCGGAAACTCGCTGATCAAGCAGCCATGCGCCATGATCTGTGCTGCCAGCTCGCCCTGATCAGCGGGATAGAGCCGATCAATCCCACATGGCAACACAGCAATAGTGCGTCCGCCAACGCGCAACGCTGCTTGGTGCGCCAACGAGTCAATTCCGTGTGCTAAGCCGCTGACAATGGTCACGCCATGCTTGGCGAGCGGCTCAACGAGGTGCGCTGTCATGCGCTTGCCGTACTCAGTGGCACTGCGCGTGCCGACAACAGCCAGAGCATTCTGGTCTTCGGCTTGGAGCGTGCCGCGCACGTAGAGCAGAAATGGCGGGTCAGGGATTTGGCGCAAGAGCAGCGGATAGTCAGGCTCAGTGATCGGTAGCAAGCGCACGCCGAGCTGTCTTAAATGGCGCAGGGCGACGTCGGCATCGTATGTGTTGCGGACTTGCAGCAGCATCTCTATGGCTTGCTTTGGCAGACCTACTTGGTAGAATGCCGCTTGCGGTGCGTGCCAAGCCGCCTCAATTGAGCCGTAGCGCTCTAGCAAGGCGTGAATGTGCGTCCAGCGCACGCCGCGCACTTGATTGAAGGCAAGCCAGCTGTGTAAAGCCTCTGCGGACACGCTCACTGCTCTCACTGGACGTTGCTAGGCTAATCAAAATAGCAGAATGGCAGGAGTGCGTCAAGTTTTCGCAACTGTCCAGCTGATGCGCCTATGCAGGAGCGCTCATGTCTGTGCGTTGCGCTCGCGCAGATATTTTTCGCGGTTGGCGCCGCGCGCGATCTTGCCGCTGCTCGTTTTGAGCAGCCACTTCGCGTCCACGATGTAGACGTCGCCTAGCGTCACGTCGGTCTCCTGCGCTACGCGCATGCGCACTTGGCGCGCAATTTCAAAGCGCTCGTCTTCATCGTCCGTCTCTGCCTCGCAGACCATGACGATGGATTCTGTGCCGAGCCGCTCATCTTCCACGCCAAAAGCGACTGTGCGTCCCGCTTTAACGCCTTTGACTTCGTTGGCGATTGCCTCAAGGTCTTGCGGGTAGATGTTCTTGCCGCCAACGATGATCAAGTCTTTCTTGCGTCCAGTGATGTACAGCTCGCCATTCGCAATGTAACCGTAGTCGCCTGTCAGGTACCAGCCGTTGAACATCGCCTGCTCGGTCAGGTCTGGACGGCGATAGTAGCCGCTCAACATGCTGTCGCTGCGCACAGCCACCTCGCCGACGTGACGCTCAGGCAACGGTTGGCGCGCTTCGTCCACGATTTGAATTTCGCAATTTGGAATCGGCGTGCCGCACGAGAGCATCTCGATAGCTAACTCGCCTTCAACAGCAGGACGCGCGATGTGCTGCGTGCTGAGCGCCTCGCGGCTGATCAGGTCAATGTTGGGCAGCGAGTCAATGCCGCCTTGCGTTACAGCGAAAGTATTTTCAGCCATAGCGTAGCAAGTCGCCAACATCTCAGGCTTCACGCCATATGGCGCGTAGCGCGCTGCAAATTGGCGGTGACTATCGGCGCGCATTGGCTCAGAGCAGTTGATGAAGGCGCGCATGCTCGCTAGGCTGACGCCTTCCAATGCGTTATCGCGCACGCGCTGCGCCAGAAAGTTATAGGCGAAGTTCGGCAACCAACACAGCGTGCCGCGATATTGGCTGATCGCATGTAACATGACCTTTGGGTCGCGCACCCAGTGATGCGGCGAAATCAGCACGAGCGGGATGCCCTGTACGAGCGGCAAGACGAACGCGGCGATCAGTCCCATGTCATGGTAAAGCGGCAGCCATGAAACAATGCAGTCATCTTCGCGCAGGCGAATTGCCTCACTGTAGCTGGCAATTTGATTCAGCACGGCGCCGTGCGAGAGCGCCACGCCTTTTTGCAAGCCTGTAGTGCCGCTGCTGTGCTGCAGAAAGGCGATATCTTCGCCGCGCACCTCGAAGTTGAACTGCGGCGCACCTTCGCTCGGCTGCAGCGCCGACTCGCTCACAATTGGCACGCCTGTGTTCAACGCAGCTAACGACTCAGCGTATTGCGCAGAGGCGATCACAACTTTGGCGCCTGAGTGACTGATCAGCAGGCGCACGCGCTCAAAGTAGATCGTCGGGTCGAGCTTATCTGAGAGAAACGGAAAAATTGACGGCATGGCGCCGAGCATCAAGGCGCCCCAGAAGGCGTAGAGCAGCGCCTCAGAGTGATCCATGACCAAAATGGCGAGGTCATGTCGTCCGATGCCGATGCCTCGCAACGTCTCAGCATAGCGCGCTGCATTATCAAAAAATTCACGATAGCTAATCAGTCTGTGCGGCGCGTTGCCCACAGGCACAAAAACAACAGCGGTCGCCTCAGGACGCTCACGGTAGTGCTGTGCAGCGCGCTCTAGCAGGCTCTGGTAGGCAGAGCGAGTGTGTAACAAGACGAATCTAGCAGCGTGCTGCGACATAATCGGCGATCATCCGAACGGTATCCATCTTTTCGACGGTCATGTCTACATCGTCAGGACGAAAGCCGTAGGTCTCTTCGATGAAGAGCTGGACTTCCACAAGCGAGAACGAGTCCATCAAGCCGCCTTTGATTAGCGAGTCGTCGTCACCTAGCTTGTAGTTCGGACGGCGCAGGATGTGGTTCAAAATGAACGTGCGCACTGCCTCGCGGATTTCGGCACTCATGAGCGCTGCGTCTCTCTCCCAGCCTTTCAAGATCGCGGCTATTGTAGCGTAAGGCGGGCGCGTGGCAAAAAAAGAGGCGCTTTGTGCGCCTGTGTGGGTCGTAGAAGACTCGAACTTCTGACCTCGTCGATGTCAACGACGCGCTCTAACCAACTGAGCTAACGACCCAGCTTGTACGTTACATTATAGAGCAACACACAGTGCTTGGCAAGAGCCAAGTCCGCTCAATCTGCGCTATAATTGCCTTTGAAGCGTCTGGCAGAACAGAGAGGACGTTCGTCAAGCGTGAGCGGCTCAAGCGAACTTGATTTTTTTGCCCAGCTCTTCTCTCAAGCGGCATGGCTGCCGATCTCTATTCTGCTTCTCGGCGGCTTGTATGTAGTCATGATGGCGATCATCTTTCGGCGCGCTGCTGAGCGCCGCCGTCGCGCGCGCATGGCGCTCAGTCAGGCGCAGAGCGCGCAACCTGTTCAACCTGTCGCTATGCCTATAGTCTCGCGCCTGAGTCGCTTCATGCAAGCCTCACGTCTGCCAGAGCCTGACCTTGACCTGTTAATCAGCGGTGCTGCGCCTGCACAAACCTTACCTCTGCCAAGCGTCGAGCCTGCCTCGCAAGCACTTGTGCCGTCGCCTGCAGCTGTTGCCCACGAAGAGAGGATGCCTATGCCTGAGATGACTGACAATCAGCCCGTCAACCTACCTGAAGACGCTGTTGAAGTAATGCGCATATGGCGCGATATCAGCGATGGCAGCCTGATCATCCAGATTGGCGGTCAGTACTATCGCCACGCCGCTGCTATCAACAATCCTGAGCAGCGGCGCCGCTTTGAGGCAGTTGTGCGCACGCTCAGTGCCATGATCAACTTGCCGAGCGCTGCAGCGCCCAAGCCAGTTTCTGCGTCAAGCACGCCGTCACTAAGCGCGCCTACGCCAACTCCTGTTGCCGAGTCAACTAGACGCGGTCTTTTTGGCAGGTCTAAGCCTGCTGAGCCAGAGCAGCCGAGCGGTATTGCCGTTCAGATTGAGGAGTTTTTGCAGGCGCGCCTGCTCGATTCGCCCTTTTCAACGCGCAGCATTCACATCCGTCCAACGCTTGACCACGGTGTGCGCATCGAAGTAGACGGGCACTTCTACGATAGCATCGCTGAAGTGATTGACCCTGACGTGCGCGAGTTTTTGACCAATATCATGCGCGAATGGGAAGCGCGTCACTAGCCTAGCGCAACCAGACATCCTTCGTCGGCGCGTAAGACAAGTTCGCGCTCAAAACGTTCGTTGCGATCCATGTGCGTTGAGATCAGCACACGACCGCTGCTCGGCAAGTGCAAGCTGACCTCTTGGTCAGTGAAGTTGAGCGCTACGACTAGCCGCTCTGACTCAGTGCTGCGATAGTAGGCATAGCAGCCTTGTGGCGCGCTCTCTAACGTCCGATACGTGCCTTGCTGCAGCGCGCGACTGTTTTGGCGCAGGCGCAGCAAATGACGCACGAAATTGAGCATCGAGCGCGGCTCTGCCAGCTGTGTTGCCACGTTGCGCATCGGATAATCAGGATTGACGGGCAACCAAGGCGTCACATGCTCAGCGCAGAAACCTGCGTTCGGCGAAGCGTCCCATTGCATCGGCGTGCGCGCAGGATCGCGTCCAAGCGCAGGATCGTTTTTTCCCCAAGGATCGCGGATTTGCTCAGGCGTGAGAACGCCGTTGACCATACCGAGTTCATCGCCGTAATACATTGTCGGCGTGCCGCGCAAGGTCAGCAGAAGCAAGGTCGCCACACGCGCCTGTGCCTCTCCAATGCGGCTGGCAAGGCGCGCCTCATCGTGGTTGCCCAGCACGTAATTGCCCCAAGCGCCGTGCGGCAAAGCGCCTTCCATGCCTTCCACAACGCTCCGTACGACCTCAGGCTGCCACGGCGCGCCGACTAAGGCAAAGTTAAACGGCATGTGCAGCTCATCAAGCTGCACGCCGTAGTATTTTGCCCATTCTTGCCAGTCAAAAACGTGAATCTCGCCAATGGCGAAGCGCGGCTGCTCAGGCGTGCTGTAAGAGTCAATCAAACGGCGATAAGCGCGAAAGACCTCATGGCAGTCAGGATGTCCTTTGTCGTACAAGTGCAGCTGCGAGTCATACTCGCCCAATGAGCGTGCCACAAGCGGACGCGGCGCTGTGTTCGGCGGATTGTCGCGCAGCTCAGGGTCTTTCAGAATCCAATGCGCTGCATCTACGCGAAAGCCGTCCACGCCGCGCTCTAGCCAGAAGCGCGCCACGTCCAGCATTGCCTCGCGCACCTCTGGATTGCGCCAATTCAGGTCAGGCTGATGTTTAGTGAATGAATGGTAATAATACTGCTCTGTCTGAGCATCCCATTCCCAGCCGCTGCCGCCAAACGCGCTCAGCCAATTATTCGGCGGCGAGCCATCAGGCTTAGCGTCTGCCCACATGAACCAGTCGCGCTTGGCACTTTGGCGCGAGCGGCGCGACTCAATGAACCATGGATGTTGATCGGACGTATACGTGACGACCAAATCTATGATCAAGCGCATGTGGCGCGCGTGAATCTCGCGCAGCAGCCTGTCAAAAGTCTCCAGCGTGCCAAGCCGCGGATCAACTGCCTTAAAATCCGTGATATCGTAGCCGAAGTCAGCATCTGGTGACGGATAGAACGGCGAGAGCCAGACTGCGTCCACGCCGAGCGTCTCACTCAGATAGTCAAGGCGGCGCAGCACGCCTTCTAAGTCGCCAATGCCGTCATGATTGGTATCTTGAAAGCTGCGTGGGTAGACTTGGTAGATGACTGCCCGTTGCCACCATAGTTGATCAGGTGCATTGACCATGAGACCTCTCGCTTTGCTGCACAGTTTAGCAAGGATAGCTGGCTATTGTATGCTGACAGAAGGACTCACGCCATGCCTGAGCGCTTGATCGTGGCGATCTCTGGCGCCAGCGGCGCTATCTACGGCATTCGCCTGCTGGAAGTGCTCGCTCAGAGCGACGCCATTGAGACGCACCTGATCATCAGTCCGTCGGCGCGCGCGACCATCGCCCAAGAGACCACTTGGACAGTCCGCCAAGTGGAAGCTCTAGCCGACGTGGTGCATAAACCTGAAGATATCGGCGCCAGCATCGCCAGCGGCAGCTTTCAGACGCGCGGCATGATTGTAGCGCCGTGCAGCATCAAGATGCTCTCAGCCATTGCCAATAGCTACAATGCTGACCTGCTCGCGCGCGCAGCCGATGTCCAGCTGAAGGAAGGGCGTCCGCTATTGCTCTTGCTGCGCGAGACGCCGCTGCACATCGGTCACTTGCGCCTGTGTGTGCAAGCTGCAGAGAATGGCGCGATCATCATGCCGCCTGTGCCTGCTTTCTATACCTTGCCCAAAACAATTGACGACATCGTCAATTACACAGTTGGCAGAGCATTGGCACGCATTGGCATTCAAAACGACCTATATTTTGAGTGGCTAGGTATGGGCAAGCGCTGAGTTGCAAAATTGTGATCCTACTTGCCCAAAGACACACTACAATAGCGTCCGATTGAAAGTGGAGTGAGAGGACTCCTGAGAACTTGCTATGAGCCAACTGCAGCGCATCGGCATATCAGCACTGTTGTGCCTCGTTTTTCTGAGCGCGCTTGGTCACGCCGCAGCGCAAGGGAACGCTAATCCTGCTGAGAAATGTGGACGCACGCTCGCTAACTTGTATCGGCTGACTCAGAGCGACTATCTGCTGACACAAGTCCGCTTCAAGCCTGTCGCCAAGCCGACTGATGCCAACTACTGCCAAGCCTTAGAGCGTGAGCTAAATCTTTACCTTGAGCGCGTGATTTTCGCTGAAGAAGTGGCTGAGTTTGTTGAGGGACGCTCAGAGAACGCCTTCGCTTTCCTAGACCTTGCGGCACAGCGCTACGTTGGCACAATGCCGCGCGGCACACTTTTCCGTGCGCTCGCACGTAACAGACTGCCCGGCTCACGCATGATGTTTGTGAAAGGCGAAAACTTCAGCGTATTTGTAGATTACACCTTCACAACGCTCAGCCGAGAGGAGTTTGAGAGCCTTGTCGGCTTTCAAGACTACGACGGCGACATCACGCCGTTATGTGCTGCAAGCTGGTGCATTCCACCGACAACTCCGCCGAATCGCTAGGCACTGCAGCTCAGTCGTCGCGGCTCGGACGATCATCGTCCATCAGCTCTGCCTCAATAGCTTCACTGCGCGCTACGTCATCGCGCTCAGGCGCTGTGACGCTTACCTCAGGCGAAGGCAGCGCTGCGCCGCCGAAGCCTTGCGATAGCGCAGGATGGTTGACCATATTGATCTTGCCTTCGATAAAGGCGCCTTCCTCAGTGACCAAAAAATTGGTCGTGATATCGCCCCAGACGCGCCCTGTGCGCGAGAGATGCACTTTATAGCCGCTTACATCGCCGCGCACAGCGCCTGAGATACGGATTTCGCTCTTGGCGTGTATATTGGCATTCACGCGCGCCGTCTCGCCGATCAGCAGGTTGCCGTCTACTTGGACATCGCCTTCAAATTGCCCATCAATGCGCACATTGGCGCGACTCTTGATCTCGCCCTTGAAGGCAGTGTTAGCGCCCAGCACGGTCTCAAAGCCGACGGCTTGACGGGCAGGCGGCGTAGTCGTTGGTGGCGGCGCTGTAGGCGCAGGCGGCGGACTAGGCGGCGTCGGTGTGCCACTGGGCTGCGGCGTTGATGGCTTACGTCCTCCAAACATCACACGGCTCTCCCATACAACGCGATTCATCATAGCGGTCTCAGCTATACGGCGTCTAGCGCTCTCACAGCTCGTCAAGATGCTCAGGCAAGCCGTATGTGCCGCTTGCCTCAGCAAGTATAGCGCCTCGTGACGGATTGTCCAATCTTTTCAGGAGAGGCAAAGACTTCAAGTGTTCGTGTGCCTTGCCTACGCGCACTCTACGCTTCAAAAACTTTGTTAAAAGCGCGTTATACTCACCAGTATCGCATGTTTTGAGAAAACGCTTGTAGTCTATGCGCCCTGCTTCCGTTTGGTGTCTATTTGTCACATCTTGCACGATTGTGATCCTCTTGCTCACTGCGCCGCTCGCCTTGCCAAGCGCTGCACAAGACACAACAGCGCCGACTCTGGTCATCTTTGGTACGTATGCCACGCCGCTCAAGCCGCCGCCGACGGCTATTCCGCCTGCTGCGCCGACGCCAATTGTTAACGATGATGTGCTGACAATCCTTGTGCTGGGCAGCGATACAGACAAGCGCCGCATAGTTAGCCGCACTGATTCGATCATTGTAGTGGTCATCAATCGTACACATGGCACGGTCAGCCTGATGTACTTGCCGCGCGATATGTACGTTTACGTGCCAAACGAGACCATGCACAAGTTGAACACGGTAGCGGCGCTTGGCATCAAGCGCTACGGCTCAGAGAACTACGTCCAGCTGCTGCGCGAGACGCTGCTCTATAACTTTGGCATCAAGGTGGACTTTTTCGCGCGGATTGGCTTCACTGAGTTCCGTGAGATCATCAACGCACTCGGCGGCTTGCGGATCAGCGTGGATTGCGCTATTGAAGGCAACCGCTTGATCAGCCCTGAGCTCGATCCGCACAACCCTGAGAGCTATCAGGTTTTCCGCATGGACATCGGCGTGCATCGCATGGACGCGGACACAGCGCTGTGGTACGCGCGCGCGCGCGGCAGCAGCACAGACATGGATCGCGGCAGGCGGCAGATGGAAATCTTGACCGCAATTTGGCGGCAGGCGCGCGACATGAATCTGTTTGCGCAGGCGACCGAGTTTGTACCGCGCCTGCTGCGCATTGTAGATACTGATATGACAGCCGCTGACCTGCTCGGACTCGTGCCACTGGCGCTCTCGCTCGACCTTAACCGCGTGCAGCACATAAACCTAGTCCACAAGCAGCATTTCACGCAGTGGTACACCAGCGATAGCGGCACATTCACGTGGTTGCCTATACCAGAAGCAATGGCGCGCGCTGTGCAAGACCTATACACGCCGCCGACGCGCAACCGCCTGCAAAGCGAGGCGCCGATCGTAGCCGTTGCCGCTGCTGCGCCGCTTTTGGAATACCGCCAAGTTGCGGCTGAGCGCCTGATGCGCGAAGGCTTCAACGTGACCCTGCTTGACGCGAAAGCAGGGCAGCCGCGCAATTTCACGCTCATCTATGACTACACAGGCGGCGCCAAGCCGCACAGCCTTACCATTCTCAAACGCGCTTTGCGCGTCTCGGATCGCGGCGTAATAGCGCAGCCTGATCCGAACGCGCCTTATGATTTCCGCGTTGAGATCGGCTACAGTTACCCGAATTCGTGCGAGTTCAAAATTCGCCAATAGCTGTTCAGACCGTGCGCCGTGCCTCAATCACGACCCAGTCGCCTGAGGTGCGGCGCTTGTACGGCGTCAAACCTGTGCGGATGAGCGCTGCCTCTACCTCTGCAGCCTGTTCCTCAATAATGCCACCGAAAACGCCAATGCCGTTCGGTTTGATCACCTCGCCGAGCCGTGCGTCGCACATGGCGATGATGACTTTGGCGAGGATGTTCACTAAGGCGAGGTCAAAGCGCTCGCCATTGGCAAGCAACAGCTCCAGACTGCCAACTTCGGCGCTGATCAGCGCTTGGACGCCATTGGCTGCTGCGTTTTCAAGTGTGATGCGCACTGCTATTGGATCGGTATCCAAAGCACGGACGCTGCTTGCGCCCAACTTTGCCGCGCCAATCGCCAGAATGCCTGAGCCGCAGCCCAAGTCAAGGACGTGCGCGCCGCGCCGCTCAGTCATTAGGTCTTCGGTCGCTTCTAACACGAGCTGCGTGCTGGGATGTGTGCCTGTGCCAAACGCCATGCCTGGATCGAGCGCGATCACCACGTCCTCAGGTGTACTTTCGACCTCAATCCACAGTGGACGCACCAGAATGCGCCGTCCAATGCGCAGCGGATGATAGTTGACCTTCCACGCCTCTGCCCAGTCTTGCTCGTCAATCACGCGGTAGCTCGGTGTCGTTGGCACGGCTGCATAAAGCCGATGCAGCTGATAGAGCGCCTCTTCAAGCTGCGCTTTGACCGTTTCCGCGTGTTCGTCATCTGGCAGGTAGGCGCGCACGGCAAGGCGATCTGGCGGCGGCACTTCGTCTTCCCACGTCTCGATGTAAAAACCGACTTGCTCAATGGCGACGCCTTGATGTCCGTAGCGGCGCAGCACCTCAGCGACTGCCTCAGCCGCCTCGCCGTCTGTTTCAAGCGTCACTTCAATCCAGCGCATGGTTACTGCCTTTTTGATCACTGAGAGGTCTTATCTTGCGGCTGATCGTCAAGGATTGACGTGCCGAGCGCGAAGAGTTGCTGCAGCGGCAAGCGGAAATCAGGCAACAGGTCGCTCGTCAAGACGCCGTCAGCCGCGACCTGTTGCACCTCAAGGCGGTCAGGCGCGCTTGCAGAGCGATAGATGTCTGCTGCTCGCTCATCAGGGTAGATGATCCAGACCTCACGGACGCCGAGCGCGAGGTAGCGCGCCGCTTTGCGCTGTACAGCAGGGATAGAGTCAGATGGCGAGACAACCTCAACTGCCAAGTCAGGCGCAATTTGAAAGAAGCCGCGTCGCTGTATGCCTGTCAGCCGCTCAGCGCGAATGAAGGCGACATCAGGTGAGAGCGCGTCATTCGGCGTGAGCGCAAAGCCGCCGTCAGGCGCCGTCACCAAGCCCAGACCGCGCTCTCGTGCAAAAGGACGCAAGTAGCTGATCAGCTCGCTTGCGATTAGCGTTGGCAGTGCGCTGGAAGGGGCTATTTCGTGGACAACTCCGTGATGCAGCTCAAAGCGCCTGTGAGCATTCTCAGGCAGTTTGAGGAACGCCTCAAAGTCGGTCACGCTCAGCCTTTCGCGGACAGTCATTGCGCACCTCACGAGTCTTCGCTGTTGTCAAGGATTGGCGTGCCGAGCGCGAAGAGTTGCTGCAGCGGCAAGCGGAAATCAGGCAACAGGTCGCTCGTCAAGACGCCGTCAGCCGCGATCTGTTGCACCTCAAGACGGTCAGGCACACTAGAGGCACAGTAGATATCCGCTGTCTGCTCATCAGGGTAGATGATCCAGACCTCGCGGACGCCGAGCGCGAGGTAGCGCGCCGCTTTGCGCTGCACAGTAGGGATAGAGTCAGACGGCGAGACAACCTCAACTGCCAAGTCGGGTGCAATTTGAAAGAAGCCGCGTCGCCGTATGCCTGTCAGCCGCTCAGCGCGAATGAAGGCGACATCAGGCGAGAGCACGTCGTTCGGCGTGAGCGCAAAGCCGCTGTCAGCACCTGTGAGGATGCCTAGTCCAGCTGAGTAGACATAGCTGCCGAGCAAGATAGCAAGGCGCATGGCAAGGACAGTCGGCAACTCACTGGAAGGTGACATCTCATGAATAGCTCCGTGATGCAGCTCAAAGCGCTTGTGAGCATTCTCAGGCAGTTTGAGGAACGCCTCAAAGTCGGTCACGCTCAGCCTTCCGCGGACAGTCATTGCGCACCTCGCGCCTAAATTCTGCCTGTTTGCCTGTAAAATGCAAAATGCCTGCACTGAGCAGGCATCCTCACTTGACTAAGCTCCGGAGGCAGGACTCGAACCTGCAACCTAGCGGTTAACAGCCGCCCGCTCTGCCGTTGAGCTACTCCGGAAAGCTGAGGGAATACTATCAGGCTGCTCTTGAAATGTCAAGGCGCGATTCCAAGTATGCTCTCAGGCACGGCAAGACTTGACAGGTCATGACAGACGAGCTGCTTGCTGAAGATCAAGTTGTGGATTCAGGCGCAAGGCGCTAGACTATTTCACCATTGGCGCTAAAGCATTGCAAACACATGCGCCGCCTAATGTACTCTTGGGAGAGATTGTTCCTGTGACCAACATGCCAACTCCTGCCAAAGGCATTCGCATTCCACAGTACGTCATCATTCTTGCAGTGCTGCTGTTCTCGCTTGGCGCACTGCTGGCGCTTTCACAGGGCATTGACGAGCGCGCTTTCGTGCGTGCCGAATTCACGGCGACGCCTACGATAACTCCGACACCAATTGATCCATTCGCTAACCTGACCTACACCTTGTGGCGCAGCGAAGGCGATCTAATCAGCATGGAAATTCCTGCCAGCTGGCAAGTTCAGCCATCTACAGATAGTCCAGTCGGCTATACCTTCAGTGTGCCGCAGGTCACCAACACAGGTATCGGTCTGTTAGTGCTGCCAATTGCTGAACTAGGTGTTCCAAACCTGCCTGCTGATGCCTCGCCGGAGACGATCCTGAAAACAGCTATTCCATCAGAGGCAGAGCGCGTGCGCGCTGTAGAGGCAGGCAATCTCAAGGGCGCCGGACTCAAGCAATCTGAAGCGAACGTAGATCAGCGGACAGGCGAGCTAGTTGGCACAGATCGTGAGCTGTGGCTGCTCTCAATTGACTCTAAGCACGTCATGTTGCTGCAAGCATTAGCGCCGACTCAGCGTTGGGCGCAGATGGAAGAGGTCTTCACGCGCGCCATGCGCACACTGAACGTCAACGTCGAGGCAGTGGTTGCGCGCTTTGCCAGCGCAGCAACTGCTGAGCCAACAGCCGAGGCGACAGCTCAGCCAACGGCTGAAGCAACGGCACAGCCAACAGTCGAGGCGACAACACAGCCAACGGCTGAAGCTACAGCGCAGCCGACCGTTGAGCCGACAGCCGAAGCAACGCGCGCGCCAACAGCCACGCCAGAGCCTGCCGGTCCGCCGATGCCGACTGCGGCGCCATCGCCGACGCCTGCTAACTAGCCCTGCGACGCTGCACGGGGCAGTACTAAAGCGTCAGATTGCGGTCGGCGGAGTCCGACCGCAACACATTCATAGAACTAGGCGCGCATAGCTCAAAGTGTCGCTTGACAAGACCACCATCGTGGATATAATATGGTGCTCACTATGCGGGCAGCTAGCAAAACGAAAAATGCTATTGGCGAGCAGGTGAGGGCGCTTTCTTGTGAGAAAGTGACCTGTGCCATGCTGCGTGCACGTTTCAGGTAGCCGCTTACTTAAAGACCTCTGAGCAAGCGCACGATGCTGCTCAGCGGTCTTTTTCTGCTCATGGTGGCTGTCCAAGCCTCTTGAGAAATCGTCTCAAGCTATCGTCAGGTTGTATTGATCAGCGCAGAGGAGGAAGAGCCTTGGAGGCGAAAGAATTCAGCGCACTGCGTATCAGTTTGGCTTCTCCAGAGCAAATAGAATCATGGTCGTACGGAGAGGTCACCAAGCCGGAGACGATTAATTACCGCCGCTTGCGCCCTGAGAAAGACGGGCTATTCTGTGAGGCGATCTTTGGTCCAACCAAAGATTATCAGTGCTACTGCGGCAAATACAAGAACATGCGGCACAAAGGCATAGTCTGCGATAAGTGCGGCGTCGAAGTGACGCGTGCCGCAGTGCGCCGTGAGCGCATGGGTCACATTAAGCTGGCTGCACCTGTGGCGCACGTCTGGTATACGCGGCGTGTGCCGAGCTACATGGGTATGTTGCTCGATGTCAGCCGTCGCAACCTTGACCGCGTCCTCTACTTTGCTCAGTACGTTATTACCTTCGTAGACGAGGAAGCACGCGCTAGAGCGCTACGCCGCATTGATGAAGAGATTGCGCGCCAAGAGAGCGAAGCAGGTAGCGAGCTAGACTCACAAATTGAGCGCATTAAGGAGTCACGCGACACAGACTTAAGTCAACTGCAGGCGCAAATTGATCAGATCAACGACCGCTTCAACGAAGAGCGCGACCGCCTGACCGATGAAGTCATGCGCGAGGCGCAGAGCTTGCAGCGCCGTGTCGAGGCAATGCGCGGGCAGATGCTGACCGAGCCATTGCTCTTCGAGAGCGCAGCTGAGCTGATCGCTGATGCAGGCGAGATCGTTACCAATGAACTCTTCAGTCGCATTCAGGCTGTGGTCACGGCGCGCTTGAGCGAAATTCAAACTGAGATTGAAGAGCGCCGCCGCCAAGAGATTGATCGGCTTGACCTTCTGGCAGATGCGCGCACTGCCAGCGCCGCTGAAGAAATTGACGTGCTGCAGGATGAGCGCCGTCTGCGCTTGAGTAAGGCGCGCGCTATGGCAATGGAAGCGCGCCAAGAGCTGCAGAGCCTGCAAGTGCTGACCTTCCTCTCTGATGCGCGCTACGCTGAGCTGAAGCGGCGCTACGGCAATATTTTCCGCGCTGAGATGGGCGCCGAGGCGTTCTACCAAATTCTGAAAGATATGGATTTGGACAAGCTCTCGCAGGAGCTGTGGGAAGAGGTGCGCACGACGCGCTCCAAGCAGCGCAAGAAGAAAGCGACCAAGCGGCTGCGCGTCGTTGAGAGCCTGCGCAAGAGCGGCAATCGCCCTGAGTGGATGATCCTCAAAGTATTGCCTGTCATTCCACCTGAATTGCGCCCAATGGTGCAGCTTGACGGCGGTCGTTTTGCCACTAGCGACCTGAACGATCTCTATCGGCGCGTCATCAACCGTAACAATCGCCTCAAGCGCCTGATTGAGCTCGGCGCGCCTGACGTGATCGTGCGCAACGAAAAGCGCATGTTGCAAGAGGCTGTGGATAGCCTGATTGATAACAGTCAACGCGGCAAAGCACTCTCGCGGCGCGGTCGGCGCGAGCTGAAATCGCTCTCAGATATGCTCAAAGGCAAGAAAGGGCGTTTCCGCCGCAATCTGCTGGGCAAACGCGTAGACTATTCTGGTCGCTCTGTCATCGTCATCGGTCCGAAGCTCAAGCTGCATCAGTGTGGCTTGCCCAAGACAATGGCGCTAGAGCTGTACCGTCCGTTTGTGATCCATCGCTTAACGCAGCATGGTTACGCCACCAACGTTAAGAGCGCTAAACGGTTAATTGAAAAAGAGCGACCAGAGGTCTGGGAAGTGCTTGAGGAGGTCATCAAAGACCGCCCAGTCCTGCTGAATCGCGCACCGACGCTCCACCGCTTGGGCATTCAAGCCTTCGAGCCACTGCTAGTGGAAGGCAAGGCGATCCAGATTCATCCACTGGTCTGCTCTGCCTTCAATGCTGACTTTGACGGCGACCAAATGGCTGTCCATGTCCCGCTCTCCAAGAATGCAGTCAAGGAAGCCTACGAGCTGATGCTCTCGACCAAAAACCTGCTCAAGCCTGCTGATGGTCAGCCGATTGTCGGTCCCGCTAAGGACATGGTGCTTGGCGCTTATTACCTGACCATGGATCCAACAGCGGACATCGTAGCGCGCAAGGAGCGCGCGGATGAATTCCGCTATCAGGCACAGACCAAGAATCGCGGCTACAAGATCGGCGTGGCGCGCAACAGCAGCGGTCAGCATTGGCTGATGCAGCACGAACTCCATGAAGGCAACGAAGTGGTTGTCTACACAGCTGCTGGCAAGGCAATGCCTGCAGAGGTCGTGCTGTTGAACGCCGTGCTGAAAGGCGAGGTGGACTTCGGGCTGATCAACGGCTACGAGTTTCAGCAGCTGTGTAAAAAGCGTCCAGAGTTTGCTGAGGCGCTTGAGTTGGCTAACTTGGCTGAGCGCCGCAAGGTCGTGGACATTGACGAGGTGGAATATCTCTATCACCTCGGCCTGGTGACGCTGCACACGCCAATCATTCTCGGCAACATCTACGACAATCGTGAGCCACAACCTAAGCCTGAGCTGACTACAGTAGGACGCGCCTTGTTCAATCGTATCCTGCCTGATGAAGCGCGCTTTGTGCAGGACACACTCGGTAAAAAGCAGCTGCAGGACTTGGTCGCCAAGCTCTATCAGCGCTTCGGACCTGAACGTACTACCGACATTGTGGATGCTATCAAAGATATCGGTTTCCATTACGCCACCATCAGCGGCACGACCATTGCCGTGAGCGATTTGACTGTGCCTGCTGAGCGCGAAGAGGTGCTACGCGAGGCAAATGCCGAAGTAGACATGCTTGAGCGCGACTTTCGGCGCGGCATGCTCACAGAGGAAGAGCGCTACCAGCGCACAGTGGACAAATGGAAGGAAGCCAAAGATCGCCTTGCTGACATGATCCGTGAGACGCTCGATCCTTTTGGTCACATCGCCATCATGGCGGTCAGCGGCGCGACCAAAGGCGGTTTCGGTCCGATCACACAGCTAGCTGGTATGCGCGGCTTGATGACCGATCCAAGCGGGCGCATTATCGAGCTGCCAATCCGCAGTCACTTCCGCATGGGCTTGACAGCGCTGGAGTACTTCATCAGCACGCACGGCACGCGCAAAGGCTTGGCGGATACAGCATTGCGCACGGCCGACGCAGGCTATCTGACGCGCCGTCTGGTAGACGTGGCACAGGACGTGATTGTCAATCGCCTAGACTGCGGCACAGAGCGCGGCATCACTATCCGCAAGAGCGACAATGTGGCAGGCCAGAAAGTGCAGGAGCGCATTGTCGGGCGTTGCGCAGCGCGCTCGCACTACCATCCAAAGACGGGCGAGCTGATCATCGAGCGCAACGGCATGATTGACGAAGACAAGGCAGAAGAGCTGGTCGCCAGCGGTTTGGAAGAGTTCTATGTACGCAGTCCGCTGACCTGCGCGCTGATTCACGGCATTTGCGCCTACTGCTACGGGCGCGATCTTGGGCGCGGCGAGATGGTCGAGATTGGCGCTGCAGTTGGCATTGTAGCGGCGCAGTCCATTGGTGAGCCGGGCACTCAACTGACCTTGCGCACTTTCCACACCGGTGGAGCGGCACAATCCTCAGGTGACATCACGAGCGGTCTGCCGCGCGTGGAAGAGCTGTTTGAAGCGCGCAAAAAGCCAAAGGGCGAGGCAATCATGACCGACATCGCAGGCACGCTGCGCCTGATCAAGCAAGATGGTGTCCGCATTGCGCGCGTCATCCAGTCCAAGGTCTTCTCTGAAGAGTACAACGTGCCATCTGACTGGGAAATTCTGGTTGAGGAAGACCAGAACGTTAACGAAGGCGACGTCATAGCGCAGCGTTTGGACGAGGCAGGTAACGTAGTCGAGACGATGACCGCCAAGTTCAGCGGCACAATCCACAGAGAAGGGCAGACGATCTACCTGCGCTATGAGCGCAAGGAAGTCTCTGATCAAGAGATTCCCAGCACAGCGCGCCTGATGAGCGGTATCTACGACGGCATGGAAGTCTATGCCGGTCAGCAGCTGACCGAAGGCTCAAAGAATCCGCATCGCATTCTGCGCATTCAGGGCAAAGAAGCCTGCGAGATGTACTTGCTCTCAGAAGTGCAGGAAGTCTACCGCAATCAAGGTGTGAACATCGCTGACAAGCACTTTGAGATCATCATTCGCAAGATGCTCTCAAAGGTTCAGATCACCAAGAGTGGCGGTAGCGATCTATTGCCGGGCGAGCTAGTGGATCACCTGCAATTGCTTGCGCTGAATGACGAGCTGATCAAGGCAGGTAAAGAGCCTGCACAAGGCGTACCTGTCTTGCTTGGCGTCACCAAAGCGGCGCTCAGCACAGATAGCTTCCTCTCAGCGTCCAGCTTCCAGCATACGATTAAGGTCTTGGCAGGCGCCGCTATTGAAGGCAAGGTGGATCGGCTCTATGGCTTGAAGGAGAACGTGATCATCGGCAAGCTGATTCCTGCTGGCACAGGTTTCCGTGAGTACAAAGACCGTGAGCTGGTAGCGCCGAGCGTTACGCTTGAGTCTCAAGGTGCACTTGACCACGCCGCTGAAGCAGACCTTGATTTGATGCAGGACGGCGCAGGTCTGGGCGAGGATGACGACACTAGCGAACTCTGAGCCAAGCAACTAGCGATTGAAGCGCGTGAGAGAGTTCTCACGCGCTTCTGTTTTGCAAGCGATGTGTTAGCGCCACGCTCAGCCCACAGGCAGGATAGGACGGAATTTGTAGCCGTAGAGAATGACGCCGTTAGGACCGTCGGAGCGCAGTTTGCGCGTCACCATTTCTACACGCATTCCAATCTCAGGCGCGCCGTCTAGATCGGTCAGTTGCGCCGTCACCATTGGACCCTCGTCCAGCTTGATCAGCGCCAGCACGTAAGGCGCTTGCTCTTCAAAGCCTGCTGGCGGCTCTTGGACTACTGTGTAGCTGAATACTTCGCCTTTGCCGCTGAGCGTATACTCGGTTTTCGCCTCAGCCGCGCATTCTGGGCAAATGTCGCGCGGCGGAAAGATCAGTGTGCCGCATGACGGGCACTTTTCGCCGATGAGCGCGTAGCGCTGCGTTTTAATGCGCCAGTTCTGAGAAATGTGCATAGTCCCTATCCTAGCGTGCGATGCGTACTGCCTCGGCACCGACTTTCACTGCCACTGGCATTGCTTGCCGCGCCTCAGCTGCGCGCTCGCGGCACGTCGGGCAAATCAGGCGCGGCGGAAAGTAGACCGTTTGGCACATCTCGCAGCGGGTAGCTCTCAAAGCGTAACGCTGTGCTTTTAAGCGCCAATTTTGTGCAATGTGCATAGCTTGCTCACTCCGATTAGTCTTGTGTGCAACTTCGGCACGATTTTTGCTTGTGCTTTATGTCACAAAATATAGCGCTCCGAGACTCTCAAAATCTCTCAGAGAGCTTTGTGTGAGCTGGCAAAAACGCTCAAAAGTGCTTTCATCAAGCATATAACTTAAGTTTGCGCTTATGAGGGTGTCATGATTTACTAAAGTGAAAGTGCAGGCTAAGTCGCTAGAATTCTGAAGTGGTTCAGCCTAGTTTTCTAGGGAGGAAAAATCAGCTATGGAACAGTTCTCGCGGCGTGACATGCTCAAGTTGCTCGGCGTCAGTGCGCTGGGCACTGCTGTGATGGGTAAGATTGCATTTGAGCCACAGGCTGCTCGCGCGCAAGGTGCACCTACGGCTACGCCTATTGCTTTCTTCCGCTTCTCGCTCGGCGCCATGCAGCTGACCGTCATCCGCGATGCTGCGCGTCAGCAGGATCCGGCTGTGCTAGGTCGCAACGCACCCGAAGGCGGCATCGCTGAGGTGATGAAGGCAAACAACTTCCCTGCACCTATCACCACAACGTTCAATGTGCTGCTCATGCGCAACGGCGACAAAGTTGCCTTGTTTGACACAGGTCTTGGCGTGGCAGCTGGTGGCGCGCTCGTGGCGACGCTAGAGCTGCTTGGCGTCCCGCGCGACTCAGTGACTGACGTTGTCTTGACGCACATGCATCCTGACCATGTCAGCGGCGCGCTGACTGATGGTGCGCTGACTTTCCCGAACGCGACCTATCACTACTCGCAGGCTGAGTTCGATTTCATCAACAAAGTGCCTTCTGATTCACCACTAGCGCAGGTTGCGGCTACTAACAAGGCAATCTTTGAGGCGGCTGGCAGCAAGCTGAAGCTCTACGCGCCCGACACAGAAATCCTGCCCGGCGTGACGACCGCTGCAGCCTACGGTCACACACTCGGTCACACAATCTTCCGCTTCCAGTCAGAAGGTCAGCAAATGCTGCATGCGGTAGACACGGCGTTGAACAGCGTGGTCTCGTTAGCGCGCCCAGAGTGGCACACTGCCTTTGACGTGAACGGCGAGATGGCAGCTGAGACGCGCCGTCGTGTCTTTGGTGAGGCAGCTAAGAGCGGCACGCGCATCTTCGCTTATCACTTCCCGTTCCCTGGCACAGGCTTTGTGGTCGCCGAAGGCGAAGGTTTCCGCTTCATCCCTGCCATGTAAGAACTTTCAGGGTGAGCTTTGTCAGCTCACCCTGTCTCTGAGCTAATCTGCAGCCGTCTCGCTCAGCTTGATTGCCTTGTTTGCCGCCTTGACCGCCTCAGGGTCGGCGATAACAGCGCCGCCGCGCACAGTCGCGCCGATCACTAAGCCTGCAGCCACTAGCACAATGTTCTTGATGATGTACTGCCCTTCGAGCGTCGGCGCATATGGAAAGTGCGTGAATGTTTCCGACGGGAACAGAAACAGCGGCGTGACCGTGCCAAGCATCTGGAAGAGCAGCAGCAGCAGCGTGACGCGCATGAACTTGCCCGTGATCAGACCCAGACCGATCACGGTCTCCAGTGTAGCCAGCAGCGGCAACGAGAGCTGCGGCTGCACCAGTCCAAAGGTGAGCGTCGCAATGGTGCGAGTCGCTAGGTCTTCAGCTGGGCTGAGATTCGGGAAGAACTTCAGCACGCCGAACCACAGGAACACAATCCCTAGTCCGATCCGCAGAATTGGCACGCTATAACGCGCCATCCAGCGCGTAATCTTGACGTCAACAGCCTTGAACAGCTGTACTGCGCGCTCCATAGAAGCCTCCCATGTCATATTTTGTGCATTTCTTCACAAATTGTAGCACAAACTTTGGACACTGCCAAGCGTCTTGGAGATGGCTTCATTTCAGCGCCTTGTGCTGCTCAGCTCTCAGGCGTAGTCACTTTGTTCTTGCCGCGCAGCCAGCGCCCAAGCAGTGCGCGGCGCACGCGCCGCCATGCCGACTCTGCCTGCTTTTCTTCGGCAACATCAGGCGTACGCGGCGCGTAGCGCTCTGTGATGTAAGCATCTGTGATAGTCATGATCGGCTGTCCAACTTCGCGCAGCGCGCGCGCTGCGCGCTTGCCGCGCTCCAGAGCCGTGTCGCCGTCTCTGAGCGGCACGCCAAGCCGCTGTGCAGAGCGTTCCACGCGCGCATAGGCACGTCCAATCGGACTGAGCCGATCCAAGCCGCGATACTCAATCCACCAAAGCGCCGTCACGCCGCCAAAAGAGAGCAAGGCAATGATTGCAGCGACGATCAGCAGGTTGCCTAAGAAGTCAGTGACAGGCGGCGGTAGCTCCAGTGGCGAGAGCGGCGTTGGAGTAGGCGTTGGCGTCAGCGTTGGACTAGGTGTCGGCGAAGGCGTGACGCTGATCACAGGCGGCGGCAATTGGAGCGGCTGGGCGACCTCTCCGCTTGGCTGAGTCGGCGTAGCGGTCGGCGTCGGCGTGAGAGTCGGCGTAGCAGTCGGCAGCGGCGTCGGAGTCGGCGGCGCTTGATCAATCTCTGTGCGGTTGATCACGCTCTGTGCCGCTGTCGGCTCAAACTCGACCCAGCCTGCATTCGGAAAGTAGACTTCGACCCATGTGTGCGCGTCGCGCTCGCGCACCACGAAGTACTGGTTGACAGGATCGTAGACGCCTTGCGAAAAGCCTGCCGCCATGCGCGCAGGCACGCCCAGTGAGCGCAGCATGATGATCATGGCTGAGGCGTAGTACGTGCAGTATGCCTCGCGGCGCTCAAAGAGCATCCAGTCCACTGGCTCGCGTCCAACAGGTGGATTACCGAGCGTCTCTCGGTAGGCAATGTTTTGGCGCAGCCACGTCTCAATCGCTTTTGCCTTGTCATAGGGCGTCTGAGCATTCGCTGCGCGCACGATCTGCTGCGCAAGGTCGCGCGTGCGCTGTGTGACCTCAGGCGGCACTTGTAAGTACTTGTTAGTGACCCAAGCAGGGTACCCTGTGCCTGTGCGCCGCAAAAAGTCGGCGCTGGCAACGCTGACCGAAGAAATCACAGAATATTGCGCGCCGCGCAGCAGCGGCTCGCCTGCCCAGAAAGTCAGCGGGTCGGAGACGCCGCTGCCGCGATTCACAAAGTCCAGCTGAATGCGAATGGGCAAGCGAATCGTTTTCAGTTGCGGCGCCGCATAGACCAAGCGCGAGGCGCCCATTGTGATGATAAAACGCTGAGTCACTTCGCGGCGCGCGCCTGCTTGGACAGGCGGATGGATAAGCGCGATGCCGCCACTGCCAACTTGCTGCTCAGCGTTAGGAGTGGTTGTCCATCTGCCGTTTTGATACGTATCGAATGTGCTGGACTTCCAGTAATAGCGCAGACCGGGTGGCGCGTCCACTGCCATGACGATTTGATCGCGCAAGTTGATCGGTCCGCCTAGCTGCAGCTCGCTGCCGCCAAAATAATTGGCAGTGAGCGGCGCTTGACCTTCCAGCGAGCCAAACAGCCGATTGGCGATGTCCATCAGCCGCGCCAATGACTCTTCATTCAAGAACTCTTGGAAGCGCCGCGCATTCTCCTGTGCATTGCCAGTCGGCAGCGCCCATGCC
>JANWYI010000009.1:6080-14469 GCA_025055255.1 Anaerolineae bacterium | reverse complement strand
TGAAGCCGCCGATGATCAGGCAGCTCAACGCGCCTATCCATTTTAGACGGCGCAACACAGCGCGATTGCATTGCTTGCTGCGCACTGCCCAGACGAGCAGTCCAACTGTCATGACAGCATAGGCAAGCCACGCTGAACGGCTAAAGGTCAGGCACAAGGCGCATAAAGCGAGCGAGAACGAGAGCGTCCGAATGGCTGTGCGCCATGTCGCGCTTGCGCTGAAGAGCCACGCGCTCATGGCTAATAAACTGACCGCCAAGTAGCCGCCGACCACGTTTGGATGCACGCTCAAGCCGTAAGGACGTAATAAGCGCAGGTCAGCAGCGCGCAGCACGCTTAAGCCTTGCCGTCCAGCATACAGATTGAGTTCGCCTAGCCAACGCAAGCCCAAGTCGTCCTGCACAACAACCTGCGCAATGACCACAACGCTCTGCACAAGCGCGCCTGCTGCTAGAGCGCCGATCAGCGCACGCGTTGAGAGCGGCGTGCAAAGCGCCACGACGCCTACAGCTGTCACTGCCAAAAATTGCAGCGCGCTGTTGCCTGATGCGTCTTTGTACAGAGCCCACGTCGGCGAGAGCGACGCCCAAGCCGTCAGCAGCAACCACCACAATAGCCACCAGCGCCGTGCATCGCGCAACACGGCGCCCAGACCTCGCAAGCCTATCAGCAACCAACATAGCAGCGCAGTGCCGACTGGCACAGTGACCAAAAAGCCAAGAAAATACGGCTCAGGCGGCGGACGTAGCCCTTCAGGGTAGCTTGGACGCAGCCACCAAGCGCCGAGAAAGGCAGTCAAGAGCAGACTGCTGTGCAGCACAGCGCTTAGCAAGTCACGCCAGCGCTGCCACACAGCAGACATGCTAGTTCACTCTGCCCACTAACTGCCACTGTCCTGTGCCGCGCAGCCGCAGGAAGTAAGCATTGCCGTCACTGGTAGAAATGAACAGCTCATCGGCAGCAGCGCCAGCTTGGTACGCTCCGCTGTATGGCTGCGGCGGCGCCGTGCCATAGCCGAGCACAAGCTGCAGCGAGCGTCCATCAAACCATGACTGCGTCACCCAGACTAGACCAATTTGAGCAATCGGCACGATTCTGCCTGCAGGCGGTGGCGCGATTGGCGGCGGCAACGGCACGCCTTCTACCCAGACGTTATTGTAAGCGGCAACGCGCGTATCAGGCGTGAAAATGAAGACTCGGTTGAGCGGCGGAAAGTAGATAGCAAAGCCACGCTCAAACTGCTGGAAGACCATAGGCGAGAATAGCGCCGGCTGGCTAGGGCAGATGTTATTTGGCGGCGGCGGACGGAAGAACCATGCAAGGCGGCACGTGATCGCAATGGCAATGGCGCGCTGTGTGCGTTGATTGGCGCGCTCGGCAATCAAGCGGAATGTGACCGCAGCGCCAAAGCGCTCTTCCGCAGCGACGACTCGCTCGCCTTTGGGCAGGACTTGCTGCTGCGAGACGGTCTGTCCGAGTCCATCCAGGGTCTCTAAAGTGACGCGCTCTGCATCGGCTTCCCAGCTCAACGTGATAGTGTTACCTTGCACCACGCTCAACGCACTAGCGCTGAAGGTGATGATGGCAGGCGGCGCAGGCGTCGGCGTGCGCGTGTTGGTCGGCGTGCGCGTAGATGTTGGTGTCTCAGTTGGCGTCTCGGTCGGCGTCGGCGTAGGAGTGTCTGTGGCGGTCGGCGTCGGCGTGGAAGTTGGCGTGCGCGTGGGCGTGTTGCTTGGCGTGAAAGTAGCTGTCGGCGTCGGCGTGTCAGTCGGCGTCGGAGTGCTAGTGAAAGTCGGCGTGACAGTTGGCGTTGGTGTGAGTGTGTTGGTCGGTGTTGGCGTGTTGGTCGGCGTCGGCGTGTTGGTGAAGGTCGGCGTAATAGTCGGGCTAGGCAAGACGGCAATTGTCGGCAAAGGCGGACGCTCACGGCAAGCCGTCAACGCAACCAAGATGAGACCTAGCGCGCACAAGCGGCTAAAAAGGCGCACCATAGGCATCTATTCCTCATCGAATTGAGCAGGACTACCATCATTCAAGGCGCGGCGACGTTGCAAGACATAATTTGCCAACTCTAGGTCTAGTTGCCGATCATCTAGTACATCGGTCACAGCAGTAGCGAGCCGTTCAGGCAGGTCGCGGCGGCGCGCTTTTGCCACGCGGTCAAGCATGACGAAGTAGCGTGTCAGTTGCCTTAAGACGCGATCAAGCGTGCGCGCTGCTTGCGGATTTGCCGCGACGTCGCTTGCGATCTGGCTTGCTGCAGCGTGGTTATCAATCAGCAGCGCCACGCGACGCTGTAGCTCAGCAGCAACAGCATGGAAGGCGCGCAGCTCTTCATGTAGCAAGTCGCGCTGTGGACGCAGCCGCGCTGCTAGACGCAAATATTCGAAGGCGTCGCGGTCGCGCCCAGCCTGAATCATCGCTTCCACAGTCGCCTCAAGCTGATCCATGTTCGCCTGCGCCTCGGCAAGACGCACTTCAAGGTCGCGCTCGTAGGCAGCCGCATGTTCTGAATAGTGGTAGAGTGTGGCAAGGCGCGCCTCAAAGCCTTCTATGACGTTCGACGGCTCAGGCTTTGACGTCTCAGGCGCAGCAGGCTGTGTTGGCTCACTGCGCGGACGACTGACAAAGCTGCGCAGTGTCTCAAACAGGCGATTCATGCGTACAGTGCCTCAAAGCGCGTGAAGTAGTCTGGGAACGTCTTGGCAGTGCAGGCGGGATTTTTAATGCGCACGCCGCTCACTGCCAAGCCTGTCACAGCAAACGCCATTGCCATGCGATGATCGTCATAGGTCTCGATCTCAGCAGGTTGCAATGTCGAAGGATAGATCGTGATCGAGTCAGCGCTTTCCTCAACGCGCGCGCCAAGTTTACGCAGCTCAGTCACGAGCGCAGCAATTCGATCCGTCTCCTTCAGACGAATGTGTCCGATATTGCGGATATGCGTCGGCGAGTCAGCGAACGGCGCAATAGCAGCCAAAGTCTGTGCCGTGTCAGACATCGCGTTCAGGTCAACATCCACGCCGTGCAAGCGCCCTGTGCCGCGCACCTCAAGGTAATTCGCAGCGCGCTCCACTTGGCAGCCCATGCGCTCCAGCACGTCTACAAAGTGTGCATCGCCTTGTAATGAGTTGGTAGAGAGATGCGGCACGCGCACACGACCGCCGATCAGCGCTGCAGCGGCGAAGAAATACGTCGCGTTACTGGCATCTGGCTCGATCACATAGCGCTGCGCCTGATAGCGTTGCCCTGCGCGCACATGATAGTTCCGATAATCGCTCTTGTCAGCATGGACGCCAAACTGCTCCATCACGCGCAAAGTCATCTCAATGTACGGCTCGCTGACCACCTCACCTGTCAAATGAATGGTGACATCGCTGCGCGCGTATGACGCCACCTGTAAAAGCGCCGAGACGTACTGACTGCTGTTAGTCGCCTCTAACGTCACTGTGCCGCCATTTAGACCAGTGGCGTTGAGCATCAATGGGAAAGCATCAGGCTGACCTTCAAAGCTGAAGTGCGCGCCAAGTTGCCGCAGCGCGTCCAAGAGCGGACTGATCGGACGCTGACGCATGCGCGGCACGCCGTCAAAGCGGTAGGTGCCACCGCCTAGCGCTGCAGCCGCTACCACAAAGCGCGCCGTTGTGCCGCTATTGCCCACAAACAGATCGGCGTAGACGCTTGGAAAGCGACCGCCCGTGCCTTGCACTACGTAGCGCGCCGCTTCTTTTTCAGCTGCAATTGGAATGCCCAGACGTTGCAGCGCTTGGCTACACCAATACGAGTCTTCGCTGAAGAGTGCGTTCTCAAGGACGCTCTCGCCTTCAGCAAGCGCCGCTAGGACCAAGGCGCGATTGGTGATGCTCTTAGAGCCGGGGACGCTGATCGTAGCGTCTATCGGACGCCTGAGTGGACGAATTTCAAGGCAATCGGGTAGTTGGCTCATAGACAGGCAAGCGTTCTTTCTACGGTTGTGCAACAGTGCGTGTCAGGCGTCGGATGATCGTGCGTCCACTCTCTGGGACGCGCAAGGCAAGGCGTGCTGCGCCGTTGACAGCAACGTCGAGCGTCTTCGGCACGCCGACCTCGCTCGCCTCTACGCGCACAGTCTCGCGGCGCTGGACGCTGTTATCAGCGGCGCGCACTTCGAGCGCGTACTCGCCAGCAGCCGTCGGCAGAAACTCAACGCGGACGCTGCTCAGGCGCGGCGCGTCAGGCGGCTGAACGAGATCGAGAATCACGGGCAAGTTGGCGCAGCGCGACGGCGCATTCGGCAAGCCAGTGGTGACCTGGTTCAGGTCATCCACGAGCGCGATCAAGAGCGACGCCGCAGCACACTCAGTGTTGCCCTCTGCATCCACGCGCAGCCCTAGCGACCACTTGGCGAACTCGTCGCCGCGCAGCACGCCTGCTTCCAGCAACGACTCATCAGGCAGACGTGCGAAGTCCACCACAAATGGCTCTGCGCTCGTGTTCAGGGTGCGCGGCACAAAATTGTTAAAAATGTTTGACTCAGGCGCGCGATTATCAGGATTGACCCACGCTGTGGTCAAATACGTGCCCCACCAACCGAAACGATACGTGCCAATCACGGTCGTTTTGGCGCGCGGACTCAGATTAGCAACCGTGCCGCGCAGAGCAGGCGTCGCGTCCGCAGCCTCTGCGTTGCGGTCAAACCAGACCCAGTCGAACGGACCTGAGTCGCTTGTGCCGTTATTCTGCAGCTCAATGGCGACCGTGACAGGTTGTCCGGGCGCAGGATTTGGCGGCAAAAAGCGCACGCGCGTGATGACCAAGTCAATGTTGCGCGGCGCATTGGGCGTGGGCGTGAAGGTTGCGATGTTGAGCGTCGGCGTCTGAGCAGGCTGAGTCGGCGTCGTTGCGCCGCTCAGCAGGCTGCTCAACAGGCTGACCAAGCCGAAGACGACGAGCAGCATGGCGGCTAGTCCGATCAGCGCGCGCGGACGCAACAATGCCTCGCGGACGCCGCCATATGACGGGCGCTCTGTGAATGTGCGGCGTTTAGGGAACAACATGCCGCTCTGAGCGCGCAAGAACAGCACAGGCGTCGCCCATTCAAGGTTGTTCAGGCTGCTGCCAATAGCGCGTCGCGCCTCTGCCATAGCGGCTTCAATCGGATAGCCCTCTGAGAGCGCGCGATAGAACTCGTGTGCAAAAATGCGCGCTGCGTCATCCGTGATCGGAAACTGCATCGCCACAACAGCTGGCACACCGCGCGCCACAATGCTTGAGGCAATGCCTGAGAACGGATCGTTACGTGCTTGCCGTGCGCCTTGACAAGCGTTCAGCACGACTAGGCGAATGGTGTTTTCCTCGACCAGCTCGCGCGCCAACGCCTCGCCACTGACAGGCTGAGTCAGCTCAGTGCGCGGCGCCTCAAAAGCTAACAAGCCTGCGCCGCTGCGCTCGTCAAAGGTCGCGTGACCGATATAGTGGAAAATCTGGTAGCTGACGCCGCTGCGCAGCTTGCGCTGCAAGGTGATCAGCTGCGCGTCATCCACGCGCTCCAGCTCTAGCAAGCCGCGCTGCCTCAGATCAGCAGTTGCCTCTTGCAAGGTCTGCCATTCCGCCTCAACATTCAGCTCAGCTTGATCCTTCGGGCTGCTGATCAGCACTAGGACGCGCAACGGCAGGCTGACTTCCACCACAGGACGGACGTTGAGCAGACGCGGATAGCGAATGATCGGAGTCTGACGCGAAAGCGCTAAATAGTCGCCTGAGGGATCGCGCAGTAGTTCCCACGGCAAGTCATAGAGACCTTCTGCCTTGTCCAGATTTAGGCGAATGCGCAAGCCGCGCTCGCCTGCCTGTGAGCGGCTGGTCAGGTATGCGGCATAAATTTGACCGCTGAACACAGCGCTGAAGAGCTTCTCGCCAAAGGCGCGCGCTGCACGTGCCGCTTCGCCGCGTGGGACGCGCGTCCTGCCATCGAGGATGCTGATGATGCGCTCGGCTTCAGCAGACGTGATCGGATTCGGCACGTCCACACTGGCTGAGCCGACGGGCGAGTTCACCAGCGTGACGCGCAGCTGGTCGTTCGGAAGCGCCTCAATGCTCAGCTCGAAGTCGAGATACTCTTGCGTCGCCATGCCGCGTCGCCTTTCTCACCGCCGAAAGTCCGAATCATCCGACAAGCGCACATTGTAAAAAGAGAACGACGCGCTGTCAATTTATTTGGCTCATTTAGCGAGCTCTCAACATGCTGAAATCGGCTACAATGGTCGTTGTGACAAAGTGCGTCAAGACCTTTGCTTGGCGCACAGGCACAAGTGCGCACTTAATGCAAGCGTGTTGAGACAGAGCGAGGCTCTATGCAGAACTTCACCTGCCCTGAGTGCGGCAAACGCATGATCCTAGACTTTGCCACAGGCAAGGTCTTGTGCCGAAGCTGTGGCTACGTGCGCCCTGATGAGATCAGCCAACTGGACGCCAAACGCCAAGAAATTGCCTCACGGCAGCCGCGCCAAGACGTTCGGCTCACCTACAAAGGCGAAGTGACGCCACGCGCATACGCTGCTTTCCGCACAGGTCATGACTTGCTGCAACGCGGCGATAGGCAGGGCGCTCACAAGGCATTCCTGCGCGCGTGTGACTATCAACCTGACTTCACAGATGCACATCTGTGGGCAGCGAAGACAACGGACGAGCCAGCTGTTCAACGTGAGCATCTAGAGCATGTGCTAGCGCGCGAGCCGTCACACGATGAAGCTGTGCGCATGTTGATGGTGCTGGATCGGCGCCTGACACCTCAGCAAGCTGAACTCTTGCGCGCAGAGCAGCAGCCACAGGAACAGGTAGCTGATCAGGCTCAGGCGCAGGCGCGTCCTTTGCTCTGTCCAATCTGCGGCGGACATCTCACACTAGATGAGCGCTTTGCGCGCGTAGAATGCGCTTTTTGCGGTCACGTCGCAGCCTACGATGCACAGCGGCGCAAAGATGGTGGGCTGTTGAGCATAGCGCTGTTGCAGCGCAAGGCGCAGCCGCAGCGCTGGCGAGTCGGCTCGCGCTTGGTCACTTGCCAGCAGTGTGGCGCTGAACATACCTTGCCTGCCACCAAACTTTCGGCACGCTGCCGCTTTTGTGGCTCTGCGAACGTGCTCCTGAGCGACGTATTGCGCTCTTTTGTGCAGCCTGATGTCATTGTGCCGTTTCGCAACACACCAGAGGCAATTCGCGCTGTCATTGAGCAGGCGTTGAGGCGACCTGCGCAGCGCCTTGCTAACCTGTTCAACACTAATCGGATTGCACATGCTGCTTTGGAAGGCGTCTACATCCCTTTCTGGCTATTTGACGCTATTGTGGACGTCAGGCAGACGCGCAGCTTTGGCGTCTCCTCGCAGACCATGACATGGCAAGATATCGTAAGTAATGTGGCAATCCCTGCTGTGCAGTCTCCGCCTGCGCGCTTGTTGCTGCAGCTGGCGCCGTTTCCGATGCAAGGTGCCGTAGACTACGCACCTAAGTGGCTCGCTGAGTATCCCGCTGAACTTTACACAGTCGAGCTGGACAGAGCCTCGCTTGAGGCGCGCAGCGTCATCACAGAGCAAATGCGCCGCAAATATCCTTATGAGCAAGCAGACGACTCGGATGATGGAAACGGTAGAGATAGACGGGAAAGGATATACACGCTTACACAAGTCGCCAACATGATTTTCTCGCTCGCGCTTATGCCGATCTGGATCGCTACGCTTATCGAGGTAGATGGCGACGTGCGCCTTGCGCTCGTCAACGATCAGACAGGCGAGGTAGTCTTTGGCGAGACACATCGGCAGCCGCGCCGCTGAGTCTTTCTAACGAAAGATTAGCGTCTCTCTTGTGCTTTTTAGATGCACATAGCGTATATCTATGGGCAGATAAGCAACGCTGAGGCGCAATGAGTAGACAAGGTTCACAGCTGACCTCAGGTTGCTGAGAAACTGGCAGAGAGGAACAGGAGGTAAGTAGCCATGTCGCTCATTCGCCGTGATTACAACATCTTTGATGAGATGGATCGTATGATGGAGCGGATGCGCTCGATGATGAACGCGCTGATGCCTGTCGGCTTTGACATGCCGCGCCTGAGCGATGTCACCACGCTAGCTGTGGACATGACCAGCGATGAGAATAGCGTCACGATCCGCACAGCGCTGCCCGGCTTCAAGCAGGATGAGATTGATATCAGCGTGCAGGGCAACGTGCTGACCATCAGCGCTGAGACCAAAGCCGAGCGCGAGGACAAGCAAGCTAACTGGCATATCCGCGAGATGCGCTATGGCAAGTTTGCGCGCAGCGTGACGTTGCCTGAGGACGTGCTGACCGACAAAGCCGAGGCGACGCTCGAAGACGGCATCCTGACCATCAAGCTGCCCAAGCAGAAGCCCAGCCCGAT
>JANWYI010000009.1:3028-5406 GCA_025055255.1 Anaerolineae bacterium | reverse complement strand
CTGCCTCGCCTGCAGCAAAGCGCGTCCAAATCGCCTCATGCGCGCCGCGCTCTTGTGCTGTATCTCGATCCCAGCGCAGGACGCGCGCGCCTGTGAACTCGCTCTCGACCGCCTCAGCGACACTAGCTGTGCCTGCGCCAAAATAGCGAATGCGTCCGCTGTTGCACTGTGGACAGCGGCTGAGCGCTGCACTCTGGTAGCCGCAGTAATGGCACAGCAGCTGACCGCTCTCGCCGTGCTTGTGAAAGGTGAGCGGAATATCGCACTCAGGACAGCGCGCCACGTAGCCGCAGTCGCGGCACAGCACGAATGTTGCTGCGCCTCGCCGATTCAAAAAGAGCAATGCCTGTTCGCCGCGTGCGAGCGTCTCCTGCAACGCTTGGCGCAATGCCGTGCTGAACATGCTCCGATTGCCTGCGCGCAGCTCTTGACGCATGTCCACAACCGTCACAGGCGGCAACGGCGCAGCAACTGCCTCAGGCGCAGCATTTGAGTCGCTGAGCGGCACAACGACGCGATTGGGCAGGCGTAGATAGGTCAGCTCGCCGCGCCGCGCGCGAAATGTTGTGACGACATCAGGCGTGGCAGAGCCGAGAATAACTACGCCGCGCTGCAGGCGCATCAGCGCGAGTGCCGCCTCGCGCGCATGATAGTATGGCGGCGGCAACGGCGGCGATTGCTTATAGCTCTCGTCATGCTCCTCATCTATCACGACCACGCCGATGTCAGGCAATGGCGTGAAGAGCGCCGAACGCGCGCCGATCACTACACCGATTTCGCCGTTGCGCGCGCGCCGCCATGTGTCATACTGTTCGCCGTCAGTCAGCGCGCTGTGGACAACCGCAACTTGTCCTTGAAAGCGTGACGCAAAGCGGCTGACCGTCTGTGCTACAAGTGCGATCTCTGGCACAAGCACAAGTGCTTGTCTGCCTTGCGAGAGCGCGTGTTCAATGGCGCGCAGATAAATCTCGGTCTTGCCGGCGCCTGTCACGCCGTGCAGCAGAAAAGCGCCGCCGTTGCCATCTTGCGCCGCGCGAATTGCTTGCCAACAGGCGTCCTGCTCTGCGGTCAGAGTCGGAATTGGCTGCGGCGGATAATGCCGATCTGCCAATGGATCGCGGTAGCGCTCTGCTTCGCTGACCTCAATCAGCTCTTTAGCGGCAAGTTGGCGCAATGCGTGCAGACTGGCGCCTGAGTCGCGCATTAGATCGCTCACGTCACATTCGCCGCCTTGCTCTGCCAACACTAGGAGCGCAGCAGCCTGCTTTGGACTGCGCGACATCGCTTGGACAACTGATGGGACGCGCTCAGGCGGGATCAGTAGACGCGCAATGCGCACTGTGCGCGCCTCGGCGTCTGGCTCAGGCAAAATCGGCTCGCTGACTATGCGTCCACTAGCGAGCAGTGGACGAATTGCCTCGCGCCAAGCGCGATCAGGCAGAGCGCGGTCAAGCTGTTTAGCGGTCAGCGCGCCGCGCTTGCATAGCAAGGCGATCACCTGCGCAGCGAGCGTTTTGCCTTCAGGCGGACACTCGCTCTCAGGCTCGGCAAGACGGTAGCGCACGCCGCCGCGCTTGGCAATGCCCGGTGGCAACATCAGCCACAGACAATTGGCGAGCGGACTAAGCGTGTGATCAGCCAGCCAGCGCGCAAAGGCGATCTGAGTCGGCGTGACGACTGGTTCAGGAACAATGATAGCTTGGATCGGCTTGGCATGCTGCACAGGACTCTCGTCGGTCAACGCTAGGACGATGCCTTGCGATAAACCTGTGCGGAAGCTGACCTGCACTAAATGTCCGATCTCAACAGGCAGATCGTCAGGCACGGCGTAGTGAAACGTGCGCCGCACATTTGCCTGATAGACAGCAACTTCTGCGAATTGGCTGACGCTGTCAAACATTTGAGCCATACTTTACAGTATAGCACATTCGCGCGCTTGGCAGAGTCAGCGCTTTGGTGCTACAGTCCTATGTACAACACAGCTCGAAGCACACAAATAGACACAAATAGAGCAAACAATGTATATTCCTGAGCGCTCAGCACTCTTAGCCATAGATATTGGCAATACGAACGTCACGCTTGGCTTGTGGTATAGCAACAGATGGTTGCATCATTGGCGCGCGCGCACAGTTCATGACAAAATGCCTGATGAGTACGCCGCACTGGTGCGCAGCTTCCTGCGCGATGTCGGTATGAGCTACTCAGTAGTTGGCGACGTGGTCATAGCAAGCGTGGTGCCGCCGCTAACACACGCCTTTGCTGAGTTGACGCGCAAAAGCATCGGCGTAGAGCCGTTGATCGTCAATTCGCGCATACAGCTAGGCATTCAGATCGAGGTAGACAATCCTGAGCAAGTCGGCGCAGATCGGATCGTCAAT
>JANWYI010000009.1:0-2930 GCA_025055255.1 Anaerolineae bacterium | reverse complement strand
CGCAGCAGCCGTTCATCACTTATATGGTGGACCGGCAATTGTGATTGACTTTGGCACTGCTACGACCTTTGACGTCATCTCAAGACAAGGTAGCTACATTGGCGGCAGCATTGCGCCGGGCATTGGCATTGCGCACGACGCGCTAGTTCGGCGCACAGCGCAGCTTTACAAGGTTGAACTAGCGCCGCCGCCGTCACCAATTGGGCGCAACACTACACATGCCATTCAGAGCGGCTTGTTCTTAGGCTACATTTGCATGGTAGAAGGCTTGGTGGCGCGAATCAAGTCAGCTATGTCGGAAGGCGATCAAGCGAAGGTCATTGCTACAGGCGGACTAGCGAGCCTGTTTCAGCAGCACACAAGCGCGATTGAGATCGTCGCGCCAATGCTCACGCTAGACGGCTTACGCCTGATTTACATGCTGAATGTGCCGTCACAACCAATGGCGCAAGCCTAGCCGCGCCGCTCTGCCACAAGATTCACAGTGTGATGACCGCGAAATAGGCTGTACAAGCCCGGCTTGCCGTGCACAGGATTCAGCACATTTTCCGACTCCATGATTGAGAGCCAGAGTGTTAATTCGGCGTCGCGCAAGCCTGTTTCACGAGCCACATTTGCTGCATTGATGGGTAAGTGCTGCTCATAGAGCTTCAGCAAAGCTGCGATGAAAGCGTTGCGCTCTTGCAGAATCTCTTGAGCCGTGCTCGACTCGTAGATGACCGAGATTCCTTTCGTCTTGTAAGGAATGTCAGGGTTCGGATTGTCGTATTCTTCAATCTTGACCGCGCCAAGCTCCTGCAGCCACTCTACAGCGCGCTGGAAGGTCACGCCTGAGTCGTAGGGACGCAGACGGCGATGCAAGCTGCCTAGCGGACACCACGTATAGTTGCGGTAGCTGGTGAATTGGTCAACGCTGACGACAATGCGCTTCATCATCTCTTCTGTCTCGAGGTCGCGCTTGACGATCTGCGTTGAGGAAGTGTCAAGATCATCGTAGGATGGCTTGCTGCCGTTGATCGTGGGCGACGGACGCACAATCGGTGGCAAATCGGGCGCCAACTTGATCACGGGCACAAGGTCTTCAGGATTTTGACGGTGCGGTATCATCTCACGGATCAGAATGCCTTCGCGCACCAGACAATCTACCCATTCAGAGCGCCATGCGTCATCCACATTTAAGCCAGGCTTGTCCAGCTCACGATCCATAGCAATGCCCTTGAGCAGGAAGCCATAGTTGACGTATTCCCAGCCGCGCACTTCCAGCGTATTTGCCACGCGCAGCACGATTCGGTCGCGCACGAGGCGCGTGCGACTGACCATTGGATGCTCATCTACTGGCTGCACGTAGTCCAGACCATTCGCGTGCTGTAGGCGCATGATGCCCATTGCCACAGCTTGCATGATCAAGTCGCGTCCGCGCGCTGCTGAGACGACCGTATTCATCTGTTGGAGCTGCTCCTGCAGCACCTCAACGGTCACTTCATCAGCGCCTATGCTAGTTGCTAGACGGTCATACTGCAAAATTAGGCTTGACCATTGAGACGGCGTGAACGTAGTGCCAACACTGCTGGCAAGCGTCGTGGCGACGCTCATCTGCCCCAGAAAAGCATCGTAGCGCGGCAAACCCAGAAAATCGTCAAGATATTCCACCTGCAGTGAAGGATTCGTTTCCAGCAAGCGACTGGTGCTGCCGCGTACGCCCCAGACGATCACCTGTTTGTTGCGCGCGCGCAGTGCTGAAAAAACCTCGTTAAAGTCGCGGTCACCGCTGGCAATGATGAAGATGTCAGCGAAGTTCGGCTGTGCGCTATCGGCGAGCACGTCTTTGGCGATGCGCATATCAGCGCTGTTCTTGCCGGGCAAGTTAAAGACAGGATCAATGTTGGCAAGGGCAAGACGGCTGCTCGCCTCATCCGAGACCTCACGTCCGCTAGAATCGATCAGTGGCGGCAGACTACCACGCTTTCCCCACGGCGCGTAAGCCGCCATTTTGATAATTTGCCCGTGTGCTTTAGCGTGCGCGCTAAGTCCCTCTATCAGCCGATCAAGATTGACGGCGTAGCCTTGCTCATTCAGACTGATGGCAATGTTCTCAAAGTCAATGTAGAGCGCAACGGTCTTCGTTTGAATGCCCAGCACGGTTTCCAGTGGCTGATAGATGATCTCTTCGCGCTCTGGCGGCGGATTATCTGCCCAGACGCGCACGCGCGCGTTCTTGCGCTTCGGCACGCGGTCAACCAGAGCCAGCACCTCAGGATGCGTTGCCACAAGGATCAATTCGTCCAGAGGCTGTGCGTTGCCGCTGAAATAGTGACTCAGCAACGCCTCGGCAAAGCGGTTGCGCTCAGCTACGTTGAAAATTTGGAAACCGACACCTTCGAGAATTTGCTGTGCTGAGCTACTGAGCGCCTGCACACTTTCCCAGTTTGCGACCGCTACCGCTTGAAGCTGCTCAGCTCTGATCAAGCCTGCAGCAAGCGCAGCCGTGTTGCGCAGGCGCGAGGCTAGATCGTAGAGATCAACCGCGAATGCGCGCCGCTGTAAGCCGAGCAGCAGGTCTTCCACATCTACAATCAGGTAAGCAGACATTCAAAATCTCCCAAGTCTTTTGCAGATACAATAAATTAAGGCAGTATAGAGTAAAAATTAGCTTAGAGCTGCTTCTCAATGCTCAGTCTTTTTTTAGACGACCGCGCTCAGAAAACTCTTAAACAAAATGAACGCTTGATTCATAACTTCAATTGTACCAGCTTGAACGAGTGTGTGCAATAAGCAACTGTGTGCAAGTTGTTTATGCTATCAAGTAAGCCAGTTGGGATCAAATTGCTCTCAGGCAGCTCAACGACTAGAACTACGTTATAATGTGTTGCGATGATTGCTGTCAAATCGTGACTCATCGGGACAAGCCGCATGCCTATTGATATAGATAA
>JANWYI010000099.1 GCA_025055255.1 Anaerolineae bacterium | reverse complement strand
TGTTTTGCGACTGGTACGCCTGCGCCTGCTACTACAAAGGCGACCGTTGTCGAGACGTTGAACGTATGCGCGCCGTCGCCACCTGTGCCGCATGTGTCCACAAGACGGCTTGTATCGCGCACGGGCGCTTTGTGCGCAGCGGCGCGCATGGCGCGCGCGCTGCCGACGATCTCGTCAACTGTCTCGCCTTTCAGACGCAGCGCCATCAGGTAGCCGCCGATCTGCGCTTGAGTCGCCTCGCCGCTCATGATCGCGCTCATCGCCGCCTCAGACTCAGCGGCACTCAAGTTCTCGCGGCGCGCTAATTTGCTGATCGCATGTTGAATGCCCATAGCCGCGACTCCTCAGGCATGCACTGGTGCGCGCACGCTCAAAAAGTTCTGCAACAGGCGCGGTCCGAAAATGGTCAGGACGCTCTCAGGGTGAAATTGCACGCCGAAGACAGGATACTCCGCGTGCTGCAAGCCCATGACCTCGCCCTGATCTGTGAAAGCTGTGACTTTCAAGCACTTGGGCAGGCTTTGCTCCTCAACAATCAGGCTGTGGTAACGCGTTGCCTCGAACGGATTGGGCAACTCACTGAAAATGCCGCTGCCTTTGTGATAGATGAGCGACGTCTTGCCGTGCATCAGGCGCGGTGCGCGCTTCACCACGCCGCCATACGCCTGACCAATGCATTGGTGCCCTAAGCAGACGCCTAGAATCGGAATGCGGCTGCCTAGTTGGCGGATCACCTCCAGTGAGATACCGCCATCGTCGGGGTCGCCTGGACCGGGTGAGATGACGATGTGCGATGGATTCAAGGCAGCCAGCTCTTCAACTGTCAAGGCGTCGTTACGGAAAACCTGAACCTGCGCGCCGAGCATCCCGAACGCCTGCGCAAGGTTGTAAGTGAAGCTATCATAGTTATCAATCAGCACGATCATGATTCGCACTCCTCAGATTAAGCCGCGTTCTGCATTCTCAATGGCAATGGCGACCGCTCGCGCCTTATTGATTGTCTCTTGATACTCTTTAGCAGGCTCGCTATCGGCAACCACGCCGGCGCCTGCCTGCAGATAGACGCGCTTGCCACGCATGACCAGCGTCCGAATGGCGATGCATGCGTCCATGCTGCCGTCATAGCTGAAGTAACCGATAGCGCCGCCATAGATGCTGCGCCGCGTGCCTTCTAGCTCTTCAATGATTTCCATTGCGCGAATTTTCGGTGCGCCTGTGAGCGTGCCAGCAGGGAAAGCAGCACGGAACAGTGCATAGGCGTCTAGGTCAGCGCGCAGTTTGCCTTCCACGTGCGAGGTGATGTGCATCACATGCGAGAAACGTTCGATGAACATCATCTGTGGCACGCGCACAGTGCCAAAGTCACAGACGCGACCGAGATCGTTGCGCGCGAGGTCTACCAGCATGACGTGCTCAGCGCGTTCCTTCGGATCGCTGAGCAATTTCCGAGCATTGGCTTCATCAGCGGTATGATCAGGATCGCGCGGCGCTGTGCCAGCAATTGGACGAATGGCAGCCGTGCGCGTTGGCGCGTCAAAGCGGACTAGCATCTCAGGCGAAGCGCCGATCACGTGCAAGTCCTCGCTTGGGAAGCGCAAGAAGAACATATACGGCGACGGATTCAACATGCGCAAGGCGCGGTAGATGCTGAACGGATGCGCGTCGGTCTCGCGCGTGAAGCGCTGTGAGAGCACGATCTGAAAGGCGTCGCCAGCGGCGATGTAGTCCTTAGCGCGCAGCACTAGACGCTCGAACTCAACTTGTGTGAAATTGGCAACGAGTGATGGCGTCTCAGTCAGTGACCGCGCTGCAGGCAGATCAGGCAACGGCTGCTTTAAGCGCGCCACAATTGTCTCGATACGGTTAATTGCGTCGTCATAAGCGGCGCGCGGATCGCCTGTGTTGCGCGCATTGGCGAGCACCAACACTTGGTGCTTGACATGGTCGAAGATAACTAGCGTATCTACGAGCATCATGCCAAGATCAGGCAAGTCTAGTTCGTCAATGGCAGTGGCAGGCAAGCGCTCAAAGTGCCGCACAATGTCGTAGCTCAAAAAGCCGACGGCGCCGCCGATGAAGCGCGGCAAAGCGGGCAAGCTGACAGGCTTGGTAGAGCCAATTGCTGCTTTGATCACATCCAATGGGTCTTGGTCGGCGCGTAGCGGACGCTGTGTGACGTAGTTGCCGCGCCGCTCAGTCAGCTCACGTCCGCGCACAGTTAGGACAGCCGACGGATTGACGCCTAGAAACGAGTAACGCGCGACCTGCTCGCCGCCTTCCACGCTCTCCAGCAGGAAAGACGGCTCATCAGACTGTGCCAACTTCAGATAGACTGTGACAGGCGTCTCAAGGTCAGCAGGCAAGGCGCGGTAGATCGGCACGAGGTCGCCTTGAGCGAATAAATCGCGGACTTCTTCAAAGGTCAGTGAGTACAGGCGCGGCGGCGCCGCGCGAAAAGTGACAGCTGTAGCGGTCATGGCATGCTCCTGAACTTGGACAATCAAAAAGCGCTCTGCCCAACTAGGGACGAGAGAGCGCTTCCCGCGGTGCCACCCTACTTAGCCGCCACACACGGCGACTCACTTTGCGCAGGCACAGCCACTTACAGGCGATGCCCTCAGCCCTGATAACGGTGGCGACTCCGTCACGGACTACTAACGCCTAAGGCGCGTTTGCCCGCGCAACTCCCCGACCCATTCCGCAGCCGCCCTTGTACCGCTTTCACAGCCACCTGAGCTTCAGGTCAGCGGCTCTCTGAACAAGCGCCCTGCTGCGTACTTGCTCGGATCAACGTCTTTCAAGATGCTATGCAATTGTGCTGCGATAGTAGCGTGCTTCGCGCACTTTGTCAAGAGCCTTGACGTTTTGCCGCGAATCGCCTAGAATCTACGCCGTTGGGCCCTATAGCTCAAAGGTAGAGCAGCGGACTTTTAATCCGTTGGTTGTAGGTTCGAGTCCTACTAGGGTCACACTGAACGCGCCACATACGGCGCGTTTTGCTTT
>JANWYI010000098.1 GCA_025055255.1 Anaerolineae bacterium | reverse complement strand
AGCTTGCTCGCGTCCCACAGACTGCCCCACGGATAGAGCGACTTCGGATTAGCGCCGCGCGCAGCCCATTCCCACTCTGCCTCAGTTGGCAGGCGGATGTTCTCACCTGTTAGCAGGCTCGTCCAGCGCGCGAATGCCATTGCCTCGAACCAGCTGACGCCGCTGACGGGCAGGTCGTCGCCGTTGAAACGCGGATCGTCCCAATAGAGCGGCTGAGTCCGCGCTGTGCGCAGCCGCCACGCCCAGCCCTCAGGCGTCCACAGCTCAGGGTTGTCATAGCCGCCTGCAGCGATGAACTGCGCATAGAGCGCGTTGGTCACGGCGTAGCGCGCGAGCGAAAAAGCCGCGATTGGCACTGTGTGCTGCGGCGTCTCGCGCCCGAAGAACTCTGACCACAGGTCGCCATATGCCTTGATAAAGCGCTCCGCCACAGTTTGCTCCATGCCGAGCGTCGCCGTCCCGGAAGGCACAGGTAGGAAGTCAAGCGCTGTGAGCAGGCTGTGGGCAAGGGCAGAAGGTGCAGTCATGGAAAGCTCTCCTATGTGTTCACTAGCACAGAGCGCCCAAGCGCATCACATCTTACTTGCCCTGCCTGCGCCGCTCAACCCTTGACCGAGAAACTATCGAACGGATCATCCTTGCCGAGCCGACGCCACAGCTGCCGCTCTAGCGCCTCAAGCGCCTCGATCAGCGCGTCGTAGCACTCCGCTGTCTGCCGATCTTCGCTCGGCAAGTGATCGTAGAGCTGCTCGCTCTGCGCCATCATGCCTTGCACCATGCCCAACATCTGCCAGTAAGCGCGTTGCCATGCTCTGTATTCGCTCATGTTCATCCCTCGAAGGTACGCTCTTCACACCTCGTCACTCTCTCCGTAAAACGGATTGCGTATGGCTTGGACGCTCCTGCCACTGCCCAGCAGCCGTGCCGCGCCAAAAGCCGCCATGCTCAGCGCCACAGCCGCGTCAATGCGACCACCGCCTTTGACCAAGCGTGCGCCGCGCTCGCTCTGCTGCAGTGCTGCATTCAAAATGTGTTGGCGCAGCATCGGGTCGCCTGTGTGCCGCAGCCGACCTTCATTCAGCAGTCGCCGCAGGTGTTCATCGCTCATCAGGCGCTGCGCACCTTGCCCAAAGGCGAGCATCGGCACGTTCATCTGCAGGCGCAGCTGCTCTGCTAGGGCGATCATCTGGTAAGGATCGTAGAACACAGCGGCGATGCGGCAATGCGGCGCTAGGCGCGCCAAAGTCCTGCCAATGGTCTCGGTCAGGCTGAGCGGCTGAGCCTGCTCAGGCGTCCAGACGCGGCAATAGACGACTTGGACGCGCTGACCTTCGGCGTCCCACGCACAGCCGACGAGCGCGGTCGAGTCGTGCTGTGTGGCTGCATCCGCGCCGAAGACGAGCGGACGCGCGTCATCCAACTGCAGCGGCGCCAGCGTCGGATCGTAGAGCGCATCCCAGAGCGCGGCTGAGCAAAGTGCGTTTGCGCTCTGGACGCGCCGATTTTCCCATACGCGCAAATATTCCACCTCAGGCAGGACGCGCCGCTGCTCTGCCAAGTACTCAGGCGTGTGCCACGCCATGCGCGGCACGTGATCGTAGTAGACGAAGAGCTTGCCGTTGCGCCAACAAGCAGGCTGACCGTCGCCGTTATCGAGGTGGCTCAGCTCTGGCACGGGCTCGCCGCGCAAACCTTCGTCAATCAAGTTGTGCCACCACGTCGAGTTCGCCCAGCCTTGGTAGCCTGTGTAGAAGACGAGGCTGTTGCGGCGAGTCGGCACGGGACTGAACTCAGTGGCGAAGCGCACGCCGCGTTCGTAGATCACGCCCCACGCCTCGTCAAAGGTAGCGAAGGTCTGGTTGCCTCCTGCCTCGCCGCGCACGTCATTTGCCACAGCGCGGATGAGCGTGCCGTTGCGGAAGCGGATCGTATCTTGAGTCGCCTGCCAGTCCGTGCCGCGCTGTAAGATCGGATTCTGCTCCAGAGCGCGCACGATGTAGCGGAAGACGCGATTGCGGCTGCCTTCGAGGTCGTTCGCCAAGGCGTACTGCTCGCCGCTCGGCTCGACAAACAAGGCGAACCACAGGTGCAGCGCAGCCGCCAAAGTGCTCTTGGCGCTCTTCTTCGGGCAGCTCCAGACCACGCGGCTGTAGGGCAGCGGCGCCTCGCCGCTGGGAAAGAGATGGTCGAGGATTGGGCGATGATAGTCTGACCATGCGGCAAGGCGCGGCGGCGTCTGGTCAGGCAGGTACATGCCGCCGCGCGACTCTGCCCAGCGCAAGAAAGACGGTCGCGCGCGGCTCATGGCACTTTCGGCTCCTCGGACTCGCCCATCAGCGCAGCGAACAGGCGCGCGGTCAGGTCTTCCTCGTAGCGATCTTGCCGCTGCTCTAGCCAGTACAAGTTGCTGACCAGTGACTTAGCGATGCTCTGGCTCTGCCGTATGAGCGCGGCAAGGCGGCGATAGACGTCAATGCCTTTGCCGTCGGCGCGCAGCGGTTCGCCGCTCAGCAGCGCGCTGCTGGTGATGTTGATACGGCTGAGCAGCAGCTCTAGGGCGCGGCGCTGCTGACCGATCAGATGCTCCACGTCTTGGCTGGGCAAATGGCGCAGGGCTGATGGGCGCAGTCCGTCAGCGCGCAAGACGGCGCAGAATTGCTCAAGGTCGGCGGCAAGGCGCGTCAAGCTGCTGATGACGCCGCTGATCGGTCCGTTGCGCTCACCTGCCCAAGCGTCAAGGCGCTCAGCCAGCTTCAGGCAGGTCTCCGCCATTTGCTGGAAATGCTCGGCGAGGTGTTTGGGCAGGAGCGGCGTGGGCAAAGGCGTGGTGACAGGCACTTCGCGGCTATAGCAGCCGTGCCGCCAATTGCGGATCGGCATCTGAGCGACTCCTTTCGCTAGAGTTTCTATGCCGCCTTATGCTACATTAGAATATTTGTTCTAACAAGATAGAAAAAAAGAGGAAGAGAGTTATGTTTCAGTTTTGTCTCTTGTTTCTTTCGATACCCTCAACGGGTCATTCACGGCAAGAACCTTTTCGCCGCAAGCAGGGAAATACCCCTATCCCCTGCCCTTTCCCCGCAAGCAGGGAAAGACCCCTATCCCCTGCCCTTTCCCCGCAAGCAGGGCAAGGGAGTACATCCGCGCGCTGACCTCT
>JANWYI010000097.1 GCA_025055255.1 Anaerolineae bacterium | reverse complement strand
ATGCCTTGAATACCGTGACTGTCAAGCCGTAGGAAGTCCAGCAGGAAGCGAATTGTGGCGTATGAGATGATGTAGAGCAAGGTAATCGTCCCATGCCGCGCCCGCTCGCGCCAACGCCATGCTAAGCCGATCAAGACTAGCGCTGTGCCGAGCATCCACAGCGACTCGTATAAGAAAAGCGGATGAAAGCGCTCAAAAGCTGTGTAATCAGGCAGGCGATTTTCAGGTCGGATGTAAATAGCCCATGGCAGGTCGCTTGGCGCGCCGTACAGCTCTTGGTTGACGAAGTTTCCCCAGCGTCCAATTGCCTGCCCAATCGCCATGCTTGGCGCCACAAGGTCTAACCAGCGCAGCAAGGGCTGCTTTTGACGCCGCGCATACAGCCAAATGCCGACGATTCCGCCGATGATTGCGCCATAAATGCCCAAGCCACCGTTCCAAATGGCGAGCATCTGCAGCGGATTTGCAAGGTAGTATTGTGTGGTCAGTCCGCTGGCAGGCGATGGCGTCAAGATGTGGTAAATGCGTGCGCCGATGAGGCCTGGGATGATTGCCCATGTCAGTCCATCCCAGATGTACTTCGGATCAAGACCAAACTTTGGCGCGCGGCGCGCGGCAAGATACGCGCCTACTACCATGCCGCTGATCAGGATCAAAGCGTAGAAACGGATGTAGAGCGGTCCGAGATGAATGCCGTAGGCGTCTATGGACATGCTTAAGCCTTTGCAGGACGTGCGAATGCGCTTATTCTAGCGTGCTGGACTGCTTCGCGCTACTATTGGCGCGCACATTACACAGAATGAGAGCAGCTATGGGACTAAAAGCAGACCGCTGGATACGCTACATGGCGCAACAACACGGCATGATCACGCCTTTTGTGCCAGAGCAAGTGCGCAGCAACGTGATCAGCTACGGACTTTCCAGCTATGGCTATGACATCCGCATCGCAGACGAATTCCGCATCTTCACGCCGAATCCGTACAACACAGTTGTTGATCCGAAGGCAATGGACGAGCGCTCAATGATTGTTTTTCAGGGCGAGCGCTGCATTATTCCGCCAAATTCATTTGCGCTTGGACGTACGGTCGAGTACTTCCGAATGCCGCCTGACACGCTCGGAATCGTCATGGGCAAGAGCACTTATGCGCGCTGTGGCTTGGTGCTGAATGTCACGCCGCTTGAGCCAGCTTGGGAAGGCTACGTGACGCTGGAAATCTCCAATACGACGCCGTTGCCTGCCGTGATCTACGCCAATGAAGGCATCGGACAGGTGCTATTCTTTCAGGGCGATGAAGTCTGCGAAGTGAACTACGCGCAGCGCAAAGGCAAGTATCAAGGTCAGACAGGCGTGACCTTGCCGCGTGTAGACTAATCCACACGCGGCAGGCTCTGCGCAGCTAGTCGCGCTTGAAGCGGCTGTAGTCAGGTGCAGCGTAGCGGCTGCGTCCGCCGCCTTCGAGCGCGATCAGCGCCTCAATCTTGTTGGGCAAGCCGAACAGATTGATGAAGCCTTCGGCGTCTTGCTGATCGTAGATGTCCATACGTCCGAAGGAAGCGTAGTCTTCACGATACAGGCTGAAAGGCGAGCGCCGTCCGCTGACGATGACGTTGCCTTTGTAAAGTTCAAGGCGCACGTCGCCTGTCATTGTACGCTGCGTCACGTTCACGAAAGCGTCCAGTGCCTCGCGCAGCGGACTGAACCACTGTCCGTTGTAGACCAGCTCGGCGTATTTGATCGCCAACTGTAGCTTCATGTGCAGCGTCGCCTTGTCCAGACAGATGCTCTCCAGTGCCTGATGCGCTTTGTAGAGAATCGTGCCGCCTGGCGTCTCATACACGCCGCGCGACTTCATGCCGACTAGGCGATTCTCGACCATGTCCACGCGACCGATGCCGTGTTTGGCGCCTAGATCGTTCAGCGCCATGAACAGGTCGAGGATGTCCATTGGCGCGCCATCAAGTGCTACTGGCGTGCCTTCCTTGAAGCTGATCTCAATAGACTCAGTTTGGTCAGGCGCCGCTTGCGGACTCTTTGTCAGCACGAACATGCTCTCTTCAGGTTTTGCCCAAGGATTCTCCAGCAAGCCGCCTTCGTGGCTCATATGGAACAGGTTGCGGTCGCGGCTGTAGATGGACTTGAGCGTCGCGCTGACAGGAATGCCGCGCTCTTCAGCATATTCAACAGCATCTTCACGGCTGCGGATGAACCATTTTTCATCGCGCCACGGCGCAATAATGCCCAGCTTTGGATTGAGCGCCATGACGCTGACCTCAAAGCGCACCTGATCGTTGCCCTTGCCTGTAGCGCCGTGCGCAACGGCGTCGGCGCCTTCCTGCTCAGCGACCTCAACCAAGTGCTTGGCAATCAACGGACGCGCAAAGGACGTGCCGAGCAGATACTCGCGTTCATAGATAGCGCCTGCGCGCATGGTCGGCAAGATGAAGTCGGTCAGGAACTCGCGGCGCAAGTCGCGGATGATCAGCTTGCTGGCGCCGCTCTTGAGCGCCTTTTCCTCTAAGCCGTCTAGCTCTTCACCTTGACCTAGGTCTGCTGTGAAGCAGATCACTTCCACGTTATACGTCTCGCGCAGCCAAGGCACAATCACGGATGTATCCAAGCCGCCGCTATAGGCGAGCACCACTTTTTTGTACTGCGGATGCTTGCGAGCCATGTCTTTCTTCCTTCATGCTAGAGTTTTGCCAAGATTGCTGTCAGACGCTCAACAAAGAGATCGCATTCGCGCTCTGTGACGATCAGCGGTGGGATCACGCGCAACACGCTCGTGCCGGAGCCGACTAAGAGCAAGCCGTGCGCGTAGCCTTGCTCAACCACGCTCGCTGCAAGGTCGCTTGTGAACTCAACGCCAAGCATCAAGCCGCGTCCGCGCACTTCCTTGATCTTTGGGCTTTGAATTGCCATCAGACGCGCTTTCAAGTAGCTCCCGACGCGTTTGACGTGCGCAAGGAACTCAGGATTGTTAATGCGATCAAAGACGTAGTTCGCCACAGCCGTGATCAGCGGACTGCCTGCAAAAGTGCTGCCGTGATCGCCGTAGGTCAGTGCGCTGGCAACACGCTCAGTGGCTAGGAGCGCGCCAATCGGCAAGCCGCCTGCCAATGGCTTAGCAAGCGTCATCATGTCAGGCTGAACGCCACTTGCTGTGTGCGCCCAGAGATCGCCTGTGCGTCCCAAGCCGCACTGCACCTCATCAAAGACCAATAAAGCGCCGACCTGATCGCAGCGCGCGCGCAAGGCGCGCAAAAACTCGGCGGTTGC
>JANWYI010000096.1 GCA_025055255.1 Anaerolineae bacterium | reverse complement strand
AAGCGCTTGCGCGTCGCTGACTTGTTCACAGGTCAGACAGGTCACGTTGCCGCCATGTCCCAGAAGTCAGCGCGCGGATGTACTCCCTTTCCCCATTCACGGGGAAAGGGACACGGGTAGAGTTGAGGTGTGGTCAGCGCAGGAGCGCCAACGTGACACTCTCGGCAAAGCCTGCCACCACAGTCGGCAAAATGCCGATGATCAGCGTAGCTACCGTGCAAAACGCGATAGCGCCCGTGAGTCGCGGCGGCGCACTCGCCTCGCCTTCGCCGTACTCTAGCCACATCTTGACGATCACGCGCAAATAGTAGTACGCGCTCACGACGCTAGTCAGCACGCCGATCAGCGCGAGAAGTGCCAAGCCAGCGTTCAACGTGCTGAAGAAGACGAACCACTTGCCCACAAAGCCGCCTGTCAGCGGAATGCCGATCAAGCTCAGCATGAAGATGCTCATGGCGCCGGCGAGGAACGGCTTAGTGCGCCCAAGCCCTGCGAAGTCGTCCAAGAGCGTGCCGCTCGCGTCGCTGCGCTCAACTGCCATGCCGACGGCGAACGCGCCGATGTTGGTGAAGGCGTAAGCCGCAAGGTAGATCAGCGCGCCGCGCAGCGCTTCCTCGGCAATCGTCAACGAGAGGATCGGCGTGCCGAACTCATCGCCTGTGACCTTGAACGTGCCGGCAGCTGCGACTGCCATCATCAAGTAGCCGCCATGCGCAATGCTTGAGTAAGCCAGCAGCCGTTTGATGTCGCGCTGCGCAATTGCCACAAAGTTGCCCAAGATCATGGTCAGCGCGGCGAGGATGGCGACCGTGTCCTGCCATACAGCATGGACGAGGATCGTTTGCTCAGGCGCGACCTCTGGCAAAGCGCCAACTGTGAACGTCGGCAAGGCGACTGTCATCAGGCGCAGCAGCGCCGCAAAGCCGCCGACCTTTGCCGTCACGCTCATGTAGGCAGTCACAGGCGTCGGCGCGCCTTGATAAACATCGGGCGTCCAGAGGTGGAACGGCACCACGGCTACTTTGAAGCCGAGCCCGACCAGCAAGAGCGCCGTGCCGACCAGCAGCAAGAGCGGCGAGGCGTATTGCTCGGCTTGGACGCGCGCAAAAATCTCCGCCAAGTTGGTCGTGCCGAGCGCGCCGTAGACGAGCGCAATGCCGTAGACGAAAAATCCGCTTGAGAAGGCGCCCAGCAGGAAGTACTTCATCGCGCTTTCCTCTGAGCGCACCTCAGGACGACGAAAACCTGAGAGGACGTACAGCGGAATTGAGAGCAGCTCTAAGGCGACCAGAAGCGTGACTAGGTCGCCTGCTGAGCCCATGAACATCGCGCCTGAGGCAGTCATCAGCAGCAGCGGATAGTACTCGCCGCGATTCATGCCTGTGCGCTGCAGATAGTCATAGGCGATCAGCAGGCTGACGAAAGCTGCGGCGAGGATGATCAAGTTGGTCAAGCCTGTGAAGGCGTCGGCGATATACATGCCCATGAAGGCAGTGCTGCGCTCATTGAGCGAGAGCAGCGTCACAACGAACGACACTGCGACGCCGATCAGCGAGAGCGTCAACGTGATCTCCTTGCGCTCTTTCGGCACAGAGAGGTCTACGATCAGCAGAATGCACGCGCCGAGCGCTAACGAGAGCGCCGGAAAGGTCGCGCCGATGTTCATTGCGCTTAGGTCAAGCATAGGTCATTCCGCCTGCATGGTCTGTGCCGACGTCTGAGCTGGGATGTAACGCGCGAGTTCAGCCGCTGTAGCGCCTGCTGAGGCGTCCATATAGCTGAAGAACGGGCGCGGATACAAGCCGATCACTAGCGCCGCGATCACAACGGCGATGAGCGCGGTCAGCTCGTTCCACGTCAGCGGCGTGTACGGATTTGCGCCATGTGCGCCGTGATCGTTGTGTCCGTGTGCGCTGTGGTCGTTGTGACTGTCATGCGTTGCTGGCACGTTGCTGCCTTCGCCTTCATAGCCGCCGCCTGCTGCTGGAATCAGCGCAAACTCAGGCGCAGGCGCTTTGTACTCGCCCATGAAGACCTTGTTCCACATATACAGCAAGTAGACCGCCGCCATAATCACGCCGAGCGTGCCGAAAAAGGCGAACAGCAAGCCGAGCACTGGTGAACCTGCCGTGCCAAGCAGGATCGTGAACTCGCCGACGAAGCCGTTCAAGCCCGGCAAGCCCATGCTTGAGAGCGTGATCACAAGCGCCAAGCCGCTGAAGACCGGCATGACTTTCCACACGCCGCCGAAGGCGTCAATCGCCTTAGTGTGCCGCCGCTCGTAGAGCATGCCGACCATCAAGAACAAGCCGCCTGTGCTGATGCCGTGATTGATCATCTGCAGCGTCGCGCCGCTGATACCGGCTGCATTCAGCGCGAAAATGCCCAGCACCACGAATCCCAAGTGGCTGATGGACGAATACGCGACCAGTTTCTTCACGTCGGTCTGTGCGTAGCTGACCCATGCGCCGTAGATGATGCCGATGATCGCCAACACGCCGATGATCGGCGCAAGCGTCACGGACATCTGTGGAAACAAGCCGAGATTGAAGCGCACCAAGCCATACGTGCCCAGCTTGAGCAAAATGCCCGCTAGAATCACGGAGCCAGCCGTCGGCGCCTGTACGTGCGCGTCAGGTAGCCACGAATGGAACGGCCAGATCGGCACTTTGATGGCGAAGGCGATGAAAAAGCCCAAGAACAGCAACAGCTCGGTCACAGCGTTTGGGAAAGCGCCCTGCGGCGTGCCTGCAGCTGCCTCAACCGCTGCCTTGATCTGCATCACGTTGAACGTGCCGAAGTAGTTGCCCATCCACAGGATAGCCAGCAGCATCAGGATTGAGCCTGCCATGGTGTAGAGGAAGAACTTCACAGCAGCGTAAATGCGCTGCTCCGATCCCCAGATGCCGACTAGGAAGTACATCGGCACGAGTGAGACTTCCCAGAACACATAGAACAGGAACAAGTCCTGCGCCACGAAGACGCCGATCATGGCGAATTCCAGCAGCAGCAGGAACGAGTAGTACAGCCGCACGCGATCCTTGACGTGATAGAGCGAGAACAAGATCGCCAACGGCATGATGAACGCGGTCAGCACCACGAGCAGGATGCTCAAGCCGTCCACGCCGACGTAATAACTGACGATGTAATTGCCCAGTCGGAACCACTCGCCTAGATTTTCCAGCTGCATGGTCGCCTTGCTCTGGTCGAAAGCGCCCAGCAAGACGAGCGAGAAAGCCAATGTCACGAGCGATGAGACGAGCGCGACCCACTTGATGCGCTCCTCGCGCCGCTGTCCCATGATCAGCAAGAGCACAATGCCCACGAGCGGCGAGAACAGCACAACGTTAATGAGCATGTCGTTCTTTTCCATGATTTTCCCTCACTTGATCGCCTTTGCGCCTTCGCCGCTTACTGCCTCAAGAGCGGCAACAGCAGGATCAACATCACTAGCACCACGCCGAACAGCATAGTGAAAACATACGTCCGTACATAGCCCGTCTGCACAGTGCGCAGCCGCGCTGCAATCTGTGCTACGGCGCGCGCAATGCGCAGGAAGCCTTGATCAATTGCGCCGCGATCCACAGGTGTGGCGATGAAGTCAGCGGCGCGGTTGTAGAAGTCGCGGAAAACTGTGTGATGGAAGCGGTCATGCCAGAATTCCCAGTCCAGTTTGTGCGCAAGCCAAGCGGCAGCGCGGTTATACGGCTGCTCGATCAGGCGTCCGTAGGTCTCATCCCAGTAGAGCTTGGCGTTCGCCAATTG
>JANWYI010000095.1 GCA_025055255.1 Anaerolineae bacterium | reverse complement strand
GGGCGGGGAAGCCTTTGTGCGTTGCCGACTTGTTCACAAGCTAGACAGTCGCGTTGCCGCTATGTCCTAGAGGTCAGCGCGCGGACACTACTCCCTTTCCCTGCTTGCGGGGAAAGGGTAGGGGATAGGGGTATTTCCCTGCTTGCGGGGAAAGGGCAGGGGATAGGGGTCTGGCAACCGTGAACGACCCGTTGAGAGTATTGAAAATTGAGGGTATTGAAATGGGAAAATATTAGGGCGTTGAAAAAATAATCACGTGCTCGCCGAATTGCGGCGCAAAGCGCGTCTGCCGATCATACAGCCAGCTGATGAAGTCCCAGTACTGCAGGGTGCTGAGAGACCAGCTGCTCCGCGTGGCAAGCCGCTGACCGAGATAGTCAGCGCCCAGTGAAGGCTCTGGCGAGACGCTGATGACAATCGGCGCGCTCACAGCGCGGGAGAGCACGTCCACAAAGCGATGATTAGGGAATTTTTGCAGCGCCCAGCGCAGCGGCGCGTTTCTCTCCACAGCAGCGCGCTCCACGACGATCTCTGCCATTCTCTGTGAACCTGTGGCGCGCAGCGACGCCTCTTCAAGTGTCTCGACCAGCAAGTTGAGGTTGCGCGAGCTCGGATTGACGTGCCACAGCTCGCGCGGGTCGTCAAACCTGACCGCAGCGGCTCCCCAGCCGGCGCCGAAGCTGTAGACGCTCAGCAAGAACAGCAGTCCGATGCCTGTGCCATGCCACGCGGCGCGGGCGCCCCAGATGCTGCCGAAGAGGAAGAAGGTGATGACGCTGAGCGCCAACGCCAGGACGATCATCAGCGCGCGCATCAGGTCTTGCTGCTGCAGCGGCGGGAAAAGCGTGGGCGTCAGGACTAGTGCTGTGCGTCCAAAGTGGACTAAGTTGACGCCTGCGATGAACAGCGTCGCCACTAGAATGACGCCATGTAGATACGGCGCCCAAAGTGGCACTTGCCAGTAGCGGTCTTGCACGGGCGCTAAGGCGCGCACAATGGCAAAGGTCGAGAGACCTGCCAAAGGCAAGGTCAGCCACAGCGCGTGGTCAGCGACCGCGCCTGCGTAAACGACGCTCGCCACGACTGCCACGATCAGCCAACCGATCAGCGTCCGTCCGATGAACTGCTCTGCAAAGGGCGTCTGCTCTGGCGCGGTCAACACGAAGTAGGCGCCTGCCAAGCCGAATATCCAGAAGAGCGGCTCGTAGACGAGCGAGGTCAGCAGCGGAAAGATGAACGGCGCGTCGGCTGTGCCGACGAATATGCCGCGCAAGCCTGCCTCTAGCGCCGCGCCGATATGTGCCAGACCGCTCGGAATCGTGAACAGCGCCGTGCTGCCTGCAGTGAGCGCTATCGCGGCTGCAATGCCCATCTGCGGCAACGGCAGCGCGTCGCGCAGCTGGCGCCATGCCGTCTGCTGCGCGCCTTCGGCATCTCTGAGCGTCCAGAGCGCAAAAAACGCGCCGACTGTCAACATCAGCAGCAGCAAGGCGCCGGCTGGCTCTGTGCCGAGCGCGGTCAGCGCAGCGGCGCCTGCGGCGATAATCGCGTAGGGATCGCGGCGCGTCTCGGCAAAGCGCGCGAATGCCCAAGCGGTCAAAAGCGCCGTGAAAAGTGCCCAGACTGTGCCGCTCATGCTCCGCGAGGCGATCAGGAGCGCAGGCGAGATCGCTAAGAGCGCCATAGCGGTCACTGTGTACGCCGCGCCGAGCCATCTCCGAAAGGCGAGCGGCATGAAGATGACTGCCATGCCTGCCAAGAGCGTCCCAAGCCGCGCAATGGCGTTCTCAGCGCCGCCGACGCTCATCAACAGGGCGTTGACGCTGAAGCCGAGCGGCTGCACTGAAAATGGCGCCTCGCCAACAGCGTTCGGGTTGACGGCGTGCCATGCGGCGAGCGCCTCAGTCGCCTCAGCCGTCTTCAGCGGAATCAGGTCGAGTTCGGGCAGGCGGATGATCGCCGCAAACAGGACGATCACCACATAACAAATCGCCTCTAGCGAGAGCGCAAGCCGAGCGCTGCGCGTCGCCTTTGGTAGCTCAGGCAGCGACTCAGCAACAGTTTGCGTTTGTTCAAGGTTCAGCGCTTCCATACTTTCTCCACTAGGTCACTCAGCGCGCATTGCTGTGAGCGCGCGCAGCGAGTCGGCACTGTAGACGCGCACATTGCCGTATTCGCACAGCGGCGGCAGCACCTCAAACTTCGCCAAGCCTTCTGGGGCAAAGTCGCGGCGCTCTGTGACGCCGACGAAGATGTACGTGATGCCGTAGCGCTCAATCACGCCGAGCGCCTCGCGCACATCGGTCGTGTTGTAGAGCGTCGCAATTGCCTGAGCGCGCGTCTCTAGGCGCGTCTCGCCGTTTATGACATAGGTGCGTGTGTTCGCTGCTGGGAACGTATTGCCGCGCCACTGTCCCTGATGATTGTCCCAGCCGAGCAACGTTGGAATGCCTGTCAGCGCGCTGACTCGTCCGTAATCGCCGCGATAGGCGAGTCGCTCGCGCGTCGCCTCAGCGACCACGTCACGATCTGATGTAGCGTGGCGCGCAAGGCACTGGATCGCATTGTATTCATCTCTGCCTTGCGCCATGCTGAGTCCGCCGTCAAGTGTTAGGTCAATTGCAGCGCCGCGCAGCCTGCCGCTCTCGCTCAAAGCGCGCGACGTGATGGCGTAAACAGGATAGACCAAGCCGAGCGCGATGCTCAGGGCGATTCCTACCGTGAAAGCAGTCCGCACGCCTGCGCTCATCTCTGCAGCGACGCGCTCTGCCAACAGCGACCAGACCGCATAAGCCGCTGCGACGCTCCACAGCAGCCACGCCTGATACCACAGCTTGAAAATTGTGTTAATGCGCACGCCGAAGCCGTCGCGCAGGTAGACGAACTCTGGCGCAAGGCTCAGCACGGCGCCTGCGCCGATCAAGAATAGCACAAAGCCTGTAGCAGGTGAATAGGTGATCACAGCGCGCGCAACCTCAGGCGCTCCGTCGGCGCGGCGCGGCTCGCGCGCAAACAGGCGTGCGAGAACTATGCCGATCATGGCGAACAGCACGGTGTGCGTCACAATTCCGTGCAGGCGCCGTGCCAAGAGCGCAGGCACGACGCCGAGCAAGCCGCCGCTCTCATCCAGCGCTTGAAAGACCGCAAAGCGCACGTCTGGGCGCGTCCATGCGATGGCGCCTAAGCCGATCAGCGCGATGACGATCACAGCAATCGTGCCGCCGATGAGCTGCGCGGCAAGGCGCAAGTTGAGCGTCGCGCCCGCGCGCCGCCATTCTAGCCACAAGAACGCGGCGAAAATCAGCAGAAACGGCGCAAATTGCAGGAAAAATTGCTGGAATTGCGTCTGCCAGAGCAGATTCGGCAAGATTCCACCTGCCTGTGAGCGGAAGCCGATGAAAAATGGCAGGTAGAAAAGCGCCGTCATGCCGATCATCGCCGCGCTAAAGCCGATCATGCCGAGCCAATCCCGCGCCATGTAGCCGCCCGTGCCGTTGGCGACCAAGCGCCTCAGCGCCTCAGCGCCGATGATGAAAGCGATAAACACGGCGTCCCATGAGTTTAGGAAGATCATGCCGCCGACGTACACGCCGTAGAGCAGCAGCTCCCATGCCTGTAACGGACGTTTGCCCAGCACAAGGTTCAGCGCTAAAGCGAGCACCAACATGACGAACGGCATAGAGAGCACGTGCGGATGCATGTCTGCCAGCACGTAGCTGAAGATCGGCATCTCAGTGATCGGCTGAATGGCGAGCGGTCGTCCGCTCAGGTCGAGGTCGCGCACAACGCGGCTGTAGCGAAACCACCACCAGAAGCACCAG
>JANWYI010000094.1:3265-4099 GCA_025055255.1 Anaerolineae bacterium | reverse complement strand
ACGCTAGACCTGCGAAAGCGAGCGGAGCAGTCAGAAGCGGCAGGCTGAGCAGCACGGCAAACAGATTCGCCACAACAAATACCCAGCCGAACCGCTCAAAAACAACCAAACCGCGCCAGACTGCCCGCAGACCTGCAATCACGCTCAGCCTTTCACGCCTGTGTAGCTGACGCCTTCAATAAAGAAGCGCTGGAAGATGAAAAAGATGACCGCCATCGGTAGCGTCGTGATGACTGAGCCTGCCAGCATCAAGTCCCACTGAATGGCGTCACCTGTGACGCCGCGCAAGAAAGCAAGTGCTAACGGCAGCGTGTACAGGTCACGGTTTAGGTTCAAGGCAATTAGTGGACCTTGAAAGTCATTCCACGTGCCTTGAAAAGCGAAGATCGCCATAGCCGTGAGCGCCGGTATCGCCATTGGCAAGATGATCACGAAGAACATGCGGAAACGGCTAGCGCCGTCAATTTCTGCCGCTTCCTCGATTTCACGTGGGATGCTCTCGAAGAACTGCTTCATCAGGAAAATACCGAAAGCGTCGGCAAAGTACGGCACAAGCAGCGCCCAGTATGTGTCAATCCAGCCCAACTGATTGAGAATCAGGTAGCGCGGGATGAGCAAGACGATACCTGGCACCATCAGCGTGCCGACCAGCGCTGCAAAGGCGAAGCCGCGTCCTGGAAAGCGGATGCGCGCGAGCGCATAGCCTGCCAAGCTGTTGAACAAGACGCGCATGACCGTCACTACGATAGCGACAAAAAAGCTGTTGAAAATGGCGCGCGGAAAGTTGATCTGCTGCGTATTGAGCGCGCGCTCGTAGCCCTGCGTCGTCCAGCT
>JANWYI010000094.1:0-3047 GCA_025055255.1 Anaerolineae bacterium | reverse complement strand
CTGCGCCAGTGGACATCTAAATGCTCCTCTCTGCTACTGTTGCACAGTCTTGCCAACTAGACGGCGCTGAAAGACCGTGAAGATTGCGATGATCACGAACAACACAAAGGCGAGCGCTGCGCCAAGACCTGCTTGTGAGTCGCGCAGGTTGCGGAAGACGATCCATGCGATAGTCTTGGTTGTGCCAGCAGGATTGCCCTGCGAGATCACATAAATCTGGTCAAAGACTTGGAAACAGCCGATCAAGCCAATGGTCAGCACGAAGAAAGTGGTCGGTCGCAGCATTGGCACAGTGATCAGGCGGAACTGTTGCCAACGCGTAGCACCATCTACAGAGGCTGCTTCATAAAGCTGGCGCGGGATATCCTGCAGCGCAGCAAGGAAGATCAGCATCATCGTGCCCGTAGTTGTCCAGATCGCTAAGAGCATAATCGCCAGCATGGTGACCGATGGTCCGCTGATCCATTGCCAGATAGTCTGTCCGAGAATGGTTGTCTCAGTCATCCAGGCAGGCGCCGTGCGTATTGTGATGCCGAACAAGCGCAAAATGTTGTGGATGATGCCGTTTGCGTCGTTGATCCACGTCACAGGCGTGTACTGTAGACCGAGAAAATTTGCTACGCCTGTGATCACGCCGTTGATCACACCGTTTCGATTGAACAGCCACAAGAAAATCGTAGCGATCACAATCGAAGATGTGATAGATGGAAAGTAAAAGGCGACGCGGAAAAAGCCGCGAAAGCGCAGGAATTGTTGGTTGACGATGAAAGCGAGGACAAGCGCAAGGACAGTTTGCGTCGGTACGACGCCAAGCGTGTAGTAAAAGGTGTTTTTAATAGCGACAAAGAATTCGTCGCGGACAACCGTTGTGCCGTCTAAGCCAAAAATGCGTGCGTAGTTCGCCAAGCCGACGCCTTGCGCCTCAAAAGGCGGCTGTAAGCCATTCCAGTTTGTAAAGCTGATCAGGAAAGCGCTGAAGAGTGGAAGGAAAATGAAGATGAAGACGATGATCAGCGCAGGCAAGATAAACATGAAACCGGCGGCACGTTCCTGACCTTTAGCGCTCAGTCGAAAGCCGCCTCGGTTGCTCAAAGCAGGTGCTGTAACTGCCATATGAAAAACTCCTCTAAAAACGGCAATTTTTGCAAAAGCGCCTCGCCTTCAGCGAGGCGAGGCGCCACCACACAACGCTACAGTGTTGCAGAGTAAATTTACCGCGAGGCAAGCACCTCGTTGCCAACGCGCTCGATCTCAGCCAGTGCGCCGCGTGCGGTCTGGTTTCCGCTCATCACTAGCGAGAGTTGCTCGTTGACCTTGTCCAGCACGGCTTGGAAGCCCGGCACGAACTGCCACTTGCGTGCGTACTCGGCGCCGTTCAGGTATGGCTCAAGATTCGGGAACTTCGCCAACCAGCCCTCGCGCAGCGATGCACGAGTTGGCATTGCCAAGCCCAGATCAGTCCATGCCTTCATACCTTCAGCGCCTGTCAGGTAGTCCACGAACTTGATCGCCGCCTCAGGATTCTTCGCCTTCATTGGCACGGCGTAGCAGACCGTGAACGCCATGGTCGCCTTGCCAGCCGGACCAGCAGGCAACTCAACAGCCTTATGCTTCAGGTCTGGGAACTGATCCTTCAGATACGGCTCAATCCAGTTACCTTCGAATGCCATTGCCACCAAGCCCTTGCCAAACGCCTCACCTGCCCAGCCAACGCCGAGATCAGCAGGAGTCTTGGCAAAGCCGTCAAGGTAGAGACCTGTGTAGAATTCCAGTGCAGCCTGTGCCTCAGGGCTATTGATGGTCATCTTGGTGAACTCATCATCGGTCACAGAGCCGCCTGCGCCATACAGGAAAGCAATCCAGCGCGCAAAGTCAGCTGGCACAACCACGCCGAAGACGCCGTCTTTGGTCAGTTTCTCAGCAGCAGCGCGCATCTCTTCCCAAGTGGTCGGCGCACTCAGACCTGCTGCCTCGAACATCTCAGTGTTGATCTGCAATGCCAGAGTCGAGAAGTCCTTTGGTGGGCAGTAGAACTGACCATTGGCAGTGAAAGCGTTGCGCAGAGCGGGATAGAAGTCGTCAATGTTTGTCAGCTTGTCGCCAATTGGCATCAGCGCTTCAGCGCGCACGAGGTCGAGGAAGCGGAATGAGTCAACATAGAACACATCCGGCGGCTCGCCGCCTGCTAACGACTTCTGCAAGGTTGTATCGTAGTCTGGCACTTGGTTGAGCGTGACTTGGATGTCAGGATTGGCGGCATTCCAGTCATCCACAATCTTCTGCAGGCGCTCATTCTCGGAAGGCGAGGATGACCAGCCCATCAGCACCAGATTGACAGTCTGCGCAGCCTGCGCATTCGGAGCGAAAGCAACCGCGACTAGGGCAAGAGCGATTGCCAAAGCGAGGAAACGTAAGGTCTTCTTCATAGCTCAACATCCTTTTGTGGTTAAACCACTTAAACGTTTAACTCGCTCTTGAATATAGCGAGCTTCACAAAAGTTGTCAAGGGATGCTGAAAGTACAACAGGCAACTCTACATTTACGCCAGAGCCGCTGCTCTAGCTCTTTCACAGCGCGCAGGCTACAATCTGTGTATACCGTTCTATCCACAACTCGGAGAATCTCAGCATGGCTAAGGAATACGATCTGGTAGTGCTGGGCGCCGGTCCTGGCGGCTACGTCGCGGCTATCCGCGCCTCTCAACTTGGCTTGAAGACAGCAATCATCGAGAAACAATGGTGGGGCGGCGTCTGCCTGAACGTGGGCTGCATTCCATCCAAGGCGCTGCTGCACAACGCTGAGTTGGCGCATATCATCAAGCATCGTGCTGCTGAGTTTGGCTTCAGGCTGCCGGGCGGCGTAGAACTAGATTTTAGCGTTGCCTTCAAGCGTAGCCGCCAAACAAGCGACCGCTTGGTCAAAGGTGTGCGCAGCTTGATGAAAAAGAATAAGATTGATACCTATGAAGGCTGGGGCACTTTCATAGCGCCTAAAACGCTGCAAGTGACGCTTAATGACGGCGGCGCTGAGACGCTCAACGCCAAGAA
>JANWYI010000093.1 GCA_025055255.1 Anaerolineae bacterium | reverse complement strand
AGGACGTTGTTTCAAGCGAACTGGGACACTGATCATGCCACGCATGAACAGGCGGGCAGCGCCATTATCCGCACTCTGCGCGAGCACAGGGGTAGAGTGAGCGCAGTGGCATGGTCGCCCAACGGCTTGCGCTTAGCTAGCGCATCGTTTGATATGACACTGATCGTCTGGGATGCGATAACGGGGGCGGTGCGCCAGACTCTGCGCAAGCATGAGCACATAGTGACCGCAGTGGCGTGGTCGCCGGACGGGGCGCGCTTGGTCAGCGCGTCGCAGGACAGGACGCTGATCGTCTGGGACGCGGCGACGGGCGAGCGGCTGCACACCTTCCACGGCGATGCGGCGTTCTGGGCTGTGGCGTGGTCGCCAAGCGGTCAGCGTATTGCTGCTGGCGATGATGCAGGGCGCGTGCTATTTTTGAGGTGGTTTGAATAAGGCTACGCAAATGGGCAGGTCATCTTCCTCCGCGTCGCGGTCTAGGCGCGAAAAAATCTGCTTTTGAGTTGGACTGATCGGCTCAGCGTCAGTCTCGCCGACGCGCTATCAGCGGCTGCAGCCTGAGCGTGATGCAACGGCTGCGCTCGCCATGCCGCTCTCACAAAGAAAGTCTGGAGACCATGCCTGAAATCTGCTCTGACTGCCACTGCCAACTTGGCGCGCTTGCTCTCTCGCTCAGCCACTTGACAAATCGTCCTGAGTGGTGTACTCTAGCGCCGCCTGCGCAAACCTTGCAGCGCAAGCTGAAATGCAGCCGTACTTGCGAAGGCAAAGAGAACGGAGATATGGATAGCGCTAGTAAGCAGCACACAGCGCGCTCACTGTTCACAGCTCAAATCTGATCAGGACGCCGCAAGGTCTACCTCGCCTATTCGTCGCCTGATCAGATGAGCGCTGATCAGGCGGTTTATTCCCTCGCCTTCTGAACAACTTGCCGCTGTGTGCCTCACAAATCAGCTGAAGATGTAGTGCCAAACGTCGCAGCGCACAGCTGTTGCCTGCGGAAACGCCGCTCGTGTGCGCCAAGTCGAGCCAACTGGCATGATTGCGCGCTTGCCGCAGGCATGGTGTATCCTAGCTGGTCGTGGCATCGTATGGAAGGCGAGGTGAGAGATGGACTTCGAGGCAATCATCCAACAGATTCTTCAGGTGATCGTGCCGATCCTGCAGCAGATCGGTCAGGCGCTTGAGCCAATAGTCGGCACGCTGGACGTCGTGCTGATCAGTCGGCTGCTGATTGTGATAGTCCTGTGCGGCATGATCGGGCTTGAGCGCTCTGAGCATGAGCGCGCCAGCGGCTTTCGTCCGCACATCCTAGTCGGGCTCGGCGCGTGCTTGATGACTATGGCGGGCGCTTATGCGCTGCCGAACGCGCCTATCCGCGATCCGATGCGCGTCGCCAGCTACGTGGTCTCTGGGATCGGCTTTCTGGGCGCAGGCGCGATCTTGCGGCACGGCACCACTGTGCGCGGCTTGACCACAGCAGCCAGCATCTGGGGATCAGCAGGCATCGGCATTGCCACAGGCGTTGGGCTTGGCGCTCTGGCAGCGGTTGCGACGTTGCTCATCCTGTTCACGCTGACAACGCTGGAGCGCCTTGAGGCGCGGCTTGGACGCGGCGAGTCGGCTAACGATCTCAAAATTCACCTGCGCGACGATCACAAGGCAGTCGGCAAGGCGCTGACGGCACTAGATCGGCTTGGCGTGCCAGTCAAGCGCGCTACGATGCTGCCGGGCGTCGGCGAGACAGCTGTGCTGCGCGTCGAGTTGAGCCGTCCGCTCAAGGCTGAGCAGATGCAGCAGGTCATGCGGCAATTGCTCGTGGTCAAGGCGATCACGCGCGTAGACGTCGCCGCGCTAGAAGTGGAAGACGCCGAAGAACTGGCTCAGGAAATGGCAACGGCGACAGGCGAGAATCAGCAACAGGCTGAGCAGCTGAGTCCGACCGATGTGCAGCTGCTCAAAGACCTGAACGAGCCTGAGCCACAAGAAGCTGCACCAGCGCCGAAGCCGCGAGTCTCTCGCCAATATCGGCGGATGCTCTACCGTAGGCGTTCATGAGAGGAGGGAGTCTGAATGGAGGAGACGAGCGGTCACAGTTCGAACATAGACGACGCGAGTAGTCCGAGCGCATTGACGGGTCGCCGTTGGCAGGCGCAGCGGCACGCTCAGGCAGAGGCGCACCTCAGGTGATGAAACACGCTCACACAAGTGCGCAGCGCCTGAGCCACGGCGACATCGCCTTGCCGTGCAAGCGGCACTAGCACTTGTGTGAACGAATCAACATCACCGTGAGGAGAGACCTATCATGACAAACGTCAACTACGATCTGCGCGAGCTGATCAATAAGCAAGACTGGGACGCAATCAAGGCGAATCAGGCGACGTGGTCAACGCCAAAGCTCATCGGCGTGATGAAGGAACTGCCTGTGCCGCAGCGCGTGATCCTGTTCCGTCTGCTGGAGAAAGATCGCGCCATTGAAGTGTTTGAGTGGCTTGACAGCGCCGACCAGACCGACTTGGTGCGCGCCATGACCGATCCTGAGGCGCTGCGCCTGCTGGAAAGCCTCGATGCAGACCTGCGGACACGCATCTTCGATGAACTGCCTGCCAAAGTGACCAAGCGCCTGTTGGCGGCGCTCAGTCCAGAGGCACGCCAAGCCGTGAACGTCCTGCTGGGCTATCCTGAAGATAGCGCAGGACGCATCATGAATCCGCGCTACTTGGCAGTCCGCACCACTGCGACGGTCGCCGACGCGCTCGCAGCAGTCAAGACGAGCCAGCTGAATGATGACGAACTGCGCGCAATCTTCGTGATTGACGAGGTGCGTTTCTATCAAGGCTTTGTCTCACTGCCAGCGCTGGTCAAGGCTGATCCGCAGGCGTCGGTCAAAGACCTGATCGAAGGGCAAGACATTTTCGTCCGCGCTACAGATAGCCGCATGGAGGCGGCGCGCCTGCTCAAGCAGTACGATTTCGTGGCATTGCCTGTGCTGGACAAGGAAAATCGCATGGTCGGCGTGGTCGCCTTTGATGATGTGATTGACGTACTGGAAGAAGAAGCCTCAGAGCTGATGTACAAGAAGGCAGGCATTGTGGATGTCAACTACGAGCGCGACGTCATCCACAGCGAGAAAATCACGCGCCACTCAATCTGGTACGCTGTGCGCGTCCGTGTAGCCTTCCTGATTGTGACGCTCTTCGGCGGCTTCATCGTTGGCAGCTTGATTGACGCCTTCGAACAGACGCTCTCAACTGTCCTTGTGGCTGCAGTGTTCATTCCACTGGTCATGGACATGGGCGGCAACGCTGGCACGCAGTCCACCACTATCTTCGCACGTGGGATGGCGCTAGGTCATATCCATCTCAGCCGTTTCTGGCGGCACTTGGCGCGTGAGGTGAGCGTGGGAGCAGCTATGGGCGCAGTGCTGGGCATTCTGGCAGGTGTGATTGCATATGTGTGGCAAGGTGCGCCGAATAACGTCCCAGAAATTGCTGTAGCTGTCGGCATCACTATCTTCGTCGTGATCACCCTAGCTACTTTTCTGGGCTTCATCTTGCCATGGCTGCTGATCAAGCTCGGCTTTGACCATGCACCGGGCGCCGATCCGTTCATCACAACCATCAAGGATTTCACTGGACTCTTGTGCTACCTCACGCTAGTCACTGTGCTGATCGGCATTAACTGAGCTGTGCAGTCGCTTGCTTTGCAGCCAAGAGCGCGCTCTTGGCTGCAATCTGTTCTGCCTGAACGCGGCTATCGCTCTGGGGGCATCTCCGCTATACTTTGCGCCATGCAACCGCTCATCTAGAAAGTCTGCTGACCATGCCTGAAATCCACTTTGACCGCTACTACCGTTACGATGATTTGGCACGCCTGCTGCACGCCTACGCCGAAGAGTTTCCGCAACTAGTGCAAGTTCAGAGCATCGGTAAGAGTTACGAAGGGCGCGATATCTGGCTTGTCACGCTCACCAATCGCGCTACGGGCGCTGCTGAAGAAAAGCCTGCCTTGTGGGTAGATGGCAACATCCATGCTAGTGAAGTCTCGCCGTCCTCAGCGTGCCTTTATCTCATTCACGCGCTGACCAATGGCTACGGCAAGCACGCTGACTTCACGCGCGCGCTCGACACACGCGCGTTCTACGTCTGTCCGCGCCTGAATCCTGA
>JANWYI010000092.1 GCA_025055255.1 Anaerolineae bacterium | reverse complement strand
CTGTGTACGGCCAGAAATCTTCGAAAGGTCCAATTTTGTAACGGTACGGACTGTCGGAAGGACCGGACATGAGCGTGATAGTGCAACCGCTGGTCATCACGCCGTAGGCTTTGGCAGGTATGGTTGCAGCAAGCGAGACAAGCAGCAGAATAAAAATAGCAGTGAGCGCAAGACTCGCCAGAATTGAGCGTCCCATAAGAACTTCCTTTCTTTGATTTTGGCAGGTTCATATGCTATTGTACAACGCTTGTCGTAAACTCAATACAGTAAGCTATAAAATTCCTGCAAACAAAAGCCTACGACTCTGCTACGCCTAACTGAGGAAACGTCTCAATGCCTGATTGGCTGTTGCCGACCTTCGTCCTTGCACCTGCCATGCTCTGGTTTTTCTTCGGCGTCGGCTTGCCTTATGCGCTGATCGTCTTGCCGCGCGCCGATTGGCACAATCGCCTGTTAGTCATTGCGCTCAGTTTGGCGCTCAGTCCGCTGCTCAGCACAACGGTCATGTTCCTGATCGGCACGTTTGGGCAGTTGAGCGCGTTGAACGTCCTGCTCGGCACAGCGGCGCTGTGTGCGCTCGGCGTGCCATTTGCGCTGCGCCGCGCGCGCCTATCCGCGCCTGAGCGACCCAAGTTAGCGCCGTTGAGCTTGATCGAGAAAGCGCTCATCGTAGCGATAGCCGTTGCTGTCCTGCTGCGCTTCTGGAATACCGCCTACTGGTGCTTCACAACTTATGACGCGCTTTGGGTCTACGGCTACAATGCGCGCTTGTTTTTCCTCGAAGGCAACATTCCTGCGCGTATCGGCTACTATCCGCAGCACGTGCCGCTCGCCTACACTTATGGACAGTTGCTCTGGAATGCAATTGATGACCATGCAGCGCGAACGGTCTTGCCGTATTTTGCGCTCAACAGCATTCTGCTGACCTACATCGGCGCGGCACGGCTGTTCTCGCGGCGTGTCGGTCTGATTGCCGCAGCACTTTGGACGCTCTATCCACATCATGCCGTCTGGAGCCAGTTCGGCGACCTTGAGGTGACGCTCACGGGCTATTTTGCAGGCACAGCGGCATTTTTCATCCTCGCATGGCGCGCGCGGAACGCCCGCTATGCCGTCATCAGCGGCTTGCTCTTGGCAGCCGCGCTCTGGACAAAGCCGACTGCAGGTGCGCTGATCCAGAGTTTGCTCCTGATCGGCGCAGCGGCGCTTGTCGGGCAGGTTTTGGCGCAACGGCGGCTCATTTGGCGCGACCTCTGGCAGAACTTGACGGCGCGGCTCGTCCTCTTGACCTTGATCGTCGCCTTTCCACTTGGCGGCATGTGGTACATCCGCAACGTGCTATACGGACATCCGATGCTGGTCTTCCCTGAGAGCTACTGGCAGGACGCGGCGCAGCGCAGCGGACAAGAGCTCGGTTGGCTGCTGTTAATTGCGCTCTTGGCAGTGCCATTTGCGGCGCGCCGCTGGCGCTATGCTGCGCTTGGCTGTCTACTGCTCTGGTCAGCCGCCTTGCCGTCGGCTTTCGGCGGCAGAGTGCCGACGTTGGCTGAGCTGCAGCAGATGGCAGTCGGTCAGATTGCCACGAGCGTCATGCCGACACGGCTGGGCATTTTTGAGTACGCTCTGCTGGCGCTTGGTGCTGCGCTCTTGGCATGGAGCGTCTTGCCAAAATGGCGCGCGCTCAGTCCTGCGCAGCGCGGGACGCTCGCCATGATTGCCGCCTTCGTTTTTCCGTATGGAATCACATGGTTTTGGTCGTATTCATATCACTTTCGGCTAAGTTTTCCGATTGTGCCGTTCTTCTGTTGGCTGCTGGCAGCGCAGGCTGACTCGCTCATGCGCTGCGTGCAATGGCGCTATGTGACGCGCGCTGTGCAAGCGGCTGCTGCGCTGATCGTCATCCTCAGCTTTGCCGCGCTCGGCTGGTTGAGCGTGCTTTCAGCGCTGCCATACGCCATTGCAGGCACATTGCCCGATGATGACGCAAAAATTGCTCTGGGCAATCCCGCGCTGATGGACTTAGTCGGCTTTTTGCGCCAACGACGCGCGGAACTCGGCAGACCGCTTAAGGTCGTGGCGCCAGGCGAGCTGCGCCTGAACTTTTTCTTCCCGCAAGACGACATCCGCGGCGATTGGTTTCCGATGTGGCTTGACGAGATTGCTGATGTAGATTACTACATTGATAGCAGCGTCAGTCATCGGCTTTATAACATACGCGGTAAGTTTTACAACCAGATCATTCATTCGCGCACGCGCATAGAAGTGATGTGGCGCGCGTTCACAACGGACGACGGCGTCTTCCGCTTCTCTGCCTACGAGGTGAACAACGTCAAACGCTTCCAGAAGCCTGAGCCAAACGGCAAGCTCGGCGTGCAAGTCGGCGACTTCGCCTATCTGCACGGCTGGGATTTGAACAACTTGGTCTTTGGCGTCGGTCAGCCAATTCACATCGTCCTATGGTGGGAAGCCTTGAAGTCCGCTGATCTTGAATACAGCGTCTTCATTCATTTGTGGGACGAGATGAATCAGCGCGCTGTGATGATCTTCGGCGGTCAGCCAGTGGCAGGCGCATGGCAGGTCTGGTTTGGCGTGCCGGGCGAGCATTTTTCGCAGCCTTATCCAACGCGCCTGTGGCAGGCGGGCGAGATCATCATGGACGAGTGGCGCGTGCCAGTGCCTGAGGACGTGCCAGCAGGCGAGTACGAGCTGCGCGTCGGTCTATACGATCCGATCAGCGGCACGCGCCTGCCGATTCAGCGCGGCGGCGAAATCCTAGGCGACTTCGTGCGTCTGAATCGGCTGCGCATTGTGCGTTAGCCGAGGTAGGCTTTGCGCACGCGGTCGTTATTCAACAGGTCAGACGCCTTGCCGCTGATAGTTAGGTTGCCTGCTTCCAGCACATAGCCGCGGTCAGCGTGCTGCAGAGCAAGGTTGGCGTTTTGCTCGACCAGCAAGATTGTGACGCCTTCAGCGTGCAGCTCGCGGATGATCTTGAAGATTTCGCGCACAATCAGCGGCGCCAAGCCAAGACTCGGCTCATCCAGCAGCAGCAAGCGCGGACGACTCATCAAAGCGCGCGCAATGGCGAGCATCTGTTGTTCGCCGCCGCTGAGCGTGCCTGCCAGCTGATTGCGGCGCTCTTCCAAGCGCGGAAAGCGCTTGAATTGCAGCTCGATATCCGCTTTGATGCCTGCTGTATCGTTGCGCACATAGGCGCCGAGCATCAAGTTATCGTAGACGGATTGGCGCGTCAGCACGCGGCGACCTTCTGGACAGTGTGCCACGCCGAGCCTTACAATCTCGTGCGGCGGCAAGCGGCTGACGTCTTTGCCGTCGAGGATGATCCTGCCTTGCCGCGCATTCACGATCCGCGAGATAGCGCGCAGCGTGGTACTCTTGCCTGCGCCGTTTGCACCAATCAGCGTAACGATCTCACCTTGGTCAACGCTCAAACTGACCGATTGCAGCGCCTGAATGCCGCCATAGTTCACGCTCAGATTTTCGACTTCCAGAAGTGCCACGGCGAATCAGTCTCCTAAGTATGCCTCAATTACAGCAGGATCGTTCTGAACGACTTCAGGCGCGCCAAGCGCGATCAGCTGTCCGAAGTTCAACACAGCGATTCGATCACACAAGCCCATGACGAGCGGCACATAGTGTTCGATCAGCACAATAGTCAGATCGAACTCTCCACGAATGTGACGGATGAAGGCGCTCAGCGCGCTTTTCTCATTCTGGTTCATGCCTGCAGTGGGCTCATCTAGGAGCAGCAGTTTTGGCTCAAGAGCGAGCGCACGGGCGATCTCAAGGCGGCGCTGATCGCCGTAGGACAGGTTGCGCGCTTGCCGCTCGGCGGCGTGTGCCAAGCCGACCAGCTCCAGCAGCTCCATAGCGCGTTGGCGCACAGCGCGCTCTTCTTGCGGCGCAGGCGATAAGCCCAGTACACCTTCGATCACACCACTCCATGTGTGGATGTGCAGTGCGATCATGACGTTCTCCAGCACTGTGAGCGTGCCGAATAGCCGAATGTTCTGGAAAGTGCGCGCAATGCCGAGCCTAGCGATCTCGTGCGGACGCATGTTGGTGATGTTGTGCCACTTATAGAAGAGCTCACCGTGCGTTGGCGGCGTGAGACCTGTGATTAAGTTGAACAGCGTGGTCTTGCCTGC
>JANWYI010000091.1 GCA_025055255.1 Anaerolineae bacterium | reverse complement strand
GCACAAATGGCTTTGAGACAAAACCGCGCAGACTGCTGCCCAGCACTTGCACTTCGAGCCAGTCAAAGCCTGCATCGCGCAGTACCTCCAGCGCTTCATCGCGCTCTAGCTGCCTCAAAATCCGTGAAGTTGTCGTGGGACGCTCGCGCAGGTTTAGCCGTTCTGCATTTACAATAGCGTAGAGCGCCATTGCTACACACCTGCCTTCCACAGCTTTTGCTCATAGTCTATCCCGTTTCCACATGCAAAAGCTACAAAAAGCCGATGTATCGTAGGTTTTTGATAGGTGGAAAACAGCTATCAGTAGAGAGCGCTCTGTTGAACGGCAGGTTAATTTCTACTTGGAGCGCATAGCGGCATAGCACGTTACCATTCGAATTCGTAGACGCCTGTGTACTGATCAATCACTTCGCGGCGAATTCTGAGCGTACGCATATCTGGCACAAGGCGCTTGGCGACTGCCCACCAAATGCCGTAGTGCAAGTCTTGTGGAAAAGGCAGATGGACATGCAGCCGATAGTGACGCTCGCCCAGCTTTTCGGCACGGATTGTGCCCGGATCGCCGTTGCGGTAGACGGCGCGATTCATAGCGTCAGCCAGCTCAAGCGCTTGTTCAAGTGTGGTGACTTCAGGTGGGAACTGAAAGACTTCGCCAACTTTCATGCCGATGGCGACCATGTCAGAAGTGCCGCTCGGATTGTTGGAGAGGTCAGTGAACAGGTCTAACACACGCTGCAGCGGATACCACTGATCGGGCGCAACTTGCTCAAGACCATGCTTACGTAGCAGCAGCGCGAGTCCTTCGCGCTCCATGAAAGCAATTGTGCCTTCTAACATTATGCCGAGAACTTCAGTGTTTGGCTCAAAGGCGACGTAGCGCACAGGCTTTGAGTGTTTTACTGGTGTGCTCATTGCGAATGTCTCCTTCAGAAAAATTATACATGGCATTCGCAACATGCTGCAAAGCACTTAAAGAGCTTTTAAGAGTATATACAAAACCTTATGTAGTGAGCTGTGTGTGCTTGCCGCCATATGTCTAGTATGGCGGCAAGGCGACTCACCACTGGAACTCGTAGATGCTCGTGTACTGGTCAATCACTTCGCGGCGAATCTTGAGTGTGTGCATGTCTGGCACAAGGCGCTTTGCGACTGCCCACCAAATGCCGTAGTGCAAGTCTTGCGGGAAAGGCAGGTGGACGTGCATCCGATAGTGACGCTCGCCTAGCTTTTCGGCGCGCATTGTGCCTGGGTCGCCGTTGCGGTAAGCAGCGCGGTTGAGCGTGTCAGCCAGCTCAAGGACTTGCTCAAAGGACGTAATTTCTGGCGGGAATTGGTACGTCTCACCTGCCTTTAGTCCAATGGCGACCATGTTAAACATGCCGCCTTCATGATTGACGATATCTGTGAACAGGTCAAGCACACGCTGTAACGGATACCATTGATCCATCTCGATATGCTCAAAGCCATGCTTGCGCAGCAACGGCAAGATTGTCTCGCGCTCCATTGAGTAGACAGTGCCAAACAGCATGGCGCCGATGATTTCAGTGTTCGGATCGAAAGCGACGTAACGGACAGGTGCTGAGGGTTCAATCTGCGCGCTCATTTCATAAATTCTCCCTTAAGGTCAATAGTTTTTCTGAGACTGCCCTTAATGTACTGCGCGAGCAGCGCGCTGTATTTAACAGAAGCATAATAATCCTCTTGACTCTAGGCACGCCTAGACAGCAAGCCGACATTCACAAAACGCGCTGAGCTGTGGTATATTTAATATATAATTGCGGCACGTACAGAGAGGAAGAGAGCATGGACAGGACACTAGAACAGACCGCTCAATACTTCATTGACCTCGAAGAGCGCTACGGCGCGCACAACTACCATCCGATTGATGTTGTCATTCACGAGGCAAAAGGCGTCTGGGTGACGGACGTAGAAGGTAAGCGCTACCTTGACTGCTTGAGCGCCTACTCAGCTGTCAATCAGGGTCATGCGCATCCAAAAATTTTGCAGGCAATGATTGAACAGGCGCATCGCGTCACGCTGACAGCGCGCGCCTTCCGCAACGATCAACTTGGCTTGTTCTACAAGGCGCTCTGCGACCTGACAGGCTATCAGCGCGTCTTGCCAATGAACAGCGGCGCTGAGGCGGTTGAGACTGCTATCAAGTTGGCACGCAAGTGGGGCTACAAGGTCAAGGGCGTGCCAGATGGTAAGCAAGAGATCATCGTCTGCGAAGGCAACTTTCACGGTCGCACCACGACGATCATCAGCTTCAGCACTGAGCCGCAGTACAAAGAAGGCTTCGGTCCGTTGACGCCGGGCTTTGTGGTCGTGCCGTATGGCGACGCCGACGCATTAGAAGCTGCTATCACGCCGAACACAGTTGGTTTCTTGGTTGAGCCGATTCAAGGCGAAAATGGCGTGATCGTGCCGCCTGAAGGCTATCTACGGCGCGCTGCCGAGATTTGCAAGCGTCACAACGTGCTGTTCATCAACGATGAAATTCAGACAGGGTTAGGGCGCACAGGCAAGCTCTTTGTGCAGGACTATGAAGGCGTGCGCGGCGACATTCTGATCTTGGGCAAGGCGCTCTCAGGCGGTTTCTACCCTGTCTCAGCTGTGTTGGCTGACGACCCAGTCATGGGCGTCTTCCAGCCGGGTGACCACGGCAGCACCTTTGGCGGAAATCCATTGGCGGCTGCTGTGGCACGCGCAGCGCTCTCAGTGATTGTCGAGGAGAACTTGCCACAGAACGCAGCGGTCATGGGCGCCTACTTCAAAGAGCAGCTTGAGGAGATCAACAGTCCTTTGATCAAGGAAGTGCGCGGACGCGGCTTGCTGATCGGCGTGGAGATGAAGCCAGAGGCAGGCGGCGCGCGACGCTTCGTTGAGGCGCTCCGCGACCGTGGCATCCTCTCGAAGGAGACGCACGTCCACACTGTGCGCTTTGCGCCGCCACTCGTTATCAAGCGTGAAGAAATTGACTGGGCGCTAGAGCGCATTCGTCCTGTGTTGCACGGTCAATTTTAAATGTAACTTGTGAGCAGAGGTCGGTCGCAGCCGACCTCTGCGCTTTTAAGCGCACTTTGCCAAAGCGTGTTACAATGCCTTGCAAAGGCGTTCGCATGAGTAGAGGATGCCATGTATACGCGAAACGAGTTGATGTTTCCTCACCATGCTATTCCGTCGCTAAGCCAAGTGCGCGGCGAGGCGTGGCGTGAGCTGGTCAACAGTTTGGCAGGCGCGCCTGAGGACGATCCGCGTGCTCTGGCGCTCATGCTGCTGATGGTTCGCCTGAATGGCTGCATGACCTGCGAAACTGATAGCTTTCGCGCTATGCGCGGCTGCCGCGCCTGCGCTTTGCAGACTTTACGGCGCTTCAAGGGCAGCGATGAAGAGTTGCTGGCACAGTATCAGCAAGCGCTTGAGGAAATTCAAAGTTACTTTGCCGCTAGTAACGGCGCTGCAGGTTGAGGCACACACTGCGTAGTGCAACATTGCTGCAAGCGATTATAATTGCCGCAGCTATTCTCAACACAAGGCAAGGAGTATGCCATGCAATACAGAAGACTCGGCTCGGCAGGCATGAAGGTCAGCGCGTTGAGCTTTGGCGGCTGGATCAACTATGGCGAAGGCAAGGTGCCTGAGGACGAAGCGCGTCGCGTAGTCGAGTACGCCTATGAACACGGCGTCAACTACTTTGACCTTGCTGACATTTACGGCTATGGCAAGGCAGAAGAGCAGATGGGCGCTGTGTTGCGGCAATTTCCACGTCACAGGCTTGTCATCGCCACAAAAGTTTTCTGGGCGATGAGCGATGATGTGAACGACCGCGGTCTTTCGCGCAAGCACATCTTTGAGAGCATTGATAAGTCGCTCAAGCGGCTCGGCACAGACTATGTGGACATCTACTTCTGCCATCGTCCCGACCCAGAGACGCCCATGATCGAGACGATCCGCGCCATGGACGACCTGATTCGCATGGGCAAGGTGCTGTATTGGGGAACATCGGTCTGGACAGGCGCGCAGCTGCGCCAAGCCTACGCGCTGTGTGAGCGCTATGGCTTGTATCCGCCGCAAGTGGAGCAGCCGCAATACTCGATGCTCTACCGCGAACACTTCGAGACCGACATCCTGCCAACAGCTGTGCAGCTGGGCATGGGCTTAGTGCTTTGGTCGCCGCTCGCCTTCGGCATGTTGACGGGCAAGTACGATGACGGCGTGCCAGCTGACTCGCGCTTTGCGCGCGA
>JANWYI010000090.1 GCA_025055255.1 Anaerolineae bacterium | reverse complement strand
GCGAACACGCCGCAATAGCCTGCTTTCTCGATCTCATCAGCCATTGCCAAAAAATAAGGCTGAATGTAGCTTGGCGCAATGTCATCAATGGTCAAAATGATCGGTTTTGTTGGCAATGTGTACCTGCCTTGCAGCGCCTTGAGCAGGTCTGCATAGCCGATGCTCTCATAGCCATGCTCGCGCAGCCAGCCTAGAATGCGCGGCAACTTCCAGCGATCTTTAGTGTGCAACATCAGCGTCGGCGGCACGCGGAACGGCTGCGCAGCGGCGCTCACTGACAAAGCAGGCAAGGGAACGCTCAGAGCCATAGCGCCGATCATTTTCAGAAACGTGCGGCGGCTCAGGCGTGCAGGTGGACAGCTTTCAGGCACGGATCGCTCCGCAGAAAATACTCAAAGCAGGCACGATTATAGCGCGCCTGCTTAATAAAGCTATTCTGCGTTGCACGGAAACCGCGTTTACTCAGCTAAGACGGCTTCAACGTCTAGTTCAATGGTCACGTCCTTGCCCACGAGCAAGCCGCCTGCCTCAAGCACCATGTTCCACGTCAATCCCCAGTCCTCGCGGTTGATCTTAGTGCTGGCAGTGAAGCCTGCGCGCGTCTTGCCGTCTATGCCTTTGCCCTGACCGAGAAACTCAGCTTTCAGGACAACAGGGCGCGTTGTGCCGCGAATGGTCAGGTCGCCTGCGATCTCAGCCGTGTTCTCGCCTGTCGGCTTGACTGCAGTGCTCTTGAAAGTGATGGTCGGATAATTGGCAGCGTCAAAGAAGTCAGCGCTGCGCAAGTGATTGTCGCGGTCAGGCACGCCTGTGTTCACGCTGGCGACGTCTAGCGTCGCTTCAACCGATGCAGCTGCAGGATTGGCAGGATCGAAGATAATCTTGCCGTCTTTGATGTTAAAGCTGCCACGCACAGTCGTGATCATCATATGACGGACAGCAAAATTTGCGCTGCTGTGCGCTGCATCTAAGTGCCAAGTAGCCATATCAGAGCAGTCCTTTCTGGTGCATGTAGACAAAGCGGACTATAGTCCGTTTCACGAGAGAAAATATAGCGTGTCTGACGCTGCACTTGTCTTAGAATTTGATGAGAATCGGACTAGCGTCCGCTTAGGAAGCCGTCTAGCAAGGCGTGAATGCCTGCGATCAGCTCGTCAAGTGTGCAAGCGCGGCTTTGGCGCTGAAAGTAGACAGTGTGTGCCTCCAGCATGACGTAGAGCGTGTCAGCAGCGTAGTCGAGGTGCTTTTTAACGCCCAGCTGCGCCAACAAGCCGCGCACGGTCTGCCGCCACCAAGCGTGAGCTGCTGTGCGCACTAGATGTGACTCAGGCGCGCCGACAAGCAAGAGCGGCAAGTTCTGCCAGACGAAAGTCAGCACCTCACGTAGAAACCAGCGCAGTTTTGCCTCAGGATCATCATTTTGGCGCAAGCGCTCTAAAGTGCGCTCTTGCAGAGCGCGCTGTTGCTGGTCAAGCAGCGCGAGACACAGGTCAGTTTTGTTGGCAAAATGGCGGTAAAGCGTGCCCTTGCCGACATCAGCCGCCTCAGCAATGGCGGACATGCTGACCGCCTCAACGCCGTGCGCTGCAAACAGACGCTGTGCCGTCTCTAGGAGCAGCTCGCGGTTGCGAAGTGCATCAGCGCGGCTTGGACGCGCGGGCTGCAAAAGGATCGGATCATCGTCCATTGTCTGCTAAGGTGTGTCAGCGCGCTCCATGCGCAGGATGCTCAGCAGCGCCTCAAACTCGCTTCGACAACATTCACAATGCTGAATATGGCGCTGCACAGCCGCCAAAAAGCCGATTGGCGAGGCATCGGCGAGGAGCAGCTCAACCAAACAGTCCATATGCTCAGCACAATCATCGCAGCCGAGCGGCAACTCTGGCACATTCAGCCATATTTTGAGCAATCGGCGCGTGCGCTCAAAGCGCGAGAGCGGATATTTGTCCATAGCAGCTCACGGGCGCGCTTTCCATCACTTTCTAGAGCTATAGAGGCGCACAGCGCAGCAAACCTTACATATCGTCGCTCAGCTTGGGCGCAGCTTTCACCTCAGCTTGGCGCATGACCTCAAGGTACGGCACTGGACGAGTCTTGCCATCTTCGCCGCGCACGTAGACGTATAGGTCTTCCAGTGGCAGACGGTCGAGGAACAACACGCCTTCCAGATGATCGTACTCATGCAACAGCACGCGCGCGTCCCAGCCGCTGAACTCGCGCTCATGGCGGACGCCGTGTTCGTCTAGCCAGCGCATGGTCACGCGCTTAGCGCGCTGTGTGTAGCCCATCATGCCGGGAATGCTCATGCAGGCGTCGTAGTCGCGCTCGGTCTCTTGGCTGATGGATACGATCTCAGGGTTGATGAAAATCTGCGGTAAGGCTTGCTCTGCCTGCTCCGAGACCTCGCCTTCAGGCGTGTAGTAGCCGATCCGTGCGCCGAAGACGCGCTGCAGGACGCCGATCTGAACGGCTGCTAGGCCGACGGCAGGATTCGCCATGATCGTGTCGCGGATATCCTCCGCAAGTTGCTTGACCTGCTTAGTGATCTTCTTGACAGGCTCAGATTTGGTGCGCAAGAGCTTCTCGTGCCTGTTGATCGTCAGAATCTTCTTGACTGCCATGCTCTGGACGTGCGCCTCGACTGTTGAGCGTATGTGTACGCCTTATTTTGGCTCAAACGGCGCGCCTGCGCAATGCCTCTAGAGCCGTTCTCAGCATGACACTCAGCGCTCTCGGCAAGATGAGCAGGCAAAAGCCACGTAGGCACCTCAAGATACTAGTGTCACTGGAAAGTTTATAAAATCATTAAGATTGTTTGGAGTATTGACAATTTTACAGTTTATAGATACAGTATAAAAGGGCTAAATCAAAAGCCTACTCTGCACAGCAACAATTGCAAGGGAGGATATTGTCATGAAGCGTCACGTCGTTCTTCTAGTTGTTATCTTGCTGGTTCTAGCTCTACTGGGCGTGCTGCCGGCGCCAGCAAATGCTCAAACGAACTGCGTGGTCTCATTCCCAAAAACTAGTTCAGGAACGACCCACTACCGTGTTGTTGCGGGAAGCAACGTGATTGGTGGTCCAGTGAGCTTTACAGGTGCAGGCATAGTCGTCATCAACATTTTTGCCAATTACCAAGGTTCAGCCGCGCTGCAAGCATCGCCAAATTCTAATTTCTCTCCTTTTACTTCTTTTACTGTAAATATAAACTGCATTGGCAACAACGCTGAAGCACCAGGTAGCTGCGATAGAATTGGCGGCGACGTTACAGTGCCGCAGGTTTCAAATTCGTACACAGTCGGCGTTACAGTTTTCAAGAACGGCAATCCGTTTGCTACACAATTTTTCACAGTTCCTATTGGAAGCGGCTTTGTGACACTTGAGCTATCGCAAAACATTCCGATAGATCACAAGGATGAGTACACCTACAAGGCATTCTGCGCGACTGCTCCACAGTGCGCGCCCGGCTATCTAAACGGAGCGGTATTGGCACAGGGTACACTAGCTCGCAAGTGTGATGCGCCTTGCGGTCCAGCCCAAGATGGCGCGCCACTAGGCAGAATGCTCGCTACAGTGCCGCTGCACACCTCGCCTAACGCCGGCAGTGCCAGCGACAAGTTCTTCGCTGAGGCAGGCAAGACCTTCAAGATTCTCGGCACGCAAGGTGGCTTCACGCGCATCGCTCTGGCTTGCCAATCCTTCTGGGTGCCATCCAGCGCAATTGCGCAGTGCGCCGATCCGCTCTGCCGCAACTGAGGTCGCCGTCATGAAAGCAGGGGCAGGGGAAACCCTGCCCTTTTGTTTTTCCAGTCTGAGCCAGAATAGGCTGCGCACGTGGCGCGCCAATTTGCCTCTCTGTGAGGAGGTAAAAGGGCAAGCGCGGTCAAAGCGCGCTATACTCTGCGCGGATTGAGCAGAAAGGACTTTCCGCGCATGACTGTGATCCTGATCATCCTTGACGGCTGGGGCTTGCGCGAGGAGCGCGAGGCAAACGCTGTGAAGCTGGGCAACGTGCCGACGTTCAATCACCTCTGGGAAAGCGGACTCTACAGCACCACGACGTTAGGCGCCTCAGGCGAGGCAGTCGGCTTGCCGAAAGGGCAAATCGGCGGCTCCGAAGTCGGTCACCTGAACCTAGGCGCCGGCACAGTCATCTACACTGAACTCACATTCATTGACAAGCAAATTGAGACGGGCGAGTTTTTCCGCAGCCCTGCCTTGCTAGAGGCAATGGAGCGCGCAGCAGGGCGCGAATCAAGCGGCAACACGCTGCATTTGATGGGCTTGGTCAGCGATGGCGGCATCCACAGTTACAACACGCACATCTACGCGCT
>JANWYI010000008.1:75757-92333 GCA_025055255.1 Anaerolineae bacterium | reverse complement strand
AGCCTTCCAAGCGGCGATCAGCCATGCTGAAGGAATTCTCGCGGTCACGCCTGAGTACCGCACGGCGCGCTACGCTCTAGCGCTCGCACAGGCAGGTTTGGCGCTCTACGGCGGTGAATTGGCGGCTGCAGAGGCGGCGTACCGCACGGCGCGCCAGAACTGCGATGCAGCGGGCGTCTTGGCAGAGGCGCGGCGGCGGTTAGAGGCGCTCTGCGGAGCTGAAGGCGGCGATAGGCTGCGCAGTCTGCTCGCGCTGCTGGAGTAGCGCGCTGTAATGCGCGGCGGCGCGAGGTGCGCTATGATTGAGAGCGGCAAAGTGGCACAATCAGGATAGAGCATGGCAGGTTCTGAGACGATTCGCTTCGGCACAGATGGCATTCGCGGCGTAGCCGGCGCCTTTCCGCTCGATCCGCGCACTGTGGCAGAGATCGGGCGCGCTATCGGTCAGTGGCTGCAGAGTCAGCCTGCGCAAGGCGCTGAGCACACAGTCCTGCTCGGACGCGACACGCGACCGAGCGGCTCAATGTTGGCTGCGGCGCTGAGCGCAGGTCTGCTGCAGGAGAACATCACGGTCTTGGATGCAGGCATCACGACGACGCCTGCTGTCGCCTATCTAACGCGGACTTACAGCGCCGATCTCGGCGTCGTCATCAGCGCGAGTCACAATCCGTCTGAGCAGAACGGCATTAAGGTGTTCGGCGCCGATGGTTTCAAGTTGCCCGATGAAGCTGAGGCAGAGATCGAGGCGCGAATTGCCGCGCTCATCGCTGCGCCTGCGCCTGAACAAGCGCCGAGTCAGTTCGGCAAGTTGCGCGCGCTTGCCAAAGGCTTTGCGCCACAGCTTGAGCAGCCGACCGATCTGCCTGATGAGCAGTACGTGCGCTACTTGATCAAAGGCATTGATCTGAGCGCGCTGCACGTCGTGCTGGACTGCGCGAACGGCGCGGCGCATCAGCTGGCGCCAGAGGCGTTCAGGCGCGCAGGCGCAACGGTCGAGGCGATCAACACACAGGCTGATGGCTATTCGATCAACGTCCAAGCGGGCAGTGAGCACGTCCGCCGCGACCGAAGTGCTTTGTTAGCGGCGCTTCAAGCGCACGGCGCCGATCTGGGCATTGCCTTTGACGGCGACGCGGATCGCGTCATCGGCGTGGCGCCTGATGGGATGCTGATTGACGGCGATCACATGCTGGGAATCCTCGCCGTGCAGTTGAAGGCGCGCGATCAGCTGGCAGGCGATACGGTCGTGGCGACTGAGATGAGCAACAGCGGACTGGCTGACTATCTCGCGGCGCATGGAATCGCGCTCAGCCGCACTAAGGTCGGTGACCGCTACGTGATGGAGCGGCTGCGCGAGCGCGCCTTGACGCTTGGCGGCGAACAGGCAGGGCATATTATCATCTTAGATGGCGATCACGGCACAGGCGACGGCATTTACGTCGGTCTGCTGTTGGCGTCGTTAGCTGCAGCGCGCAAGCGAGGCGGCGAAGGCGGTCTGAGCGAGTTAGCGGCGGCTGTTCCGCGCTATCCACAGGTGATCGCCTCGGCACATTTGAAGGCGCGCGTTGACTTGAACGCGGTCGAAGGCTTGAGCGAGGCGGTCGAGGCAATTCACGCGCTTTTTGAGGGCAAAGGGCGCGTTAATTTGCGCTTCAGCGGCACTGAGCCGAACTTGTTGCGCGCTATGGTCGAAGGCGGCGCCAAGAACACTATGCAGCAGGTCGTGGAGAGCGCGCTGCGCTTGTGTCATCTGGTGGCGGCTGCAAGTGGCACAGCTCAGCCGAAGATTGATGTCGTGGACTGTGTCACAGGCGCGCCGATTCAACTTTGAACAGAAAGGCGACTTCTATGCAGTTTCCGAGCGTAATTTTTCGCAAGTACGATATTCGTGGCACTGTGACGGGCGAAAATCCGCAGATCACGCCTGAGTTGGCGCGCGCCGTCGGCATGGGCTACGGCACATACATGCTGAGGACGTTTCAAACTGAGCGCGTCTACGTCGGCTGCGATAACCGTCCGACGTCGCCGATGCTCAAGGCGGCGCTGATCGAAGGCTTGCTCAGCACAGGCTTGGATGTGACCGATCTGGGCGCTGTGATGACGCCAACAGTCTACTATGCCAGCGCGCAGCACGGCGCGCGCGGCGGCGGCGTGCAGATCACAGGCAGTCATCTAGCGCTGCAGTTCAACGGCATCAAAATGGCGTATGATCGCTTTGCGCTCTACGGCGACCAAATCCAAGAGATTCGTAGGCTGATTGAGGCAGATGATTTTGAGCGCGGCAACGGAGCGCTCACCTGCGATGATAGCCTCGTCAAGCAGCACATGCAGACCATTGCCAGCAAGGTGCGCATGGGTCCGCGCAAGCTCAAAATTGTGCTGGACGCAGGCAACAGCCTCAGCGGCGTCTTCATGCAGCCTGTCTATGAGCAGCTCGGCGTTGAGGTGATCTGCCTGTACTGCGAACCTGATGGCACCTTCCCGAACCATTTGCCGAATCCTGAAGACCCAGAGACGACCAAAGACCTTGAGCGCGCTGTGGTGGAAAATGGCGCTGATCTAGGCATCGGCTTCGACGGCGACGCAGACCGCTGCGGCATCATTGACGAGCATGGACATCACATCGCCGCGGATCGCCTGTTGGCGCTCTTAGCGCGCGATCTGCTCTCGCGGCACAAAGGCGCTAAGGTCGTCTTTGACGTGAAGGCAAGTCAGGCGCTTGAAGATGAAATTCGGGCGCATGGCGGCGTGCCGATCATGTGGAAGACGGGTCACAGCCTGATGAAGGCGAAAATGGCTGAAGAAGGCGCGCCACTAGGCGGCGAAGTGAGCGGTCATCTCTTCATTGGCGAGGATTACTACGGCTTCGATGACGCGCCGCTGGTCTCGCTCAAGGTGCTGGAAATTTTCAGCAAGGAGACGCGCACGGTCAGCGAGGTGTTTGACACAATTCCAAAGCTGGTCGCCACGCCTGAGATCATCGTCCACGCGCCTGATGATCGCAAGTTCCAGATCATCGAGGCGCTGCAAAATGAGTTCGCGGCTGAGCATCAGGTGATCACGCTAGACGGCGCGCGCGTGACGTTCGAACATGGCTGGGGCTTGGTGCGCGCCAGCAACACACAACCTGCCATCACCATGCGCTTTGAGGCGCGCACAAAGGCTGACTTGGTCGCTATTATGCAGGACTTTGATCGGCGTCTAGCGCGCTATCCTGAGGTATCGCGGGACAAGCTGCACGATCAAATTGCAGCTTTCAGCGCCTAGAGCAACTTTTCGCCTGTCAGCACACAGCTGACAGGCTTTTTGCTCACAGCGGGCGCGTGATGGAGAAGTGACGGTCGGCTTCGTCCTCAGGGATTTCGAAACGGGCGAAAAGCGCAGCGTGGTCAGGGTAGACGGCGTCGCGGCGGCTCTCAGTGTCGGCGTCAATGCTTTCAATCGGCTCGACGATGCTATCGGCTTGCCGCAAATAGAAGATCAGCTCATGGCTGACCACGATGTGGTCAATTAGCTCGCGCGCCTTCAAATAGATACGCGAAAAACGCCGCGAAGCAGGGATGTAGTCCGCAAGGTTGTACAGACGGATGTCATCAAAGCGGTCGCGGTGCGCAAGGCTGCGATCAGCTGGTCCAAGCATCATCTGCGTTGTAACAGCCTCAGGTCCGTCGTTGAAATCGCCCATCAGCACAGCAGGCTCGTTATTGCCCGTCATCAGCTGGTTCATCAGCACACGGACAGCAGCTGCCTCAGCGGCGCGGCGCAGCAGCGCATAGCCGATGTAGCGGACGCGCTCATCCTCATCCAGCGGAAAGCGTCTGCCGTTCGGATAGGTGATCAGCTTTGACTTCAAGTGGACGTTGACCACGTTGACCAGCAAGCCAGGCGCTAGAACGACTGTTGCTTTCAAAATGCCGCGTCCCATGCTCGTAATCGGTCTGCTGTTGTCATCGCTCGGCACATTGACCAAGCCTTCAGGCGGCATGTCGCCGATGTCGCGCGCTTGCAGCAGCGGTAAGCGCGAGAGGAATGCGACGCGAATGCCACGCGCGTCCGGCAAGCGCGAGACTCGTCCATACGGATAGCGGTTGTTCAGAGCGCGCCGCAGGTCGCCGAAAGCATCTTCATCGCCGATCTCTTGCAAGCCAATTACGTCTGGCGAGACTGCCTGAATGGTGCGCACGATGTTGGTCAGCTTACGTTCGTAGGTCTGCTGATCGCGCGGACCGAAGCCTGACGGATGATCAGGGCGAAACCAATTCTCCAAGTTCCACGTCATGACCGTGAAAGGAATCATCGCTGAGCAGCCTTTCCTTCTGAACCGTCACGCGCATAATACTGCCACGATCAGCCTTGCAGCGCAACTTACAGCGCAATCCACACGCTTTTGAGCTGCGTGTAGAGTTCGATTGCTGCGGCGCCCATCTCACGTCCGTAGCCTGACTGCTTGTAGCCGCCAAATGGCGAGGCAGGATCGAACATGCCGTAAGTGTTGATCCAGACCGTGCCAGCTTTCAACGCTGCTGCAGCGCGATGTGCCTTGCTCAGGTCGCGTGTCCAGATTGATGCGGCTAAGCCGTAGGGCGAGTCGTTTGCTGCTCGGATGACTGTCTCAAATGAGTCGAACGGCTCGACGATTGCCACGGGACCGAAGATTTCTTCGCGCACAATCGCCATCTCAGGCTTGGTGTTTGTGAAGACCGTTGGACGTACAAAGTAGCCTTCTGCCAAAGGCGGCTCAAGCGCGCGTCCGCCGCCTGTGCAGACCTGTGCGCCTTGCGCGATGCCGCTCTGCACGTAGCCCAGCACGCGCCCAAGCTGCCGCTCGCTGATCAGCGGACCGATGTCAGGCTGTGGATCAGCCATGCCTGCGCCGATTGTCAGCCCTTGTGCCACGTCAACCACGCGCTCCAGCACGCGCTCGTAGACGCTGCGCTCAGCGTAGATGCGCGCTGCTGCTACGCAACTCTGTCCGCTGTTGCCAAACAGACCGAATGCTGCTCGTTCTGCAGCGGTTTCCACATCGGAGTCGCTGAAAATGATGCATGGCGATTTGCCGCCTAGCTCCAGTGAAAGTCGTTTAATGTTACCTGCAGATGCCGCGATAATCTTGCGCGCTACTTCGGTGCTACCTGTAAAGCTAATCTTGTCTACATCAGGATGATGTGTGAGCGCTACACCTGCCTCGTCACCAAAGCCTGTGACGATGTTGACGACGCCTGCTGGAAAACCTGCCTCCAAGACTAGCTCGCCAAGGTAGAGCGCTGAGAGCGGTGTTTGCTCAGCAGGCTTCAGGATGACACAGTTGCCGCAAGCGAGCGCTGGCGCTAATTTCCACGCTGCGATCTCTAGCGGGAAATTCCACGGCGTGATCAAGCCACAGACGCCAATTGGCTCGCGCAGCGTATAGTTAAGATGTTGTGGCACTGAGACTGGAATTGTGTTGCCTTCAATCTTGGTAGCTAAGCCAGCATAGTAGCGAAAATGATCAGCTGACCACACGACATCGCCGCGCTTGGCGCCCATGTAGCTCTTGCCATTGTTCAGCGCCTCAAGCTGCGCTAACTGATCCGCGTGCGCCTCAATTAGGTCGGCAAGGCGCCATAGCAACTTAGCGCGCTCAGCAGGCGTCACACGCTGCCACTCGCCTTCAAAGGCGGCGCGCGCTGCTTTGACAGCACGGTCTACATCTTCTAAGCCGCCGCGCGCGCAGTGTGCCAGCACACTACCGTTTGACGGATCGTACGTCGCAAATGTCTCGCCGCTCGCTGCTTCCACCCATTCATTGTTAATGAGCAACTTGCGCGGCGACTGAAGGTAAGTCTGCACGCGCGGATGAATTGGCACGATTGTTTGAAAAGTCATCTTGAATGCTCCTCGTCCTGTTCGATCACAGGCACGCCCCAGAGTCTCAGGCTGCCGTCGGCGCCCGTTGTAATCAGGTAGCGTCCACCGCTGGAGAAAACCGCGTCCCATGCCCAGCCGCGCAGTTGCGCCAAGACCTTTAACTCGTCCACTGACCAAACAACGGTCTGGTCGCTACCCGCAGTTGCCAGCAGCCTTCCGTCAGCGCTGAAGACGACACGGAAGATCGGCGCGTTGTGTACTTTGACCAGTTTTGGCGCGCTGTTGCCGATTCGCCACACGGCAAGCGTGCCGTCATCTAGGGCGACAGCGATCCTGCTGCTGTCAGGCGCAACAGCGAAATGATTGACCGTGATGCCGCTGTGTGACATGCTCTGAAGCAGTTCGCCATTGCGCAGCGTCCAGACCAAGAGCTGATCGCCGGCGAGTCCAATGGCAAAACGTCCATCAGGGCTGACGGCGAGGGCAGTGATCGGCGCGTTGTGCTTCAAGGTCAGGATTTCCTGTAGCTGTGCGGCGTTCTCAACGCTGAGTGCAGCAGCGTTGCGCAGAGATGCCTCACGCTGGGCGCTATACGTGGCAAGTGCCACAGCTGTGCCGACGCGTTGCTCTTGAACTTGAGCAAGCGCAGTCTCAGCGGCGCTAAGCGTGGCAACTTGCGCTGCACGTGTGGCAAGCGCAGCGTCACCAAGCGCCTGAGCTGTGCTGGTCTGCAGTGCAGCGGCTGTAGCAGTCTGTGCCTGTGGTGTGGCAGTAGCGTGAGCGTAAGCAGTCTGAGTTTGTTGTGGCGCAGCGGTCGCCGTGCCGTAGAGTGACTCAGCTTGCGCAGTAGCCTCGCGTGCCAGTTGATCAGCGATAGCGCGCACAGCAGCGTAAGTTGCCGTCTGCGCTTGCCACACAGCTGTGACTTCAGCGATGATTGCTTGTGCTGTCTGGTCACGGCTGACTTGATCGCTCAGCATGGCAAGACGGCTATCTAGCGTAGCGTTCAGATCAGCGGCGATCATGGCAGTTTGGCGCGCTTGAGCGGCTCGCTCAGCATTGCGCAGTGCCTCAGGAATGACAAGGCTGATAACCCCGATCAGCACGATCACAAGGCTCGAAAGCGCGTAGAGGAATAGGCGATTGCTCAAAGTTTCCAACGTTTAGCTCATAAAAATAGGCGGCGTGCCAAACAGCACACCGCCTATTCTAGCACAGACGTGAGGATGCGCAGCGTTTAGAGTGCAAACGCAATCAAGAGTGGCTTGCGATCAATAGCAGAGACCACTGCGCCTTCTTGAGCATCAGCTGGCAGTTCAACGCTCTCGCCTTCGCCAACAAACAGATCGCGTCCGTCAACCGAAATCCAAGCGTAACCTGAGACAACTTGCACCTGACGTACACCTTTAGGCAGACGGTACGCCGAATTCTTGATCAGCACAAACTCGCTATTCGGCGCAAAGGCTTCAGGATCAATGGCAATCGGTGCGCCTTCATGGATTAGGTCTCTCATCGCAGCGCTCCTTCGGCACAGAGGTGCCATTCAGCCTACTTATACTTCAATTATAGCAATCGAACGAGCGTTTGTTTACCTGCCATGTATCAGATTTTCGTCATAATTTTGAGGTGATAAATGACACTTGAGCGCTATACGATGTCAGCGAAAGTTTTTTCCATGCGGCGGAAGTAGAACAAACCGCTGATGAGCGCGATCAGTGCTGTGAACGCTGAGGCAAGCAGCATCGGCAGAGGCGGCATCGGACTGCCTAAAAGCGCCCAGCGAAAGCCTTCTACGACACCTGCCATTGGATTAATACCGTATACGACGCGCAAGAGCGGATTCTCAATCAGGCTGCTTGGATAGGCAATCGGCGTGATGAACAGCCAAAACTGGACTAGAAACGGTAGCACGTAGCGCACATCGCGGAATTGGACGTTCAGCGCTGAAAGCCACAAGCCGACTGACAAGGCTGTGATCAGCGCTAACAGGACAAAGAGCGGTAAAGTCAGCACAGCTGCTGTTGGCACAATGCCATAGAATAGCATCATCAGAAGCAGCACGGCAAAAGCGAGTACGAAATCTACCAAGCCGCTCAGTACGCCTGCCAATGGGATGATCAGGCGCGGGAAATACACTTTCTTGATCAAGTTGCCGCTGCTGACCAAGCTGTTTGAGACGTTCGTTAAGCCGTTGGCAAAAAATGCCCATGGCACAAGCGCCGCATAGCTGAAAATCGGATACGGCACGCCATCAGACTGAATGCCTGCCAGTTGACCGAAAAAGATTGAGAAAACGATCATGGTCATGAACGGCTGAATGATCGCCCAAGCAGCGCCGATGAGCGTCTGTTTGTAGCGCACTTTCACATCGCGCCAGATCAGGAAGTAGAGCAGCTCACGGTATGCCCATAACTCGCCGAGGTTTAGCCTCTGCCAGCCGCGCGTCGGCTTGATGATCAGCTCAGGCAGGTCTTGTAACGCTTCTTTGCCAGTCAAGCGCATGAGGTTCCTTGAAATTGGCTACCAGTCGTACGTGATTGTAGCGCTACATGTGCGCACAAGCTAGACTCAGCATTGCTCTCTCATGTCGGCGCGCTTTGATGTTATAATTTAACGCAACCGTGAGCGCAGGCTCATGGGGACGCCGTCGTTCCGTCTTCTTGAGAGGAAAAAAGCCATGAACGTACAGTTACACGCAAAAAATTTTGAGCTCGGCGAACGCCTGCGTAGCTACGCTGAAAAAAAGTTGGCGCGCCTTGACCGCTACTTGCCTTCGATTACACAGGTGACTCTGGAACTGAGTGAAGAGCATCGCCGCAGCGGCAATCGGAGCATTGCACAACTGACTGTGCGTGATCGGCGTGGCACTATTCTGCGCGCTGAAGAGCGATCCGAAGCAGGCACTTTTGCTGCCATTGACATCGTCGTTGATAAAATGTACCGTCAAATTAGCCGCTACAAGGGCAAGCGTCGCCGCCGCGCTGGTGACAAGTTTGAGCTGCTTGAGCCTGAGTTGGCTGCGGCAGAGACGCCTGAAGGCATTGTCGAAGAAGAAGAGCAAACGCCGCAAATTGTGCGCCGTAAGCAGATCGAGATGTTGCCCATGAGCGAAGAAGAAGCGATTGACCAGATGGAGCTGCTCGGTCACGACTTTTTCATGTTCCTCAATGCCGAGACGCGCACGATCAACGTCTTGTATCGCCGCAAGGAAGGCAACTTCGGACTGCTGCAGCCGCTGCAGTAGTGTACAATTGAAGTATCAGACGGGCAATTTCCTGCCCTTGTGTGTATCCTCAGCAAGAGAGAGCCTATGGCAGGTCTTGGCGCTGTGATTATGCTTGGCGCAGGCGGTAACACGCCGCAAGAGCAGCTCGTGCGTGAGGCGCAGCGTGCTAACGTGCGTGACCTCATACATCTGTTGCGTGCCAACAACGTTGACCGAATCGTCCTAGCAGCACCACAGACAGACTGGCTCTCCGATGACCGAGCCTTGATCCGCGCTGATGATCTGCCAAATGCGCCCTTCCACTTCGGGCAACGCCTTGCCGCGCTGATCAGCGCCTATCGCTACGATCCCGCGCTCTACTTTGGCGGCGGCAGCACGCCACTGCTCGACTCAACCCTGATGGAAACTATCGTCGGCATTGTGACGCAAGCTGCTAAGCCCGGCGCCTCAAACTTGCCTGATCGACTCGCGCTGACCAACAACTTGCACAGCAGCGACTGGATTGGCTTCACGCGCGCGGCGCATGCACTGCCTATCCTTGCCGATCAGCGCCGCGATAACAGCATCGCTTGGGCGCTGCGCGAGAGCGGCGGCTATGAGGTGCGTGCGCTCTCGACTTTGCGCCCTGCCACTGGCTTTGACATTGACACGCCAACTGACCTCGCGCTCCTTGCGCACCATCCAGATATTCTGCCAAACTTGCGCGCCGCACTCGATGACGTGCGCCTGACCTCGATTCCAATTGAAGCTGTCCTGAACGTGCTGCGGCAAAACGGCAAGACCGTTGCCTTGATCGGACGAGTCTCGCCTTCAGCGTGGAGCGCACTCAACCGCGTCAGCCAAGTCTGGACGCGCGTGATCGCTGAAGAGCGCGGCATGGTCGCCAGCGAGCGCGAGGTGCGCGGCGAAGTGCGCTCCATGCTCTTGCCAATGTTAGAGTCTCTGGGCATGGAAGGTTTCTTTGAGCAACTGGCTGAGATGGCGGATGCTGTCCTGTTTGACACACGCGTGCTGTTCGCAGCGCGCGGCATGGCGCCAAGCGCAGCTGATCGCTACGCCTCTGACTTGCTGTGGCACTGGGCGATTGAGGATGAGTGGCTGCGCGCCTTCACCTTTGCCGCTGCTACAGCGCCGATTCCTGTCGTGCTGGGCGGACACAGCCTTGTCTCAGGCGGTTTGCACGCCATTGCCGAGATTCTTCAGCGCACCTGAGCGCTCTTGCGCCATAGGTGTCCGAGCAGGACGTATTTGCGCCATTCATAGTACGCCATCAGCAGTGCGAGCCGCAAGCCGTGCAAACCGTCACGGTAGCCGCGCAGAGTCAGGAAGCGCCAACGAAAGTGGCGCAATGGCTGTAGGATGTAGTTATGCGGCTTAGCGCGCACACCTTGCTTGAACAGCTCTTGTGCCGCAAAAGCCGTGTAGCGCCGCTGTTTTTCGTAAAATTGGCGCACGTCGCGGTAGTTATAATGCACAAGTGGCACATTCAGATAGTCTGCCGTGCCGTCTAAAAGGACAATCTCATGTACATCGCGTGTTAGGTCATAGTGCGCGTGCCGCGCGCGCATCAGGCGCAGCTGATGATCAGGATACCAGCCGCCGCCGCGCGTCAACCTGCCAAAAATGTAGTTGTGGCGCGGAATCCAGAAGCCGTTGTGTGCTGTCTGTGCAATAGCAGCGCGTATCTCAGCCGCTTGCTCAGGACTAGAGCGCTCATCAGCATCAACGAAAAACAACCAGTCTGTCTGCGCCTCAAACATCCGCAGCGCAGCCTCGCGTTGAGCGCTGTAGTTCTCAAAAACGTGCTGGACAACCTCAGCGCCGCACTGCTGAGCGATCTCAGGCGTGCGATCCGTGCTGAACGAATCGAAGACAACTACTGCATCTGCCCAGCGCACAGACGCAATGCACGCAGCGATGTGCGCCTCTTCATTTTTGGTCAAAATGACAGCAGTTAAAGCTCTCACAGGCGCATCACCTCTCGATAGGCGTTGATCAGCGCCTGAGCCTCGGCTGCGCTCAGCGCGCCGCGCGCAGCCATGCGTCGTACCTTGCTGACTTGGAAGTGCATGCCAAGCTGTATCAGACGCCTCACGAGCCAGACATATGTCGGCGTGTAGAACTTGCGGTAGAAGTGCAGGCGACTGCGCCACAAATGCACCACACTCTGCGGACGCACCTGCCGCGCGCTTTGCCCTTCGAGGTGTGTAATGTGCGCACTGGGCACAAGGTAGATTTCCCAGTCGGCGCGCCGAATGCGCATGCTCCAATCCAGCTCTTCGGCGTACAGGAAGTAGCTCTCATCAAACAGACCAGTTGCCTCAATTGCCTCACGACGGAGCATCATCGCAGCGCCGAGCGTGTGCTCAACAGCGAACGGCTGCTGGTCGGGTGCGTAGAGACGGCGCGGATAACGTCCGTTCAGCGCGCTCTCATAAAGCCTGCCATGCAGCGCCGACGGCAGCGGCAACAGGTCAAGGGCAATTTGCATCAGGTCAGGGAAGCGAAAGGCGCTATGCTGCAGCGATCCATCGGCATAGGTCAGCCGTGCGCCGACTATGCCTGCGCGCGGCAAGCTGAACAGCGCATCATAAAGCGCACGCACAGCACCAGTGTGGACAATTGTGTCGGGATTGAGCAGAAAGACAGCGCGCGGCGCACTCGGCGCTTGAGCAGGCGTGTCACTGAAACCAAGCGCGCGCAGAGCTAGGTTATTGCCTGCGCCAAAGCCGAGATTCGCGCCGCTCTCGATCATGTGCAAGCGCTCAAAAGCAGCAGCACGTATGGCATCGGCTGTGCCGTCAGCCGACGCGTTGTCCACAACCCAGACCGCCCAATCAAGGTCGGTCGCGCTCAGATCAGCAACCAGCGTCCGTAGTGCCTGCAAGACCAGCTCGCGCACATTCCACGTCACAATCACGACCGCTAGGTCAGCAGGCGCTGCCGACGAAACTGCGTGACTCATGCCGCGCTATCGGCTGGCAGTCAAGAGATCAAGTCCAGCGCGCTGCAAAAGCGTGAACAGCGCCGCCACGCGCCCAGACTCAGCTGGCACGAAGGCATTGATGTTCACAGCATCGCGCCATGCCGAACGGTTCTCTAAGAAAACTTGGCGTACTTGCGCGCTGAGGCTCTCAGGGATGAGCGGCGAGGCAACCAAGCCGCCAAGCGGCACTTCAGGCGTTGTCAGGACGACGCGCAGCGCTTGCTGTAAGTTCAGACCTTCCACGCGGTAGCGACCGAGCGTGTCAGTCTCAATTGCGCCGATGCACTCATTCAGTGCCACAGCGCGCAACATCGAAGGTACATCAGGCAGGCGGCGCACATTGCGGAGACCTAAAAATGGCTCGAAGCCGTTGCTGCGCATGGCAAGCACGGGCAGAATCCAGTCAGTTAAGCCGCCATCTCCTACACGGCAGAAGTCGCGCCCTGCGAAATTGCCCACGCTTGCGATGCCGCTCTCTTGCGCTGCCACAACCTGGCTGCTGACCGTGCTGATGCGTCGTGTGCCGTCTGTTTGCACTGTGAAAAGCAACGGCACAGCACATCCACGCCCTTGCGCCGCGAGCAACGTCCAGCTGTCAAGGATGCCGAAGGCAGGTAGCTCGCCGCACAACACAGCCAGAGCTTCCGCCTCGCTGGCACGGAACTCGACGCGGAAAGAGTAGCCCGTCTGATCGCGCAGCGCTTGCTCCAGCGCACTGCCGCTGGCATTGACGTCTTCTGAGACGATGACAAGTGGAAACGGGCGCGTTTCAGCGCCAAGCGGCACAGCCGTTGCTACGGTCGGCAGCGGCTGTGAGAGCGGCGTCGGCGAAGGCGTCGGCGTCGGCGTCGCTGCAACAGGACGATCCGCGCTGCAAGCCGTCAAGAACAAGATTGCTGCAAGTGCCAGTGCTAGATTACGAATAAAACACACTCCTGCTTGGTAAGGGCTGAACAGAGCGCTTCAAAATTGTAGACGCCACGATCATTCCACTTCAATCGCCATGGCGACCGCTTCACCGCCGCCAAGACACAACGCTGCGACGCCGCGCTTGAGTCCGCGATCCTTGAGCGCGTAGATCAGCGTGACTAGGACGCGCGCGCCGCTCGCGCCAATCGGATGACCAAGCGCAATGGCGCCGCCATTCACGTTCAGCTTGTGCATCGGCAATTCGTAACCTTCACGCGCTAAGCCGCGCACATCTGCCAGCACTTGTGCTGCAAATGCCTCGTTAATTTCGAACAGGTCAACGTCTGCCATTTGCCAGCCTGCGCGCTGCAAAGCGACCGGTATCGCTTTGACGGGCGCGTAGAAAATCCAGCGCGGATCGAGCGCTGCCTGTCCGTAGCTCACAATGCGCGCCAACGGCTGCACACCATGCCGCTCAGCAAAGTCGCGGCGCGCCACGACCACAGCCGCTGCGCCGTCATTCAAGCCCGGCGCATTGCCTGCTGTCACGCGCCCGTTCGGATCGAAGGCAGGCTTCAGCTTGGCGAGCGCCTCTAAAGTTGTGTCAGGACGAATTGGCTCATCTCGATCCATGACAGTTGCGCCTTTTTTGTCCTGAATGGTGACTGGCACGATCTCCGCCTTGAATTTGCCCGCCTCAGTCGCTGCAGCCGCTTTTTGATGGCTGGTCAGCGCAAACTCGTCCATCTCTTCACGGCTGACCTCAAGCTGATCAGCGATGAACTCAGCTGCGTTGCCCATCAGCCGATCCGTCATTGAGCAGAACAAGCCGTCATGTTGTAGACTATCCTTCAGTTCCACATGACCGTAGCGCGCGCCGCTGCGCGCCGCCATGTCCAGATATGGCGCGTTGCTCATGCTCTCAGTGCCGCCTGCCACATACGCGACTCCGTCACCTGCCTTAATGCCGTTCGCCGCTAACATGACCGCTTTCAAGCTGCTGCCGCACGCCTTGTTCACAGCCGTGCCGCCGACGCTATCAGGAAAGCCTGCGCCGATCCAAATTTGACGCGGCACAGCCTGCCCAGAGCCAGCTGCTACCACTTGCCCGATGATCACCTCGCTGATCGCCTCCGCAGGGATGCCGCTGCGCTCAACAGCTGCGCGCACAGCCATGCTACCTAGCTGCACAGCGCTGAAAGGCTTCAGCGCGCCCAGAAACTTGCCTTGTGGCAGACGCGCGCCGCTCAAAATCACAACATCTGTTGCCTGCTTACCGTTTGTGGTCATAAATAGTCCTTTTTGAAAAACTAACTACCGTTCGGCATAGGTTGCCATGCCTCGCGCAGTTTGCGCCACGTCTGAGCCAACTCATCAGGAATCACGCGCGTGCTGCCGACCACCGACATGAAATTTGTGTCGCCTGACCAGCGCGGCACAATGTGCAGGTGAAAATGCCCCGCTACGCCTGCGCCTGCCGCTTCGCCAAGATTGGCGCCGACGTTGAATGCCTGAGGATTATAGACGCGCCGCAACGTCGCTAGGGCTGCGTTAGTTGTGAGCATCAGGTCAGTCAGCGCCTCAGCCGATAGCTGCTCTGTGCTTGGTACATGCGCGTACGGCACAACCATCAAGTGACCGTTGTTGTAAGGATATAAGTTCAGTACAACATATACATGCGTTGAGCGATAAACGACCAGCTCCGCTTCATCATCAGCGCTCACTTTGGCGCAAAAGATGCAGTCCACTTCAGGCTTCTTTTTCTCTCCGCTCAGATAGCTGTAGCGCCATGGAGTATATAGGTGATCAAAATTAGACATATGCAGCAGCCGCACAACGAGCGTTTTAGGCGCATTTGATCGCCGCTAAGTAGCAGCACAGACCTTTATTCTAGCGTCTCTGTGCCAAAATAAAAGGTGATCTCTCAGACAAAGCTGCGCTACGCCTCGTCCTCAAGCGGCACAATAACGTTCCCTTCATGAATGGCGCGTAGACGCCGATAGGTCGCCTGTAGCGTGAGCGCGTCTGCCACATGGAACGGTTCAGGTGCTTCCACGCCGACTGTGCCGCGCGCGTCCACTTCAATTAGCGCTTGCAGTAACTCACGGTAGGCGAAATCCGCCTCATTCAGCGGAATGTGCTGCCGTTCGCCTTTCGGACCGTACTCAATGCCACTCAAATGAATGTGCAAAGTCTCCAAGCCGCGCCTGCCCAGACCGTCTTCCACTGCTTTGAGCATGGCGCGGAATTCCTCATAAGTGTTGTGCCTGCCGTCACGCGCATGCAAATGCGCGAAGTCAATAGCAGGCAGGACGCCTTCGACGTCGCGGCTGAGCTGAATGACCTCGTCTAACGTACCGAACATGGTCGGTTTGCCCATTGTCTCAGGGCGCAAGATCACGTCTACGCCTTCAGCGCGTAAGATGGCGGTCAGCTCTAGCAACTTTTCGCGCACGCGCTCGTAGACTTGCTCAGGCGGCTGATTGTGATATGATGCAGCATGAAAGACGATGTCGCGCGCGCCTGCTAAGAAACCTTTGCGCGCTGCAGCCAGCAAGCGCTCATCGCTCTTCTGCATCAGTTCAGCAGTCTGGCTGTTCAAGTTGATAAAGTACGGTGCGTGGACGCTGAGCGTGATGTTGTGCTGCTCAGCAGCAGCCTTGATCGCGGCGCAGGCTTCATCAGTCACGCGCACGCTCTGTACCCAAGCAATCTCAAGATGATCCAAGCCGAGCGCACGACTGTGGGCAATGGCGAGCGGCGTGCCGCCAGGCTTAGGTGTGGTTTGCGGCGCACCAACTGTGCCGAAACGCAGCGGATCAGCAGGCGAAGGGCTCGATCTAGGCATCGAGAATTCCTCTGTGGCGACAAGCCATGTTAAAGTCAAAGGTAGCCAACTGAAATTGTACGCAAGCTAGGCGGAAAATCGCAAAGCAGAGCATTGCATGGATAACTACAGCATTCTACAGACCTTTGGCGCAGAGACGCGCTTACGCCGCCAAATTTTGCTCAGCTCGCTTGGCGCATTTGCGCTTGTCTTTATCCTGTGGCAGTTAGCGCCGCATAGCGAAACGGTCAGCAACTTGCTCTACCCATTCCGATTGATCGTCACGTTTGTCCACGAAGCAGGACACGGCATTGCAGCGCTGCTCACAGGCGGACGCTTCATTGAGTTCCGCGTCTTTCCAAATGGTGCAGGCTTGGCGACCACTGCAGGTGGCAATCGGATCATCATCACACAGATGGGCTATCTAGGCGCGGCGTTTTTCGGCGCAACATTGCTCTACATGGCGAACCGTGTGCGAGGCGTGCGTCTGGTTGCTGTGCTAACAGGCTTATTTTTCGTCGGTTGCGCGCTGTTGTTCACAGGCGGCGAAGGCACACTGCTGATCGGCGGTGTTGGCTTGACCATTGCACTTTGGTCGGCAGGCGGCGCGCTGCGCGAAAGTGAAAATCAGCTGCAATTGGTGCTGCGCGGCGCAGCAATTGGCTCACTTGTGCTGACCTTTGTGCTAGTGCGCGACAACGTAGCGCTGATCACAGGCGTGATCAGCGGCACACTGCTTTTTGGACTAGCAGCTCTTGGATCACGCTCAGTAGTGCTGTTC
>JANWYI010000008.1:72938-75658 GCA_025055255.1 Anaerolineae bacterium | reverse complement strand
GCGCTGATCACAGGCGTGATCAGCGGCACACTGCTTTTTGGACTAGCAGCTCTTGGATCACGCTCAGTAGTGCTGTTTTCGCTCAATGCTTTGGCACTGATCGTCGGCTTTAACGCGCTCAGCGACATCCTCGCGCTCTGGAACAATCAGTCTGCTATGCTAGGCAATGTGCCAAATGACGCTCTAGCTGTAGCACAAATGACCAATCTTCCTGTCAACTTTTGGCTAATTGTATGGCTCATAGTTGCGTTAAGTGTGATGGGCGCAGCAATTTGGTTCGGCATTGTCCGTCCAACGCGGCAAAAATATTAGCGTCTGCTAAGGATCAGTGCAGCTTCAAGCAGCACACGGCACGCTATAATCTTCCAGTGAGAGGAGCAAGCGTTGTACAGCGTTGATGAGGCGCTTGAGCGCATTTTGAGGCATTTTGCGCCGCTGCCAACAGAGCACGTGCGTCTGGAAGAGGCGTTTGGGCGCGTCTTGGCGCAACCGATTCATGCAACGCATGACCTGCCACCTTTCCCCAACAGCGCACTTGACGGTTACGCTGTGCGCGCCGCTGACGTCGCTACTGCCAGCTCAGAGTCGCCTGTGCGTCTGCCTGTCATCGGCGACATCCCTGCTGGCAGCTTCCCACAAGCGCCGCTGCGCGCTGGCACTGCCATGCGCATCATGACAGGTGCGCCGTTGCCCGAAGGCGCAGACGCCGTTGTGCCCGTTGAGCAGACTGATGACGCACCAAGTCGCTTTGCGCTCAACAGTCCTCTGCCAGAGTCAGTGCTCGTCCGTGCTGCTGTGCCGAGCGGCAATGGCGTGCGTCCAGTCGGCGAGGACGTGCGCGCAGGTGCGCTCGTGCTGAGTGCTGGACGACGTCTGCGCGCTGCGGATGTCGGCATATTGGCAGGACTAGGCATGGCGCATGTGCCTGTTGTGCGCCGACCAGTCGTGGCAATTCTCTCAACCGGCGACGAATTGTTACCGCCGCACGTGCCGCTCGCCAAAGGCAAGATTCACGACATGAATGGCGTGGCGCTATGTGCTAGCGTGCAAGAGCTAGGCTGCGTGCCGCGCTTTCTAGGGATTGCATCTGACTCAGTTGAAGCAGTTTACGGTCGCCTTCAAGCAGCAGCCGATTGTGACGTGATCATCAGCACAGCAGGCGTCTCAGTTGGCGCACTAGACGTGGTGAAAGAAGCAATCACACGGCGTGGAACACTCAGCCTGTGGCGTGTGAACATTCGTCCCGGCAAGCCACTCGCCTTCGGCGACTTCGGCGGCGTGCCATTCTTCGGTCTGCCGGGCAATCCTGTCAGTGCGCTCGTCACCTTTGATGTATTTGTGCGTCCTGCTCTGCTGAAATTGCTGGGCATTGCACACAGCGATGTGCCACAGGCTACGGCAGAGGTCGCAGAGCCAATGAACAGCGACGGCAGGCGTACCTACGCACGAGTCAAGTTGCAACGCGCCGCTGATGGACGGCTGCTCGCCTTCAGTACAGGCACACAGAGCTCAGGCGCGATCAGCTCTCTCGTCAACGCCGATGGATTACTGATCATCCCAGAAAGCATGACAGAAGTGCCAGTTGGCACGCGACTGCCTGTGCGCTTGTTCAATCAAGTGCTGTAACGTATTTTAGGAGTGCTGTAGCATGACAACAACTAGTTCCACACAAGAATACATCGCCCCAGCAGCCAGCAGCAACGCTGCGCGCACTAAGAGTGATTCCTTATGGCGGATCAGCGTGATCCTAGCGCTGATCGGCTTGTTCATCGCCGGCTATCTCTCGTACACCAAGCTGACCAACACTGAAATTGCTTGCGTGCAGGCTATTAGTAACTGCAGCTACGTAGATAACTCGCCGTACGCCTATCTAGGCGGATATGGCGGCGTGCCGATTGCCTACATCGGCTTTGCAGGCTATGCCGCCATTTTCCTGACGCTTCTAGGCGAGCGCCGCTTGGCGTTGCTGGCACGGCACAGCAAATGGCTGATCTTCGGCATGGCACTGATAGGCTTTTTGGTCTCAGGCTATCTAGTCGCCATTCAAGCGCTAGTGCTGCACAGCTTCTGCCAGTGGTGCATGGGCAGCGCTGTGACTATGACTGTGCTGTTTGGCGTGAGCTTTGCGCGGCTGTGGCGCGCCTTGAGCGCTGAGCCTGATGGCGAAGAGGCGGAGCAGGCGTAACAAGACGCCACGCGGAGTGCAAGAGGCGCAAAAAGCCCGCGTGCCGCAATGCGGCGCGTGCCGATCAGCTCTCTGAAACTGTTTCCTCTCTCGATTGGCGTGTATTCGGCTTGCTGCGCCGCTTACCTCTGCGATTGCCTACCCGATGCGCGCCGCGTCCAGATAAAGCGCGTTCCAGCTCTGGAAAGTTAGCGTCGGCTGAGTTTAGCAGCGCACGGCGCAATGCTAATTCAATGGCGCTCGGCACGTTCTCATCATCATCGTCATCATCAGCTGCGGCAACGGGCTCTGGCTCCAGCGCTTTGACGCTCAAGTCAAGCTGTTTCTTGCGCTTATCTACCTTGATGACCTTCGCCGTTAGCTCCTCGCCAATCTGATAGACATCAGCAGGCGAGCCCATGAAGTTGTGACCTAGCTCTCGGACGTGAACCATGCCCGGACGTTCCGCGCCAACATCAATGAAGACGCCGTAGTTTTCAATTCGCACAATTTTGCCCGTCAGCACTTGCCCGACGCGAATCTCGTGCCACTCTAG
>JANWYI010000008.1:69648-72840 GCA_025055255.1 Anaerolineae bacterium | reverse complement strand
ATCCGAGCGGCTTGATCATGGTCACTTCGAGCCGTCCGCGCTCTGGGTCTAGTTTGTGTACCCAGACCGTGACTGCTTGCCCTTCCTGCAGCACATCTCTGACGTTCTTGGGCGGCTCTTCGCTGAGCTGCGAGATGTGGACGAAGGCTTCTGTGCCGATGCCCACGTCAATGAAAGCGCCACCTAGCTCTATGCGCTTGACCACGCCGCTTAATTCCATCTTGGGCTTCAAAGCCTGTATAGCGCGCCTGACGGCTTCAGCCGATGTTGAGTCGTCTGCGCTCGCCACCGTAGAATCAGTGAGGGCAGCTTGTTCTTCTATCATGTTCGGTTGCTCCTTCAGTACATGAGAGGTTTAGGATAGCGAGTAGAATTATCGCATTTGGGGCGCAATTTTACTACTGTGTTAAAGCATGGTCAACCGTAAGCTGCGCTCAGGTTTGTGCTGAGCGTCTCTTGCCTGCAGCGGTCACAGGCAAGAGACATCGCATTTATTGCAGAATTAGCCGCCTAGCTCTTTCAGGCGTTTTTCCCAACGCTCAACAAGGCGATTATAAGTCGCCTCGCTGATCTCACCGTTAGCAAGGCGCATGTCAAGGTTAGCGATCAACGCTTCGATCTCCTCTTTGGTCTGCGGATTAGCAGGCGGCTGCTGTGGCTGCGCCTGTTGCGGCTTGGCTTGCTGCTGACCGACTTGATTCGCCATCATCTGCATCATCATCTGCTGCATCATCATTTGTTGCTGCTGCATCTGCTGCTGCAGCGCCGCTTGCTCAGGATTCATCGCTGCGCCGAGCGTCTGCCCAAGACCAATGCCTAAACCTGCGCCTGCTGCAGCGCCGCCTAAACCGGGATTCTGTGCGGCTGCCTCAGCGATATCTAGACGGCGTAGCTCGGCGAAGGTGCGCGCGTCGCCGCCGTACTTGATGATATCTTCCTGAGTCAGGTCTTTCACGTCAAACGTGCCTGCTTGGAAGCTCTTGATGCGCAGACCAAGCGCCTGAAATTCCGTGTTGAGCAGAGCAAGTGAGGCAGACTCAAGGCTGCTGATCAGGCGATTCGCCTCTTGCACGCTGCTGATCTTCTCTTTTGAGATCAGCTCTGTAATTTCGCCTAGCAGGATTGTCTGAATGCGCTCACGGATATCGCCCAAGCGCAGCACAGGACGCCCAATGCCGTACTGCTTCAGAAAGCGAATTGGGTCTTCGATACCAATGTCAATCACGCCGCGATTGCGCAAAAGCATGAAGCCCGGACCGCGCCCTGGCGTCTCCATGTAAATAGGCGGATTTGTTCCCCAAGTCACTTGCGGCAAGTCGCGCAGGTTCACGAAGTAGACATCGGCTGTGAACATATTCTTGCCGCTAGAGACAAGAAAGTTCAGTGCATCGGAGAGCAGCGGTAAGTTGCCCGTGTTCAGCGTGTGGGCGCCCGGTCCAAGTGCATCCAGCACTTGCCCTTGCCGTACAAAGATCGCTACTTGGCTCTCTTGCACAATCACTCGTGAGCCGAAGCGAAAGTCGCCATTGCCTTGTTGCGGCTCGCGCCACACCAGCTCATCTTCCATCACGTTTGGATGTGAAACGACATCAATAATACGCGGCATGATCTACCCCTTCCTTCAAAAACTCAACTGATCTCGGTCACGACGTTATCGCGCATGTTGAAAGCAGCATTTGCCTCTGTAGCGACCATCTCCAGCTTGCTGATAGCTTCATCCATGCCTTCGCCGCTGCGCGCTGCAGCATCAAATGCCTCGATAGCTGTGCGGAAATGATCCACATACTCGATCAGTGCAGCGTCAAATGCGTAGATTTTCTCCAGCTGCTCAGGACCGATCTTCTGCGCAGCGTAGAAGCCTGCATAGCCCGGCGCCGCTGTGTTGACGCGGTCAATGAAAATCTGAAACTGCGCCTTCGCCTCGCGCGTCTTGGTCGCTGCTGAAAGTCCGCCTTTGCTGAGCATCTGCTTTTCAGCAGCAATGAAGCGCTGCATCTGCTCCTTGAGCAGAGTGACAATGTGCTCACGGATCATGCGATCTGCCTCACGGCGCGCCGTCATCTCTGTGTAGCCGCGAAAGCCGGGAATGCGCGCTAGAATGCGCTCAAAGCCGCTGCGCTGCGAGACGATCTTCTGGTACAAATCAGTCATCAGCCTCAATCCTTATAACCTTGCTAGTCTGCCTAGACTAGCATACATCAGATCAGGCTGCGCAACAAACGCCAGTTTTTGAGGAAAAACGTACAATTTAGACAGGTACGGAAATTGAGACTGCGGAGCTGTCAAGTGAGTGCTGCGCAACAAGGCTTTGATTCGTCGCGCTGGATGGTCATTCCGCGCACGCTAGTTTTCTTGACCAACGACGGCGACCTGCTGCTGCTGAAGCGCAGCGCACAGCGGCGCGTTTTCCCAAACCGTTACAACGGCTTAGGCGGTCATGTGGAACGCGATGAGACAATTGAGGCAGCGGCGTTGCGCGAGGTGCATGAAGAGTGCGGCATTGCGCCTGATCAAATACGCGATTTTCGCCTGCGCGCCATCTCGCACATTGCGAGTGACGCAGCAGGCGGAATTGTGGTCTTCATTTTTACAGGTGAGGCGCTCACGCGGACTGTGCAGGCAAGCGCCGAAGGCGAACTACACTGGATTCCGTTGCCAATGGTCTACGGCTTGCCATTGGTGGACGATCTGCCGCACTTGCTGCCGCGTCTCTTCGGCGAGACCGCTTGCCGTGACCTAGTCTACTTGCATGTGCGCTACGATGCAGGCGATCAGATGGTCATCAGCTTCAGCAACGGACAGACCAAGTAGCTACTTTTCAAGCGTGCGCTCAGTGCGCGCTAGAGCGCGCTGCACAGCGGCGAAACGCGCGATAAGGCTTGTCACGTAAGCACTCATAATCGCCGCAACAACCGCTAAGCCAAGCACTAGATATTCAACATTCTGTGGCATAGTTAAAACGTCCTTCCTAGCGATCTGCCAAGCGCGCCTTGAGCCAATGCAGGCGCTCAACCAAGTTGTTCAGGCGAATGCGATGCCAAATCAGCGTGACTGGCACTAAAATTGCCCAGACGAGCATGTTCACGCCGAGTGCTGCGCTCATGCCGGCCGAGGCATCTAGCTGGAAGGTGCCGCGCGCCTGCTGCGAACTCGGTCCAAAGACTGTTGGATGAATCGTGTCAGGCTTGATCC
>JANWYI010000008.1:23064-69548 GCA_025055255.1 Anaerolineae bacterium | reverse complement strand
ATCTAGCTGGAAGGTGCCGCGCGCCTGCTGCGAACTCGGTCCAAAGACTGTTGGATGAATCGTGTCAGGCTTGATCCGTGAGATCATGATGACCATGATCACGAGGATGATCGCCAACATGCCGTAAACTGAGGCAAAGCGACGGCGCGTCTGCGCGTTGCTGATGCTGGCGCGCAACACAAAATAGGCTGCATAGGTCAGCATCATGATTGCCTCAAGCGTCAAGCGCGGATCCCACGTCCACCACGTATTCCAGATCGGCTTCGCCCAGATCATGCCTGTGACCAAATTCACTGCCGCCAACACCAAGCCGACTTCGACGCCCGCCAATGCCAAAGTATCCCATTTGGTCTTGCGCGTGCGCAGATACATGAAGCCGCCTAGCGTCGTCGCAGCGAACGCTACAAATGCGCCGATGAAAGCAGGCATGTGGATGTAGAAAATGCGCTGTACCTCGCCTTGATTGGCGTCGGCCTTGGCAAAGCCGAGCGCCATGTACAGTCCAAAGCCGATTCCGATCAGCGTCAACGTTGTGAGCACTAGTAGTAGGCGCGGCACACCAACTTGCACGCGCTCTGGCTGCTCTAGCGCGACGTCTGAGAGTGAAAGGTTAGGTATGACACTCATGGTACATTTCCTCACTATGCTTCAACCACGAACTCAAACATGACAAAACATGCAGCGAAATAGACCGCGTCTACAAACGCAAGCAATTGCAGCCAAGCCTGCCAATCCTCGCTCGGCTGCCCGCTCAATATGCCTGTAGTGGCGCGCACAGCTGTCAACACCACAGGTAACGCGAACGGCAACATGACAATTGGCAGTAAGCTCTCGCGCGTGCGCGTTTGCGCTGTCATGGTCGCCAACAGCGTGCCGACACCGCTCAAGCCGAAAGTGCCGAGCAACAGCGCAACAGCAAGCCATGAACTGATCAACGGCAGGTTGTAAAGAATTGCAGCAGTTGGGATCAGCAAAGCACCGACGATCAGCGCGAACAGGAAGTTACCAAGCAACTTGCCGACGAAGATCGCTGCGCGGTGAATCGGTGCAATCAACATAGCGTCTAGGTTGCCTTGTTCGCGCTCTAACGTCAGGCTGCGATTCAAGCCGATAATGCTGGCAAAGGCGACCGTTGTCCACAGCACGCCGCTGATCGACTCCTCGCGCGCTATCCGATCTAGCTCTAGCGCAAAGCTGAAAATCAGTAGGCTGAGCAAAGCGAAGATCACCATCAGACTGAGCAACTCGCGGCTGCGCAGCTCCGCTTGCAAATCCTTGAGTAGAATGCTGTAGACTACGCGGAAAAATGGCGTCTGCATGTGCGTTCTCCTAGCCCGTCACTTCAGCGTAGCGCGCAGCAAGCCATGCTGCGTCAGGAATCTCTGCTCTTGCACAGGTGAACGCAATGGCGCCACGCGCCAAGATCGCCACATGAGTCGGCAAGCGCGCCGCGCGCTCAATCTCGTGCGTCACCATGACAATAGTCCGTCCTTCGGCATGTGCCTCGCTCAAGAGCGCGTCGAGCATGGCTGCTGCAGCTTGATCTAAGCCTGTGTACGGCTCATCCAAGAGCAAGATAGCAGGCTCGTGCAAGAGAGCGCGCGCAATGCTCAGACGTTGCGCCATGCCGCGCGAGAACGTCCGCACAGCGTCATCTGCGCGGCTCGCTAGACCGACTCGCTCTAGCAGTGTTTCAATGCGTTGCTCTGCTCGTTTGCCGTGCAAGTTGTACAGTCGGCTGAAAAAGCGCAAATTCTCTCGCGCCGTCAAATTTTCATAGAGCAGCAACTTATGACTGACCAAGCCAAGCTGAGCGCGCACGCGCGCCGCCTCGCGCGGCAATTGCCAACCGCCGACGCGAATTGTCCCGCGATCAGCCTGACCTAGTCCTGCGACCAAGCGCAAGAGCGTGCTTTTACCGCTACCATTGGCGCCAAGCAGCGCTAAGAAGTCGCCGCGCCCGACGTGCAGCGTCAAATTGCGCAGGACAGGCAGGACATCGAAGGTTTTGGTCACGCCTTCAATGGCGATGAGCGGCGCAGACGAAGGTTTTGTGATGGACTCAGCGCGCAACGGCGTTGCGATAGCCATAGTCACCTACTTCTTGCGCATCAGCTTGGCAAGCTGCGCCTTCAAAGCATTCCGTTGGCGCGTGTAATCAGCCTTACTTAGCTTGCCCTGCTTGTACTGTTCGTCCAACGTTGCCAATTGTGCGATCAAGCGTTCCTGCTCTTCAGAAGCCGATGTTGTCACAGCGACTAGTGTCTTCCTACCGCGCACCAGCAGCACTATGCCAATTCCGATCAGCAAAGCGCCGCCGACCATCAGCGCAAGCGCAAGCGGCTGAATTGAGCTGCCAACTTCTGGCACATTCGCTGCTGATGGCGCTGCTAACTCGCCACTGAGAATGTAAGTCAGCGTCGTCTCTGCTGGTAACTGCACTGTACTGCCATAAACTAGGTACGGCACACCGCCCATCACTTGCGTTGTCTGCAGCGTCAAGACCTGATCGCCTGCCTTCGCTGTGACGTTCAAATTCGTCGGATTGACGAACAACGTGACAATGCCTTCAGTGCGGTACGGCAAAGGCAGCGTAATGCGCGTGCCACTCGGCTGATACGGCAACAAGTAGCGGAAGTGAACGATGTGCCGCGTCTCAGGGTAGACAGGCTGTGTATCTGTGATCACGCCGTTCTCAACCTGAAAACGCGGCTCATCTGTTGCAAAGCCGAGCAAGCGTGCGCCGTCAGGCAACTTCACACGCACGGAAGCAAAGCGATCTTCGCCAAGCCGCTCATCTGTGCTAAAGATGCGATCTGAGGTGTTCTCAAAGCGGACAATCTGCACCACGTGCAGCGCGCCTTCCTCAGGACTAACCTGAGTCACGACATTGGCGACCTTCAAGACGCTTGGGTCAGCTGTGCGCTCATAAATTTTGAAAGGCAAGTTCAACGTCGGCGAGGCAGGATTGCCGATGACAGGATCGCTGGCAAAATAACGTCCCTCAATGACGGCAGCCGTGAAGTAAGAGCGATCAGCGCGGATTGGCACATTCTGGAAGATAAATTTGCCATCAGCGTCAGCTTTGGTCTTCAGCACAGTGTCATTGAAGGCGCGATCCACGCTATGCAGCTCAATTTCAAGGTCAGCAGGCAACTTTGCGCCGACCGTAGCATTGGTCACTTGTCCGCTGACTGTGCCAAGCGCTTCCTCAGGCACAGAGGATGTACTCTCAGGTGTGGCGGCGCTAGGCGTTATTTGAGCGTGAATTTGTGCCAGCATAGTCGGATCGAAAGTCGGCTGCGTAGGATTCATTGGCAACGTTGCCACAATGGGCGGCTCGCCGCCGAGTCCGCTACAGGCGCTCAAAAGCAAGCCTAGTCCGATTAGCGCAATGGTGAGTCTCATGGTGTGTCTTTCAGAAGCCTATGCCAACCTGTGTACCTTGCGGTATGCCGCTACTGCCTGCTCAATTTGACGATCTATTGCTGCGTCCAGCTCGCCGACGGTCTGATCCGTTGCACTTAGCGCTCCAACGCGATCTAGCTCCGCCAATACCTCGACGCCCTGCGTTATCCAGCGTTCGCGCTCTGCAGCGTAGCGCGCCTGATCTAGCTTGCCGAGGCTGTAATCTTCCTCAAGGTCGCGTAGCGCAGTCAGGACGCGCTCATAGTGCTGCTGCAAGCGCTCAACCAGTACAGCATCAGCCTGTTCGGCGAAGCGCGGCTTGCGACGCAGAAGTGGCGCTGCGATCCACAGAATAACGACTACGATCAGCGCAAAGCTGAGTCCAAGCGTTTCAAAGCTCATGGCTGCGTCCCTTTCGCCAAAGCGCGCTCGATCATGGCGCTCAGCTGTGTGCGCTTGAGCGGCGCCATCGCAAACTCACTAATATGTCCGTTGCGATCAATGATAAAAGTCTCTGGTACACCTTCAATGCGGTAGAGCGCTGAAATCTTGGTCTTGTAGTCCAAGCCGTTCGGATAGGTGATGCCGAACTCTTTGAGATACGCCTGCGCGTTGCGCTCGGTGTCTGTGTAGGCGACGCCGAGAAAGACAACACCTTTATCCTTGTACTGCTGCCAAGCTGCCTCAAGTTCAGCGGCTTCATCGCGGCATGGCGCACACCAACTTGCCCAGAAGTTGAGTACTACTACTTTGCCACGCAGCGACTCAAGCGCGATCTCTTGACCATCAAGCGTTTTCAGCGTGAAGAGCGGCGCCATACCTTCCGTTGGCTGCGTCTGTTGCTGATGGCGCAGACCTAAACCGAAGATGAGCGCCATGCCTGCTAGAATAACGGCTGCTAACACAGTCACAAAGTTAACGCTACGCTTAGCAGGCGACTGGTCAGTCAAAATGTCTTCTGCCACATGCCATTCGGTCATTGCTCACTCCTCAGGTCAGCGGCGCGCGGCAAGGTCTGCCTCAATACGCGCGCGGTATTCTTCAAGGGTATGTGTGGTCACTTGGACGCTTGGCTGAGCGGCACTTGCCTTTGGTGCAGCTGCACTTTCTTTGCGCCAACGGATGAAGATCGCAGCCGCGCTGAGCAGCACAAGTGTGCTCAGCAGCCAGGGCGTCACGAGCGACAAGGCGCGTAAAGTCGGATCAACAGGTGTACCAACTACGCGGTCACCGAAGCGCGCCACAAAATTCTCGATCACCTGCTCCGGCGTCTTGCCTTCGCTCAGCAGAATGCGCACTTCCTCGCGCCATTGCGCACACGCGAGCGTGCCGCAAGTGTCAAGCGTGATGTTCTCGCAGACAGGACAGTACAATTTCTTTGAGACAGCATTGACCTCGTCATCTGTCACAGGACGACGCGGATTGTCCTGTGCGTGGACGCTCAGCTGCACAGCGCTCAGCGCTGTGACAATCACGACTAGACCTAGGGCAATCCTCAGTAAACTTTTCATGCCTTTGCTCCTGCCAGCTGACTTGGTTGTGCGGTTTTTGCCGTGACGAGCGCAATGCGTTCATCAGGATACATGGCGACAATTGTGCCGATTACCAACAGCAAGGTGCCCCACCAAATCAGGTTGATCAGCGGATTAATGAACACTTTGAAGGTTGCGCTGCGTGCGCTGATTGTTTCCCAATCTACTAGCAGCACGTAAAAGTCGTTCTCAAGTGTGCTGTGCGCTGCTGGGATGGTCATGCTGTTCATGCCTTCAGCGTTTGGATAGAAGTCGCGGCGCGGACGCAACCGCGCGACCTCACGTCCGTCGCGCAGCACAGTCACTTGTGCAATGTCCATAATGCGCCCGTCTTCAGCGATCTGACCACCTAAAAAGCCGTCATAGCGCATGACATAGCCACCTAGCTCAAGGCTCTCGCCTACAGCGAGCGTGCGTTGCGTTTCTTGCTGATACAGTTCGCTGCCTAGCGCTCCAATGCCCAAGATAGCGACGCTCAAATGAACTAAGTAGCCGCCATAGCGCTGCCGATTTCGTGCGATCAGCGCTGTGAACGCTCTGTACCAACTCTCGCCAAGCGACTTGTGCCGTGCCATGGCGCCGCGCACAGTTTCCCAAAGCGCGACTGTCCCGCTGAGCGCAATTATGCCGTAGATCAACAGCACAGGCGGCTCTGCAGGCTGAAGCAGTGCCAACAGCGCGACGATCAGCGCAGCCAGACTAGCAGGCACGATTAGTGCTTTGCCAAGCCGTCTGAGCGATGTCACGCTCCATGCCGAGAGCGGCGCCACGCCCATCAAAATGAACAGCACGAGAAAGAGCGGCGGCGTCACTTGCAAGAAGTAATCCTTGCCTAATGTGATAGTCGTTCCCATGAACAGTTCGCTGAAAATCGGCGCGCCAAAACTGCCCCAGAAAATGGCGATGAACAGCATCACAAACACGATGTTGTTCAGCACAAAGAGCGATTCGCGGCTCAGCCAGCTATTCAAGCGCCGTTCATCGCGCAGATCGCCGCGCCGCCAACGCCACAGCAACATGCCGATGCTGACTGCTGTTATGCCAAACCAGAAGGCGAAGAGCGGAAAGCCGATATCGCTGCGTGCAAAGCTGTGGACGCTATCCACCAAGCCGCTGCGCGTGGCAAACGTGCCGAAGATTACAGCGCTGAAAGTGCCGAGCATTAGGAACATGTTCCAGACTTTCAACATGCCGCGCTTTTCTTGGATCATCGCACTGTGCAAGAATGCTGTGCCAACCAGCCATGGCAGAAATGCCGCGTTCTCAACTGGATCCCAGCCCCACCAGCCGCCCCAGCCTAGCACGTCGTACGCCCAGCGTCCGCCTAGCACCAAGCCTAGGCTTAGGCTGACCCACGCAAGAAGCGTCCAGCGGCGCGTCGCCCTGATCCAGTTCGTGCTGAGGTCGCCGCTGGCGAGCGCTGCCATAGCAAAGGCAAACGGAATGATAAAGCCGACAAAGCCCATGTAGAGCAACGGCGGATGCACAATCATGCCAAAGTGCCGCAAAAGCGGATTGAGTCCGTTTGCGGTCTCAGCGAGACGTGCAGAGGCAGGTGGCACAGCGCCGCCAACGGCGAAGACGCTCTTCACTACGTTGTTATCGGGCATGATCCAGTAGCGCTCAAACGGATTCTCGAAGAACAGCGAGAGCGAAAGGAAGAATGCCAGTGTCAACATAGTGTAGACGATCACATACGGCATTAGGCGGCGCTGACCGTGCCAATTCAGCACGATTGTGCCGAAGGCGAAAGCGCTCATAATGCCTGACCAGAACAGCAGCGAGCCTGCCTGCGCGCCCCAGAGCGCCGTGACGCGGAAGAAGGTCGGTGTGTTGGGATCGGTCACATTCCAGACATAGGCGATTTGGTACTGCTGAGTGAGTAAGGCGATCAGTAGCGTTCCCAAACTCACGCCTAGCAACGGAAACGTCGCAAGTGCAGCATTGCGCGCGCTCAGCAGCAGCCGATCATCACGCACACGGACGCTGTGGAACGCTACACCTGCTGCATACAGCGCAGCAAGGAAGGCGAGAAAGGTTGCAATAAAGCCGAGTTCCGCTAACATCGCCTACATGCTCACTTTCTTGCCAATGGATCGGCGATAGCTTGGTTCGGCGCGATCTCTTCATAGCGGCTTGGACATTTCAGCAGTACTTCAGTCGCGTAAAAGACGCCATCAGTGCCGAGTTTGCCTGTCAAAATTGCCTGTGCCTCATTCTGCAGCAGATCAGGCTTAACTTGATTGCGTACATGGACAGCTAAGCGCGTCGCCTTCGGATCATAGACTGCCTCGTGCAGCGCACGGGCAAGGTCTTTGGTCTCATTTGGGATGTTGGCAATAGTGAAGTCAATGATCAGGTTCTGCGGATCGTAGCGAATGCTCTCACCGATCACAGCGCCGCTGATACGCACAGTTTTGCCGACGTAATCGCCGTTCAGCAGCTCATCCACGCTGATAAAATAGCGCGCGCCGCTAACCGTGCCCTGCATGATCAAATAGCCGATGCCGATGAACAGCACGATTAACCCGATCAGGTACTTCCATTGAACGCCACTGCGAATAGCTTCCTCAGATGTGTTTTCAGGCTTTTCCCAAGCAATTTGGGTCATTTTTTCGATCCTCCGTTCAGCTCTGCTTGTATGGTAAGACGGCGCGCCGACTGAGCGTAGTGACGTTCATCACGACCGATGCTGACAAGCATCATTTGTTATAAGCGAGAGAATTCAGCGTTAGGCGCGAGCAATAAGCAATACTTCTGGGCAGCCAAAGGGACGGCGTATGCCGTCCCTTGCACAAGCCGACGCAGCGGCGACTATTCGGCACTCGCCTGCACTTTTTGCGGCGTGAGCTTGATAGCAGCGATCTGTGCTTGGCGCGCTAGGTTGATTGCATCAGCCAAAATGCGTGCTGACTCTTGCGAACTGTGGAAGCCTGTGCTGTTCTCGCTGAAGATGAAGTCCCAGCGCATTTGTGCGCGGCGATGCAACCAGAGCGCCTCTTTCAGTGCGTCGTCAGTTGCACCTGCTTCCCTAGCCGCTTTAATTGCGTCAATAGCATCAACCAATGCAGCTTCGGCGTCATGCAGCAATTTTGCCGTTCGGTCTTGAATGGTGCTGATGCGCTCTAGCAGCGCCTTTTCATCCTGCTTGTGACAGGTTTGACAAGCATTGTTGATGTTATGAATAGGCGAACGAATCCAGTGATCTGTGACCTTGAGCGAGCCTTCGCGCACGTAAGGCATGTGGCAATCGGCGCAGCTAACGCCTGACTTGTAGTGAATGCCAGTCGTGAATAGCTCAAACTCAGGGTGCTGAATCTTGATCATCGGCGCGCCAGTATCAGGATGTGTCCAGTCCTTAAAGCCGATATCTGTGTAGTACTGATCGATCTCGTCAATGTTCAGACCGTTCAGCCAAGGGAAGGTCAGGATTTTCTTATCGCCTGCAAAGTAGTACTCGACATGGCACTGCGCGCAGACATACGAGCGCATTTCCTGGCGTGTGGCGTTGTTAACGTCAATGCCGCGCGCTGCCATTGCATTGATGAACGCCGGACGCGAGATGCGCAGCTGCATCGTCTTAGGATCGTGGCAGTCGTTGCAAGTGCCGCCGTGCTGCACACGATCAACTAGCTCAGCATAAGGCGTGCTATTGAACTTTTCCCAGCCTAGCTCAGCGATTAGTATAGGCGCCTCGCCGCCGTGGCAGTTAATGCAAGCGCCGGGTTGCTTATAGGTGACTGTTCCGTCTTCTTTGACTACGCGATTGCGGGCTGTCTGTCTTTGATCGATTTGAGCGTAGTAATGTCCACGATCTTCTTTGTGATCGGCGCTGAAAGGCATGCCTGCCCATAGACGGCGCAGCACAGGGTACTTTTCCAGCTTGTCAATTGGCTGACTGCCACCGTACTTGGTTGGCATGTTGTCAATTTTCGTTTTCATGAAGGAATGATATTGGCTTGGGAAATTTTGTCCCCAGACAGCTGGATCCATCTCGTTTTCGGCGATCTCAACGATGCGTGCTGGTGAAATAGCGCCTTCCACTTGCCGCGTGTTGATGTTCAGCAGCAGCAAGGCAAGCGCCACCATCACGACGCCACCGAGTAGAAAAGCGCCTGTCAGCAGAAAGAATTGTGTGCTACGTTTCGGTTCTTGCGTACTCATGAAAAATATCTCCTTACGATCTTATTCGTCATGACCAACGCGAGAGTGGCACGCGAGACAGTCAGTTGCCTCGCCACCAACATGGCTCATTTGGCTTGTCACAGCAGCATGGCAAGACATGCAGTTCTCGCGCGCAATGTCACGGTTATAGGTGCTGGCACGGATCGGCTCATGAAAGTTGCCTGTGGTGAAAGCAAGCGCATGGTTAAAGCCGTTGCGCGCCTTTGAAAAGTACTTGCTCACTAGGCTATCGTGCGGCGTATGACAATCATTGCATGTCGCCACGCTGCGATGACTGCTGCGCGTCCAAGCTGTGAAAACGTCACGCATGACGTGACAATTGGCGCAGGCATTTGGATCGTCGGTCAGGTATGAGTAGCCCTTCGCATAGATGAAGGTGAAACTGCCTAGTCCGATGATGCAGCCAAGCATTCCTGCCAGAATCAGCATGATCGGAAAAGGGATACGCCTACGAACCTTGCCATACGCCGTGACTTGTGGCGATACATTCAGTGCTTCACTCATAAATGTCCTCTCAGAAGTCCTTGTGACCAATGCTGTATATAAGCGTGCATTTAGGGTCTTTTGGGCAACACCTTTCATAAGCAATTTCTAATCACTACACTCAAGATATGCTTATTGTTCACGGAAGTACAGTGAGATTCGGATTTATTCACAGTGACTTTCGTCACATTCAATGTGCCGCCTGTGAATGTCCATGCCTTTGATGCTAGGGTAGCTTGAGAGCGGTCAAGCCGTCTTTGACGCAGATCAAAGTCTTGGGAGCGCTTAAAATTGTGGGCAGTTAAGTTTGATACACTTTTTTGCGACGCAGCACACAAAAAGCATGATAGATTTATAGAAATCTCTGTGCAGCGCGAGGCTTATCCAATGCAACCAACTGGTCTCACTCTAAGCGTCTTGCCTGACCGTTTCGCGGTTTGTCAATTGCCGCCTGATTCGCCGTTGCCAAGCTGGGCAAGCGGCAGCCTCGTGGCGTTTGTGCGCACAGCTGATGAGCTCTCGGTCGTTTGCGCTGAGTCAGCCGTGCCGCTCGGCGTTCCACGTGAGGGTGATCTGAGTGCTTTGAAAGTAGAAGGTACACTGGAATTCGGATTGACAGGCATTTTAGCAGGCATCAGCGCAACGCTCGCTGCCGTTGGCATCACCATTTTCGCCATTTCGACCTACAACACTGACTACATCCTTGTGCGCCATGCCAGTTTGGAGCGCGCTTGCCGCGCGCTGCGGCTAGAAGGCTACACTGTTCTATCTGAAAGCAAGTTACAGTGAGGGAAACGCGCGTATGCCGAGTGGCATTATTCTCGTGGCGGATGACGCGGCTCAAAATCGCTCAGTGCTACATTCCATGCTCGCCAATCAAGGTTACACAGTCTTTGAAGCAGAAGACGGTGCGACTGCGCTTGCACTGCTCAACCAGCACGCCTTCGACCTAGTGCTGCTCGACGTTTACATGCCAAGCATGGATGGCTTTGAGGTGTGTCAGCGCATCAAAGCTGACTCGCGCACACGCGACGTGCCAGTCATTTTTATCAGCGCCTCAGATAGTCGGTTAGACAAAGTGCGCGCTTTCAACGTCGGCGCCATTGACTACATCACTAAGCCAATCCATGCGCAGGAAGTTTTGGCGCGCGTTCGGACACATATCAGCTTGTATCGGCACCAGCGCGAGTTAGAGATGCTGCGCGCTGCGCAGCTTGACCAGCTCAAGGCACTTGATGAGGCTAAAAGTCGCTTCGTCCGTGCTGTGTCACACGATCTAAAAAATCCACTCGGTCTAATTCTGAGCGCAGCTGACATGCTGCGCGAGACAGGACTGACTAACGAACAGTCGGAACTGGTCACAGTTATTGAACGAAAAGCAGGCTTCATGTTAACGATGATCTCTGACCTGCTCGACCTCACGCGCTTGACGTCAGGCACGCCGCCTAATTACGCACCAACTAGCTTGCGAACCTTGATTCAAGAAGCACTGGTTGGCTTTGAGCTGCAAGCAGAGAATAAGCAGCTGAGTTTTGCAGTCTATCTGCCTGAAGAAGACGCAATTGTGGAAGTTGAGCGCCATGCTATCTGCCGCACACTCGGTAACTTAGTTTCCAATGCGATTAAGTACACTGAGCAAGGCAGTGTGGAGGTGCATGTGGAAGTAGCGTCAGAGACGTTCAGCATTGCTGTGCGTGACACTGGTTTGGGCATTCCGCAAGAGGAACTACCGTATATTTTTGATAAATTCTACCGTATTCCGCAACCTGCCTATCGTAAAGAAGACGGCACAGGCTTAGGCTTGGCAATCGTAAAGGCTATCGTAGAGCAGCACCAAGGCACAATCCATGTTGAGACAGCTGTTGGAAAAGGTAGCACGTTTCGCGTCACTTTGCCGCGCCAAGCGAAGCACAGTACGAAGCATCAAACCGAAAGTGATAGTCAAACATGAGGAAACCGACGCTCTCTGAACTCTTCGAGACCTTACCCTACGGCGAGGCGCCTGAGTCAGCCGCAGCAGCCTACGCTTGGATAGCCTCTCATGGTGAGAGCTTGCCGATGTACATCAACGGGCAATGGATACGTGGCGCTCAGACCTTTGAGAGCGTTAATCCTGCCACAGGTAAGCCGCTGACGCGCATCGTGCAAGCCTCAGCTGAGGACGTGGATGCTGCAGTCCGTGCAGCGCGTGCAGCGTTACCTGCGTGGCGCGCGCTATCGAGCTGGGAACGCGCGCGCTATCTCTACGCCTTAGCGCGTGGCATTCAGCGTCACTCGCGTCTGTTCGCTGTGCTGGAAACGCTGGATAATGGCAAGCCAATCCGCGAGACGCGCGACATTGATATCCCGCTTGTAGCGCGGCATTTCTATCATCATGCGGGCTGGGCACAGCTGCTGGAGAGCGAGTTTCCAGATATGGAAGCTGTTGGCGTCTGCGGACAAATCATTCCGTGGAACTTTCCACTGCTGATGTTAGCGTGGAAGATCGCGCCGGCACTAGCCGCAGGCTGTACGGTCGTGCTGAAGCCTGCTGAGTTCACCTCAATCACAGCTATTCGCTTCGCCGAGTTGTGTGAAGATATCGGCTTGCCTGCAGGTGTTGTGAACATCATCACAGGTGACGGACAAGTCGGCGCACAGCTCGTGGCACATCCCGATGTAGACAAAATTGCTTTTACTGGTTCAACTGAGGTCGGGCGAATTATCCGTCAAAGGACTGCAGGCAGTGGCAAAAAACTCTCACTGGAGCTAGGCGGCAAGTCGCCGTTCATCGTTTTTGAGGATGCTGACCTAGATAGCGTTGTGGAAGGCGTGGTGGATGCAATTTGGTTCAACCAAGGGCAAGTCTGTTGTGCTGGCTCGCGCTTACTGGTGCAAGAGAATGTTGCTGAGCGTTTGGTGAGTAAATTGAAGGCGCGCATGGAAAAGTTGCGCATCGGCGATCCGCTCGATAAGGCTGTGGATATCGGCGCAATTATTGCGCCTGTGCAGCTGCAAAAAATTCAAGCGTTAGTGGCACAAGGCATTGCTGAAGGCGCTCAGCTATGGCAACCTTCCACTGCTTGTCCAGCTGAAGGCTACTTTTTCCCACCTTCCCTCTTTACAAATGTCGCTCCTTCGTCTACTATTGCGCAAGTGGAAATCTTCGGACCTGTTCTCGTAGTGATGACCTTCCGCACGCCTGCGGAAGCAGTTGCGCTCGCCAACAACACACCTTACGGCTTAGCCGCCTCAATCTGGTCAGACAACCTTAACCTCTCACTCGACATCGCGCGCAAGGTCAAAGCTGGCACAGTCTGGATCAATGCCACAAATCTGTTCGATGCTGCCTCAGGCTTTGGCGGCTACCGTGAAAGCGGCTACGGACGCGAAGGCGGGCGCGAAGGCATGTATGAATATCTCAAAATGCGCACAAGTCCCTCGGAATGTGCGCCAACTGGCACAAACACAGCCGCTGCGTATGCATTCCCAGTCATTGCGATTGATCGCACGCCCAAGCTATTCATTGGCGGCAAGCAAGTTCGCCCAGATAGCGGCTACAGCTTGCCTGTGCGCAGCGCTGACGGTCATTTGTTAGGCGAGGTTGGCGAAGGCAACCGCAAAGATATTCGCAATGCTGTTGAAGCAGCGCACGCAGCAGCAAGTTGGCAGTTCACGCACGGTCATCAGCGCGCTCAGATTCTCTATTACATCGCAGAGAACCTTGCAGCGCGTTCAGCAGAATTTGCGGCACGCTTAAGCGCGCTGACAGGTAGAGACGGCACAGGCGAAGTCCAAGCAGCATTGCAACGGCTGTTCACTTATGCAGCCTGGGCAGACAAGTACGATGGTCTGGTGCACAGTACGCCACTGCGCGGAATCGTCCTAGCTATCCCTGAGCCAATCGGCGTAATCGGCATTTTGTGTCCTGATGAGTCGCCATTGCTCAACTTTGTCTCACTGATGGCGCCTGCGATTGCAATGGGCAACACAGTCGTAATTGTGCCATCTGAGGCGTATCCGCTGGTTGCCACAGACTTTTACCAAGTGTTGGAGACATCAGATGTGCCAGACGGCGTGGTGAACGTCGTCACAGGCAAGCGCGACGTCCTAGCAAAAACGCTCGCTGAACACGAAGATGTGGACGCTGTGTGGTATTTTGGCACGCCTGAAGGCGTGAAGCTCGTCGAAGCTGCCTCAGTCAGCAACTTGAAGCGCACTTGGGCAGAGGCAACTCTGCGCAACTGGTTTGACCGCAGGCAAGGCGAAGGGCAGGTCTTCCTGCGCGCTGCGACACAGGTCAAGAACATCTGGACACCTTATGGCGAGTGAATCTTCCGAAACATTGACTGTCAAGCGTCTGCAAGCAGCGCTGGATGACCGCCCTTTTCAATTTTTTGAGACCGTCGGCAGCACAAACGATGTAGCGCGTGACTGGGCAGCTAATGGCGCGCCGCATGGTGCTGTTGTGGTGACTGAGCTTCAGACATCAGGACGCGGACGCTTCGGGCGAACTTGGCAAGCGCCTAGCGGCACAGCGCTGCTATTCAGCGCGATTGTGCGTCCATCGGTTGTGATACCACCAACGCGCTACACAATGGCAGCGGCTGTCTCAGTGCGCAGCGCGCTGCTCGACCTGCTCGATCTAGAAGCCAGCGTGGTCAAGCTGAAGTGGCCCAACGATGTCTATCTACATGATCGCAAAGTCTGCGGCATATTGGTTGAACCACTATGGCATGGTGCTCTGCTAGAGGCGATCATCATTGGAATTGGCATCAACGTGCGTGTGCCGTTTGGGGACTCTGAGCTGAGCGCCACTGCAACCAACCTCGAACCGTATTGTCGTGTACAGGTAGACCGCGCCTTGCTTCTAGCCGATATTCTCAAGCGCCTTGACTACTGGTCGGCACATGCTGAAGGCTTGGCGCTTTTTCAGGCATGGCGTGCAGCGCTCAGCACACTGGGCAAGCGCGTGCAAGTAACTGACGTTGGCACGGCACGTCAAATTGTTGCAGGGCAAGCGCTAGACGTGGATGAAGATGGCGCGCTGTTGGTGCGAACAGATGACGGTAAAATTCAGCGCGTTTTTGCCGGCGAAGTGACCTTGCAAAAGCCAAGAGTTGAGTGAGACAGGGCAGAGACGTTGAGCATCAAGCTGGATTGGCAGATTGAGACAGAACGCATTCATCAACGCGCCACTGAGTCGCCTGAGGCGCGTCAAGAGCGCCGTCAACAGCGCCGAAAGCTAATCCTGTTCACCATGCTGACCGTCTTCTTCACAGGCGTCACAATTCTTTTGGTGCTCTTGCGCCTTGAAGACGTTGACAATCAGCTGCGTCAAAGCCTGATTGACACAATACAGGCAGAGTTGACGGCGCTGCGCATCGGCAACTACAGCGACTTCATGGCGCTTCAGCGCAGCGCCGGGGAAAACTGGTACATCGTTCAAGGTGAACGCTTTCAGCACTATCAGCGCCTGAAGGTTGAGAGAAACCTCGTGCTGAGCGGCACGGTCTTTGACGCGACAGTAGACGGTCAGCGCGGGCGCGTGGTCTTTGAAGAGGTGCTAGACGGCGTGGCACATCGGGCAGTCTGGTTCTATTGGCGCTACAGCGACGGTTGGCGGCATGTGCCGTCAGATTATACTTTCTGGGGCGAGGCGCGAACGTTGCACAATGGCAACGTGACTGTCTTCTATCGCCAACTGGACGAGGACACAGCGCGCGTTTTGCTGGAACGTGCGGCGCGCTGGTGGCGCGATAGCTGTCAGGTGCTAGGCAACAGTGCATGTCCTGAGCTAGCGCTTGAGATTGTGCCGAATCCTGTGCTGCAGGTGACTTGGGATAGCGCACGTCCTAACCGATTGTTTGTGCCGTCGCCACTGGCACGTGATGACCGCTTGCCTCTGTCCAATCCGTTGCCACAAGCGCTTGAGGAGACTATCGCTGCTTACCTTGCAGCGCGTCAAATGGACTTGGTAACTGGTGGCATGCGTCCGCGCCGCAGTGCAGACGCTGCTTGGCTGCATCAAACGCTAGTCGAGTGGTTAGCAGCGACCTACACAGGTCGCATAGACACATTACGTCTTGCTTTTGTGCAAAGCCTGCGCGACAACTACGGCAATTCAGCGGTCGCGGCTGTGGCGCGCGCCTTGACGCCTGAGGCAGATATCGGCGCCGTAGCGCGCGCGCTTGGTCAGCCACTGGAACTGCTAAACTTGGACTGGCGTCCGTTTTTTCAGTGGCGGCTGGAAGTGGAGCGTCAGCTGATTGCTCAGAATGACTTCGAGGCGCTGCAGGCGCTCTGGGACGTGAGCGACTTCGGTACGCGCGCGCTGCTGCAGCAACGTATCAACGCTTCTGGTCAGCCAAACGCGCAAGTCTTGGCTGCGGCGATCACAGCGGCTGCGGATGGCATTCCACGCGCCATTGTGCAAGTGCTGCGCGCTGATCGTGTTGAGACACTCATCTTTCGCCTGCGCAACGGCACGTGGAAGCGCAGCGCAACCTAGCTAGGCATCTGGCTTGGTCGCATTAGAGCTAGTGCTTTTCGGCACGCCGCCGCCCGTCAGCCTGTTCTTGATGTTTAGCAAGCCTTTCAGCACGCGCTGACGGAAGTTAGGCTCTTTGACTAGGTCGAGTGCTACTTCATAAGTCGCTGCGGCTTCGAGCCACTTGCCGCTGCGCGCCTGCAGATTTGCCAGTTCGAGCAGCGTGCGTCCGTAGCGGTCGTCATCGCCTAAGTCGCGGAAAGTGTCGGCTGCCTCGCGCAGCAGCGTGAAGGCTTGCTCAGTGTTGCCTTCCGCCATGTACAAACCGCCTAAGTTGCCGATGACCATTGCTTCACGCTCTGCATCGCCGCGCTCAGCGAAGAATTGGCGCGCTGCATTCAGCTTCTCAACGGCAGCCTCGAAGTTGCCCAAGCGCTGATCGATCAAGCCTAGATTGACCTGCATCTCAGCCGCTAAATCGAGCCTGCCCTCTGCCTCATATGCCGCTTTTGCTCTTTCAAACTGCTCCTGCGCCGCCTCGTAGTCGCGCTGCATAAACAGCTCAGTGCCTTTTGCCTGAAGCTCTGCACCTGTCATGAGACCGTCCTCTCGAAATCAGATGATGTGCACGCATTGTCTCACTAAGCGCGAGCTGCTGTCAACAGCTTGCAGCACGTCGCAGCATTTTTGAGAGAAAACCGTGAAAAAGCGTGAGGCACAGCGCGCCTCGCAGAGAGATCAGCCTAGAGAGGCTCAGTGATCGCACTTTTCACTGGTCAGTAGGCGATTGTCGGCGTAACTCAGGCGCAGTAGACGCCCTAGCGGCGTCGTTAGCACGAAAATAGCGCGCCGCAGAGACTGTCAGCACGCTGAAGACTGTGCCAATCAAAGTGCCAAAGATCAGCGCCTGTAGCCAGTTACCATTCTGCGAGCCTATGAACAGGATGAAGCAGACGGAGGCACTGAGAGCGCTAAATGCGACACCTTTGACGAATGAGAGCTGACGCTGTCTCACAGCCACATAAGTGAACAGCGTCGTCAGCACGAATAAGACCAGAAAAACGATCCCAACAGGATTTCTCATGATCTGGCTACCTTTCTCAGACGCGGCGCGCTACGAAAAGCAACATGTCGTCATTAGTGACTGCTGTAATCGGCGCGAAGTCGAGCGTCAAAGTTTGCTCTAGCGCAAAGCCTGAGCTGCTGAGCAGGCGCTGCACAGCTTGCACGGGATAACCACGAAGGATGTGCGTCTCCTCAGCGCGTTGCCATGCACTGGTGTAGTGGAAGATCGTGTAGCGTGTGCTGAGGCTGAGCGTCTCATAGCTGAAAGCGTTGCGCGTAGCAATGAAATGCTGCTCACCTTCGGAGAGAATCCGCTCAGCAGGCGTGCGCGATAAGCCTTGAATGGTGTGCAGGTCAAAGATGAACGGCTTGCCTCGTACACAAGCCGCAGCAGCTACGCGGAACACAGCGCCTAGGTCGTTCAGACTGGGCAAGTAGTTTAGCGAGCCGCCAAGACATAGCACAAGGTCAGCGGGCTGATCAGGCTGATAGGTACGTATGTCGGCTTGCACGAAGGTCGCCGCCAAACCCTGCGACTCTGCCTGTTGCCGTGCATGCTTGAGCATTGCTGCCGAGCTATCTACGCCGACGGCACGCACGCGCTGCGTGGCGAACCAGCACGGCACCTCGCCAATGCCTGTTGCCAAATCTAACATGCGGCTGCCTTCCCAGCTTTGGTTGTAGAGGAAGTCCAGCAACTGTGAAGCCAGCTGTGTGCTATAAGCTGAAAGACCACTGATCTTGTAGACATCAGCTAGAGCAGTGAACGGCTCTTTCTGTAGCGTAGTGACCATAATTCAGCCTTTCAAGGCACGTGAGCAGCCTTGCCGCTCACGTGCTGAGTTGATCAGTTCAAGATTTCGCGCCGAATCACGTCCAGAGACTGCAGCACCAGCAAGTTGCGCACGGTCATGCCGTATTGCAGATTCTCAGGCGAGAAATCTGTGGCTAAGCCTGGCGGCAACGAGAGGTGAATGCCATCAGCTTCTAAGCCGCCATTTGGCAGATTCTTTACAGCGTCGGCGAAGTTCATCACAGGCACATTTTTCTGGCGTGCCAGTGCCAGCACCATCTGGTTAACTTGCCGCGAGAGTTGTGGCACAGACGGATTCTCTGGGAATGTGCTGAGCAGCGGCACAACGCCTGCAGCCAGTGAGTCGTTCACAATGTTGAGCATGAAGCGATAGAACTGTTGCGGCGTCATAACTAGCACGTCGGCAATGCCAAACATGATCACTGCCACAGCAGGCTTGTTTAGACGATACTCGCACTTCAGTGGACTCTCATTCGGCTGGCACAGCGCAGGATTTGCCCACTGTGGCTCGCGCACAGCGCTTGAGTTAAAGCCGTTATGTGCTGCCAGACTGCCTGCATCCCACGAGCTGCCGACGTCTTCGCGCGGCTTGACGTTGAAATAGTCAATGGTCGCCTGCAGGTAAGCATATTCGCGCAGGTTATACTGTCCCCAAGCGAATGGGTTCAGGAATTGCGGATGATCGGTCATGCAGTCGCCTACTTTGGAGAAGACGCGCGGATTGTTGCCCATTTGGCGACCTTTGGCAACGATAGCGCGCATGGCGGCGCGCACGCTTGGTGTAATTTTTGGGATGAACGGCGCGTCCAAAGGAGCTGTGCCGCTTACCTCTGGCGGACGTACATTATCAGGCGGCGCGGCGCCTGCCACAGCAGACCGATCAATGATCTCTGTGCTGACGGGCAAGGCGCGCAACTGGAAATTGCCTGAGAGACGGAACAGCCGAGTCCGTCCCCAGCCGCGCAGCCCATTCTCGGCGCGCAGCAGAATCCAGCTAGTGTCAGCATTGCGCGCCTCAATGACCAGCTGTACGCCAATTGGCAGGGTTGTGATAATTGGATAGCCAGTGCCAGGTCCAGTCCGAAGATTTGTCTGCGTCTCTGTCCAGGCGTACGGCGTTGTGTTGTCCTGTGCAGCAACGCCGTGTGGCACGATCATCGCCGCAACTAGGAGCACAGCAAGGCTTCCCAACAGTACTTTCCGCACCATGACTCGCTCACTCCTCAACTAGCGCATTGTGGCATTGACCACGTTCACATGCTGGCACTCAGGATCGGCGTCGAGAATCAGCGTCTGAGTCAGCGTATAGGTCGTTGGACTGGTGAAGGTCAGCACGAGGCTGATACGTCCGTTGTTCATGCCGTTGCGCCCTTCGTAGACATACACATTCTCGCGGACGCGCGTTAGGTAGTACGGCGCAATCTCTTGACCGCGATAGATTAAGCCGTTGCCGCTCGGCGCAATGGCGACCATGTGCGCGCAGTAGTTCAGCGCGCCCAGCTTGCAATTGCCGATCAGCTGATCCGTGCCAACTTCAGCATTCCAGATTGTGCGCGTGCTAGGCGCAAAGCCACCGCCGCCCGGAATGCCGCCTGCTGCTTCATTGCCGCCGCCGCTCGCGCGCATCCCAACCTCGACCTGCTCCACTTTGTCGCAAGCGCCGATTGTGCGCACTGCTTTTTGTGGCACCCAGTTCTCAGCGCGACTCTCGTTGCGCAGCTTCCACCATCTGTTGCCGTCAGCGTCTGTGTTCCAGCCTTCCACCACGTAAATCTGGGCAGGATTCATGAAAAAGAGCGAGGTGAAGTCTTTCTCGCTCGGACCTGAGCGCGCGGCTACGCGCGGATCGTTGCGCGTCACGCCTGCCAAGCACGAGAGCGTCTTCGGCATCAGCGTGAGCGGCACGCCTTCCACAGCGGCAAACGGCAAGCGCGTCTTCTCTTTTGGCGCAGCCAGCGCGGTCAAACCATCAGCGCCGCCAATGCGCACTTGCAACATCTCGCCATCAGCAATAGTTGCCTCTGTACCAAAGGAACGCACAGTCACCACGCCTTCAATTGCCATCACGTCTAAGTTGTCGTTAGGCGTGGCACGCAAGGCGAGAGTCGCGCTCAGAAAGCTCAGCTCCACGCCGTTGACCATCAAGCGTGCAGGGACGTCGCCCGCTGCGGCGCTACGCTGCAGGAGCAAGCCGCTGGCTGTCTCTGTGCAGGCAGGCTTACCGCGCGGCGGCACATTGCTGAGCGTCATGGCTTGCATTGGTGCCGTGTAGAGAAAATCGGGCAGAATATCTCGATCATCGCGGATTGGCAGAGAGTTAATGTCGCCGTCTAACCGAATCTGGTTGACCGATGCCCAGCCAACTAACTCGCCAAGCCGTACGCGCACCCAAGTGTTCTGCTTGTTGCGTCCATCAGCTGTGCCTTCCTGATTGAAAAGCAGGCGCGTGATTTGCGGGAAATTTTTGCTGGCGCCGGCGCGCAGCAGCACAGGCAAGTCATCAAAGGTGCGCACAGGCAGCGTCTTGAGCGTAGCCGCCTCAGGGCGCACGGCTGAGGTCAAGACTGAGTCGCCAAAGAGCGCAGCGCGCACACCTGCTGCGCTTTCAGGCAAGCCTGCTTGAATATTCAGCACAGCGATGCCCCACGCGCCGCTCGTTAGGTCAGCAGCTTGCGTCGTTAGACCTTTAATTTGGCTGAGCGGCACAATCTGACCTACATTGTTCAGCGCAACACCTTCAGCGCTGCTCGCTACCACGCCCGTATGACCGTAGCAGGCAGTGTTTGCGCCTGCTGTGCCACAAGCGCGCGCTGCGGCTGCAATTCCCTCTTCTGCCAGAGCGCGGCAAGCGCTCCGCTCCTGCGCATGAGCGCGCCATGCTGCGAAATGACTGGTCAAAAGTGCACCACACAAGACCATACACAAAACAAGTACCAACACTCGGCGCATTTAAGCTCTCCTGTTACCTAATTGCCGCTCAGCTGAACGACTATAGCCAGTCAGAGCGCGCTTTGCAACGTACGCCTGTTTTGCGCTATATTTGCGTTACGTTGCTCTTCTCATTGCTGTCTTCTCTGTCCGCTTGAGCTTTCAGGCTATTCAGTATGGAGATTCTGTTTGTACTCCTCCTCATCGGCGTGGGCGTCGTGATGCTCTTCTTCCGCGACTTCTGGTGGGATTTAACTCACTGGAGCAATAGGACAAAAGGCATTGCCTCTGAGCGCACTGAGACATGGGACTCTTGGACAGCAGTCAGCGGCATGATCACGCTAGGCATTGGCATTGTATTTTTGCTTTTGTTGCTAAATGCACGAGCTGCTGATAGTCGGCGTGCAAATGAGCAAGCCACTGCTACAGCTGCGCATCGCTTTGCCGTTGATGATCTTGCGAATCGCTTGCGTCCTTTCCTGACCGAATGGCGCGATCTTGCGACCAACCAAGCTGTTTATGTGCCGCCTACTCGCTTTGAAAATCTGCGCGGCTTGCATATCTTCTACGGACGTTGCTCAAACACACAAGGCTTCTACGCTGTCATCTTTGACTATCCGCACACGCATGAGCGTGGCTTTTTCAGTGGGAATGATATTTACGCTTATATCGAAACTGATGTCAATTCGACCTATGCAGGAACTGTCTGCTTCAGCAACGTGATAGGCAGCTCTCTGAAGATTGAAGAGCTGAGACCGAATTGGTACTATGCGTCCGCCTTTGTAGACTATGATGCGCTGTTCACGCACACGCCGACGCTTACGATAACGCCTTCACGCACGCCGACACTGACTCGCACGCCTACGCTCACGCCGTCTCACACGCCTACACCGACGCCAACTCGCACGCCAACGATTGTCATATAAACAGAAAATGCCTGCGCTCGTGCTGAGCACAGGCGTACGATCTCTAAACCGAGTGTCAGTCAGCTGAGACTTGCTCACGCTTGTGCGCAGCAAGTGCGTCCAGCATCTCTGAGACGCGGCTGAACTTCAAGCGCGGACGACCAACAGCTTGTCCATTCGCAATTTCAAGCTGATCAATTACCTGCCAGTCGCTGAAAGTGACGTACTGCACGCCGCGCTCTGCCAGCAGATTTGGAATTGCCTCGCGCTGGGCGTTTTCAGGCGTCAGCTCAGGCAAATTTGGCAGGTCGTTGAGCAGCTGATTGACCGTCTCGACCGAGTCAGGCTTGTTCGTGCCAATGACTCCCGTCGGTCCGCGCTTGATCCAGCCTGTGCAATAGACGCCGCGCAAGACCTGCCCATCAGAGACGACGCGCCCTTCCACGTTCGGAATCACGCCGTTGCGCTCATCAAACGGCAGCTCTGGCACTGCCACGCCTTTGTAGCCAATGCTGCGGAAGACCAAGCCAACGGGAATGGTGAACGTCTCATCAGTTGCCTTCGGACGCAGCGAACCATCACTGGCAGGTTGCAGCACGTTGCGCACTAGCTTGATCGCCTCGACGCGCTCTGTGCCGATCAGCTCCACAGGCGAGACTAGGAAATGCATGTAGATTTGGCGGCTCTTGCCTTGTCTGCCGCGCGCCGCATACGCTTGCAACATTCGGACATTCTTCTGCGCTGTGCTATCGCCTGATTTGTCGAGCCATTCAGCGCTGAGCGGATCGAGCATCGCTTCCTCTGGACTGACGATCACTTCAGCATCGGCGAGCTCGCCTAGCTCTTTCAGCTCAGGGTTGGTGAAAGCGGCTTGAGCGGGTCCGCGCCGTCCGAGCATGTAAATCCGCTTGACGCGGCTGTGGCGCAGCGCCTCTAGCGCGTAGTCAGCGATGTCCGTCTCGATCAGCTCCTCAGGCGTCTTGGCAAGGATGCGCACCACGTCCATTGCCACATTACCGTTGCCAATGACCGCGACGCTCTCCCGCGAAAGGTCAAAGTGCAGGTCGCGGTAGTCAGGATGCGCGTTGTACCAGCCCACAAACTCGGTCGCGGCATGGCTACCTGCCAAATCTTCGCCGGGAATGCCCATGCGCCGATCTGACTGCGCGCCTGTGGCGTAGATGACAGCGTGATAGTATCTCATTAGGTCGCTGTGTCTCAGATCGCGTCCGATCTCTACATTTCCAAAGAAGCGGAAGCTCGCGTTTGACGCGATTTTTTCGTAGACCTTGATCACATTCTTGATCTTCTGATGATCAGGTGCGACGCCGCCGCGCACCAAACCGTATGGCGTCGGCAAGCGGTCAAACATGTCAATCTGGACGACCAGATTTGTCTGTTTCAGTAAGTGTTCAGCTGCATAGAAGCCAGATGGTCCTGAGCCAACAATGGCGACGCGCAGCGGCTGTTCAACTGTTCCGATAGCTGACATACTCGGCAATACCTCATGCTCTAGATTTTCTCAGGCTGCTTGCAAAAGTGCGCTCTTTCACAAGCTACACTATATGACATTCCGCAACAAATGGCAATGTGGAGTTGCATCAGAGTCTCGTTATAAGAGTCATGCATCAGCAGCACGCGCTTTCGCTTGGAGTTGCTGTTCGCTGCGCAGCGCAAGCAGCACGCCAAGCACGATCAGCGCGGCTCCGATGACCAGTTGCGGCGTGATTGCCTGTTTAAGCAGCCAATTTGAGAGTAGCGCGCCTACAAGCGGCTGCGCGAAGAAAAATAGCGAGGCGACGCTCGCCTCGACAAGCGCGAAGGCGCGATTCCACAGGTAATTCGCACCGCCCATCACAATCACGCTCAGGAAGAAAATACCTGCCAAAATTTCTAGCGTCGGCGCAGGCAGAGCCGTGTCGCGCAACTCTAGCGCGGCAATCGGCGCACAGAACAGGAAACCACCAATCAATGCATAGGTCGTGATGACAGCCGTGCTGAAACGTCTTGAGGCGCGCCTGACCAGCACTGAATAAGCTGCCCAGCTGATCGCTGCCACAGCAAGCGACACATCGCCAATCAAGCGCTGTGCATCGGCAATACCAAGCGAGAACTGCGATAAATCCAAAATGATCAGCACGCCAAGCGTTGCCACAGCGCCTGAGATCAGCTTGAGGGGCGTGAGCGGCTCGCGCAGCAAGAGCCACGCAAATAGCACGATGAACGCAGGCGACGCACTTGTGATAACGGCGCCGTTGATAGCAGACGAAAGCGCCGTGCCGATGAACTGCGTTCCAACGCTGACGCCGAAGCCGAGCGCGCCAATTGCCATCAACCTCAGCGCCTCATGCAGAGGCAGCTGCAGGCGTCTTTGGGTCATCAAAATGCCTGCAAACATTAACGCCGCGATGATCAAACGAATGCTGAGCAGGGTGATCGGCGGAATGAGCTCCATCATCGCGTCGCTGACCACGAACATGGCGCCCCAGAGCGACGCCGCTGTGATTCCGTAGAGCGCGCCGCGCAAAGTCTGTGTTGATTGCATAACGAATTGCCTTGCTAGGAACAATGAACTCAGCGATTTGAATTCGGCTGCGCAGCTAGGCAAGAGATGTCAAACGCACTGGAACAGCGCTGAGCTTTATCAGGTCGAACTCGCGTCATCAGCCAGCAGATGCATGTCTTGGCGTAGCTGCGCGTAGAGCGCTTTGAACTGTGCATAGCGCGCCTCATAGTATACACACGCTGACCGATCAGGCTCAATCGAGTCGCCAAGTTTTGCTGCAACTGCGCAAGCCTCCAACAAACTGCTGTAAAGACCGCAGCCGACGCCTGCTAACAAAGCCGCGCCGACGCACGTCTGCTCGCGGAGCAGACTTTGGCGCAGCGCGACTCCATAAATGTCCGCTTGGATTTGCCGCCAGACGGCGCTCTGTGCACCGCCACCTGCCAAGACGACCTGATCGGCTTTGCCTGCCAGTGCAAAACTGACCTCAAGCGCTTGACGCAAAGCAAAGGCGACGCCTTCCATCACGGCGCGCGCCATGTGTGCCGCAGTGTGCTGATAGCTCAGCCCGATGAACACGCCGCGCGCCTTCGGATCGCGGTGTGGTGTGCGCTCGCCCAGAAGATAGGGCAAAAAGATTAGTCCGCCGGCGCCGCGCGGCGCTGACTCTGCAGCTGCGCTCAGGCGCATATATGCCTCAGGATCGTTTGTCCAGCCCAGCAGGTTGCGCAGCCAACGCAGCGATAAGCCCGCTGAGAGAATCGCGCCGAGCACATACCAATGCCGCGGCGCTGCATGGTTAAAGACATGGACGCGCTGATCAGCCGCAAGTTCGCCATGATTGTTGGGCATGTGCGGCACAAAAACTTGTCCGCCGCTGCCAATGGTTACTGAGGCAGTGCCGCGCGCTAGGACGTTGTTTGCCAGAGCCTGTGCCGCTTGATCGGCGCAGCCTGCCACCACAGGCAAGCCCGCGGGCAAGCCGAGCCTCTCGGCTACCTCAGCGCGCAGCGTTCCCACGACCTCTGCTGAGCCATGAATTGGCGGAAACAGTGTGCGCGGCAAGCCCAGACCTTCAATCAAGCGCTCAGACCAGTTCGCTGAACGAACGTCGAAGAGCGCCGTTGAAGCAGCGTCGCTTGGCTCACTGCCTAGCTCGCCTGTCAGCTTCAGACGAATATAATCTTTCGGCAATAAGACACTTTTAGCGCGCTCTAGGGTCTCAGACTCGTGTTCAGCTAACCACAAGAGTGTAGCCGCCATGAAGCCTGTGGCGGGCAACGTCCCTGCAATGTCTAGCCACTCGGACTCGCGGAAAAGTGTCAACAGGCGCTCTACTTGCGCACTGCTGCGCCCATCTGCCCAGATGATAGCAGGGCGCAGTGGCTGTGCCGCAGCATCTAGCAAGACAGTGCCGTGCATCTGACCTGTCAAGCCAATGCCGCGCACGCGCTTTCGATCCACGCCTTGCAAGACGCACTGCGTCGCCTTGAGCGCTGCGCTCCACCACGTTTCAGGCGTCTGTTCAGCGGCGTTCGGCACAGGCTGATGGACAGGATACTCTTCAGCTGCTGTGGCGACCAGTTGGGCGCATTCAGCGTCAAAAAGCGCAGCCTTGAGGCTGCTGGTGCCGACATCAATGCCAAGCAGATAGCTCATGCGTTTCTCTGAGGAATTTGTGGAAACGTGGGAGCAGCGTGAGCTGCTCCCAGTGATTGTTCAGCGCTTTACTGCGGTAGATTCTCTTTTGTGATCAGCTTGACGGGCGACTCGATGAACGGCGCTAACGGTCTGCCCTCAATCGCCTTGATCAGCGCCTCAATGGCGAGGTAAGCCATCTCATCAGGGTACTGAGCGACTGTGCCTGCCAGACGCCCTGCCTTCACTGCCTCTAGCGCCTCAGGAATGGCGTCCACGCTCAGCACGATCACCTTGCCGCTCAAGCCTGCTGCTTCGACTGCCTCAATCGCACCTAGACCCATGCCGTCATTGGCTGCGAAGATCGCCTTGACGTTCGGATTGCCCTGTAGGATGTTGCTGGCGACCTCAAAAGCGCGCGCGCGATCCCAGTTGGCAGGCTGGCTGGCGACCACCTTGTAGCCTGCAGCGCTGACCGTCTGCGTGAAGCCTGTGACGCGGTCAATGCTGGAGGTGGTGCCTGGCGCACCTTCGATCACGGCTACCTCAGCGCCTGCCTCGACGTTAGCGATCACGTAACGCGCCGCCTCTTGTCCTGCGCGCACGTTATTCGAGGCGATCTGTGTAGCCAGCTTGATGCCCTGCTGCGCGTCCGCAGGGATCAGCTCGTCAATGTTGACGATTGGAATGCCCTGCTGCGTAGCGCGCTCCAAAGCTGAGTTAAGGCTCGTAGCACGGAACGGTGTCACGCTGAAGCCCTTGAAGCCGCCTTCGTTCAGCCAGCCTTCCAGAATGGCGAGCTGTTGCTCAGCTGTACCTTCCGTTGGCGTGCTGCCGATGACAACGTCCAAGCCGAGATCAGCAGCGGCTTTCTCGTATCCCTTGATCATGGTCAGGAAAAACTCGTTATCAAGGTTCTTGACCAGTGCGCCGATGCGCAGCTTGGGCAACTTCGGGTCGCCAAGCCGACTGCCTGCTGTATCCACGTTTTCTTTGGTGATCAGCTTGACAGGCGACTCAATGAATGGCGCAATTGGACGACCTTGCAGCACCTTGAGCATCGCCTCAACAGCGAGGATCGCCATTTCATCAGGGTACTGAGCGACTGTGCCTGCCAGACGCCCTGCCTTCACCGCCTCTAGCGCCTCAGGAATGGCGTCCACGCTCAGCACGATCACCTTGCCGCTCAAGCCTGCTGCTTCGACTGCCTCAATCGCACCTAGACCCATGCCGTCATTGGCTGCGAAGATCGCCTTGACGTTCGGATTGCCCTGTAGGATGTTGCTGGCGACCTCAAAGGCGCGCGCGCGATCCCAGTTAGCAGGCTGGCTGGCGACCACTTTGTAGCCTGCGGCGCTGACCGTCTTGGTGAAGCCTGTGACGCGGTCAATGCTGGAGGTGGTGCCCGGCGCGCCTTCGATCACAGCTACCTCAGCGCCTGCCTCGACGTTAGCGATCACATAGCGACCTGCTTCCTCGCCTGCGCGCACATTGTTTGAGGCAATTTGAGCAGCCAGCTTGATGCCCTGCTGCGCGTCCGCAGGGATCAGCTCGTCAATGTTGATGATTGGGATGCCCAATTGCGTGGCGCGTTCCAATGCAGAGTTCAAGCTGGTAGCGCGGAACGGCGTCACGATGAAGCCGTCAAAGCCGCCTTCGTTCAGCCAGCCTTCCAGAATGGCGAGTTGTTGCTCAGCTGTGCCTTCCGTTGGCGTGCTACCTACCACGATATCAATGCCGAGCCGCGCCGCTGCGAACTCATAGCCCTTCTGCATGGTCAGGAAGAATTCGTTATCGAGGTTCTTGATCAGCGCTCCCAGACGGACGCGCTTCTCCTGCGCAAGCGTCGGCTGTGCGAAGGCTACAACCACCAAAGCGAGAATTAGAAGTAAAGCTGTTACTTTCCTCATGGCTCACTCCTTGTAAAGATTAACTAGCGCTGAAAGTGATGAAAAAGACTTTCGTGCTCCACCAGACAGCTCTAAATGACTTGCACATCACCTCCTTATTGCCTAGCGACTTTGACGCCGACGCCATTGGTCGAGGATGACGGCGAAAAGGATGACAGCGCCGACAATCAGCTGTTGCCAGTAGCTCTGAACGTTAAACAGATTCATGGCGTTTTGAACGACGCTGATGATAAGCGAGCCAACGAGCGTGCCGAGAATCGTGCCGCTGCCGCCTGAAAGACTCGTGCCGCCCATGACCGTTGCAGCGATTGCGTTCAGCTCAAAGCCTGTGCCGAACGTCGGATCGCCGCTGCGCAGCCGCGCCAAGAGCAGCGCACCTGCCACGCCGGCTAGCAAGCCACACAGCGTGTAAATGCCCAGCTTGTAGCGCTGCACAGGCACACCAGCTAGACGAGTCGTCTCCTCGCTTCCACCAATAGCAACCGTGTATTTGCCAAAGCGCGTCTTGGTCAAGACTACCCAAGCCAAAGTGCCTATCACAGCTGCGATCAGCACTGCCACAGGCAGCTCTAAATCGGCGCTAATCGGCAGACGCGCTGAGAAAATCTCTTGGAAGCTGCGATCAAAGCCGTAGACTGAGCGTCCATCGCTGATAATGAGCGCTGCGCCGCGAAAAATGCCCAGTGTGCCGAGCGTCACAATGAAAGGCGGCAGACGCAACTGCGTGATCAGCAGTCCATTGATGAAGCCACAGGCAGCGCCAATCAGCAGTGCAAGCGCGAAGCCTGCCCAAGGTCCGATGTCGAGATCGCGCATCGCCATAGCTGATAGCACGCCGCATAGCGCCACAATCGAGCCAATTGAGAGATCAATGCCGCCACTTGTGATGACGAACGTCATGCCAACGGCAAGAATCATGTTGATTGAGGCTTGCAAAGTGACTTGGATCAGGTTACGCGGCGTCAGGAACAGCTGTTGTCCGTCACGCAGTAGCGGCGAGAGAATTGTCATGCCTGCCACGAGGACAACTAGGACAAGCACAATGCCATAACGCACCAAGAGCTGGCTGATCGCTTGGCGTATCGCAGTCCCGTCGAGCGCTTTGCTGTGCACACTTGCAACTTCTGCCATGGTGACTTCCTCAACTACTCTGCGAGCAACGGCATACTTGTACTAGCGCGCACAATCAGCTGAGTTGGTAGGACGATGTGCTCATGCTCAGCCTGCACGCGACCGACACGCCGCAGCAGTACCTCTGCAGCCTTGTAACCAAGCTGCTCAATCGGCTGCGCAACTGTTGTCAGCGCAGGGATGAGGTAAGCGCCCAGCTCAATGCCGTCAAAGCCGATCACGCTTAACTGGCTTGGCACAGCCAAGCCTTGGCTGACAGCAGCGTGCATCACGCCAATCGCCGCTACATCGGTCAAGGCGAAGATCGCGCTCGGTCGCGGCTGTTGGCTCAGTAGCTTGAGCGCAGCCTGAAAGCCTAGGTCGTATTGTTGTAACGTCTCAACGCTCGGTTCGTAGACCTCATAGGCTACATTGTGCTCATGCAGCGCCTGCATAGCGCCCTGTAGGCGCTCTCGAATGGCTTGGCTATGGCGCGAGACGCTGATCAAGCCCACACGCCGATGTCCCAGCTCAACTAAGTGCATGGCGCCTTGATAACCACCTTGCCAGTTATCAACCATGACGCGGCTCGCTGCAATGTCGGGCAGGTTTCGGTCAATTAAGACAATTGGAATATTGGCATGTACAAAGTACTTCGCCCAGTCGAGCGCCAGACCTGTTGGTGCGACGATGGCGCCGTCTACGCGCTGGCGCGTGAGCAGTTGTGTGTATTCGACTTCGCGGTCAGCATCTTCCTCAGCGCTGCAGACCAGAATGCGGAAACCCTCAGCGAACAGGAAGCGCTCAATCGCATACGCCAAAGTGCCAAAGAAAGGATGATTGAGCTGCGGTATCAGCAAGCCGATCAGCCGAGTTTCGCGCCGCCTTAGACTACGCGCAGGTGCGTTTGGCTGATAGTTGAGCGTTTCCATTGCCGCCAAAACCTGCTCGCGCAGCGCAGGGCTGACGTTGCCTGTTTGATTGATCACGCGCGAGACTGTGGCAAGCGAGACGCCAGCTAGTTGTGCAATGTCCTTAATCGTCGCCATTTGCGCCGTTCCTCAGGCAAGCTGAACCTTGCTTTTGGCACCTGTAATGTAGGCAACAATCTCTTGCGGCGTCGTCTCACACTTGTTCAGCGTCGCCACATGCCGACCTTGCCGTAAGACAACTACACGATCAGCGATACGGTAGACATCCTGCATGTTGTGGCTCACAACAATCATGCTCAGCCCTTGCTCATCGCGCAGTTTCTCAATGGTCAATAGCACTTGCTCAGTTTCCTCAACGCCGAGCGCTGCTGTGGGCTCATCAAGGATCAGTAATTTGTGTCCCCATGTAATGGCACGTCCAATGGCAACCGCTTGACGCTGTCCACCACTGAGACGCCGCACAGAACGATTGGGCGCAGGAATTTTGATGTGTAGCTGGCTGATCGCCTGTTTGGTCAAGTGCCGCATACGCGGACGATCCAACCAGCCAACCAGCTTGCCCAGCAGACCACCACTCACAATTTCGCGTCCCAGATAGATGTTGTCAGCAACGTCTAGCTCTTCTATAAGCGCAAGATGCTGATAAACCGTCTCAATGCCTTCGCGGATCGCATCAGCAGGACGGCGAAAATGCATCTCACGCCCTTCTAACCATAATTTGCCGCTATCGGGCGTGAGCGCACCTGAGATAATCTTCACAAGCGTGGACTTGCCCGCGCCGTTATCGCCAACTAGCGCTACAATTTCAGCGTAGTTGACGCCAAAAGTGATCTCTTGCAGCGCGCGCACAGCGCCGAACGACTTGCTAATGTGGTCAATATACAGCAGCGGATTCGTCATCTCAGTAAAAAAGTTTGTAAACGTTTTCTGCAGCGTAACATGAGCGGCTTTGGAAAGTCAATTGGACGAAATGCACAAACTGCTTAGCAAAACGTGAGACTTTGCTGCTTTGCGCTGCTACCGTGCCAGAGCCACATGCAACGATGAACTTTTGCTCTGCAGCATGTCTGCTATGTTAAGGCTATCAAAGCCTGCCTAGATTGGCTATGCTGCTCCTGAAATGCCTTAAGCTATAATAGCTGCCACTCATGGAAAAGAGCGCGGCGTGCCTAAGGCGCAAGGGTGGTGCGACCGCCGCGCAGGGGAAGCTCTATGACCACAAAATCGCGCAGAGTGCCCGGCACGAAATACACGCCTTCTGAGACAGGTTACAAAGCAGCGCCCGGTCAGTACGGCGAGATTAAGCTGTACGCTGGTTCACACTACCCGTACCTAGGGCAAGAAATTGCCGAGTACTTGAAGATACCGCTCGGCACATGCGAAGTGCAGCGCTTCTCTAACGAGAATATCTTTGTCAAGCTGCGCAGCTCAGTGCGCGGACAGGATGTTTATCTCGTGCAAGGCATGTGTTCGCCCGTCAACGACAACATCATGGAAATGCTGATCACGATTGACGCCTTGAAACGCGACTCAGCTGGACGTATCACTGTTGTCATTCCTTACTACAGTTACGGACGCAGCGATAAAAAAGATCAGCCGCGCGTGCCGATCACAGCACGCTTAATCGCAGATATGATCCAAGTGGCAGGCGCCGACCGATACATTACAATTGACTTGCACGCGCCGCAGATTCAAGGTTTCTTCAGCATCCCTGGCGACGCCTTAACTGCCTTTCACTTGATCAGTGATTATTTTGCCGAGAAAGGTCTCACCAATGCTTCGGTCGTCAGCACTGATCTTGGCTTTGCCAAGAAAGGACGCAACTACGCTCAAAAGCTGGACATGCCGTTAGCAGTGGTTGAAAAGCGACGCATCGGCAATCGAGATAAGACGGAAGTGATGAGTCTGATCGGCGACGTAGAAGGCATGGACGTGATCATCATTGATGATGAGTGTGATACAGCAGGTAGTATGGTAAACGCTGTCAATGTAGTGCTGGATAACGGTGCGCGCGATGTCTACGTTGCCTTCACGCACGCCGTCTTGAGCGGCTCAGCTGTTGAGCGGCTCTCTAAGCTACCCATCAAAGAAATTGTGACCACAAACACTCTGCCTATCCCGCCCGAAAAACGTTTGCCCAACATGACTGTCCTGAGTGTAGCGCCGCTGCTTGGTGAAGTAATCAGACGTGCGCATGAAGGACGTAGCGTTGGCGAACTCTTCGACGAGTGACCACCTAGAAAGTTCAGCCTATGGATATTGCACTAGCAATTGGATTGCCTTTTGCGCTTGCTGCGGCAGCAATGCCTCTGAGCAGACGTCTCAGCGCGCCTGCGCTCGGCAGCCTAATGGCGACCGTCTTAGTTGCGCTGTTCCTGTTTTTTGTCACCTATGCACCAACGATCAGCGCAGGCGCTGTTGAGCGCAGTTTTGAGTGGGTACCGAGTCTGAAGCTCAACTTGACGTTTTACCTAGACGGTCTAGCGCTTCTGTTTGCACTGATCGTCACAGGCGTCGGCGCGTTGGTGATGCTTTACACGGGCTCTTACTTCGAGTCACCTGAGCAAGCAGGACGCTTTTTGATGCTGATGATGGCGTTCAGTGGCGCAATGCTAGGTGTCGTTCTAGCAGGCAATGTGCTAACTCTCTTCATCGCTTGGGAGCTGACCTCAGTAATCTCGTTCCTACTGATCGGCTTCAAAGGCAAGGAGCGCAGTGCGCGCGTCGGAGCGATGATGGCGTTGATCGTCACGGGCAGCGGCGGCTTGGCACTGCTGCTCGGTTTGATGTTTGTAGGCGCTGTAGCGGGCAGCTATGAGATCAGTGCAATCCTGAACAGCGGCAATGTGCTGCGCGACCACGCTGCATTCGTACCAATTGTCATCCTGCTGATGCTCGGCGCATTCACCAAAAGCGCACAGTTTCCGTTCCACTTCTGGCTGCCGAACGCCATGGCTGCGCCGACGCCTGCCAGTGCCTTCTTGCACTCGGCTACAATGGTTAAGGCAGGCGTGTATCTGCTGCTGCGCTTTTATCCTGTTTTAGGCAACAACGACCTATGGACAGGCGGTCTGCTGACAATTGGCATGCTGACCATGTTCATTGGCGCTTTCTGGGCGATTCGCCAGCGAGACCTGAAAGCGTGCTTGGCTTTCTCAACGGTCAGCTGGCTTGGCGCACTGGTCGCGCTGATTGGCTTGCCAAGCAGCTACGGACTGATGGCAGCACTTGTCGGCATTTTGGCGCACGCGCTCTACAAAGGTGCGCTCTTTTTGATTGCCGGCGCAGTTGATCACAGCGTTGGCACGCGCAACCTTGACGAGCTTGGCGGCTTGCAGGCAAAAATGCGAGGCTTTGCTGTTGCCACAGGCATTGCGGCACTTTCAATGGCAGGCGTGCCGCCGCTCTTCGGCTTTGTGGCAAAAGAGGTGCTGCTCAAAGCAATGGAAAAGAGTCCTGCAGCGGACGTGCTACTTGGTGTGGTGACCTTCGCGGCTGCGCTGACCGTGACTATGGCGCTGATCTTGTTCTGGGACGTTTTCATGGGCAAGTACCGTGTCCAAGTTTCAAGTGGCTCAGCGCACGAAAGTCACACACACAGCAACAGCGCTCATGCAGACCAATCGCACCATCACAATGCGCCATTCCCAATGTTGCTGGCGCCTTCGACTCTAGCAGTTGGCTCCATTCTGTTCAGTTTCTTGATCGATCCAATCGTCAAGCCATTGGTCGAGTCGGCGCTCGGCAAGCCGATCAAGCTCTACCTGTTGCCAAGCGAGCTGGATCGCGCTTTTCAGCTGAGTCTATTGGCGCTCGGCATTGGCTTCGTGATTTTCTTGGCACGGCGCTACTGGCTGAGCTTGCGCCTGCCTGCGCTGCCGAGCGGACCGCAAGTTTATCGTGCCATCTTGAACAGCATAGACGCTTTTGGTGACCTGCTCTTGAGGCTGCAAAACGGCAAGATTCGCTTCTATTTGCTCTTCATGCTGAGCGCCTTGATCTTGTTCGTAATCGCCTCTGGCATTGTTGAGCCAAGCAGATGGGCGCGGCTCAACATCAGCTTTCGTGACGCTGCAGACATGCTGAAGATCGTCCTGCTGATCATCTCGCTAGTGGCTACCTTTGCCAGCATCCTAATCAAGCGGCATATCCTTGCAGCGCTCTCGCTTGGTGTGGCAGGCTACAGCATTGGCGGCTTGTTCTTGCTGGAGCCTGCACCGGACGTTGCACTTGTCCAGTTCCTCGTTGAGACGCTCTCGACCGTGCTGATCATCTTGATTCTCGCCAAGACCAGCACCAAAGAGCGCGAAAAAGTCATCAATCGCACTGAGCGCAGCCTGAGACATCCCAAAGTCTGGCGTGACATCGCTATCTCCAGCGCAATCGGCGGCTTGGTCACCTTTCTCGCCGTTGCTGCCGTTGTTAACCGCCCCTCGCGGCAAAGCGTCGCTGAATGGCATCTCGAAAACGCTTTGAGACTGACAGGTATCAACGATGTCGCAGCAGCTATCATCACTGACTTTCGTGGCATAGATACCATGATCGAAATTACAGTCTTCGGCATGGCTTCTGTTGCCGTTTACACGCTGCTGACTCGTCCGCCAGCAGGCAAGATTTGGCGGCGTCTACAGCGCGGCAACCATCTTGAAGTGACGGAAACTGAGCCTGCTGAGCTAACCGTCAACACGACGCCGCGCATCTCTACGCCCTTGACGCGCTTTGGCGCGCTGTTGGTCTTGCCATTCTCAGCGCTCATCGCCATTGGACAAATCCTGTATGCCAGCTCAGCGCCGGGCGACGGCTTTACAGCAGGCGTAGTGCTTGGACTAGGCGTCGCTGTGTGGTATGTGGTGTTCGGCTACCAAGAGACCAAGCGGCGCTTGCCGTGGCTGAGTTCGCGCTTTTTTGTCAGCGCAGGCTTGGCGCTCGCCTTCACAAACGGCGCTTTGCCGTTCATTTTTGGGCGTGAGTTCGGCGCGATCACGCTTCTAAAGGACTTGAACTTGCCTGCAGGCTTGAAGTTCTCCTCGACCACGCTTTTTGAGATCGGCATTTGCCTGACAGTGCTTGGCGGAATCTGCGCAATTATGGAAGCGATTGCCTCGCCGAAGGAAGTTGAGGCTGAGGAGAAGCGCAAAACGCAGACAGTTGAGATACCGAAAGTGGAAGAAGTGGAGAAGCTATGAGCGTCCTTTTTGCGATTGCAACGGGCATCATGTTCGGCATGGGCATTTACCAGCTCTTGCGGCGCGATTTGATCAAGGCTGCCTTCGGCTTTTACATCCTGTTCACTGCCATTAACCTGTTTCTGTTGGCTGCAGGTGCTTTTGAGGGCACTGTACCTGCTTACGTGGATGAGCAAGGGCGCGTAGTCGGTGGCACGTCTAGCGACCCGCTTGTTCAAGCGCTCATCCTGACAGCAATCGTGATCAGTTTCGGCACATATACGCTCTTGCTCAGCTTCATTGTGCTCGCCTCGCGGCGCTTCAGAACGGTTGACTCGGACGAGATTGACGACCTGATCAGGTAGGACGCTATGGACAATCCGCTTTTCATCGGCGTGATCTTTGTGCCACTGCTGTGCGCTGCGCTTGGACTGTTGATCGGGCGCTATCGGACGCTGCAGCACCTGCTAATCTTTGGCGGCGGCGTAATCGCGTGGCTATGTAGCCTGCTGTTGCTCGCAGCAAACTTCGAGTCAGGTGTGCAAATCTATCGGCTTGGCGGCTGGCCGCCGCCTTACGGCATTGTCTTCGTAGCCGACAAGCTCTCAGCGGTCTTTGCAGCAATGGCGACCACTGTAGTCATGGCAGGCTTGCTCTACACGCTAGGCTGCAAAGACAAATGTGTGACGTATCCTGCTTTCATGCCGCTTTTTGCCACAATGGGCGTCGGCTTGAGCGGCGCGCTCTACACAGGCGATATCTTCACGCTGTTCGTCTTCATCGAGCTGATGGTGGTCTCGTCAACTGCACTGGTGGCAGTCTCAGACAATCGGCTCGGCTTAGAGGCGGCGATCAAGTATCTGTTCATCAGCGCAATGGGCTCGCTTTTCTTGCTGCTCGCTATCGGCAGCATCTACACAACGTTTGGTACGCTGACCATTGCCGACATTGCGCGAAAATTGGCAACAGGCGAGCGTCCACTCCTAGCACAAGCGGCTGCTGTCATGCTCACCTGCGCTTTCCTGCTCAAGAGCGCCGTCTTTCCGTTCCACTTCTGGCAACCTGACTTCCACACCACTGCGCCGACGCCTGTTCACGCTGTGTTGTCATCAGTTGTGGTAAAAGTTGGCGTCTACGGTCTAATGCGCATGGTCACGACGTTGTTCATTGCCGAAGCGCCTGTCATTCAGAATTTGTTGGTGGTACTGGGCGTGATCGGCATCTTTTTTGGCAGTCTAGGCGCGCTGCGCACGTACGACGCTAAGCGCATGTTAGCCTATTCAACTTTTGGACAAATCGGCTTCATCTTGGTAGCGATTGGCTGGGGAACGCCATTGGCTTTGGTCGGCGCCTTGGTCTACGCTGTGAACCATTCGTTCATCAAGTCAGCGTTACTGATGCTGACAGGCGTGGTCAGCAGCCGCACCTACGGCAAGACGGCGACCAAGCGCGAGATCGGCGGCGTGGGCAAAGGCATGGTGCTGACCAGTATCCTGTACTTGCTAGGCGGCATGGCATTGGCAGGCATTCCGCCGTTGAACGGCTTCATCAGTAAGGTGGCGCTGATTCAAGGCGGCATCGAAGCACAAGGTTGGCTAGCGCTCGGTTTGGCAGTGGCAGCAGGCTTGATCACGCTGCAGTATATGATCGGCACATGGTCGCTGCTCTTCCAGCAGCCGCCTGATGAAGGCGTGAAGGCAAAACCGTACGGCGACGCACAGTACGCGCCGCTCTTTCTAATCAGCTTGTGCGTGATCTTCGGCATTTATGCGGCGCCGTTGATTGATGTAGCGACGCGCACGGTTGCCGACTTAGGCGATCCAACAGTCTACATTCGAGCAGTTTTCGGAGGCTGAGTTGTGGGACGAGTTGCATACATTGTGAGCATGTCAGTCCTGCTGAGCATTGTGTGGATGGGCGCAACGGCGCGCGTCAATCTCGAAGGCTTTTTTGTCGGCTTCGTGGTCAGCGTGCTGGTCGTCTCGCTGATCGGCACGCGCAAAAGCGCAACAGTCCAGCTGACGCGCTTGCCGCGCCAAGTCTTCAGTCTGATTGGGTATGTGCTGCATTCGTTTATCGAGATCACGCGTTCCAGCTTTGACGTGGCACGCCGCGTCCTCGACCCAAAGTTACCAATGCAGCCGGGCATTATCGCTGTGCCGACGCAAGATGAAGACCTAGATGAGACTATTGCAGCGCTCAGCGCACACGCTATAACCATCACGCCAGGTCAGTTAGCGGTCGAGTTTGACGGCGCAAAGATCATGTACATTCACTGTCTGGACATCGCAAGCGCTCAGACGGCTGATCAGGAGCAAGCAGCACGCCTGAAAATGTTGCGCACTATCTTAGGAAAGGCTTGACTATGAGCGATCTGGCAAACGCAGGTGTGCAAATTGCCCTAGATTCAAGCGCTCAGACAGCCGATCAAGCAGCACGCCTGAAAATGTTGCGCACTATCTTAGGAAAGGCTTGACTATGAGTGATCTGGCAAACGCAGGTGTGCAAATTGCCCTAGTCATCTTGATTGGACTACTCGTGCCGTGTGTGTGGCGCATGTTGAGGGCGCCGAATGCAGCTGAGCGTCTGCAGGCAATTGACCTACTTACCACGCTACTTATCGGCATTGTAGTGGTCTTGGCATTGGTGAAAGGTGTAGCGTTCGTCGTAGACATTGGCATTGCGCTGGCAGCGTTCAGTTTCATCGGCACGCTTGCGATTGCGCGCTACTTGAGCGATGGGAGACTTTTTTGATGGAACTACGCGAATTGCTCGGCTTGGCGGCGCTTTACTTCGGCATAGCCTTTTCGGTCATCGGCGTGATCGGCATGATGCGCTTGCCAGATGTCTACACGCGCCTGCATGCGTCTGGCAAGGTCTCTACGCTTGGCTTGTGGGGCATTTTGCTAGGCGCCGCATTATTGCTCGACGGCGTCTTTCCGCGTGCGCTTGCCTTAGCTGTCTTCCTAGTGTTAGTGCAGCCGATTGCCTCACACGCAATTGCAGCAGCGGCACGGCGCAGTGGTGTACCTATGGCGCATAGTTTCCGCGACGATATGCCGCCCATTGACAATCTCTCCTCTGAGGCAGAACAGCCATGAGCGACTCAGATGAGGCACGCGCAGAGACAGGCGAACTGCTCCATAGCGGCTACGTGGCAGTGGTCGGCAAGCCAAACGTCGGCAAGTCCACGCTGATGAACCGAATTCTAGGCGAGAAAATCGCCATTGTCAGTCCCAAGCCGCAGACCACGCGCCTGCGCCAACTCGGAATCTACACAGCACCTGACGTCCAAGCTATTTTCGTGGATACACCCGGCATTCATCAGCCACGCCACAAGCTCGGCAAGTTCATGGTTGAGGTGGCGCGCACAGCGCTGAATGATGCTGATGTCATCCTGTTCGTGTGCGACCTTAAGACGTTGCCTGATGATGACGACGCGCGCGTCGCCGCCATGATCCGCGAGGCGCCGAGCGTGCCTGTTGTTTTAGCGCTCAACAAGCTAGACCTGCTTAGACCTGAGCAGGTCATTCCGCACACTGAGGCGTATCGCGCCTTGCTGCCGCAAGCGGACTGGGAAAGTCTGAGCGCTGCAAATGGCGACGGCGTGCCTGCGCTGTTGCGCCGCGTGGTTGAAAAATTGCCGCCCGGTCCGCTCTACTATCCTGAAGACCAAATCAGCACAACTGCCCTGCGCGACATTGCTGCTGAGATCGTGCGCGAGAAGGCGCTGCTGAACCTTGAGCAGGAAGTGCCGCATGCAGTCGCTGTTGAGGTCGAGGAGTTCGTCGAGCGCAGTCCGACGTTGACATACATCCGCGTCGTGATCTACGTCGAGCGCGAGTCACAAAAAGGCATTTTGATCGGACGCGGCGGCGCTATGCTCAAGAAAATTGGCAGTGAGGCGCGCGCTGAGCTAGAGCAGCTGCTCGGCACGCAGGTCTACCTTGAGCCGTGGGTAAAAGTGCTGAAGAACTGGCGCCAAGACGAGAAAATGTTAGCGCGCTTGGGCTACAAGCTGCGTCCGCTGTGATACAGGTCGAAAGTGAGCGGCGTTTCAAGCGCCTGAGACGCCGCTCACAAGCTCACTCTGCCAGCATCTTGCGCAACACAGCAGGCAAGATGCCGCCATTGCGGTAGTTGTCAATCTCGACCTGTGAGTCGAGGCGTGCTACAGCGTTGAAGGTGAACGTCTCGCCATTCGGACGCACTAGGCGCACAGTCACTTCAGCGCGCGGCGCCATGCCGTCGTGAATGCCTTCAATGTGGTAGACTTCCTCGCCTGTCAAGCCGTAGCTCGCAGCGCTCTCGCCCGCCTTGAACTGCAGCGGCAACACGCCCATGCCGACCAAGTTGCCGCGATGAATGCGCTCAAAGCTCTCTGCCAGCACTGCTTTCACGCCGAGCAGCGCCGTGCCTTTGGCTGCCCAGTCGCGGCTGCTGCCCGTGCCATATTCTTTGCCTGCAATCACGAGCAGCGGCGTGCCGTCTTGCTTGTAACGCATAGCCGCATCGTAGATGCTCATGACCTCACCTGTTGGCAAGTAGCGCGTGTAGCCGCCTTCCACGCCGTCTAACATCAGATTCTTGAGGCGGATATTAGCGAACGTGCCGCGCACCATGATGCGGTCATTGCCGCGCCGCGTGCCGTACTGGTTGAAATCTTCCTTGCGCACACCGAGCGAGAGCAGGTACTGTCCAGCTGGACTGTTCACAGCGATGTTGCCTGCAGGCGAGATATGGTCAGTTGTGATTGAGTCGCCCAGCAGGGCTAGGACGCGCGCGTTGCGGATGTCGCTCAGCGGCGCTACTTCAACTGTGAAGTCATCGAAGTACGGCGGACGTTGAATGTATGTGGACTGCTCTGACCAAGTGTAGAGCAGATCGCCTTTGGTCGGAATTGCGTTCCAATCCTCATTTGCTGTCTCGATACCATTGTACAGCCGCTGATAGACCTCAGGCTTGGTCGCCACACGCATGTATTCCTCTAGTTCAGCCTGTGTGTACCAGATGTCGCGCAGGTAGACAGGCTTGCCTTCCTTATCGTAGCCGAGCGGCTCATGCTCAAGGTCAATATCCACTGTGCCAGCTAGTGCGTAGGCGACCACAAGCGGCGGTGACGCCAAGTAGTTTGCTTTGACGAGCGGATTGATGCGCCCTTCAAAGTTACGATTGCCGCTCAGCACAGCTGCTGCCACAAGGTTATGCTCTGTGACCGCTTGCGCCACTTTTTCTGGCAACGGACCTGAGTTGCCGATGCACGTTGTGCAGCCGTAGCCGACGACGTGGAAGCCGAGCTGCTCAAGATAATCCATCAGACCTGTCTCAGTCAGATACTCAGTCACCACGCGAGAGCCGGGCGCCAAGCTAGTCTTCACATACGGCTTGACCTGTAGACCGCGCTCTACAGCTTTCTTGGCGAGCAGACCGGCGCCGAGCATCACAGAAGGATTGCTCGTGTTTGTGCAGCTCGTGATCGAGGCGATCACAACGGCGCCGTGCGTCAACTCCACTGTGTGACCGTTTTGAATGGTGACGCGCTTGGCGCGCTCTTCATCACTCAGTGCGTAGCCGCGCGCGCTAAGTGGCGCGCTAAGCGCGTCCTCAAAAGAGCGCTTCAGGTCGCTCAGCCGCACGCGATCTTGCGGACGTTTTGGACCGGCAAGGCTTGGCTCAACACTACCCAAGTCCAGCTCAATCACGTCTGTGAAGACAGGCGCCGGCGTCTCATCCGTACGGAACAAGCCCTGCTCCTTGCAGTAGCGCTCTACCAGTTGCACTTCCGCCTCAGAGCGACCTGTGCGCCGCAGGTAATCGAGCGTGATGTGATCCACTGGGAAGAAGCCCATTGTCGCGCCGTAGTCAGGCGCCATGTTGGCAATAGTGGCGCGATCTGGCAGCGACATCTGGCTCAAACCTTCGCCGAAGAACTCGACGAACTTATCCACCACACCTTTCTTGCGCAAAATCTGTGTGATGACCAGCACAAGGTCTGTGGCAGTGGTGCCTTCAGGCAATCTGCCTGTCAACTTGAAGCCGATCACCTCTGGCAAGAGCATGTAATACGGCTGACCGAGCATGACCGCTTCTGCCTCAATGCCGCCCACGCCCCAGCCAACTACGCCCAGACCGTTGATCATCGTGCTGTGCGAGTCTGTGCCAACTAGGCTGTCTGGAAAAGCGATGGTCTCGCCATTTTCGGTCTTGCGCTGCACGCCCTTCGCTAGGTACTCCAAGTTGACCTGATGGACAATGCCTGAGCGCGGCGGCACGACGCGATAGTTCTGGAAAGCAGTCTGTGCCCAGCGCAAGAACTCATAGCGCTCATAATTGCGCTCAAACTCTAGCTTGCTGTTCAGCATGAGCGCGTCGCGGCTGCCGAAGGCGTCAATTTGAATTGAGTGGTCAATTACAAGGTCGGTTGGCACGAGCGGATTGACTTTGCGTGGATCCTTGCCCAGCTTGTGCATGGCGTCGCGCATTGCGGCGAGGTCTACCATGCACGGCACGCCTGTATAGTCCTGCATCAGGACGCGCGCAGGCATAAATGGCACCTCGCGCGGCGCAGGCGACGCTGCATTGTAAGTTGCCCAAGCGATCACGTCATCTTCTGTAACGTTGTAGCCGTCTAGTGAGCGCAGTGCGCTCTCCAAAAGCACTTTGATTGAGAAAGGCAAGCGCGAGACAGGCGCAATTCCGAGTTCCTCAAGGCGATTAATCCGATAAAGATAGGCAGTGCCGCTGCCAGTCTCAAAGGCGGAACGTGCGCCGAACTTATCGTACTTTTGGCTCATGGTGCATCCTCTGCGTGTGACGCGCAACCAACATGACACATTTCGCAAAAACACATGAAAGATATGCTTAATTGTAGCGTAAGTTCGCAGATTTTTTCCAGAGCTTTCGCACTGGGCAGTTCGCGCGCGTGGATTGAACTTCGCGTAGCAGTCAGACTCTGTCCAACTTGCAGAGATGCATGGTTTACCTTCGCAACCCATGCCTCGATCAGCCTTGAACGCCTTTGATCGGCTTGCCTGTGTGCCTTGAATGCGCTATGTTTGGCAACAGCGAAAGAATTAAGGCGATCACTTGCTCTATACTTTCAGCGATAGACAGACATTTTGCATGGCGTGGACTTGCTCATGCTCTCAGATATCACTATTGGAATAGCCTTCGTCGCAGGCTTGCTCTCGTTCATCTCGCCGTGCGTCTTGCCACTTATCCCTGCCTACATTGGATACTTAACAGCGCGCGCTAGCGGACAAGCAGCGCTCGAAGCGCGTCAGAGCGGCGCATCGCTCAGCCTGAGTCGCGCTAACCGCTTGGTCGTCTTCTTACATGGCGTCGCCTTTGTATCAGGCTTCACGCTGATCTTTGTCGGACTCGGCATGTTAATCAGTGGCGGCTTGCGGCTGATCGTCGGGCAGGAAACAGCTGCTGTGGTCAGTGGCGGCGCGCGCGATCTGCAGGCGATCCTCGCGCAGGCAGGCGGCGTGTTGGTGATCTTCTTCGGCTTGCACGTGATGGGCGTCACAGGCTGGGCACTGCGCCGTCTAACGTATGACGTGAATTGGACAGCTTTTGGCAAGGTTGGCACGGCGTTGAAAGGCTTTTTTGAGTGGCTGCTGGGCGTGCTCTACGCTGACACGCGCCGTCAGGTCAATCCGCGCAATCCATATGGCTTTCTCGGCTCAATGTTGATGGGCATGGTCTTTGCAGCCGGTTGGTCGCCGTGCATTGGTCCGATTCTCGGCTCAATCCTGACAGTCTCAATCTCGGCAACAACGACGAGCGAGTGGTGGTCAGCTGGCGGCATGTTGCTGGTCTATTCGCTTGGCTTGGGCGTGCCATTTTTGATCGCTGCAATTGCCATTGACCAAATGCGTGGCTTGATGAAGCGTCTGCAAAAGCGCATGCGCCTGATCGAGGTGGTGAGCGGCATCTTCCTGATTTTGGTCGGCTACATGCTCATTTCAGGCGAGCTAGTGCGTCTCGCCAATGTTGGCGGCAGCATTGCCGACTTCACGTACAACTTGCAGGAATGCACAATCAGCGCTTTGCGCGGCGAGATTGCGTGGAGCGATCACAGCGCGTGTATGAGCATCGGACATGGCGCTTTTCTACGCCAAAGAGCATTGGAAAAGCCTGCCGTAGGCACTCAACCGACGCCGAGCGCGCCTGAAACACTGATAGATCGTGGCGTTGGCATTGAGGTCGGCTTGAAAGCGCCGAACTTCAGCACTACGCTCTTCAATGGCAGGACTGTTGACCTGCGCAGCTTTGAAGGCAAGGTCGTGATCCTAAACTTTTGGGCAAGCTACTGCGCGCCATGCCGCGATGAAATGCCATTCTTCCAGACGCTTGCTGATAAATACGCCGACTTAGCCGTGCTCGCCATTAACACGATTGAGGTCAATCCGCAGGCGGCACGCCAGTTTGCTAGCGACCTGAACTTGCGCTTTCTGCTCGGCACAGATGCAAATAACCAAATTGGGCGACAATTCGGTGTACAAGGCTTGCCGACGACTTATGTCATCGGGCGAGACGGCGTGATCTTGAAGCGGCTCTATGGCGCAATTAACTTCGCCAAATTTGAGGCGGATGTGCGCGCATGGCTCGGCATTTCAGGCGAGTAGTGCGGCTGTGTGCGGCAGCGCTGCTCACAGCGATTGCTTTGCTGCTTATCTACACAGCAGGCTTGCCTGAGCCGACCATCTTGCCGCGTTTGCGGCAAGCGAGTGCGCCAATTTTGACAGGTAGGACGTTAGACGGCGCGCCTTTTTCGCTCTCTGCACAGCGCAATGTGCCAATTATCGTGAACTTTTGGGCAAGTTGGTGTGCGCCATGCCGAGAAGAGCTGCCTGCCTTGCAAACATTGCATCAGGCGGGCTTTCACGTCATCGGCGTAAATGTTGGTGAGCCAGAGCAAGTGGCTGCAGCGTTTGCAGCTGCGCAGGGCGTCACATTTCCAAACATAGCTGATGCAGACTATTACTGGCTGCGCATGTTTCGCGTGCGCGTCCTGCCGAGTACAATTTTCATCAACGCCGATGGCACGGTCCGTGAGGTGGTAAATGGCGGCATGCGCGCACATGAACTTTTCGCTAAGGCTCAGGCGCTAGGCAAGCCGTAGCTGATCATAGCGCAGCAGAAAGTTTGGCTCGATCAGCACGCCGCGCACTGACTCAGCTGCATACAGTACTTGTGCGCTTTGCCAGAGCGGAATGGCGACCAGATCGCGCATGGCGAGCTGCTCCAGCGCCTCATAGGAGTCGTCCAAAGCAGCGCGCGCCAGCAGCTCAGACGCTTCCTGCGTGTCATATTCGGCATTCATCGCCAATTTGCCTGTCAACAAAGGCTCGAAGTAAGCATACGGATGCGGCACAAGCGGCGACCAGCCGATCACAATCAAGCGGAAGGCGCGCCGATCAATTTGATCGAGGAAGGCGCGTGGCTCAAGGTCTTGCACATTGAAGCGCACTGCATCTACAGTTGCAACTTGGCTGAACAAGCGCGTCGTAGCGCTGAGGACTGAGTCGCCGTAGAGCAGGCGCGACGTTTGGACTTCGCTCAACACCTGCCTGAAGCGCGAGTAGTTGCCTTGACTCAACACGCTGCGCAGTGCGTCTAGGTCAAAGTCAGGGTAGCGCAGTACATCAGCGCTGCTGAGCGGCGTGAAAGTGTACAGCGGCGCGCCATAGCCGCCCAGACCATCGCTGACAGCGCGCGCACGGCTCAGGCTGTGCATCAAGACTTGGCGCGCTTGCAGGGCATTAAACGGCTCGCGGCGCTGACCGATGATCAGATAGAAACACTGGGAACTCAGCACGCTGTGCGCTCGAACGGCAGCTGCTTGCTGTACCTCGCGTCCATCGGGCTCTGCCAAGCCGCGCCATGCCACTTGCACCTCGCCACGTTTGAGTGCCTCGCGCAACGCCGCTGAGCTTTGATAGCGGCGCAGGACAATGACTCGTGTCTGTGGTGGCGTGCTGCGCCATGTCTCATCTGCCACAAGGCGATACTCGTCAAAGCTGTATGCGCTCAGGCGATATATGCCATTAGTGCGCAACGCGCTTAGCTCAGGACGACGGTTCAGGCGCTCCAGTGGGAAGCTCTGCCTGTGAAGTGGAAAAAATGGCGGCAAGGCGACCAGTTGCCGTACGAAACTGAGTGGCAATGCTTTGACCAGCATAAGCTGTAGTGTGCCTGACTCATCCACTAGCGCGCTGCGCACATACGGCGCGATGATCTCGGCGGCGCGTCCACGCAAGCGCAAGACGCGGTTGATCGAATCAGCAAAAGTCTGAGCAGTGATCGGCGTACCATCGTTGAACACGGCGTCGGCGCGCAGCCGAAAAACATGCGTCAAGCCGTCAGAGCTCACCTCGTGCGACTCAGCGAGAGCAAGCTCATAGGTCAGACCGTTGTGTACTTGACGCGTCAAGCCTGTGTAGAGATGTGTCAGAACTTCCCACTCAAAGTAGGTGGCTGAGTCAGCAGGATCGAGGTTGATGAGCGGCTCCAAAGTGCCGATGATCAGCACAGACTCAGCAGCACTGCCTAACGGTAAGTTGACCAGAAGGATAATAAGCGGCACTATCAGCCAAACTGCACGGACGCGAGGCATTTGAACGTCTTTCCAAACTTTCTAGCCAACAGTCGCTTGTGCTACTGTAATGTTGTACGGCGACCCACAGTGAACTCCAGTCTGGTCAGCCCGATGCTGCTCAAGGTTTGAAGCGCTGCACACACTTTCAGGATGCTCGCACCTAAAAGTGGATTGCTGATAGATGAGAGTAGCCTTTGGAAAAAGATACGTCAAGTTTCAACCTGCGTCTGCAGCTTTGCTGAGCGCCTGCGTTCTTTGGTATACTGCTGCGCATAGCGCTAACCTTTACCGACTTCTGCGGTTAGAACAGGACAAAATCGCCGTGCGCGGCGTATTGGTCGCCCTCGATCTTGAGACAACAGGTCTTGATCCTGCCGACTCGCACATTATCGAAATTGGCGCGGCAAAATTCCGCGACGGCGTCTTGCTGGAAACTTACAGCACACTAGTCAACCCGTCAGTGACCATTCCTGCGCGCGTGACTGATCTTACAGGCATTCGCAACGAAGATATGATCGGCGCGCCAAAACTTGCGCAGGTGCTGCCTGTACTGCAAGACTTCGTCGGCGACTCAGTCCTTGTTGGACACAGCGTCGCGTTCGATCTGCGATTCTTACACAAGCAGAAGCTCTTCACAGCGCACAAAGCAGTGGACACTTATGAGCTTGCCTCAGTGCTGCTGCCAACTGCAAGCCGTTACAATCTAAACGCACTGATGCAGCTGTTCAACATCGCGCCTGAAGGTGACTACCATCGCGCATTGACTGATGCAATCGCCTGTGGCAGGCTTTATTACGCATTGTGGAACAAATTGCTCAGCCTACCACT
>JANWYI010000008.1:8134-22936 GCA_025055255.1 Anaerolineae bacterium | reverse complement strand
CTCTAGCTGCGCCTGCGCTCACACCGCTCGTTCCGCAGGCTAATTTGCCGCCACCACTGACTGAGCCACTTCCGCTGCTTCTGACTGCTTTTGAGTCGTCGCAATTTTTGATGATTGAGACCGCGCCCGATCTGAGAGCGCCACCTTACCTTGAGTTAGCAGCACGTTGGGCAATCCAACATGCTGAGCCTGTTGTGATTGCTTATGGCAGTGAGCGTTTACGTCAACAGCTCAGCGATCACGCTTTACCTGCTCTGCAAGCACACTATCCAATGCTGCGCACTCAGTTTTTACACAAACGCGCCGACTATCTTTGTCTATCACGCTTGCAGACGCTGCGTCGGCAAGGCGTGCAGAACATTGAAGAAATGCGCTTGCTCGCCAAAACGCTGATCTGGCTCTTGGAAGGTAACACTGCAACGTTTCAGCAACCTTCTATTCGTGGCAGCGGCGAGTATCTTGCTTGGATGCAGCTGAATGCTGAAGCCGAAAGTTGCACAGCAGAGCGCTGTCAAGATCAGATGAACGGACGCTGTCCGATGCAGCGCGAGCGGCAAATGGCAGCTGCAGCGCACTTGATCATCGCCGATCACGGCACTCTGGCAGCTGAGGCACACGGACGCGATCCACTGTTGCCGCCTTTCAAGCGCTTGATCGTTGATGAAGCTAATTTGCTGGAAGACCTTGCTACAGAGAGTCAGCAGGCACGCCTTGACGCAGCACGGCTTCAGCGCCAACTGATCGAGATCAGCAATCCGCAGCATGGCTTGATAGGTGACATTCTAACTGAAGCAAAGGGCAAATTGCCGTCCAAGCCTGAAGCTAACCTGACGCGCTTCTGCAAAAACCTAGCCGATGCTGCTGCTCAGACGCCTTACCATCTGGAGAACCTTTTTCGCGCTCTGCAAGCCTTTCTTGAAGCCACGACCGATGTTCAGATTGGTGAATACGCTTTGAATATCCGCCTGACTGATGAGATGCGCAACAAGCCTGCTTTTGGGCAGGTACGCGCTGCTTGGAGCATTCTAGGGCAATTCACACGAGCATTGGCTCAAGCGCTTGCTCAGCTGGCAAACCAGCTGGTCATTTACCACCAAAAGTATGCTTTGCCACGTCAGTTGGCTTTCCGTACTGAAGGCACGGCTCAGATGGTGCAACATTTGCATGAGCTGCTTGAAGCCTGCATCAATGGCACGCGCCCTGAGTACGTCTTTTGGGCAGAGCTGAGCGCTGAACCGAATCACACTAAACGGCTGACCCTGCGCGGCGCGCCACGGCAACCCGGCGCCTTGTTACAAGCGCATCTGTGGCGCAAATTACAGACAGTTATCATCAGTGGTGACGTGCTACGCGTCGGCGACGATTTCGGCTACTTGCGTCAGCGGCTCGGCTTACCATCTGAGACCTTGACCCACGTTCAACCGCGCACTATGCCGTCTGAACGCCGCACGTTAATTTTTCTGCCGACTGATGCACCTGAGCCAACCGAAGGCGAACGCTACGCGCGCTACCTTGAGCGCGCTGTCATCGAGCTAGCTGTAGCTACAGAAGGACGCCTGCTAGCGCTATTCAGCAGCTTTGCTCAACTACGCCAATCAGCGCAGATTATCTCAGCACGCCTCAAGCTGGGCAACCTGAGTGTGCTTGACCAGTCTGATGGTAGTAGCCAGAGCGCTTTGCTGGAAAGTTTTCGCGCTTTGGGCAAGAAAGCTGTTTTGCTCGGTGTGCGTGGTGCATGGGACGAAGTGAGCTTTGATGAAGACGAGCTGCGCGCTGTGTTGCTCACACGCTTGCCGTTTGCCGTGCCGAACGATCCGCTTTTCGTAGCGCGTGGCGAGAGCTATGAAAATGCCTTTCAGCACTATGCTGTGCCTTCAGCTGTGTTGCGCTTTCGGCAGATAGTTGGCAGGCTGATTGAGAGTCACACGCAGCGAAACGTGCTTGTCATCCTTGATAAACGCATGACGAGCCGCGACTACGCTCAAACTTTTCTTGACAGCTTGCCGCCAAGCACAATTGAGCGCGCGCCATTGTCAGAAATGGCGACGCGCGTACGCGCTTGGTTCGCTAACTAGCGCTCGGTCATGTAAGCACGAATGGTGTGTAAGATCACACCAGTAAAGATAGAGAACACGCCGATAATGCAAAGCGTGATGGCGATCAAAGCCGTACCAAGCGCTAAGGCAGAGTAAGTGTTATAGGTCGCAACAACGCTTGCGCCAAGCGCTAAGCCAATCAAAATAGCCAGCGCACCTGTGAGACCGAAAAAGAAAAGCGGACGATGTTGACCAACTAGGCGCAGCACGCCCGTCAACACTTGGAAGCCGTGCGCAAACGGATTGCGCTTTGGCTTTTCATCGTAGTTGACGCTGATCGGCACTTCGCAGGCTTGGAGATTGTGTTGGCGCAGCAGGAACTGCATCTCGGACTCAACTGAGAAGCCGCGAGAGGTGAAGTTCATCAAGTTAAGCGCGCGTTGCGAGAGCGCACGGAAGCCACTTTGCGAATCAGAGAGCGGAATGCCTGAAGCTGCGTTGGTCAGCACAGTGAGCGCATGTTGCCCAATAACGCGCCAACGTGGCGTGTTGCTCCGCAGACCCATGAAGCGCGAGCCAACGACAAGGTCGGCTTCGCCACGCTGAATTGGCTCTAGTAGGCGTGGAATATCGTTCGGATCGTGCTGACCGTCGCCGTCTAGCAGGACGACTGCAGCTGCACGGCGCGCTTTTGCCGCAGTCAAGCCTGTGTTAAGTGCTGCTGCCTTGCCGCGATTGGGCTGGCGAATAACTTCGGCGCCAGCAGCCTCTGCTAACCACGCCGTCTCATCTTGAGAGCCGTCATCTACTACAATGACGTGATCCACGTGGCGGCGCGTCTTCAGTACCACACTGGCAATGAAGCGATCCTCGTTGAAAGCAGGAATAACTGCGACAAGCAGTTTGGAAGTTACCTCTTCGGACTGTAAGGTAGTCCCTTGGCTCACCATGGCGCTCAATTTTACCCGCACTTTTCAGAAGGCTGCAACGTTGCTCCTGCATCGGACAAACGCGCCTAAAACGAATGATTGGGAAAGCTACAAATCCTTACAGACTCCCTACATTCTACGACAACGCCCTTTATGCGCCCTGTGGTATGATCGCTTTAGTGGCGATCTATCGAGCACTTATTCGAATAGACCAGAGCTTTGGCGAAAAGCCGAGCAGAAAGTGGCTTGTTGAGGGATGCTTATGCGAAGAGCATTGAGGCAGCTTATCAACGTTCTGGATGGAAAACCCAATGCCGCCAAAGGGCAAAGTCTTGTTGAGTCAGCGCTCACTTTCCCGATCTTGCTCTTAATGGTGTTGGGGTTGGCGGAACTAGGCTTTGCCATGAACTATTACCTGACCATGCTTGACCTTGTGCGTGAGGCAGGACGGCGTGGTGCGAACCTCAGCCCGGTCTTCTGGGACGACAACGATACGCGCAACTACAACCGCCTAGATTGTGATACAGAGCCCACCACCTTCAATATCATTAGCAATCAAAATCGGCGTAGACCGCGCGGTCCGTCGGATGCTTACGGTTATACAACTGGTCCAGAAGGTGAATTCGGCTTTTTTGACGGTATTGCTTGTCAGATCATCACGAGCATGCCGCCAATGGAATTCGAAGACCTTCGCCCTTGGGAAGGCAGCGGCGATGCACCACCCAGTAATCCTAATCGCAGCGCTGAGTTTACCAAGAATGACATTGTCGTCTCGGCTTTCTCTTACGTCACAATGGACTTCAGCAGACCTGAGTACTCGATTGGACAGATCGGGTCGAGAGTACCGAGCAACAGGCTGTACGTGCGCATCACTGGGCGCTACCCGCGCGATAATCGCTACTGTGTGACCGCTAATGGCAGTGGCGATGAGCGCGATCCGTTCGATTACAAGACGCCTGACTTGTACCTGACTTGGCGCAACGGTCGTCCAGCAGACCTTGACGAGCTTGGTTACGGCATTCCGACAGACGATCCGCGCTACAACAGAGCGCGCGAGAACATCACAACGCAATCGCAAGGCATCCGCGGCTTCGTGTTCACTGGAAACTCCATTGGTACAGCCAATAGCAGCAATGCCAGTGACTACTGCATCGGCTCACGTTTCACTGTGCAAGAGGTTGAGGATCGTCTGAACGCCTCACTCTCAGCGCAGGGACTTGAGCGCTACCGACCAAGTGGCGGTCTGGTGCTAGTTGAGATGTTCTGGCAATATCATCCGCGCTTCTTCCAGCCGATTGTAGCGCTGTTCGGCGGCAGCGGTTTCTTCGCGGGCGCTGACGGCAGCCTTGAGAACGACCCTGTCTTCCATGTCTTCGCTTTTTTCCCTGCGCCCGGCGCGCAGGCAACGGCGACACCTGAGCGATGAATGAGGAGGTGGACTCAATGCAGTCATCCTTGAGACAGTTTATACGCTTGATGAATCGGCGCAGTCGCAACGGACAATCTTTGCTGATTGTAGCGCTTGTCTTCGTCGCGCTAATTGCTTTCGTGGGCATTGCAGTGGACGTTGGCTTGATGCTAGTGCGCTACGGCGCACTTGTCCGTGCAGTGGACGCCGCTGCAATCCATGCAGCTGGACAAATCCGCGAAGGCGCAGACTACCTGACTTTAGTTGCAGCTGCACAGCAGATGATCCGTCTGCAAGGCAACATTGACGTCAGCACAGTCTTTGTGGATACCTGCGAGACCGAAATCATCGAATTCAAGCGCCGAAATCCTCACGTGGCTGATCCGCTACAGGCACTATTGACGAGCACGCCGCCTTCTGAGCTATGCCGTCCTGATCCGCAGAAACTTGTGCGCGTCACGGCACAAATGCGCTCGCCGACAACCTTCCTCTCGTTCATCTGGGGCCCTGAGGTCATTTTGGAGGCGAGTTCAGTCTCACAGACTGCTGTGTTAGACGTAGCGCTAGTAATTGATACGTCGCTCTCAATGGTCTCGGAGACGTACTACGCCCAAGTTTCACGGACAAGCTACCCGCTCGCGCCTAGCTCTATAGATGGTGGACGCGCTACTAATCGTGAGAGTCTGCGTAGCTTTGCGCCTTTTGTGAACGATCTCGGTCTAGCGCCTTATCCCTACAAGACAATGCCCGGCGACGCTTCAGACCCACGTCCAGAGCCGCCTAATCCTGACACAGGGCGCACGCCTAGTGGACAACCTGCCATTCGTCGTGAATGTTGGTACGCTGATCCGCTTTTCCTCAGCAACGAGGTGGATCGCGCCTCAAACTATGCTTGGGGCGGTTGCTGTAACGATCCAACAACGCAGTCGAATCCGCCGGCGAGCGGCGACTATGACCGAATGAACTGGTACATCTACGACGATCCATCGCTGCTCGAGGCTAAAATCATGACGAGCGGTATGTCACCATCAGGCAGAGAAGCAGCGCGTGTCTTGAGTGGATTGCCTGACCGCAACTTTAGCGACCTGATTTGCCAGCCCTTCAAACAAGTGCGTGATGCCGCACGGCGCTTCATCAAGCGCCTCGACTTCGTACGCGGCGACCGCCTAGTGCTGGTAACCTTTAACGCTGATGTGCGCACGATCAAGCCCGGTAACTTTGCCACTGCCGAAGATGAACGCGCTGCTCCGCCTTTCATCGTAGATAAGCTCGAAGCTGTGTTGACGCTGAATGAAAAAGTGGGCGTTTCAGTCAATCGGACTGGGCGTCAGAGTCTAGCGCAGTGCTACACTACACAGCCGCCTCGCGCACCTGATTTCGTCAATCTACGGCGCGTCCGCAACTACTGGGTCGCTGTGCAGTGCATGGACACCAACATGGGCGGCGGCATTTTCCAAGCGCGTGCTGAGCTGACCAATCCCAACTACATCCGTCGTGAGGCGGTCTGGGTCATGGTTTTGCTGAGCGATGGTTTCCCGAATCGTACACCTGACTATCGTTTCTTCATTGGTAGTGGACAAGCAAGCAATACTGGCAGGCAAAGCTCAACGCTTAACTGGCTGTCTGTGCCAGCCGGACCGGGCGTCTCTGGACCTGGCACGTGGAAACCAGAGCCGCCTACACCAGAAGAAGTAGCGCGCTATTGCCGTTGCTACCAAGATTTCGACGGTGATGGAGTGTTAGACTACTGCCTCGAGGTGCTCGAAAGGATTAGAAATGGTCAGCTAACGCAGAATGACCTGCGTCCAGAGCTGATTCTCACATTCCCTGATGGTAGCTTTGACCTCAAATATGGGCGTGAGCCACAATACTGTGTAGCAGAGAACGGCTGGCCTCCGCCTGGCGGTCCAGAGACAGTCGACTGGGGTCAATCCCAGTATGACGACGCTACAAGAAGCTACCGCGATAGCTTCGGTTTCTGCCCATGGTACACCTTTTGCAACCAAAGCACTGATCCCAGCCGTGTGCGAGGCTTTGGACGTGTTCTGGAGCAATGCACTGAGAACGACCGCGAGCCATTCTGGTGGCGCAGCCTGCTAGACCCTGCCACAAGTCTACCTTACCCGTGGCAAGGCGAGCCTGCTCTGCCTGAGTGCATTGACGGGCATCCTGACACACGCCACTTCTGCATGAGTGATGAAGGTCGCCTGAACCTTGACGGAAGCGGCTACTGCGACTCGCGCTACGACCCCGACGACTATGCGCGCGATCAGGCTGATATCGCAGGCTTGATCGAGTTCAGCGATAGGCAACGTGGCAACTTCATCGCTATGTTCACCATCTTCTTCGCTCAGAGAGACCCACAGGGACGCCTGACCAACATCGCGCACAATATTCTAGGTGTCAAGGTACTGCGCTACATTGCGGACGCCGGTGATAATGGCGTGATAGACAATCACCTACAAGCGTGGTATCGCGCTCATCGCAACGACCCTGCAGCTCTACAAGCTATGCGCAATAGTATGGTCACACTGGCAGGTTATCTCTACCCGCCGCCACCTGGCGACCCAAGCTATCGTGTTGAGCGCGACGGACGTGTTATTGTGGATCCATCGCGTCCGCCTGATCCGTGTGCCTACTATGACTACACGCACCCGCGCTTGCGCAGCGTTCTACCTGGCGATGCTGCTTATGAAGAGGCGGCGCGAACGAGTTGTGGTCAGTTTTGGTTTGCCAAAGATATCCGCGCTGTGAATGAGGCTTTCACTGAGATTGCAGGGCGGTTATTCACGCGGCTTTCACGCTAGCCTTCAAGGGGGAATGTTGCGGCTATGTTTAATTCTCGCCGTCAGTCAGTTAATCCGCCCTTTGCGGCACGGCGCGCCCGCCGCAGAGGGCAAACTCTGGTCGAATTTGCGCTGACGTTGCCCATTCTGCTTATGCTCATCTGGAGCATCATCGAGTTCGGGCGTATCTTTCAGGCATGGCTGACCATTCAAAACGCCGCGCGCGCTGCGGCACGCTACGGCGTGACTGGTCGCTACGATCAAACGCTTTTCAGAAATATTGACAATCCTTGGACGCCTCATCGTGCAGCTGACCCAATGGCGCCGTGGGCTGATGGCACAGGCGGCACAGGTGTCAGCGGCGATGGTGTGCCCTGCATCAGTCAAGACTTTAGAGGTAACTTCAATCCCAACAGCACTAACCTAAATGGCGACCGCTTCCACTTTGACACATTTGTCACGAGTAGCGCGCCTAGCATGGCTGATGAGTCCTTCTTTGCCTCGCGCTACAACGGCATCAACTGCGATCCGAGCAAGGATGAGCACCGCTGGCTGCGCCAAGACGTGCTGCGCCTCGTTTCGATGACCAATGCAGCGCGCGTCGCAGCTGGTGGCTTGGCTGTTGCGCCTTGGATGCGCATTCCCGGCACGGGCATCAACACTGAGCCAAATGGCGACGCCTCGACTCGTCCGGGCTGGTTTCACGTCTTCGTTTGCAGCTCGCGCTCAGCGCTTGGCGACGGCAGCACTATCGCCACAGGGCGGCGCTACAGAAATGAGGTTTCGCACGTTACTACAGCTGCCAACAAGGCTGCCTACGGCTACGCTGCAGAAGGCATTCGGCTCTGCACAGTTGAGGAGATCATCAGACCCAATGGCAGAACTGACATGAACGCCCTGAACGACTACAATGGCAACCTCGACTTGCGTCAGGGTATCAATCAGTTTGATCCAGGCGGACCGGGCGACTTCGTCGAGGTAGTGGTCTACTTCAATCATCCGCTCATCACGCCGTTGCCATTCTTGCGAGCCGACGAAGACGGCAATCATCCTGCCTACATCCGCCTTGAGGCGCGCCGCATAATGATCAACGAGGTCTTCCGCTCGGCGCGCGTCATTGACTTGCCGCCTAGCGGCGGTCCAACCTACACACCGCTGCCGACGCGCCCCGGCGGTTCGACCAACACACCTACAAGCACGCTCTCTCGCACACCTCCGCCAACACTAACGCGTACGCCTACAGAGACGCCGCTACCTACGCCAACAGAGCGACCGACCTGCGACCGCATTCGCGTTGTCGGCGATCTGCGCTTGGAAGGCAACTGGATACGCTTCGATATCCAGAACGACAATCCCGGTCCGATGTTCGTCAACGCAATCCGCCCTGTCTGGACGGCGAACGCACTCTATCCAAACATCTATCCTGACCGTGTCAGTCTAGTTGGACGTGCTACGAATATCTGGTATCACGACACCATCTTGCCACCTGTGCGTTCAGGTGACCTGATCAACCGAGACCGTGCTGTCTGGAGCAACGGCACGCCGCCGCTATGGTCACATCGCGCCATAACAGGCAACGGCGCTGTTACTACTTTCCAGATGCGCATGGTGAACGGTCCGTCCAACTTGAGCAGTGCCTTCAGCCGCTTTGACTTTGCCAACACGCGTGTCACTTTGACTGAAGATGGCAACGGCGGCGGTCGCAGCTGCGAAATCACTTTCCCCGACATACCTTCGCCGACACCGCCTAGCCCAACGCCGACTACTGCGCCTAACTGCGCACTCTACTCTTTCACTTTCCAGACCTTCCAGAACTTCGGCGTTGTGCGCTTCCAGTTCACACACAACGACCTCGCCTACAATCGTCCGGTAGCCATTGTTGGCTTCGATCTGTACTGGAAGAGCTACTTCAATGGCATGTCGCTGCCGCGTGTAGCGGCTAAAGGCAGCAATGCTAACTCGCCCAACACAGTGACCATGTGGGAGCGCAATCCCGGCGCGACCTCATCGCCTACCATTGGACGCTCAACTGATCCTGAGTGGCGCACGTCGCCTTCCTTTGAGCCAGGCACGTCGCAGCCAATCTGGGTGGACTTTGACGGCACGAACCAGAACCTGCAGACGCAGTTCCCAGGTCTCGTCTTCGTCTCAGACTTCAACAACTCGTCTGTGCGCCTCGACAATGGCTGCGTGATCACCATTCCACCTGCGGCAACGCCTGTTGGCACGGCTACTTTCACGCCAACGCCGACGCGCACCTTTACGCCGACGCCGACAAGCACCTTCACACCGACGCGTACTTTCACGCCAACTAACACGCCGACGCGCACTTTCACGCCGACGCATACTTTCACGCCGAGCAACACGCCGACGCGCACCTTCACGCCGACCAACACGGCGACCTTCACGCCGAGCAACACGCCGACGCGCACCTTCACGCCGACCAACACGGCGACCTTCACGCCGAGCAACACACCGACGCGCACCTTCACGCCGACGAATACTTTCACACCAACTAACACCTTCACGCCGACGCGCACTTTCACACCATCGCAGACGTTCACTCCATCGCTCACCTTCACGCCGTCGCAGACGTTCACTCCATCGCTTACTTTCACGCCAACGTTCACGCGCACGCCGACGCTGACACCATCGCTCACCTTTACACCATCGCGTACCTTCACACCAACTCATACGTTCACGCCTTCAGTGACGCCGACGCGGACAAACACGCCAACAGCTACCAACACACCAACGGCAACTAACACGCCAACGCGCACTAACACGCCAACGGCTACCAGCACACCAACGGCAACTTTCACGCCGACGCGCACTAACACACCCACAAACACGCCAACAAACACGCCGACGGCTACAAGCACGCCAACAGCTACCAACACGCCAACACGCACGCCGACGCGCACACCATCAGCCACCAATACATCAACGCCGTCGCCGACCGCAACGATGACGCAAGTGTCTACTAGCACGTCAACACGCACGCCGACGCGCACGCCGACGCCTGTTGACGTTGACGACAGTTCTTGCAACCCGAAATGCGAGGAGTAGCCGTGTAGTTAAGCGCTATCTGAACACAAACAAAGGCGGCAGGGAATTTTCCCTGCCGCTCTTGTTCGCCGAGAGAGATTGAAAGTAGCTAGGCGTTCTGACTTTGCTCTGCCTTGTAAGCCGCGATAACTTGCTGTGCGATATGGTTTGGTACGGTCTCGTAGCGCTCAAAGGTCATGGTGTAGACGCCGCGTCCGCCAGTCATCGAGCGCAGGTCGTTGCTGTAGCGCTGCATCTCGGCAAGCGGCACGTGCGCCGTCACTACACTACGTCCTTTCTCAGTGTCCATGCCCAGCACGCGCCCGCGCCGCGATGTCAGGTCGCTGATCACATCGCCCATGTTTTCCTCAGGCACTACGACGCGCACAAGCATGATCGGCTCTTGTAGTGCCGGCGCCGCTTGCAAGAACGCTTCTTTAAATGCCTCGCGCCCTGCGATCTGGAAGGCGATATCCTTCGAGTCAACAGGATGCATCTTGCCGTCTACGACTGCCACTTTCACGTTCACAATCGGACAGCCTGCCAGCACGCCTTGCTCCATGACCGAGCGGATGCCTTTTTCGATAGACGGGATAAACGTCTGCGAGATAGCGCCGCCGACAACTTCATTGACGTACTCAAATTCGCTCTCTGCCCATGGCTCAATGCGCAGATGTACCTCGCCAAACTGACCTGCGCCGCCTGTCTGCTTCTTGTGACGGTAGCTGGCTGTGCTGACCTTTGTGATGGTCTCACGATATGGCACTTTCGGCACAGAAGTGTTCAAGCCGACGCCCATGCGCTCAGCGCGCGCAATAGCGACCGCAATGTGGATATCGCCCATGCCTGAGAGGATCACTTGCTTGGTGGCAGGGTCTTGGCGCCAGCGCAAAGTCGGATCAGCTTGCACGAGCTGTGTCAATGCCGTGCCCATCTTAGTGCCGTCAGCCTGCGTCTTCGGCTCAAGGGCGACCGAGTAGATCGGCTCAGGATAGGTCGGCTTGCGGATGATGTACGGATGCTCTCTAGTTGAGAGCGTGTCATTCGTCTGTGTGACGCTCAACTTTGCTACAGCGCCGATATCGCCAGCGTGCAGGACTGGCACAGGAATCTGTTCTTTGCCGCGCATGACCAGCAGCTGACCAAGCCGTTCATCTTGTCCTTTCTCGGCATTGTAGTAGGTGTGACCGCTCTCTAGCTTGCCGCTGAAAATGCGGAAGTAGCTCAGCGCGCCGACATAACGGTCGAAGACGGTCTTGAAGACGAAAGCAGCAGGCGGCTTGTCATCTGACTGCGGACGATTCAGGAACTGCACTTCCTCATTGGGCTTGTTTTGCAGCGCCACGCGGCGTTGTGAAGGCGGCGAGACGTAGACCAAGAGCGCCTCAAGCAGCGGATAAGTGCCGATGTTCAGCTCGCCACTGGCAACTAAGACGGGCACAGTCTTCAGGTCGGCATCGCGCGCCGCCATGCGCATACCGTCACGAATCTCCTCAAAACTGAGCGTCTGGGTCTCAAAATATTTCTCAACTAGCTCATTGCTCGCCTCAGCAGCTGCTTCCACCAGTGCAAGGTGCGCTTTTTCAATCTGCGGGAGCATTTCGGCGGGCGGCTCACTGCGCTCAGCGCCTGTGCCATAGTATGCCTTCTGAGTCAGCACGTTAATCACGCCTTTGAAAGCGCTGCCTTCGCCAATCGGCAACAGCACAGGGATAAATTTGTACTCAGGGAAGCGCACATGCAGCGCGTCTAGCGTGCGCGCAAAGCTGGCATTCTCGCGGTTGATCTTGTTGACGACAACAAGGATCGGTTGATTAAACTCATCAGCAAACTGCCACGCCAGCTCAGTGCCAACTTCAGGTCCATTCACAGCGTCTACAACGACCAAGACTGAGTCGCAGACGCGCACTGCATTTTTCACTTCGCCCTGAAAATCTGTGTAGCCGGGTGTATCCAGCAAGTTAATCTTGTGATCCTGAAATTCAATCGGGATGAGCGAGGTGCTAATGGAGAGTTGGCGCGCCTTTTCCTCTTCGTCATAGTCGGAGATCGTGTTACCGTCAGCGACTCTGCCCATGCGCGTCGTGTTGCCTGCTGTGAAGAGCAGCGCCTCAGTCAGACTGGTCTTGCCGGCGCCCTGATGACCGACTAGAGCCACATTGCGTATAAACTCAGTAGTATACTCTTTCATAGTGTTCGCCTCAGCACGGCGATTTCCCTTTCTCTAAAGATTACTTGCAGCGGACGAAAACTGTGCTTGTGCCGCTCTTGGCACAGCGCAGTTGCTTGTTCCAAGCTATCCGTTAACTGGATTTTAAGTCGGGCTGCGCAGCTTGTCAAAAAGAGCTAAGGGAAGCTCTGCCTTGTCCATTGCAGCGGATCAACTTGCACACCTTGCACAAAGAGTTCCCAGTGCAGATGCGGACCGGTCGAGCGTCCGCTGCTGCCCACAGTGCCAATCACGTCGCCTGCCTGCACTAGAGCGCCCGGACGCACGTTCAAAGTTTCTAGATGCCAGTAGCCCGTGAAAATGCCCCAGCCGTGGTCAATGATAATCGCATTGCCGCGCACAGTCAGCGTCTCTGCCAGCACGACCACGCCCGCTGCAGGCGCATAGACCGCAGCGCCGGGCAGCGCGGCAAAATCTGTGCCTGCATGGATTGTGTTCAATGCGCCGCCGTTGTAGCTACGCCGTGTGCCAAACGGCGACGTGACTGGCGCCGCGCATGGCAAGCCCATCAGACCGCTGAAGTAGCGCCGCGGCGTGATTGCGCTGACCGCCTGCCGCACGCGCTCTTCTTCAGGTTGAGTAATAGCAGGATTGAGCAGGTCGAGCTGACGAGCTGAGAGCGTGATTGCTTCACTGCGATAGCCACCATCTGCCACATAGACGCGCCATTCAAAAGTGCGCTGAGCGCCATTCGTTAGAGCAGCGACCATGCGCAGCGGATAGATGTTCGGCTCTGCTAACGCCTGAACGCCAATCAGCGCCGTGTGCAGCGTTTGCGACTCGTCGCTGAAGACGGTCACAGACTTGCCCATGAAAGTGATTTCAAGGCGCGTCGGCTGCAATGTGACAATGCGCAGCGCGCTAGTGCGTCCTTGCTCGGCAGGTGTCATCTCAAAGCGCGCTAACGGCACGGGTAAATCAGTCAACGGCACGCCATTTTCATCTGATGGGACGATGAGCGGCTGACCGACGTACAGCAAGTCGGCGCGGCGCAGACGGTTGACTAGCCGAATCAGGTTAGCTGACGTGCTGTAGCGCGCTGCAATGTGATAGAGCGTCTCACCATGCTGCACACGATGAATCCAGCCTGTTTTGATGCCCTGCGCGCTCTCTGAACCTTCCTGTAGGACAATGCGCTGACCGATGTACATTTGACGCGGATTGGTGATGTAATTGCGCTGTGCGATTGCCGCTTCGGTCGTGCCGAAAGCAGCAGCCAGCTTGAAGAGCGTGTCGCCGAATTGCAGTGTGTATTGTGTTGGAATGCCGATAGAGACTTGCTCAGGCACAGGCGGACTTGGCACAAGCAGGCGCTGTCCTACGGCGAGCGCTGCAGGATTACGAATGCCGTTCAGCCGAACGAGGTCTTCCACAGTAGTGCCGTAGCGTTGCGCAATGCGAAAGAGCGTCTCGCCGCGCTGCACCACGTGGATAGTCATGCCTGTTGGCGGCTTGTCACTACCATCTTGGGCATAGACAGGTGGAAAACTGCTGAGCGCAAAGCAGAGCAACAGGCTGAATAAGCTCAAAAGGCGAGTTCGCATTCAAACGTCCACACTAAGTTACTGCCCGTGATTATACCTCGTCTATCGTCTCAAAATGCCGCGCCAAAAGCCCAGTCCCCATGCCAGATGAATTGTCAAAAAGACGAGCGGTAGGCGTGGCAAATGCGCCATGCCGTACCTGCGCGCCGTCCGCCAGCTGAAAAATAGATTGGCAGTTGCGTAAAGTGCTAAGCCAAGCAGCCATAACCTGCGCAGCGCAGCGCTGAATGGCGCGAGCAGAGCGCCGCCAAAGACGCCTGCCACAAATAGCGGAGCGGCTAGTTGCCGCGCGCGCAATGAGCGCGGATGTTTTTTGAGCGTCTGCACGCGACCTGTGCCGTAGCGATAATATTGCCGCCACAGCGCGCTAAGGGTCTGCCTGCAGTAATAGTTGGAGCGAATTTCAGGCGAGAAGTAAATCTTGCCGCCTGCCGCGCGAAGGCGATAGTTCAGCTCATAGTCTTCATTGATGGCGAACGTCGGATCATAGCCGCCGACGCGCTCCAGCGCCCAGCGCCACCACGCGCCCATGTAGACTGTATCTGTGTAGGCAGGCTGATCGCTGACGTGAAATGCTGTTGGCACAGCAAACGCAGACCTGCCTGCCGCTGCAATTGCCTTGCCCATCGGCGTCTCGCCAACAGGGTACATGCCGCCGCCAACGTTCCACGCTTGAGTGCTTTGCAGTGCGCGGACGCAAGCGCGCAAATAGTCAGGCGCGATGATGGTGTGCCCGTCTACGCGGACGATGATCTCGCCTTTGGCATGTGCCAAGCCAATGTTCATGGCTACGGCTTGAATGCGCTGCGGATTGTCGAGGA
>JANWYI010000008.1:1531-7990 GCA_025055255.1 Anaerolineae bacterium | reverse complement strand
CTTCATTGTAGATAGGCATGATCACAGTCACAAATGGATAGCTCTCAGGCATAGTCGCTGCTCTTGAGACGTAGTAGACTGAGTTTACCATTGCGGCGCTGAATCGCACTGCCAAAGCACACGCCTTTTGTGTAAAATTGCCGCGCAACTTGTAACTTTCAGGATTGGAGCACGCATGCAGCGCGTTGAGCCGTTTGGCGGCGCCGTCTATTACCAGTTTGAGATGTGGCAGAACGAATCGGCGCTTCAGCACGGCATTTTTACCCGACTCGGCGGCAGCAGCCGCGCGCCATTTGCTGCGCTGAACGTCGGCAGCACAGTCGGCGATGACCCTGCGCATGTGCGCGCTAATCTCAACCAGATTTACGAGACGTTAGGTGTAGATGGCAGACGGGCTTGCACGGTCTGGCAAGTGCATAGTGCGGACTGTGTTATTGCCGAGCAGCGGCATCCAATCCAAGACTGGCTAGCGCAGGCAGATGGAATGGTCACCAATCGGCGCGGCGTGCCGCTGATCATGCGCTTTGCTGACTGTGTGCCGATCTTGCTCTACGATCCGCGTCGGCGCGCCATTGGCATTGCGCACGCAGGCTGGCGCGGCACTGTGCGCGGCATTGCACAGAGCGTGCTGCGCACGATGCAGGCGGCGTACGGCACACAGCCTGCAGACGTACAAGCCGCTATCGGACCGAGCATCAGCGTAGAGCGCTACCAAGTTGGCGAGGAAGTGGTACAGGCTGTTGCGCAAGCTTTCGGCACAACAGACGGTCTGATTCAGCGCGCCGAAGATGGAAGCGCCTACCTCGACCTCTGGGAAGCTAATCGCCTTGCGCTAGAGCGCGCAGGCGTGCGCCAAATTGAGATCAGCGGTATTTGCACTGCGGCACACACGGACGAGTTCTACTCACATCGCGCTGAAAACGGCAAGACAGGACGCTTTGCTGCCGTCTTTATGCTGAGAGAGTGAGACAGGACGATCATGAGCGACCTTGCGCAACGCTTAGAGGCTGTCCGCTGCGAAATTGCCGACGCTTGCCGTCGTGTCGGTCGTTCACCTGATTCAGTCACGCTTGTCGCTGTGAGCAAGACACAGCCGAGCGCTGTGATTCTGGAAGCAATCCGTCACGGACAGCTTGACTTCGGCGAGAATCGCGTGGAAGAGGCGCTAGAGAAAATTGCTGAGATCGGCAGCGCTGCAAAATGGCACATGATCGGGCATGTGCAGAGCCGCAAAGCGCGCGATGTCGTGGCACTATTCGATTATGTCCATTCGTTAGATAGCGCGCGCCTTGCCGAGCGCTACGCACGTCTGTTAGCAGAAGGCGGACGCGGCGACGCGCGTCCTTTCCGCGTCCTGATTGAGGTCAACATCTCAGGCGAGCCAAGCAAATATGGCGTGTTAGCGGCGAACTGGCAACACAATCGCGCTGTGCGCCAGACGCTCTGGTCAGAGGTACAGCGCATGGTCGGCTTGCCGCTCGTGCAAGTTGAGGGTTTGATGACCATGGCGCCTGTGGTCAGTGAGCCTGAACAGGCACGTCCATACTTCGCGTCGCTGCGCCTGCTGCGCGACGCACTAGCTGATGACTTTCCGCAGGCAAATTGGCATATGTTGAGCATGGGCATGAGCGATGATTACACAGTTGCGATTGAGGAAGGCGCTACGCACGTCCGCATTGGACGCGCGATTTTTGGTGAGCGTGGCTGAGCCATGCACGTCGCCTTAATCGCCACTGATCCATCAGAAGCGCACGGCTGGAGCAGCCACGCCCGCGATTTGAGCGCCGCTCTTGCTTCACATGGCGTCTCAATTACGCTGATCACCTCGCGCGACGCTGCCGTAGACAACTTGCCGAATGTGACCGTTCGTCGTCTCCTGCCCAGCTTGACTGCGCCGCCGCGCCTGTTCAACTTGCGATTGCTCGCAGCAAACCTCGCTGTGCAGCGCGCCACGCGCAATGCTGACCTGCTGCACGTCCTTGCTGAACCATACACGCTTGCTGCGCTGACCTCAACCAAGCCGCTCATTGTGACCGCGCACGGCACCTACCTGCCACAGACCGCTCAGATGCCGATTTTGGGCGCGCTTTATCGCCACGCCTATCGCCGCGCTCAGCTCATCTGCGTTAGCCACTATACACAGAAGCGTGTTAAAGCTGTCTTACCTAACGCTAGGACGCGAGTTATTCCGAATGGCGTGAATCTTGCCCGTTTTGCGCAGCTGATCACAGTGGACGTGCCAAAACGCGCGCCGACTGTCCTCTCAGTCGGTCAGATCAAGGCGCGCAAAGGCTTTTTGGAAATTGTCGAGGCGATGGCGCTTGTGCGCCGCCACGTGCCTGAGGCTGAGGCTGTCTTCATCGGCGACCTCAAGGGCGATCCACAGTATGTTGCTCAGCTGCGCGAGCGTATCAGCGCGCTCGGCTTAGCAGACGCTGTTCACTTGCTCGGTCGCCTGCCTGAGCCTGAGTTGTTGGCGTGGTACGCCGCTGCAGACGTTTTCGCGCTCCATTCGCTCAATCAAGGCGTGAGCTTTGAAGGCTTCGGCTTGGTCTACCTTGAGGCAAGCGCAGCAGGATTGCCTGTCATCGGCACGCGCGACTGCGGCGCTGAAGACGCTATTCGTGACGGCGAGACGGGTTTTTTGGTGGCGCAGGGTGACGTGGCAGGCTTGGCAGAGGTGCTAGTGCGCTTGCTGCGCGATCCTGACTTGCGGCGCAGGCTTGGCGCTGCAGGGCGAAAATTTGCCGCGCAGCACACTTGGGACGCGTCTGCGCGGCAAGTCATAGCCTGCTATGAGCAGGCGCTCACTGGACGTTATAGGTGATCTCGAACAGGTTGTTTGCCTCTCCGTTCGGACCTTCGTTGACTTCGTTGTTCAGGTCTAGCACAACAGCGTCCTTGAAGATACCGCTCGGTCCGGGCACGCCTGGGTAGTTGATGACAACCGTGACCTGCTGCTGACTCGCTAAGCCTGGCACGTTCACTGCGCCGTAGACGTTTCGGAAAGATGCGGCTACAGCGAACGGACCGGCGTTAGCGCCGCCTTGATTGCGCACTGTGACCGTTAAGCTGAAGGGTACGCCTTGAAAGAGCGGGTTCTGGCTCAGGAAAGCGCTGACCACCACCAAGTCGGGGAACGGCGAGAGTGTAGGCGTGGCAGTTGCGGCAGGTGTGCGCGTCGGCGGCGCAGGCACAATGGGCAGAATGCGCACATCGCCGAAGATGCTCACCAAGCGGCTATCGCCTGTCACCCATGCCAGCTGACCTTGAAAGTTAAAGGTGAACCATGTGTAGGTGCTGTTGGCGCCCAGCAGCTCGACTTTGGTGCCGCGCGGCAAACGTCCAATTGGCGGAGCATACTCTGGACCGGGTCCGTAGCGCACGTTCACAAAGTCGTTCAGCACGGTCAGCTCAACGAAGGCAGGCGTCGCTGTGACCACAATAGGCGGCAAAGTCGGCTGACCGAACGGCGGCGGAGGCGGTGGTGGCAGAGTTGGCTGACCAATTGGTGGCGCGATTAGAGTCGGCTGAAAGACCTGCTCAGGCACGTCAGGCAAGCGTTGCCCTGCCTTGTAGCGCGCAAACAGTTTTCCGCCGCCTGTGGCATTCGTTTCAAAGATGACAGCGTTTTGCGTTGTCTCGCCACCGCCGATAGACGGATCGAACATGCCTTGCAGAGAAGGCTGAGCAGGCAGGCTCAACAGTGCGCTGTAGAGCTGCGCTGGCTGCGTGCCGACGCGCTGAATAGCAGCCAGCACCTGCATTGGCTGCATCGTAGGCTGCAGCCGCGAGACCGTCTGGCGCCTCACCAAATGCCTCAAGGTATGCCCTGACGAAAGCTGCGCTCGCAGGCGCGCTATCGGTCACCAGCCAATTGGTCACGCCTATCATGCCTGCTAAAGGCGTCGGACCGAGACCGTTGATGAAGGCGCGATTGTCTGCTTGATCGGTCACAAAGCGACCGTTGAAATTTGCCTCGCGCAGCGCCTGATACAGCTCGAGCAGCTCATCTACTTTGCCAAAGGCGACCACTGTGTCAGGTTGCGTTTGCAGTACGACCTCAGCTGCTGCTGCGACTGATGCATTCGGGTCTTGCAAGATTGGCGTGGCTGCCACTTGGCGCTGTGCCAGCGCCACGACCAGTGCCGTCGCTGCTGAAGAGGCGCCTGCTGAAGTGCCTTGATAGAGCGTGATGCGCCGTGCGTTGAAGTTGCTGACCAAAACATCGGCAAGCGCCGCCATGCGCGCCGAGTCAGACGCACGTGAGCGCAGACTGTTGCTGATCAAGCCAATTGGCACTTCGCTGTTGGTGGCGGCTGTGAAGAGCGGCACGCCGTTCGGCGTGCGATTAGCAATTACACGCGCAAAGTCAGGATCGTCTGGACCGAAGATCGCCGCCACGCCGACTTGCTCCAGACTGCTGATGGCTGCAATCACTTCCTCTGGTGTGCGCACCTCTGCCACAGCTGGACTGACGCCAACGCGCTGACCATTCGGCAACAAGGCGCCGCCACGCTGATTGACCTGCTCCAGTGCTAGGCGCACGCCGCGAAAGGTGCTACTCGTCGTGCTGCCGATGATCCCGAAAATAATCGGCTGCCCCTGCGCTGAAGCCGCCACGAACGGCATCAGCGCCACAGTAAGCGCTACCACTAGCGCTGCTAAAAACGCCTTTCTCATAGCCTCTCCTCGTTATAAAGCAAATTACGATTGCTTGCGCATATATTACCGCAGCTTACTGTGAGACGTTACGCTACGCTTCACCTTCGACCAATGCAATTTCCTCGGCGCTCAGACCGTAAAGCTGATAAATCCATTCGTCTAATTGTCGCTCTAGCGCATGAACGCGCCGTTGCAACGGCTGCCGTGCCGCTGGCGACGCAGCTGTTGCAAGTTGCTTGTGCAAGCTGAGCAACGTTCGAACAGCCGCTGCGATTTGATCGTGCATGGCGCGCTCATCAGGTTTGCTCAGGTCTAGCGCCCTGACAGGAATGCGATCTGTCACCACGCCGTCAAAATGCATGGTGATGCTCGCTCTGGCGAAGATGAAGCGATAGACATACCAGTTGATCAGCTTGGCGTGCAGCAACGCTAAAAGATACTCTGATGCTAACAGTGAGCCATTGACCAGCTGGTTAACCGTGTCAAGGATGACGATGTGCCCAAGCTGCTCATCCTCAGGGATCGCGCCGACGATCCTGACGCTCTCAACAGGTGTGCGAACATACGTTACGATGTTCTGCACCAACAAACTGCGGCGTTGTACGAAAACATTCTGTGGCAAGCGCTCGATCTCTGCCTCTGAGAGCTGGAGATAGCCTTTGCAGCCGTCAAGCGTCCAGCGACTGATGTTTTTTCCGCCGATCACCTGAAAATTGCCGCCTGACTGGCTCACTCTGGATTGCAACATGCCGCCGCGCGTGTTCGTGACTAGGTCGCCAAGCATGACGCCTGCGCTTGCTACTTTTTTAGCGATGCGCAGCTCAGCGCTGCTGACTCCGTTCAGGAAGAAGCCGAAGGTCCTGCAGTCAGCCTTGTCAATACGCTCAGCGCCGATCACTGCTTTACCTTGCCGAACTGAGGACAAGTAAGTATCACTGGATGTGCCTTTGCGTGCTATGAAGATGGATTGCTCCAAGCTCACCTCGCGCCAAGCTCTGCCGACATCAACTAGCTGCACTAGCTCAGGCTCAAAAAACGCTCGCGTCTTCTGCCACGTTGAGGCGTACGTGAACGACTTCGGCACAATCATGCCAATGGCGCCTTGTGCCTTGAGCAGCCTGTGCGCCTGCACCATCATCAGAGCAGCAGTATTGGTCGTGCCGATAGGGTAGCGCTTTTTGAGGTAGTCTCGCTCATAATCGGTCAGCTCGGCGCTGTAAGGCGGATTGCCGATCACAGCGTCAAAACCGCCTTCAGCAAAAACTTTAGGAAAAGCGCTCTGCCAGTCGAAGTAGTTGAGCCGAGCATAGTCAGCTTCGCTCAGCTGCAAGCCGTGTTGAGCGGCAAAGCGCTCAAAGTCAGAGCTGATCAGCGCGTTGCCGCACTGGATGTTGCGTCCGAGATCGGGCAGGGCGCGCTCTCGCCATGACAGCAACTGTAGATTGATAGTCTCGTCTGTTTCGCCTTCGAGAGCGCGCAAGAGCAGCGAGAGCTTCGTAGTCTCAACAGCACGCGAGTCGATGTCCACGCCGTAGAGATTGTTCGTCAAGATATCCTTGCGCGCTTTGATGGTCAAGCGCCATTCCGCGCCATTTCTGGTCGTAACGCGGCGCAATATACCGTTGCGCTCATGCTCCTCAGGCGAGTCAGCCGTGTAAGCGTGCAGATACCAGTCCAAGAGGAACTGGTAGGCGCCAATCAGAAACGAGCCGCTGCCGCAGGCAGGATCGAGGATGCGCAATTGGGCAGCTTGCTCAGGCGTCTTGCCGTCAAGCAAAGGCGCGAGCGTCTGCC
>JANWYI010000008.1:0-1431 GCA_025055255.1 Anaerolineae bacterium | reverse complement strand
GCAGGCAGGATCGAGGATGCGCAATTGGGCAGCTTGCTCAGGCGTCTTGCCGTCAAGCAAAGGCGCGAGCGTCTGCCCCACGATGTAGTCAACGATGTAAGCAGGCGTGTAGTAAACGCCGCCTGCTTTGCGCACCTCAGGTTTCGGCTCAACGATGATTTCAGGATTGCCCGTCTTTACTTCCACACGGATGACGTCGCCTAGAAAGCGCTCATAGGCTTGACCGAGAATTTCAACGGGAATCTCAGAGAAAACGTAGGGACTGCGCGGGAAATACAGCTGCTGTAAGATGTCTCTCAAAGTGTCATCGTCAATGTACAGGTCAGGCGTGAGCGAGTCAGGCTGCTCGGCGTGGTCACGCTCAGGCGGCGGAAAGTAAAACAGCCCGCTGTTGTAGCGGTCATGCGCCTGCTTGAAAAGTCGGTTCAAGCGCGCATAGATATGGACGCCATCAGCGCATGCCAGCAACGTTCCGTAGCGCTCAGCGCCGCGATCCTCGCAGATGCGCAGGAAGATAATCCGATCAAGGATTTTCTGGACAGCGTAGTTAATATCTGCCTGAGAAAGGGCACGTTTGCGATTGTTGAGCTGCCAGAGCCGCTTGGCAAGAGTACGGCGCCACTGATTCAGGTCATCAAGGAAAGCGGCGTCCACGCTCTGAGCGCCGCGCGGCGCATCTGAGTCAGCAAGACGGTCAAGACTGCCATTCGACACAGCCTGATAGCTGAAGAGCGCAGCAATTTCGTCCCAGCGCTCAATGTACTGCTCAAAGGTGAAGTAGTGTAAGCGTCCGACTTTGGCGTCGTCACGCTGATCAGGTTTGAGACGGCAATCGTAGACGGAAAATTCGGCAAAGTCGGTCAGCACTGAGAGCGGTAAGCCTGCGCTCCAGCCATAGCGGCGCAGCTGATAAGCAGCGGACTTATCGTTCTTCAGATTGCGCGCAGGTTTCTTGGCTTCCACGAAGAATTTACGGATGCCGCCAATGCGAAAGGCGTAATCAGGCGCTTTGACGTGATGACCAATCCGCAGCGCGTCTTCATGCATCACATCGCGCTGAGAGAGCGACTTGCCGTGCTGATTCTCGACATCCCAGCCGAGCGCAGCAAAGAACGGATTGATCAGTTCAACGCGCGTTTGCGTCTCGTTGTAGCGACTGCTTTCGAACTCGGCGCGCTTTGCCTCAAAATGCGCGATCAGCCTGTGGATGCTCTCAGGCGCAGACATGGCAGATTTTTCCTGTGTCGGCACTGCCACGATTAGACCACAGTGCACAAAGGCAATCAAGGCGCAGACTTCGCAGCGCTCTGGATCTGCGATAAACTCGACACCAACCTCTAGAGAGCCGCTATTGACGAGAGCCTTCTATGAGCGTGGATGACTTGACGCCAATGCGCCAACAGTATCTGGAGATCAAGGCGCGCTATCCTG
>JANWYI010000089.1 GCA_025055255.1 Anaerolineae bacterium | reverse complement strand
CTGATCAGACGCGCATTGGTTGCTCGCCATGTCTGATAGCCGCAAGCGCCTTGCCGACGTCGCCTTTGTGCTTGCACTGATGCTGTATGTGCTATACGGCACGTCGCAGGTGCCGCCACATGCTGATGAGTACATGCATATCGCTCTAGCACGCGACTTTTTTCTGCTGCGCGATCACGGCGCAGCTGCACTTGCATATGTTCCGCCTGTTCAGGTAGACACACTGCAGCACTTGCGCTTACTTAACGGCACAGTGCATAAAAACCTAGTTGGAATGCTCTGGGCAGCTAGTGGACGCACAGCCGAAAGCCTGCCTAACATCTACGCTTGGGCAATGCCGCTAGAATGGAACGTCGCTAATGGCAACGTTCCAACGCAAGATGAGCTGAGCCTTGCGCGTTGGGCGTCGGCTGCATTGACAGCGTTGGCAGTGGTGCCGATGTTCATGCTGGGCTGGCACCTGCGCCTGCGCGCGCTCGCCTATCCTGCGGCGCTGCTCTATGCACTGCATCCTGTGATCTTGCTTAATGGTAGGCGTGCGATGCTGGAAGGCAGTCTAATTTTCTTCTCGCTGTTCAGCATGTACTGGTTAGTGGCACTAATCGTAGCGGAACACAGCGCAACAGCGCGCGGCTTCATGGTCAAGTTACCTGTCTGGATGCGCTACGGCGTTTTGGGCATCTTGATCGGCTTGACGGTCGCCAGCAAGCACACTGGGATTGTCGTAGCCGCTGCTGTGCTGGTGTCTGCGCTCATCGCAGGCGTCGTGCGCGACTCGTCGCCGCGACTGGTGCGTCCGTTGTTGTGGGTCAGTCTTACAGGCATAGTCGGCTTTTTGACGTGGTTCGCGCTCTCACCGCATTTCTGGAATGCGCCGCTAGAGGCATTCAAGGCGATGCTAGCAGCACGGAGCGAACTATTAGGCATACAAGCGTCCAATGCAGCGCTCGCTCATCAAGATTTTGTCAGTCGGCTGATTGCCATTTTGACACAGCCATTTTTGAGCGCGCCGCAATACTTTGAAGCGCCGACTTGGACTGGTATTTTAGACGAACAAATCGCGGCGTATCAACGCTCAGCCACAAACGGCTGGGACTGGGGCGTGCTAATTGGCTTTGTGTTGACAGGCCTGGCGCTGTTTGGCGCGCTGAACATGCTGGCAGAAGCACGGCGACGTAACCTAATTGCTTGGGCGATTTTACTGTGGGCAGGCATCACAGTGTTGGCTACTTTAGCAGTGCCAGTGAATTGGCAACGCTACTATCTGCCGCTGATCCTCGTAGCAATTGTCCTTGCTGCTGAAGGACTCGGACGCCTTCTGGTGCGCCGCGAGCAGCATAGAAGTGAAGGAAGAGCTTGATATGAGCGAGGCGCCGCGTTTTTCAGCACGCGCATTCGTTTTCGTTGGACTACTAATAAGCGGACTGTTATGTATAGCGTTTCTGGGCGTTGTATTGGCTGCGGCTGCCAGCACGCCGCATCTTAATCCAATAGAATCCCTCGTTCTGCGCCTGCGCCTAGCTTTCCGCAGCGCTGAGCTCAATCGCCCGCTTGGCACTGATAGCAGCGTGGTCTGTTTCACTGTGGCGCGCGGCGCCGACGCCGCTAGTATTGCTCAGCAGCTCGTGGCGCAAGGCTTTGCACTTGATCCAGAGCTGTTTCGCGCTTATGTGCGCTACTTCAACATTGACTCGCGCTTGCAAGCTGGCACTTTTTCCTTACCGCGCTCACTGACCTTAGCACAACTGGCTGAGCGGCTGACAGACGCTAATGCCAACACGATTGTCTTCCGCGTGCTGGAAGGTTGGCGGATAGAAGAGATCGCAGCAGCGATTGATCGGACGCGCGGTCTGACTTTCACAGGCGCTGAGTTTATGGCGCTTGTTGGCGCAGGTGCAGGCTCGCAGTCAGGTGAAATCGGCGCATTCGCGGCGCGCGTTGGCGTGCCAGTGGGACGCTCACTGGAAGGCTTTCTGTTCCCAGATACCTACATCCTGCCTGTCTGTGGCACAGCCAGAGACCTAGTTGAGCGCATGTTGGCGAACTTTGACACGCGCGTCACGCCGCAAATGCGCGCAGCAGCGCTGGCAAACGGTTTGACGCTCTATGAGGCGATCACATTGGCGAGCATTGTGCAGCGCGAGGCTGTTTTTGACGACGAACGTGCGCGCATCGCCGGCGTTTATCTGAACCGTCTGCTGAACAGCAGGCGCACGCCGCCAAATCCGAACATTCCAACGACGCTCGACGCCGATCCGACGATCCAGTACGCGATTGGCAACACGCGCAATCCTGAGACGTGGTGGACACGCTTAACGCCTGAGGATTACCGCAGCGTGCAGTCGCCGTACAACACATACCTGCATAAAGGCTTGCCGCCGACGCCGATCTGTTCGCCCGGCTTGGCGTCTATCGTGGCTGTCATTTACCCTGAGCGCACTGATTTCGCTTACTTTCGTGCCTGTCCGAACAGTGGCGGTAGGCACACCTTCAGCCGCACATTGGCTGAACATGCTAACGCTTGCAACTAGCTGGGCTGAGCTAAGCCATACTGCGCTCGGATCGCTCGCTCGATGGTCTGAGCAATAGCAGGATTTTCTTTCAAGAACGCTTTAGCTGCCTCGCGCCCTTGCCCAAGCAGTTGGTCGCCATAGCGGAAGAACGCGCCGCGCTTCTCAATCACGCCAATTGCCGCGCCGATGTCCAAGATGTCGCCGACTTTGCTGATGCCTTCGTTGAACATGATATCGAACTCTGCCTCGCGGAACGGCGGCGCAACTTTGTTCTTGGTCACACGGACGCGCACATGGCTGCCGATATCTTCCTCACCTGCTTTGATAGATTGCACGCGACGGATGTCAAGGCGCACGCTGGCGTAGAACTTCAAAGCGCGTCCGCCTGTGGTGACCTCAGGACTGCCGTATACCACGCCGACTTTCTCGCGCAACTGATTGGTGAACATCATGACCGTCTTCGAGTTGCTGATAGCGCCGCTGAGCTTGCGTAAGGCTTGGCTCATCAAGCGCGCCTGTACGCCGACGAACGACTCGCCCATCTCGCCTTCGATCTCTGCCTTCGGCACCAGCGCTGCAACGCTGTCTAGGACAATCACGTCAAAAGCGGCTGAGCGGATCAGCGCCTCACAGATTTCAAGCGCTTGCTCGGCATAGTCAGGCTGCGCGATCCAAAGGCTGTTGACGTTGACGCCGATGCGCGCTGCATAGCTCGGATCGAGTGCGTGTTCCATGTCAATGAAGGCGCACGCGCCACCAAGTCGCTGTGCTTCAGCGATGACATGTAAGCAGACGGTCGTTTTACCGCTGCTCTCTGGTCCGTAAATTTCGGTAATGCGTCCGCGCGGAATGCCGCCGACGCCGAGCGCGATATCGAGCGCTAACGAGCCGCTGGGAATAGCTTGGACTTGCAGGTGCTGGGCGTCGCCGAGCCGCAGCACAGCGCCTTCGCCGAAGCGTTTGGTCAACTCCTGTAAAGTCGCATCAAGCGCTTTCTTGCGTCCGTCATCAGTGGTCATGGCTGATCGGCGTCCTCACTGGAATCGTCAGACTCAGCAGGCTTAGTAGGGGCAGGCATGATCTCAGTGCGCAGGGCAGGCGGCGTCGGCATTCGTTCAGGCGGAATGCGCTGTGTTGGCACTTTGTGGATGGAGTCAGGGTCTTGCGGCAGAATCACTTGGCGGTCGCGCGGCGCGATGTAGGGTTCAACAAGCGGTTCAGGCTCATCAGGCGCTTGTGCTTCCCAAGCAGGGATGAAGTCTCTCAGCCATGCCAGCTCAGCTTCCAGCATGTGCAGCCGATGTTCATACATAGCAGCAAGGGCAAAAGGCAGCGTCGGCTTTTCGCGCGCATAGGTTTCGCGCAAGTGCATGATTTTGAGGGTCAAGTCTTGCTGCCTGCCTAACAAGGCTGTCAGAATTTGATGCTTCTTGAGCGCTGAAAGATTAGCCAGCCCTTGCTCAAAGCCTTTGTCGTAAGCGCGCGCCGTGCTGAGCAAATCGGCAATAGCAGTCTGCAGCACGCCTTGTCCTGCTGGGCTGATTGAGAACAAGCGGCGTCCGTTTGCATCAGTTTGGTGGCTGACCAAGCCTTGACTCTCTAGCTTATCAAGCACGTAGTACATCGAGGACGTGCCGATAGCTGTCCAGCGACGGATGCCGCGCTGCTCGATGATCCTGTTCAGCTCGTGATCGTAGCACGGTTTCTCGTGCAGCAGACTGAGAAGCGTTAATTCAGCGTCGGTCATGCGGATGTGCCTCGCGCGGCAAGTCTTTTATACACAATACAGGGTAGCACGAATGTGTTCGTGCGTCAATTGGCGCTCACGGCACAAAAGGCGGCTGATCATCAGGCAAGATAACGTTCAGGTTATAGTAGCTGGCAATGCAAGAGTTTGTCCAATACGTTGGATCATCAGTGATATCTTCAAGGTTGAACGCGCCGTGAAAGGAACGGGCGCGGACAGTCTCTGTGCTGCCGCTCAGTGAGCGCAAATAAGCATCGCGTTCGTCCCAAGCGGCGGCGTAGGCGGCTTGACGGCTGACAGCCTGCAGAGCAA
>JANWYI010000088.1 GCA_025055255.1 Anaerolineae bacterium | reverse complement strand
CAAGCGCTTGAAATTGCTAAACTGCTTCAAAGCAAAGCTGCGAGGCACAGTGAGCATCAGTTTTGAGTGGCGTCGTATGAGATTGTTTTGCTCAAGCGTGCTACTCGCAGTTTTGGTTGTCCTGCTATGCAGACATTCAGTGACAGCGGCGCTCTCGTAGTGAGCTGCACAGGCGTTACAGACTCAAGCTCGCCTTTCTAGTCAGGTCAAATTGACGCAGGTTTGGATCAGGAAGCCCACAACTTCGTCGCTTTGCACAGGGCGCGCTGACAGGCTTGGCGGTAAAAATACGTCAGACTGCATTTGTTGACAAATGCAGGCAGCCCAGCTCCTCAGTCGTGCCGCAGTGCGTCGGTCGGTAGTCACAAGCGCGTGTAAGGCAAACGCTGCTCAGAGCTGAGCAGCGTTTTTGTTTGCGTACAGCTGGCGCGCCAGCTCAAGCGCCTCTTCCGCCGTGCTGATCTCGCCTGTTGCCTGTGCCTCAGCGATCTGCTCCAGCAACTGACCGACAATTCTGCTCGGCTGCAGGTTGAGCGCCTGCATCAGCGCCGTGCCGTTGATCAGCGGCGGCGGCGCCACGACTTCCTCGCGCCGATTAAAGTAGGCGTCCAGCAAAGCGCGCACAACCTGCAAATGCGCCAGCCATTCCTGCACCTGCAAATGCGCTCCGACCATTGCTAGATAGTCGGCGAGCGTGAGCAGGCAAACATCCACACCAGAGCTATTCGTCGCCTTCCAAAAGCGATAAACGGCACGCCGTGAGAGACTTTCTGCGTTGCGCAGGTGCATCGGACGCATATGATGGCGCACACAGCCGACTAAGCGCGCCGTCTCTTCGTTGCTCAGTCGTAACGCTTCAGCGCGCACCTGTGCCAGTTCTGCGCCGATCACCTCGTGCCGATAGAAGTGAATGCGCCCGTCTTCATCCACGCTGCGCGCCGCAGGCTTGCCGCTGTCATGCAACAAAGCAGCTAGGACAAGCAAAGCGCGGACGCTACGTCCGTTTGGCAAGGGCGACTCAAGGTGTGCTTGCAACTGCGCACGGAAAGCGTCTAACAGGTAGACAATCAAGCCGAGCGCAGCATCAGCGGCGCTTTCTTCAGTGCGCTGTGGACTGATGGTGAAGATCACGTCTGCCATGCGCTCAACTGTGTTGAGCGTGTGTTCCCAGACGTCGTAGACGTGCGGCGGCGATTGCGCCACGCCGCGCATGGCGTCCACTTCAGGGACGATCAGGCGCAACAGACCGAGCGAATCGAGGGCGCGCAAAGCAGCCTGCGGCTTGACGCCGCCAAGCATGGTCATAAATTCATCGCGGACGCGCTCAGGCGAGCTGTGGACGATGTTGACGCCATGAGTGCGCAGATCAACGCGCGTCTCACGCTCAATTAGCAGCTTGAACTGGACGCTTTGGCGCACAGCGCGCAAGGCACGGATTGGATCATCGCGGATAGAGTCGGGCGTGCAACGACGCAACCGCTTATCGAACAGGTCCTGCACGCCGTTGAGCGGATCGATCAGGCGCTGTAGGTCGCCGCGCAAAGGCGCCGCAATCGCGTTGACCGTGAAATCGCGCCCGCGCAGGTCTTCTTCAAGCGAGTCGCCGCGAAAACGTGCCACGTCCACGCTGTAGCGCACGCCTTCATAGGTCACAATGGCGCGTCCGACGCCGCGCTCAGGGTCAAGTGCATAATAATCGCCTTGTAAGGCATTAGCGATGCGTTTAGCGAGCCGTCGTCCGTCTTCAGGCGTGGCAAGGTCGAGATCGTGGCTCGGACGGCGTAAAAGTGCATCGCGCACGGCGCCGCCGACCAAATACGCCTCACTTCTGCCGATGATCGGCAGCAAGGCGCTCACCAGAGGTGGATATTCCAGTAGAAATGGCGCAGGAATCTCAGCGATGGACATAGAAATCAGGCTTCACAGCGGCAATGAACGGCAAATTCCGATACAGCTCGTCAAGGTCAAGTCCGTAGCCGAAAACGAACTTGTCAGGAATCTCGAAGCCGACGTAATCAATCGGGATGTCAGTTTGGCGACGGCTAGGCTTGCTGAGCAGCGTACAAATGCGCAAGCTGGCAGGGTTGCGCGCCAAAAGGAGTCTGCGCAAGTAGGCGAGCGTCGTGCCAGTGTCAATGATATCTTCCACAATCAACAAGTTGCGTCCTTCAACATTTTGGCGCAGATCGAGATCAATGCGCACAATGCCGCTTGACTCACGTGCGCCTGCGCCATAGCTGGAGATCGCCATAAAATCTATGGCATGCGGTACATGGATATGGCGCATCAGGTCAGTTAGGAACAGCACGCCGCCTTTCAAGACGCAGATGAGTAACAAGTCTGTGGCGTGACTGTAGTCAGCATTGATTTGCGCACCAAGCGCCTCAATGCGCGCTTGGAGCGTCTCTTCATCAATCAGAATCTCCTCGATGAACGGCAAGTAGCTCTGCATGGCTCATTGGCTCTCTGAAGTTGCCTGTGCAGCGCTGCTCGTCGCCTCAGGTGGCGGACACAGACGCCGCAGATATTCCCATGTGTAAATGCCTGTGTGATGGTTGTCGTCCCAGAATGGCTGCAGCGCGTAGTTGCCGACTAGCTCAATGCGCACAATGCCATAAGACCGCGCAGGCTTCAGCACAAGAATGTGATCAGGATCGCCTTGGCGTCCCATGTTGTGGTGACCGCCACGGCATTCCACACACGGACATGCTTCGCGCAAATGGCTGAGCGGATAGCGACACACAGCGCCATCTGCCCATTGAATGATCAAGACAGCATTGGGCTTGTCCAGCGTAATGCCTAGCGGACGTGGCATTGGCATAGCTAGTTTACTCTGTTGTCACGGCGCAAGAACGATGACGTTATCAAAAGCTACGCGGAAGCCTGTTGCGCCTTGTCCGGCAACCGCGCCCAGTGCAATTTTACCTGTTTTGAAGGCAGAGTCGATCAAAAACTCCGCAGTTTGGCGGTTGTTACTCAAACATGTGCCGCTGCGCAATCCGTTCCAGGTTGAGCGCCGATCTGCGCCCTTTGGACATACCAGAAGTGGCTGATCGTTGATGAAAAAGCGCAACTGATCGCCTCGTGCTACGACGCGCAGCCGATTGAAAGCACCTAGCCCGCTCAATGCCTGTGGCGCAATTTGCCACTCGCTCAGCACCTCCAGCGCGCCATTTTGCAGCCGTTCAACGCGATAGGCGCCGTCGCCGCGCAGCTTAAAAGCATAGAAATTGCGCACGTCTCGGTAGCGGAACATCAGACTCACCTCAGCCGCCTCGACCACCTCAGGGTCGCCGCTTTCCCAGCCTGTCAGTACTTCAACGTCTAGATCAGCAAACGGATGGTTAAGGTCGCTGAAGACACCGCCTGCTGAGCCGATGCTCAGGTAGAGAATGCCGTCTTGGATTACAGCGCTATCTTGTCCGCTGTATTGCGCCCATTGGTTGTTAAGCGAATCATCAGTGCTGCTTTCAGGATCATCATCAAAGGTGCTAACGTAGAGCAACGTACCGCTTGGCGCGTTGCTCGGTTGGTCAATGCCGATAAATGCGACCAGCGCCAGATTCAGGACACTGAGTATGGCAAGTGCGCCACTCAGAGCTACAATTGACACGCGCCACAAACGCTTGGATAGCGGTAGAATTCGCCTGCTCATGCTGAAAATTGGATATCAGATCGAGCGCGCTGTCAAGCAGGAAAGGTAGGCGAGCGCTCGAACAGTTTGATTAAACGGTCGTCGTCATGGCGTCGGTCACTTTGCACGGAGTCGAAGAACATGAGCTCTAAAGCGCTCAATCGTCTCTATGATCTCTCGATCTTTCTCCTGGTCGTTTCTTTTCTGTTGGTTGTGCCAACTCCAATTTTCGTTAACGACGATACGTTCGTTTACTTCAACTACGCGCGCAACTTCGCTGAGGGGCGTCCATTTGCCTACGATCCGCGCAACATTCCCTCTGAGGGCTTCACGAGCATGCTCTACATGCTGCTGCTCGTGCCTGCAGAGGTGTTGAGGATCAACCCCGTTTTTGCCAGTTCAGCGATCAACATTCTCGCTCTTGCACTGTCAATCGTTTGGCTAGGGCAAATGGTGAGGACAACTGGCATTCTACCATCACACCTTGCAGCCTTGTTCACTTGGCTGCTCACTGTTTTTACCCTCAGCGATCAGAATATTCGTGAGCTGGTGTTTGCAGGCTTTGAGTCTATAGTTGGTTTACTGTGCGTGACGGGAATTGTGGTCAGCGTTGCTTACGTGCTTGACGAGCAGCGCTCAGCGCAGGCACGGCGCCGCTGGATGAGTGTATTTTTGGTCGCAGCGTTCCTCGCGCACCTAGTGCGCCCTGAGTACTTGATGGTCGGCGCAATTGGTGGCGCTGTGTTGCTGTGGCGTTCGCCTGATCGAGGCGCCTTGCTGCGCCGCACAGCTATCTTTGCCTTTGTGATGGTGGTCTACTATCTGTTCAAGTTCGCGGTCTTCGGCGATCTCTTTCCAACAGGCTTCTATCGCAAAGTACGCTCTTCTGAGTTAGGCATAGCGCATGTAACGGGCTGGGTGAGGGACTACTTCTTCTGTTTGCTGGCAGCCTATTTCCTGGTCCGCCACATCCCTATTCTTCGCAAAAATCTCGT
>JANWYI010000087.1 GCA_025055255.1 Anaerolineae bacterium | reverse complement strand
CGCGTAGACATAGACAAAGGCTGCCTCAAGGAGCAGCATAGGACTGTAACCGCGTAGCTCTAACAAAAAACAGCGCGCGTAGCCTGATGTGCCAAAGGCGAGCCCAGCAAGCAAGCCAGCTGTCTGTGAAAACAGACTTCGTCCTGCGCGGATCATGAATGCCGTTGCCAGAATGCCGAAGAAAACGCTGAGCGCGCGCAACGCGAACTCGTGGAGAGTGGCTATGCTAGACCACAGATGCAGGAGTGCGAAGTAGCCAAAGGGCCACAAGAGATCAGGTTCGGAGATGATCTGCGTCAATGACCTTGAACTGTGGAAAATTGACCAAGTTTCATCCCACCAAATGGAGAGATCGTCGGCGTGGGAAATGAGAGCTGCAGCGCCAATCAAGAGAACGCCAGTGTAAAACCAAAGGAAAGCGACCTGTTTGTCCTTCATACGCTATGAGCCTAAAGTTGAGATCTCCCTTGTATCTCGTAGCACGCGGTTCTGAATACTCGTACTATGCTACAATCAGCTTGAAATTTTCTCAAACGCACTGACTGAGCTATGCCCGACTCACTTGCCTATGCTACTCATCAATCTCTCACGCGACTGCGTCCGCGCCTGAGAGCGCTTTTCAGCGATGAAGCGCTCTGGCAGACTTTCTCGGAACGCCTTGATCGGTACTTCCCAAGCCTATTTCCGCTCCTGCTCGGCTTGTACGGCTCGCGCTACGACTTTTTCTACTGGCTGGAGCAGATTCTCAGCACTGCGGCGACGTACTTTCAAGCGCGTCCGCCTGAGTTACGCGCTCTGGACGAGTCGCGTCCGCCAAACTGGTTTCAGACACAAGAGATGGTCGGCGGCGTGTGCTATGTAGACCTGTATGCGGGCAACCTAGCAGGCATTCGCCGCGAAATTCCATATTTCAAGGAACTCGGTCTGACCTACTTACATTTGATGCCGCTGTTCCGCTGTCCGCCTGAGCGCAACGACGGCGGCTACGCTGTCAGCAACTTCCGTGAGGTCAATCCTGCGCTCGGCACTATGGAAGAGTTGGCTGAGCTTGCTGCTCTGCTGCGCGCTGAGGGCATTAGCCTTGTGCTGGACTTGGTCTTCAACCACACTTCGGATGAGCATGAGTGGGCGATCAAGGCGCGGCAAGGCGATCCTGAATACCGCGAGTTCTACTATTTCTTCCCAGATCGGACTTTGCCCGATCAGTTTGAGCGGACGCTGCGCGAAATTTTCCCAGAGCAGGCGCCCGGCAGCTTCACCTACCTGCCTGACCTTGACCAATGGGTCTGGACAACGTTCAATACTTACCAGTGGGACTTAAACTACCGCAATCCTGCTGTTTTCAACGCCATGCTCGGCGAGATGCTCTTTTTGGCGAACCAAGGCGTGGAAGTGTTGCGCTTGGACGCGGTCGCCTTCATTTGGAAAGAGCTCGGCACGAACTGCGAGAATCTGCCGCAAGCGCACGACATCATCGCTGCTTACAACCTGCTGACGCGCATTGCAGCGCCTGCACTCATCTTCAAGAGCGAAGCAATCGTGCATCCTGATGAAGTGGCGAAGTACATCGGGCGCGAATGCCAGATCAGCTATCATCCAACACTGATGGTGCTGCTGTGGGAAGCGCTCGCCACGCGCGAGGTGCGCTTGCTGCGCCATACAATGGCGAAGCGGTTCGCCATTCCGCAGGGCACAGCTTGGGTTAACTACGTCCGTTGTCATGATGACATCGGCTGGAGCTTTGCCGATGAAGATGCAGCTGAGCTCGGCATCAAAGGCTACGATCATCGCCAATTTTTGAACGCTTTTTACACGGGTCGCTTTGCGGGCAGTTTCGCGGTCGGCTTGCCGTTCAACTACAATCCGCGCACAGGCGACATGCGCATCAGCGGCACGTTAGCGTCTTTGGCAGGCTTGGAGCGCGCTCTAGCCGCTGATGATCCGACTCAGATCGCGCTCGCCTTAGCGCGCATTCAGCTGTTGCACGCGCTGATCATGTCTGTTGGCGGCATTCCGCTGATCTACTTGGGCGACGAACTCGGCATGTTGAACGACTACAGCTTCCGCGCTAATCCTGCTAAAGCGGACGACTCACGCTGGGTGCATCGTCCAAAAGCCGATCCGATCCGCAAAGCGCAGCGCCACGATCCGAACACAATTCCAGGCAAGCTGTTCAGCGCGATTCGGCACATGATCGCTGTGCGCAAGCGACACAGCGCTTTCTCAGCGCAAGGCAGAGCGACTTGGCTCGATTGCGGCAATCCGCACGTGCTGGCATTTGAGCGCTCACACAGCGGCGAGTCGATCCTCGTGCTGGCAAATTTTTCAGAGCGGACGCAGACTGTGGCACGGCGCATGTTGCCCGCCACTGACTTGCGGACGCCGTATCACGAGCTGCTCACTGATCGCGCCATTCTGCCCGACTCAGCCGATAACCTGAGCTTGGCGCCATATGCAGTCTGGTGGCTGCGCTATGGCGACGCAACATGAGCGCGATTTTTCCGTAAGAGGCGTTATAGAGGCTACCTTGAGGAGTTTCCAATGACTGGACGAACGTTGATTCCGCGCAAGCTGCTCTTCGGCAACCCGACGCGCGCCATGGCGCACCTCAGCCCTGATGGACGCTACCTGAGCTATCTCGCGCCGCTTGACGGCGTGCTGAACCTTTGGGTTGCGCCCACTGATGATCCGAGCGCGGCAAAGCCAATCACGCAAGAGCGCGTCCGCAACATCCGCTTTTACGAATGGGCATATACCAGTCGCCACGTCCTTTACATGCAGGATGCAAACGGCGATGAAAACTGGCACGTCATCTGTGTGGACGTGGAGAGCGGCGAGTCGCGCGATCTGACGCCTATTCAAGGCGTGAACGCTTACATCAACGCGCTCAGCCACTTTATGCCTGAGGAAGCGCTGATCTCGATCAATGATCGCGTCCCGCAGCTGCACGACCTCTACCGCGTCAACCTGCTCACAGGCGAGCGAACGCTCGTCCTTGAGAACACAGGCTTCGCTGACATCGTAACAGACAAGCAGTTCAAGGTACGGTTAGTCCAAGCGCCGCAACCTGATGGCTCTTTTGATGTGCTGCAGCCTGATGGACAAGGCGGCTGGCAAGTGTGGACGCGCATTCCGCATGAAGACACGGTCACAACACAGCTCTATGGCTTCAGCGCAGATGGCAACACGCTCTACCTCGCCGACTCGCGCGGACGCGACACCAGCGCGCTCTTCGCAGTGGACATGCACAGCAAGGCGCAGACACTGATCGCCGACGATGAGCGCGCCGATCTGAGCAAAGTCCTGATGCATCCCACTGAGAATCGTCCGCAGGCAGCAGGCTTCACTTACGATTTGCTGCGCTGGCACGTCATAGACTCTGCGCTCGCTGAAGATTTCGCCTACCTACAAAGTTTCTCGCGCGGCGAGCTAGAGGTCATGAGCCGTGCAGCTGATGACTCGCGCTGGATCGTCGCGTATAACCTTGATGACGCGCCTGCGCGCTTCTATCTGTATGACCGAGCGGCAAGACGGGCGCATTTTCTGTTCACTAATCGCCCAGAGTTGGAAAATGTGCCGCTGAGCAAGATGCATCCTGTGATCATCCCTGCGCGTGACGGCTTGCCGCTAGTGAGCTATCTGAGCCTGCCCAAAGGCAGCGACACAGGGCAAGCAGGCAAGCCTGACTCGCCGTTGCCGATGGTGCTGCTGGTGCATGGCGGTCCGTGGTGGCGCGATTTCTGGGGCTACAATCCGTACCATCAACTGTTGGCTGATCGCGGCTACGCCGTGCTGAGCGTCAACTTTCGCGGCTCGACGGGCTTTGGCAAGGCGTTCACCAATGCAGGCGACGGCGAATGGGCAGGCAAGATGCACCAAGACTTGCTCGATGCTGTTGAGTGGGCAATCCAACAGGGCGTTGCGCGGCGCGACAAAGTGGCGATCATGGGCGGGAGCTACGGCGGTTACGCTACGCTGGTCGGCTTGACCTTCACGCCTGAGGTGTTCGCCTGCGGCGTGGACATCGTCGGACCGTCAAATTTGGTCACGCTGCTGGAGAGCGTGCCGCCTTACTGGCAACCGATGCTCGCCATGATGCGCAGGCGAATCGGCGACGAGACAACGCCCGAAGGACGCGCTTTTCTGGAGTCGCGCTCGCCGCTCAGCCGCGCCGATCAGATCAAGCGTCCGCTCTTGATCGCGCAAGGTGCGAACGATCCGCGCGTCAAGCAGGCGGAGTCCGATCAAATCGTGCGCGCCATGCAGGAGAAAGGCATTCCTGTGACCTACGTGCTGTATCCTGATGAAGGTCACGGCTTTGCGCGCGAGGTGAACACGCTCTCGTTTGTGGCGCTGAGCGAGGCGTTCCTCTCAGCCCACTTAGGCGGCGACTGCGAGCCGTTTGGCGACGATCTGAGCCGCTCCAGCGCGCAGATCGTCACAGGCGCCGAAGGCGTGCCGAATTTGTCCGCGCGCTGAGCCAGAGCAACAGCTCAAACGAAGTCACTTGCCGCGCCTTATCTTTCGTGGTATGCTGACCTTATTGGTCAGATAACGCGATAGGACACGCGGCTATGGCAGACTTAGTCGGGCGGCAACTCGGTCAGTATCTCATCACGGGCGTGCTTGGCTC
>JANWYI010000086.1 GCA_025055255.1 Anaerolineae bacterium | reverse complement strand
GGAGCGTTCTTAGGCATGAGCTACAGCTACTACACGCCGCCGATGCGAGAGACGAAGCCGCGCCATCCGCTGGACTACCGCATGGCGCTCACTGCCAGCATCTTAACCAGCTTGAGTCGCGGCGAGTGCTGCGCTTTGGTCGGCGTCGGCAGTAGTGGCAAGTCGCGCTTCATGCTGCACCTGACTCGCCCTGAGACCGTGCAATATCATCTTGGCGATGACGCTTTCTCACACTTCTTTGTGCTGATTGAGAGCAATGCATGGCTTGAGCGCACGGTCTGGGCAGCCTACGAGAGCATTGCTTATAACTTGGTCAGCGCGCTGCAGGCAGTTGAAAATCCAGTGGTGCAGAGCGTGCGTCCGCGCCTTGAGAGTATGTATGATGCCGTTGTGCGCGAGCGCAGCCTCGCCTTCCGCTACCTGACTAGCGGCTTTGACGAGCTCATGCGTGGCACGCGCTTGAAGTTCACGCTGTGCTTTGACGAGTTCGACTATGTGATAGAAGAGTTCGACGCGCAGCTCTTCCGTAACCTGCGCGCCTTGCGCAATCGCTTCAGATATCAGTTGACGTATCTGGTCACCACGCGCTATCCAATGCCACATCAACGTCCGCCAGAGCGCCGTGCTGAGGTCGAAGAGTTCCATGAGCTATTCGCTGACAACAGCTTTGCAATCGGACCGTACGATCTCAAAGATGCTGAGGCGATGATCCTGAACTTTCCGCTGCGCCGCGAGACACGCGACATGCTGATTGACATCTGTGGCGGACATCCCGGTCTGATGCGCAGCGCCTTCAACTTGCTGGAGACGCTCAAAGAACAGCCGACGACGCCGAAACGCATGGGTGAGCTGCTGATTAACGAGCAAATGACGTGGAAAGAGTGTCAGCACATTTGGGATTCGTTGCTGAGCGCTGAGCGCGCCGCGCTTAAGCGCCTTGCCTCTGGGCGCAGCACAGCGCAGGACGCGCCAAGCCTCTCGCAGCTGAGGGCGAAGGGCTTAGTGGTGGAAAAACAAGGGCAAGGTCTGCGCGTCTTCAGCTTGATCCTACAAGAATTCGCCAAGCAGCAACCTGATTGAGTCACATAGCACGAGGAAGGCGCCATGTTCAACGAGGAGTCAATCCAGCAAGTAGACGCCGCGCGCTTCAATGCTGCGTTCATGCGTCCACTCTATGACGGCTACAGCTTTGCGCAACTTCCGCAGACCGTGCGCTACGCGCTGACAGGCGAGGCAGGCGGTCTACCGCTCAAAGCCTTCGGTCACCTGCCGCAGCGCTACCGCAAAGTTGTCCTGCTGTTGGTAGATAGCTTTGGCTGGCGCTTCCTGACCAACTATTACAAAGACTATCCTGCGCTTAAGCGCTTCGCCGACTCAGGCGTCATCTCCAAAATCAGCGTCCAGTTTCCCTCGACCACGTCGGCACATATCACGACGCTCAACAGCGCGCAGACCGTCGGCGAGAGCGGCGTCTACGAATGGTCGTACTATGAGCCAGCTCTGGACGCCGTCATCTCGCCTCTACCGTTCAGCTACGCAGCAGCGCCGCGCGAGAGCTTGCGCAACGTCATTGCGCCGCAGGCAATCTTGCCGCAACAGACCTTCTATCAGGCGTTGGCAGAGCGCGGCGTGCAGAGCTACGTCTTTCAAGAGAGCAGCATCGCCTTTTCGTCCTACAGCAAGACGCTCACGAGCGGCGCTAAGATTTTGCCGTTCTACACGCTTGCGCAAGGCTTGCTGAATTTAGCGCTGCTGCTTAACAGCTTGGAAGAGCGTGCCTATGTCTTTTATTACTACTCGCCGCTCGACTCGATAGCGCATAACTACGGACCAGACTCGGCGCACCATCGCGCTGAGATTGACACTTTCTTCACAGCGCTAGAGCGCGTTTTCTTTGCCAATTTAGAGCGCGACGGCGAGACGCTTATCATCCTGACTGCTGATCACGGACAAGTCGAGGTTGATCCGAGCACAACGCACTACCTGAACCGCGAATTGCCGCAGTTGACGCCGCTCTTGCGCACGGATCGGCATGGCGCGCCATTAGTGGCAGCTGGCTCTGCACGCGACATGTTCCTTTACGTCAAGCCGCAACACTTGGAAGAAGCTCACGCCATGCTCACAGCGCATTTGCGCGGCGCCGCTGAGGTTTATTACACAGCTGACCTGATGGCAGAAGGCTTTTTCGGCGCACACTGCTCTGACCTGTTCCGTGCACGCCTTGGCGAGCTGGTCGTCCTGCCTTATGCACATGAGTCAGTTTGGTGGTATGAGCAGGGCAGGTTTGAGCAGACGTTTCTCGGACATCACGGCGGCTTGACGCCTGATGAGATGCACAGCGCCGTCATGCTGCTGGCACACTGACCATATGTTGCATGGCGCTGCTGGTGTGTTCGGAGCAAGTCTAGGCTATGAGACGCGCAGCGCGTTTGCTCGGAGTAGCCGTCCTGCTATGGTTGAGCGCATGTCACAGCGCGCCGCTCAGCCTGCCGACTCCGACGCCGTTTGAAATCCTGATCTTGCCGCCTGCTCAGACCTTTGTGCCGACTCCGACGCCATCATTGACGCCAACGGTCACGTCCACGCCGACTGTCACGCCGACGGCGACCGTCACGCAGTTGCCCAGCGCAACGCCGTCGCCATCTAACACGCCGCTTGCCGTTGTGCTGATCGGCGGCACGCTCGACTCGCGCATTTGCGACACCTGTCAGCCGTATCTGCGCGAGACGCCCGGCACAGCGGGCAAAATTCTTGGCAGGCTCGATCAGACAGTCACTTTTCGGGCAGTTGGACGCAGCGCCGATAGCACATGGCTGCAAATTGAGCTGACGAACGATCCGCGTCGGCGCCGCGGCTGGGTCTTCCGCGCGTTGACGGCATTGCGCGAGGTAGATGTCTCAATCTTGCCTGTGACAGGCGAAGTGGTGGACGCGACGCCTGCGCCGCTCAGCGCAGCCAGCAACAGCGGCATCATCAGCGGCGTAAGCGCTCATGCGCGCCAAATTTTCCTGCGCGGACAAGCGCTAGGCAATCAGGTGCACGTCTTCACGCGCGTCGGCGATAGCATCACTGCCTCGCCACATTTCTTGCCGTCTTTGGCAGGCGGCTATGAGCTAGGCGCCTATCAAAACGAGTTGTGGGACACTGTGCGTTTTTACAGCACGTTCGGCAGTGCATCATTAGCTGCAGGCAACGGCTGGGGCGCTGATCGCATCCTGCAAAACGGCTACAATGCGCCTGAGATATGCGGCGATGAGCCGCCGCTGATCTGTGAGTACCGCATTCGCAAGCCTGCTGTTGCGCTGATCATGATTGGCACAAATGACTCAGGCGGCGTTGATCCTGCTGTTTACGAGCGCAACTTGAGCCGCATCGTTGAAATTTCCATTGAGAAAGGCGTGATTCCAGTCCTCAGCACGATTCCGCCTAAGCTGAACGACGCTTGGAATGGCGAGCGCGCGCGCCAATGGAACGTCATCATCAAAAACGTGGCGCGTCGCTATGACGTGCCGCTGATGGACTACTGGCTTGCCCTGCAAAACGCGCCGAACTACGGCATTGACACCGACGGCATTCATCCCTCCGTGCCGCCTGATGGCAACACCATGCGCTTCACACCTGAGAACTTGCGCTACGGCTATACGATCCGCAACCTTGTGGCGTTGCAGGCACTGGACGCGCTGCGCCGCTACGTTTTCTACTGAAAAAGGACTGCCTTCCCATGCAGGAAGGCAGCCTTGTTGACCGTAGTGGTTAGGCGAGCGCGCTTAGAAGCGGTTGCGACGCATGCCGTTACGGTCACTGCTGCGGTCGCTGCTGCGCTCACGGTTGCCGCCGCTGCTGCGTCCGCCGCCGAACTCCTCGCGCCGATCTGTGCGCGGACGCGCTGCGTTGACAGTCAGACGGCGATTATCCAGCATGTAGCCGTCAAAACGCTTGATCGCCTCGCGCCCTGCCTCTTCGGTCGCCATTTCCACAAAGCCAAAGCCGCGCGACCGTCCGGTCTCTCGATCCATGATGATCGCCACATCCACGACCTCGCCCGCCTCCGCAAAAAGCGCGCGAACGTTCTCCGCTGTGGAGTTGTAGGACAGATTGCCTACGTACAACTTCTTAGCCATTCGGCTGTTCTCCTAAACTGACAAAAAATCGGACAAGCGATAGAGTTACGAACGGACGAGCTTTCGGACAATACAGCGCAGCGGATTTCTGACGTGGACAGTTCGCACAGCGAAAGACGCTTCAGCGAACGCTAGACTCACGGACGAAAAGCGGATGCTCTGATTGCGGACGTGCTACTCTCACTTTTCAAACTCTATCTGCGCAGACTATAGCACACTTTCGCTACGCTGTAAACGGGCAAAATCGCTGAGTTTGCCCATTTGTTAGACTTGCCAACTGCGAACAGATGTACTATGATTGGAGCGGCAAGCTAAGCGGCGCTTGCGCTATAATCGTAGCGTGAGCTAAGCCTGCCCAGCTGAGGATACTGGCATGTTCAAACGAGTCGGCATTTTAGGGCATCCGCTGCGCCCTGCCACAGGCGAGCTGTGCGGCGCTGTGGCACACAGCCTTGCTGAGCGCGGCGTTGCAGCGTGGTGCAGCCCAGTGTGGGACGCCCAGTCCGTGCGCGCGCACGTCGCTGAGTCTGACCTGATCATTGCGAT
>JANWYI010000085.1:4580-5216 GCA_025055255.1 Anaerolineae bacterium | reverse complement strand
TGCGCCGAGGTCGTGCAACATTTCCGCAATTTCCAGTGCCGGCGAGACGCGGATGTCGTCCGTGTTTTCTTTGAACGCCAAGCCGAGTATCGCAACTGTCTTGCCACTTAGATCGCCCAGCAAATCTTGCAGCTTGATGATGATTTGCTTGCGCTGTGTCCGATTAATGCCCATCACAGCGTGCAGCAGCTCAGGATTAGTGCCATGCACTTGTGCCATATGAGCGAGCGCCTTCACGTCCTTCGGAAAGCAGCTTCCGCCGTAGCCAACGCCTGCTTCTAAGAAATGATGACCGATGCGCTTATCGTAGCCCATGCCTTGCGCGACTTCCTTCACATCGGCGCCGAGCGCCTCACAAATGTTCGCAATTTCGTTGATGAAGCTGATGCGCGTGGCGAGGAAAGCGTTCGAGGCGTACTTGATCATCTCAGCAGTGCGCAGGTCTGTGATGACAATCGGCGCGCGCAGCGGCAAATGCAGCTGTGCTACCTTGTTAGCTGCTTCTCTATCCGTTGAGCCGAGCACAGTCCGATCTGGATTGAAAAAGTCGCGCACAGCCGAGCCTTCGCGCAAAAATTCAGGGCAACTGACCACTGAGAACGGAATCGGACGCGGCTGATGCTCACGAATGATATT
>JANWYI010000085.1:0-4352 GCA_025055255.1 Anaerolineae bacterium | reverse complement strand
TACGACTTCCTTCAAGCCGGGCTCATAAATCGGCATGATCCCTTGTTTCAAGTTCTCAATGCGTCTCTCGTTGATGTCCAGTGCAACGACGCAGTTGCCTAGATCGGCGAAACAGGCGCCGGTCACCAAGCCGACGTATCCAACGCCGATTACCGTGATATTCTTCATAGAGTGAACTGACTCCTAAATCTTGTGACAGTAGGATTGGCTATGCTGCTCATTATAGCGAATTCAAGGCGATCAAAATCGCCGAGTGAGCCGCGTCACATGCTAAAATGTTGAGAAAGACACCACATGGAGCGCCCTGTTTATGGTCATCTTGCCACGTTTTGCCGTGCTGACTAACTTGCCCGAAGGCTATCAGCTAGTGCGGCGCATCACACTTGAGTCGCCACGTCTCATTATTGTCCTAAATTTGGTAGGCTTGGCGCTGCTGATCGGCGCAGTGCTTGCCTATCAGCTATTCTACACGCTCCTGAGCGCACATGGCTTTGCGCAAGGTGTGAATTTCCTAGCGGATATACAACCATTGTTCTTCGCTATCCTGACTCTAGTTGCAATTTTTGTGATGCTGGTTATCCATGAGCTGATTCACGGCGTAGCCTTTCGACTGTTCGGCGCCAAGCCACGCTACGGCATCAGCCTTGAAAAAGGCGTCGCTTTCGCCGCTGCAGACCGCTATTACTTGACGCGCGATACCTATGTCATCGTAGGCTTGGCGCCGTTATTCGTCATCACGCTCATCACGATAGCGCTCATGACGGTCACAAGCGGTGAGACCAACACGCTAGTCGCGCTGATTGGCGCGTCAAATGTTGGCGGCAGCGTCGGCGACCTGTGGTTTTTCACGATTTGCCGTCGTTTCCCGCCCGATCTGCTCGTGCGCGACTTCGGCGAAGGCGCTGAGCTGTACGCGCGCAGTTATTCGACATTGTAAGTGAGCGTGAAGACGTTATTCGCTTCGCCATTGACGCCTTCCGCTACCTCGTTTTTGACATCCAATGACAGTGTGCCAATCAAGTTCATGCCGCGCGTGCGCAGCGTGACAGGTAGCGGCGGCAACGTGACCGATGTGCCAGCTGCAATTGGCGGCACTGCCAGCTGACTGCGCTCATTCTCAGGCTGGAAAACGCCTTCCAGCAGCGACGAGCCAGCATCTACCGTGCCTTGATTGCGCACAGTAATTAGCACATTGAAAGTCTGATTAATCTTCGGCGTCCCGCCGACAATGGTTGCCGAAACGATAATCAGGTCAGCAGTGCCAGCAATTGTACTGGTCGGCGCAACGCCGCCGAGCGGCAATGGCGAAGGTGTAGCCGTTGGCAAAGCGTCCAGCGTCGTGGCAAGCGGCACAGTTGATGTGTCGCCACTGACTTGAATCCATTCAGGATTGTTAATGACCCAGCCACGCAGCGTGCCGCGCTCAATTGCCCACCATGTGCGCTCTGCGTTGCGCCCGATAATGAGCGCCTCATCGCCGCGGCTGAGCCTGCCGATCTGCTCTGAGTTCGCCGTTGGACGCGCGCGCACATTCAAAAAGTCAAAGGTCACGCGCAGACGCGGCGCATTCGTCATCAGAGACACTTCTGCAGCACTTGGCGAAGGCGTTGGCGTATTGAGCGTGATTGGCGTGCCGACGATCTCAAAAGTCGGCGATGCCGTTGGCGTGTGAGTGCGCAGCGGCTGAGTCGGCGCGACTGTGTTGCGCAGCGCCGCTTGTGCTGTCGGCGCCGCAATGGCTTGCACAGCGACGCCTATCTCGCCAATGCTGCTGCCATCAGGGCGAAATGCCTCAACTGTGATCAGGTAGCCGCGTGGCTCGCGCGGTTGCCACGCTTGCTGTGCGCTGAAGCGCGTTTGCCCTGACCGAATCGGCGCGACTTGGCTGCCAATCAAGACGCCGTCTACGCTGAAATCGAGGCGCGCTACGCCGCTGCTGCTATCAGTGGCTACAGCTGCGAGCATGATGGTCGTGCCAACCAAGACCAAGCTGTTGTTCTCAGGTGCAAGGATTTCAAGCGACCACGTCGGCGTGACAGGCGTGCGGGCTGTGCCGCCGAACTGAAATGTGCAAGCTAATACAGCGCTCACCAGCATGGCGAGCGCGAGGAGCGGTTTGTCTATTGGCTTCTGCAAAGCATCACCTCACCCGTTGCACGCTCAGCATGCAAGGTTGCAGTGCGACTCTAACAAATTTCCAGAGCTGCGCAAGTGAGCATAGCCGTAGCAGTAGCGAAACGTCTGTAAGTGGGTATCTCAGGGCGAGAGGCGCTCGCCCTGAGGTGTTGACTGTGTTTACTTGCCCATAGCTGTTTGGCGCACGCGCTCTTCCTCGAAGGCGCGCCCAAGAAACTTGCCAATGGTCGTGCCAATGGTGAAGTGCTTCATGTAGCTGAGATTCTCTGGCGTGAACGGCTTTGGCGTGATGCCGAGCGCTGCTAAGCCGTCTTCTTTGATCACATTCGGCACTGCCAGCAGTTCCAAAAGTGTCGTCGTGGCAGGTGGATTGGGCAGGACGTTCTGCATCAGCCACACCACAGGGCGCAACAGCGGAACAGGTACTTTTACCTTGATGCGCCGCGTGCCAAGCGCAGCTAGGACGCGATCCACGATTTCTTCGTAGGTCAGCACTTCAGGTCCGCCTAGCTCATACTCTTTGCCAATGGTCGAGTCGTCCTCAAGGCAGCGCACAATTGCCTCAACGACGTCGCCAACATAAACAGGCTGAAACTGCGCCTTGCCATCGCCTACAATTGGGAAGACAATCGGCGTCAGCTTGATTAGGCGCGCCTGCACATTGGCAAACTCGTCTTGTGGACCCCAGATCACAGACGGACGAATGGCTGTCCAGTCCAAGCCGCTCTTGGCGACGTACTCTTGCGCAATACCCTTGCTGCGCAAGAAGCGCGACTTCACATCAGGGTAGGCGCCATTCTGGCACATGTTGATGAAGCGCCTCACACCTGCTTTCTTCGCTTCCTCTACGACGTTAATGGTGCCTTGCGTGTTGAGCAGCTCGTAAGTGCGCTTGCCTTTCTCAATCGCAATGGCGACCAAATGAATGACCACGTCTACGCCTTTCATCCATTCGGTCAGTGTTTCTGGGCGCGTCACGTCGCCTTTGACAATCTCAATATGCGGCTCGACGTCAGCAAGGCGCTTGAGCGCTTTCTGCACATTGCCGACCATTGCACGGACAGGCTTGCCCAATTGCACCAGCCGCCGCACCAAATTGTTGCCAACGTAGCCGGATGCACCTGTCACTAGAATCATGCTGCACCTGCCTCCAAAAGCGTGAGAGTCATGCCAAGATTGTGAAAGCTGCTTAGGATTGTAGGCATAAGACTCGCCTTTTGCCCAATCTGGCAAGCAGAACCTAAGCAGCTGACTCTGAACGGCAGCACACAGCGAAGTCAACAAAACTGCTGTGAGTGTTGAGCGCTGCTCGGACAGCTATGCACAGCTGGCATTGCTCAGACGGCGCTCAAGGTGCACATGAGCAACGTTCTGAGCAGACATCTAAGCTGTAGCAATGAATGCCTTGTGAACTGTCTAGAGATGCTCAACAACTGCTGCTCTGCGTCTCGCCTTCACGCGCAGCTCGATAGCGCGCGTCCACAGCGTTCATCTTAGCGACCTTCGGCGCAGAGCGTCCGCCAGCGAACTCCGAGGCAAGCCAGACATCCAGAATGCTCTTGGCAAGCTCAGGACCGATCACGCGCGCGCCCATTGTGATGACTTGTGCATCGTTGCTCTTGCGCGCGCGCTCGGCAGAGTATGTGTCGTGGCAGAGCGCAGCGCGCACATTCGGCACTTTGTTAGCCGTAATGCACATGCCAATCCCTGTGCCACACACCAAAATAGCGCGATCTGCCTCACCTTTGGACACAGCAACTGCCACTTGCTCAGCGATGTCAGGATAATCTACAGGATCGGTCGTGTGGACCCCAAAGTCCTGCACTTCGATCTCAGGCTTGCTGCGCAGATACTCGCGGATCACGTTCAAAAGCGGCAGCCCTGCCTCATCGCAGCCAATTGCAATTTTCATGACCGAGAACCTCCTTTGGTAACCTGCTTCAAGGGTTTGCTGTTAGAGAACTTTGTAAATTATGGCGACTGACACTGCTATCTCAAAACTCTGCTCAAAAAGGTCTGAGACACAGGCGACTTGAGACCACGAAAACAGCGTCTGACCCATAAGTTTACTCATGAATGGCTGCGTCGGGCATCTGACGCGCAGCAGGCGAGGTTGACCTCGCCTGCCAATCGCGTCCAAACTTCTTGCTACCTCGCAGGTGATAGCAGCGCTCAGCTCCAACCACCGCCGCCGCCGTCACCGCCGCCGCCGCCAC
>JANWYI010000084.1 GCA_025055255.1 Anaerolineae bacterium | reverse complement strand
GTCTTTGAGACGCCTGATGGTCAGCAGATCACTGAGCGCAGAGATTGTTACGCGCCGCTCAGCAGACGTGCAAGACTACAGCCAGTTATGTTAATGCTCTACAAAAGTCCGCAGGAATATCTGGTGCTGTAAAAGTTTGGGCAGGTCGCGCTGACCTGCCCAGTGTGTTTCCAGTGTGTTTCTAGTACTCGCGCTCAACAGCAGCATCGGCTAAGCGCAACAGTTCATCGCGCGCTACAGAAGACGGAAGAGTGTTCAGCTGTAGCTTAGCAAGAGCAGCCAATTGGCGCGCTTGCTGCCAGCCTTCCTCAATGTAGTTGCCCTGCAGCAACTTGCGCTTGAGCGCAGCGCCTGGGTCTTCTTCCTGCGCCTCTACGACTGCTACAGCAGTTTGAGCGCCGTTGCCGCCGTTTGCCAGTGCCACTGCTAAACCTTTGCCTTGAGCGAGATCAATGCCGGCTGTCTTTCCGAGCTTCTGGCTGTCAGCAATCAGGTCAAGGATGTCATCCACAATCTGGAATGCCAAGCCAAGATTGAAGCCGTACTGGTAGAGCGCCTCGATCTGTTGTGGTGTGCCTTTGCCTAGCGTCGCGCCTAGCTTTGCTGCACCTGCAAAAAGCGAAGCAGTCTTTTTGGCGATAATGCGCGCATAGGTCTCACGGTTCAGCTTGCCTTCCTTCGCGGCAGCAGCCTGCAAAGTCTCGCCTTCCACCAGCTGAGAGGTCATCTCGGCGAAGATGATGTTCAAATCGCCATAAGGCGCCATCAGCGTGTAGACCTTAGTGAACAGAAAATCGCCTGTGAGCAGCGCAAAAGTGCGTCCCCAGATCGCATTGATGGTTTGCCGACCGCGCCGCATCAGCCCGTGATCGTTAATATCATCATGGACGAGCGTGGCAGTATGCACGAGCTCAACAGCCGCTGCCACTGGCAACACAGCGTCCATGTCCGTGCCGCCTACCGCCTCATAAGCGAGCAACGTCACGCGCGGACGCATCCGCTTGCCGCCTGCAGCAAGGATATGGCGGCTGGCGTCGCGCAGCACCTCGACCTCACTCTCAACTGTCGCCATCATCAGCTGCTCGACGGCTTGCAGCGCTTGTGCTTGGTTCATCGTTCAACCTTTCTTCTCGCGTGGCTACCCAACACAACACTCATGAAAACGGCATGTCGTCAGCAAGCGCCTGTGCGCGCCACCGCCTTCAAACCGCAACTTGCTTGCAACTTTTAGAACTTTCTAAAAGGATTATACAACCTTTGAAAATGAGCGTCAATCAACTTGACGCTCGTTTTGGGCAAATTAAACAGAACTTTATCTTTATAAATGCCAGCTCACTCAGCGCTCGGCGCAGCTTCTGAAGAAGGAGCGTTGCTCTGCTGCGATTCAGGCGTCAGATGGATAACCATTCGCACTGAGTTGCCGCCTTCAGGCAGGCGTGAAAACTCAACTTCGTCCATCAATTGCTCGATGAAGAACATTCCCCAGCCGCGATGATGCTCGCCGCTGCCCGGCTGCGGACGCTCATCAGGCAAGGGCGTATGCCCTTCATCGGTCACTTGCACTTCTAGCCTGCCTGACTCAGCAGCAGTCAGCAGCACGGTCACTTTTGCGCTATGCTGAGAGCGATTGCCGTGCTCAATAGCATTCATGCAGGCTTCTGCCACTGCTGTTTGTAAGTCGTCAATCCGATCTTGGCTGAAGCCCATCTCTTGTGCAATGGCTGCAGCGGCATTGCGGGCAATTTTCTCATAGCCCAAGATGCTTGGCAGGTAAATTTCCACACTTTTGACGGATTGTTGCTCGGTCACTGGAAGCACTCTCCTCTTATGCTTGTTTTTCTCAGCCACGCACGCAATCACTCAAGCGTGGTGCATTTTCGGCGATTGGTGGCAATGCATTGGGCGCTAACGGCTCTGGCGGTACGTCGCCTTCATTGGCGGCACCTGTTTGCAGTGTGCCGCCTGCCAATGCACGCCAAATCGCTTCCATGCGCTCTTTGACAGCAGTCGGCACAGCCTCATCAGCTTTGTGGAACGGCGCATAGGCAACGCCGCAGCTGGCGGCTGTCAGAGTGAGCGTACCGCCGCTGAATTTCCCTTCAATCACATTTTTGATAGCAGTGTAGACGCCTGCATCTACGCGCTTAATGGCACTGCTCAAGATTCGGTCGGCATCTTTGCCACTGGCAAAGGTCGTACGGAATTCGTCTTGATCTACGCCGATCACGTACTTGCCCTGCGCTGCAGCATGGACGATAGCACTAGAGCCCGTCAAGCCGCCAGCGCCAAAGATCACGTCTGCACCTTGCGCGATCATTGCGTCTGCCTGTTGGCGTCCCTGCTCAGGATCGGCAAAGCTGGTCGTGTAGACGCTCAGCGCTTTCACCTGCGGATTAACGTAGCGCGCGCCATTCACAAAGCCGCGCACAAAACGCTCTACAGGTGGAATCTGTATGCCTCCGACAACGCCAACTACATTCGTCTTAGTCATCATGCCTGCCAGGGCGCCGACTAGGAAACCTGCTTGATCTTCAGCGAACTGCAGCCCAACAAAATTAGCAGGCGCCTCTGGCACAAACTGATCTACGCCAATGAAGTAGACCTTCGGATGTTTAGCGGCTGCGGCTACAGTGTCATTCTGCATCTGGAAACCAACGGTCACAATAATGTTGTAGCCGCTCTCGATCACGGCATTGAGTGCAATTGGGTAGTCTTTGTCCTCAACGGTCTCACGATGAGTGACTTCCAGACCGAAGTCGCGTCCAGCTTGTGATGCGCCAACATAGGCGTATTCATTGAAGGTGCCATCAAGGATAGTGCCCTCAGCGTTCAAAATGACAGCGACACGAAAATCGCTGCGCAGCGTTGGCGTTGGCGGCGTGGTAGGCGTGGCAGGTGCGCAACTCACCACTAGGAGAGCGGCTAGAAGCCAACTTAGCCAATGAAGCCTTTTGCTCATATAAACAGCTCCTATGATTAGTGTGCCTGCGGAAGCGCTTTGAGAACTACGATTGTGATATCATCCTGCGGCTCTTGCCCATCAAGGTGTGCGCGCACAGCCTCTAGAATGTTATCAGCGATCTCATCAGCACTGGCAGTAGACAGCTGTGTGGCTAGAAGCCGCTCAAATCGCTCAAAGCCAAATAAGTTGCCGTTGCGATCTTTCGCCTCGATCACACCGTCGGTCACAAAGACGATGAACGACTCAGGCGTCAATGTCAGCGACTCAGCGCGGTAGGACGCATACTCAGCTGCACCAAGCGGATAGCCGCCTACCTCAACTTCGTACCATGTCGAGCCGTTTGTGTTGGTGCGCACGTACGGCGCCAACATGCCGCCAGCGGCAATTTCGGCGCGCCGTGTGTGCGGATCAAAAATGGTGACCAGTAAGCCGCTATTCATGTTGTGCTGGCGCATACGTGCGAGCAGACGTTGATTGAGTTCGTTCAGCAAGCTAGACGGCGAGTCGGCGCGCAGAATTTCATCGCGCAGCGCCGTTGTAATGACTGCCATGAGCAAAGCAGCTGGTATGCCTTTGCCGCTCACGTCGCCGACTGCCACACCGAGCTTGCCATTCGGCAACACGAAATACTGATAGTAATCACCGCTAACTTGCCGTGCAGGAATTGAGCGCGCCGCAACTTGCACTTGTGGCAGAGGCGGCGGCTCTTGCGGCAAAAGACTGGTCTGAATCGCGCGCGCTGTCTCTAGCTCTGCCTCGTAGACGCGAATCTGAAGCTCGTGTGAGCGTGCATTCTGGATGGCGACGCCTGCTTGGTCAGCGAAAGCAACTGCTACTGCGATGTCATCTTCTGTGTAGTTATTAGGCTGATGATTATTGATATTTAATACACCTACTACTTGGTCGCGCACACGCAGTGGCACGCCTAGCCACGACCTGATCGGGCTTTCAGGCATTGCTTGCCAGCGTGGATCATTCAGACAGTCAGCGATGACCACAGGCATGTTTTTCTGGATAACTTCATATGCGCCTTTGGTCTCGCTGACGTGGAAGCGTTGCTTCGGGCTATCCATTGTGCCGCTTTCAGCAACTGCCTCAAAATGCTCGCCATCATCATCAAGCAGAAAAATCGAGGCGCTGTCAAACTTGATCACACTGCTTAAGTTTGCCAGAATGCGCTCCAGCACTGTGTTCAGCTGCAGGCTTGAGTTCAGCGTGCGCGAAATGTCCAGCAATGTGTTCGCTGTCTCGCGCCGACTCTCCTCGCGCCGCCGCCGATTCGCCTCAGCGAGCAGGAAACTGCCAACTAGCACACCAAATAACGCCACAAACGCGATCACGCCGATGCTGAAAAGCGCGATTTGTTGCAGCGTACCCGCTACCACTTGATTCGCCTCTTCAAAAGTGCGGCTCAGGATCAGCACTAACGAGCCGACACTAGTGCGGCTCTGTGTGAACGAGGCATAGACAGGCTCAACAACCGACTCGCGGTCAGCTGATGGATAGCCTGTCAGCGTCGTCGTGCTGGTCAGGTTAATGATCTGCGCTGTGCCTGCGCGGAACTCAGGCTGCGGACGCGCGCTGTAGAGCTGCGTACCGCCTGTGGTCAGCACCCAGATTTGTCCGCTCTCGCCAATCGCAGCATCGGCGAAGACCTTGTTCAGGTAGCCGACGAGGTCTAGCTCAAGGGCGAGGACTTCGTTGATGCCCAAGCCTGTGTTGACAAGTGTCACGAGCAGGTAAGCAACGCCAACACCAGTTGAGCGGCGTGTGAACTGGATGCCGCCGTTGTTCACCACGTCGTTTACCCATGCTGAGTCGACTGACCACGGTAGCGGCTGACCAGCTTGAATGCGCTGGTTGTACTCAGGCGGATAAGCGTAGCGTGGTGAGCCGTCGCGCGCAATGCGCACGAGTGCTTTGATCTCGCCATTAGATGCTTTCGCAGCTTCTTCTAGCAAACTGAGCGCAACTTCGCGGCTGGCAGCTACGCTTTGGATAGCAGGGCGTGAGGCAAGGCTGATCAGTACATTCGAATAAGTATTGAAAAAACTCTCAATGCGGCGTGCAAGCGAACCTGCCAACAAGCGCTGTGCTTCGGCAGAGCGCTCTTGAGCAGCGGCAGTGATCGCGCCAGCTGGGATGAAGGTCAGAAAGCCGATCAGCGCCATCAGTAACAGCACAGCAACCGCAATCACGGTCAGCGGACGCGCTGTGCGTCGGTCTGAGAGCAAACTAGGTGTTCTCACTCGCAACCATCCTTCTGGCAAGACGGCACAGCGTGATTATAACACGCTGCTAATCCCTGACAATCATTTGGCACTCAGCAAGCTGCCTGAGCACACATATGCAGCTGCTTGAAATGCAGCTCTGGATGCTTTCGGAAGTGTCTAACGCACCATTGTTCGACACTGTTCAACTGAGCTGGACTGATTGCATCTGAACAGACGTTTCTTTGCCCAGCACGAGCGCCTTCCGCAGATTGGCGTATACTGTGTGCATCGCACAAAATTCTGGAAAGCTATCTGCCATGCTCAGTCTGACGCCGCTTGAAAGTGCCATTTTGCGCACCTTGCTCTACGCTGACATCTTCGACTTTCCGCTGACTGAGGCTGAATTGCATCACTTTTTGATCGGCTACGCTGTTGATCTGCAGACTTTGCGCGTTGCCCTGCGCAACTCGGAGCGCTTGGCAGTCTACATTGAGGAATGTGACGGCTTCTGGACGCTGCGCGGACGCGCTGCCACTATCTCTGTGCGCTGTCGCCGTGAAGCTGCCTCTCAGGTCTTGCTGCCAACAGCGTACTTCTATGGCAAACTCATAGCATACCTGCCGTTTGTGCGCATGGTCGCGCTGACAGGCGCGCTCGCCATGCACAATGCGCGTCATGCGCGTGACGACATTGACTACTTGATCGTCACAGCGCCGAACCGCGTCTGGCTAGCGCGGTTGTTATCAGTTGTTGTCGTGCGTTTAGCACGGCTGCGTGGCGTGCAGCTCTGCCCAAATTATGTGCTATCTGAGACGGCACTCGCTCAGGAGCAGCATGATCTGTATATGGCGCATGAGCTGGCACAGATGATTCCATTGGCAGGTCAGGCGCTCTACACGGCAATGCGCGTCGAAAATAGCTGGACAAGCACTTTTTTACCTAACGCCGTCTCACCTTTTCACGCTGCAGCTGAAAGCGTGCCTTGCGGACTCGGACTCGCTCTGAAAAAGCTGGCTGAGTTTGCCTTGCGCGGCAAGCTGGGCGATTGGCTGGAACATTGGGAACGCCGACGTAAGCAACGCAAGCTGATGGCGCAGCACACAGGGCAAGGCGCAGCAAAGCTGGACGCAGAGCGTGTCAAAGGGCATTTTCGAGATCATGGCGCATGGATACGCGCTGAGTATGCGCGAAGGCTGAGCGTCTATGCCTTGAGTGAGCTTGCTATAAGCGGCTGATGGTCGCTGAAAAAGGCTGAACGCTCTACAATTGAAGAAAAAGGTTTTTGAG
>JANWYI010000083.1 GCA_025055255.1 Anaerolineae bacterium | reverse complement strand
CGCGGGGAAAGGGCAGAGGATAGAGGTCTGGGCAAGCAAGGCGGGGAAGCACTCGCGTGTCGCTAACTTGTTAACAGTGCGAGCTGTAGCGTTGCCGCTCTGTCTCAGAGGTCAAAACGCGGATGACTCCCTTTCCCTGCTTGCGGGGAAAGGGCAGGGGATAGAGGTCTGACAACCACAAACGACCTGTCGAGGGCACTGAAACGAGGGCGCTCAGACGAAAGTCTTGACGAACTGGGCTAGATAAGGTAGTGTTGCAAGGCGCAACCCGATTTCTGAGGGTGTTGAAAGAGTGCGGCTTACATCTACGAAAGTCTTTAAGGGGCTCTTTGGACTATGGCTGTTGCAACAACTACCGCTCGTGCGGCGCCGCGCGGCAGCAGCACGCTGACCAGACGTCAAGCGCGCCTCGCCATGATCATGCTGGCGCCAACTTTCTTTGTGCTGATCCTAGTCGCTTTTTATCCCTTAGCGCGCACATTCACTGCCAGCTTCACGGATGAGCCATTTGCGCGCCCAGAGGTAGCCGTCAATCACGTTGGCTTGGCGAACTATCAGCGGCTGCTGGGCGTGCAGTTCACGCTCTTTCCTGAAGGCACGCGCCTGCGCGACGTGATCGCGCCTGGCTATCAGCGCGTCAGCACCTTCGAGCTGCTCGGCGCGCGCTACCTGATCGCCGCAGGCGATCCAATGTGGCTGCAGGCTGTGGTGAACACGGTCTTGTTCACGGTCATCTCTGTAGCGCTAGAGCTGGTGATCGGGCTGATCGTGGCGCTGGTGGTGAATACGCAGTTTCGCGGTCGCGGCGTGATGCGCGCTGTGATGCTGATTCCGTGGGCAATTCCAACTGCAATCTCGACCGTGCTGTGGCGTTACATGCTGAACGATAACACTACCGGCGCCTTGAACGCGCTGCTGAGCGCCTTCGGCATTATTGAGCCTGCCAACAGCCTCGCATGGCGCTCCCAGTATCCGCTGCTCTCGGTCGTGATTGTGGACGTTTGGAAGACCGTGCCATTCATGGCGCTCCTGCTCCTAGCAGGCTTGCAGATCATTCCGCACGACCTGTATGAAGCTGCTTCTGTAGATGGCGCCAACATTGCGCAGCGCTTTTTCCGCATCACGCTACCGTTGCTCATGCCGACTATCATCATCGCGCTGATCTTCCGCACGCTTGATGCACTGCGCGCCTTCGATGTCTTCTACATCTTGTTGCCGAACACGACGCGCTCAATGGCGACGCACAACTATGAGATGATGGTCTCTAGTTACCAGTACGGCTATGCGTCTGCCACAGGCGTGCTGATTTTCATGATCATCTTTGCCTTCACTATCCTGTACATGAGCTTGTTCCGCGTTGAGACCGATTGAGCTGAGGTGAGCGACATGGTGAGCAAACACGATATCAAATATTGGCTGGGACGAATCGGCTTCAGTGCGCTCGTGGTCGCCATTTTTCTCTACACGGTTTTTCCGTTCTACTGGGCGTTGATCTCCGCCTTGAAACCTGAGCGCGAGCTGATCCAGACGCCGGCGACGTTCTTTCCGCAGACCATCACGTTGCAGAACTTTGAAGCAGTCTTCCGCAACGATGCATTCCTGCGCGGCTTGCTGAATAGCTCGGTCGTCTCAATTGTAGTCGTGATCTCGGCTCTGGTCATCGGCTCGTTTGCCGCTTATGCGCTCGGTCGCCTCAAGTTCAGAGGCAAACGTTGGATTTTGTACGTCATCCTCTCCATGACGCTCTTCCCGCAGATTTCGGTCTTGCCGGGGCTGTTCACGTTGGTCAACCAGCTGGGCATGTACGGCAGCATCACATCGCTCATGACCACATATCTGATCTTCACGCTGCCGTTCACAGTCTGGGTGCTGACGTCGTTCTTCCGCGCCTTGCCCTCAGAGCTAGAACAAGCGGCATTGGTAGACGGCTGCACGCCATTCCAAACCTTCTATAAAATTTTGTTGCCGCTCACTGCGCCGGCACTGGTGACCACTGGCTTGCTGGCGTTCATCGCTGCATGGAACGAGTACCTGTTCTCGCTCACCTTCACGCTGACACAGCCAGCTGCTCAGACCGTGACTGTGGCGATCACTAAGTTCACAGGCGTGATCGCGCGCAACGAGCCATTCGGCGAGATCATGGCGGCGTCCATTGTGGTGACCGTGCCGCTGATCGTGCTCGTACTGATCTTCCAGCGCCGCATTGTGCAAGGTCTGACTGCTGGCGCCGTCAAAGGATGATCGAGGTTGCTTGGCGTGCGCTGCGCTTGAGCTTGCTCGCGCTGATCGTGTTCGGCGCAGTGCTGAGCGCAGCGCTTGCGCTCGGCGCCGCCGATCCGCCGCGCCATCATAGGCTTCATACCGAGTCGGAGACTTTAGAAGGCGCATGGCAACTGCCTGAGCCGCCGTTCACGCTGATCGCACGCGGCACATGGTCAGAGCGCGCCTCGCCGCTCGACTCGTGGCACTTGATCTTCACAGGCGCCGACGGCGCGCTGCGCCTCACGCTCAGCTTGCACGGCGATGCATCGTTCGCCTTGGCGCCGCTCCAAGCGGACGCGCTCGGTTTCATCCATCTGCGCCGTCCGCCTGAGACGAACGAAGTTTGGCTGCATGTGACAGCGCACGAGGCGACGTTGCGCCTGAATCGTGAATTAGCATGGCGCGGCACGTTGCCTAGCATGGCGCGCGTCCAGCTGCGCGGCGCTCAGGCGCTGCGCAGTGCAACGCTCAGGCTGTATGTGCCGTGAGGCGACACAGAGCGACTCGCCTCTGCAAAGATGTCGATCTCTGCTATAATGCGCGCCGTGGTCTAACACTTGGGAGCTGAACAAGTAAATGAGCCGTGTCATCAATCCAGAGAGCGCAGGCAAGCTGCGCAATCAACACATGCGCACTGCAGCGGAGATCGTGCGCCGACTGGGACAGAAACATGAAGTGGACGCTGAAGCGCGCGACATGGTCGCCACGCTGATCTACTGCTTCCGCGAGATTGAAGAGGGCATTGAAGCCTCGATGTTGGCGTGGGAAAAGCGCAACTATTGGAACAAGGTTGAGCAGTTCCGCGCGCAGTGGACATGGTTGAGCGCAGCGCGCAGTCGGCTAGAGGCACTGGTTCGCACAGGCGCTTGGGATCAGTTGCCGATGTACATCTTGCCGTTGTTGCCGCATTTTGTCGAGATCACGATCAACAAGTTCACGCGCCGTCCTGAGACGTGGGCAGGCGCTTATGAACGGCTGATCGCAGAATTTGCGCAGCAATCTTGAGGCATGTCTTGCAGCCTGCGCCTGCGCGACGTTCAGCGTGCCAATGCGTGTTGAGCTTCTAGGAGCGTGTCACTTGTCTGCAGAGCAAGAGGCTGCGTGGCTGATTGAAGCTCGGCAAGGCGATCAGGCAGCCTTTGGCGAGTTGGTCAAGCTGCATCAGCACGCTGTTTACAATCTTGCCTATCGCATGTTAGGCAACCGTGTTGAAGCCGAAGATGCAGCGCAAGAGACGTTCCTGCGCGCTTATGCCAACTTGGATCGCTACGACATGGCGCGTCCGTTCCGCACGTGGCTGCTCTCGATCACTTCAAACTTCTGCATTGACCGCCTGCGCCGCCGTCGCCTGAAATGGCTCTCGATTGATGAGCCGCTGCCGCCGCGCACGCTGCTGCACAGCGCTGAGCCAGAGCCAGAGGCGGTCGCCATTGCCAGTGAGCGCGCTGCGCTGATTCAACGCCTGCTGGCAGAGCTCGCGCCCGATCACCGCGCGGCTGTAGTGCTACACTATTGGTACGACTACTCGTACCAAGAGATCGCCGAGATGCTGCGCACGACCGAGAGCGCAATCAAGAGTCGGCTTTTCCGTGCCCGCCAAACCTTGGCAGCTAAGCTGCTAGAGTGGCAAGGTGACAAGCAATTGAGCGATATTTTTGAGACCGAATGACGTAGAAGCGAGGAAGGACACTGATGAGCGCAGAGCATGACGACGCCAAGCAATCTGCCCACCGCCAAGAGCCTGAAGATGAAGCCGCTGAGTTAGCGGCACGTCAGGCAGCTGAAGGAGCAGCTGCGCTCTCAGAGACTTCATCGGCGTCGCCGCTCAACGTAGCCGAGCGCGCGGTAGAGCGGCTGTTGGTGACGGCAGAGCTGATCGGCGCGCCTGTGGGCTTTGTCGAGCGCGTCCTGGCGGCAATTCGGAGCGGCAAAGCGGAAAGCTATCGGCGAAGACGCTGGTTCCGCCTGTTCTGATCAAAACATCAGCTTGTTGTCGAACACTTATGAGCAAACGCATCGCGTTCATTGGTGCTTTCAGCTTTGACTATCCGCGCAACCAAATCCTGCGGGTAGGCTTAGCAGAGCATGGGTACGAGATCATCAGCGCACCATTGCCACGAGGCAAGAGTACGTTGCGCAGCGTGCTGCCTCTGTGGCAGACTATGCGTCGAACGTCAGCCGATTTTTACCTTTTGGCAGAGTTCAACGCACACCTAGCGCCCTTTGCCATCTTGATGAGCAAGCTGCTCGGACGACGCTTGGGCATAGATTACCTAGTTGGTCTGTACGACACCTATCTTCATGACAGAGTAACTGTTTCGGCGCAGAGTCTAAGCGCGCGCCGCTACCGCCTGATGGATCGTTGGACTATTCAGCATGCATCGCTCATCTTCACAGATACGCAGGCGCACGCTAATTTTTTTGAGACAGTTGCAGGCGAGAGTGCCAAGCGCATGGGCGCTGTGCCAGTTGGTGTGTACGATGCATGGTGGTCGCCGAAGGTGCAGCCAGCTGGAAGACCGCATGACGGATTATTGATTCAGTTTTTTGGCAAATATCTGCCTTTTCATGGCGTTGACGTGATTTTAGAAGCAGCTAAGCGCCTTGAGTCTGATGCACACCTGCGCTTTGAGCTGATCGGACGCGGTCAGACTTTTGAAGCGATACAGGCGCGTGCCGCGCAACTCGGTCTTTCCAATGTGACATTTGCAGCTCCCGTGCCTGCCTCTGAGCTGCCGTCACTCGTTGCGCGCGCTGATATTTGTCTGGGCGTCTTTGCAGCGCATCCGAAGACAGATTACGTTGTGCCAAACAAGGTGTTTCAGTGCATGGCACTCGGAAAACCGCTGATCACAGCGCAGAGCAAGGCTGTAGCGGCGCATTTTCAGGCAGGCGAGCATTTCATTGCTGTGCAACAGGGTGACCCTGAGGCACTCGCAGCAGCCATTTGCACGCTTGCTGAGTCGCCTGAGCTGCGTGCCAAAGTGGGACAAGCTGCAGCGCAGCACATCCATCAGCACTTCACACCTGCCAGGGTTGCTGAGTGGCTTTTGCCGCATTTGCCCTGATGTTCTCATGCCGATGCCTCAGCTGCCTGCTGAATGCTTTTTGCCCTTTTGTAACCTGTTTCAGCGTCCCCGACGAGTCTCGCGGCTGCAACGGTTATCAGTGCGCAGCGCTACTCTGAAGTCGCTCTGTCCTTCTAGGGCGCGAGCAGGCTGAAGGACAACTATGGCGACGCTTAGCCTGCCTTGGCGCCGCGCCCTGCCTACGATCTGGTCGTCTACAGACGCTCAACCTTCTGCCCTGACCTGATTGACACGAGGCGCTGGCTCTATGCGTGGAACGTGCCCTACCGCCAAGTCAACCACGACCTAGACGAGGCAATCGCGTGGCGCTTGGACGCTTGGCTTGGCTCACGCACTGTGCCGACTTTGGTGGTCGCTGAGCGCGGCGCGCTCGATCCGATAGCGCCGCCTGCTGAGGCAAACCTGAAGGCGTTGCGCAACACGGATCGCGGCACGATGCTGCACGAGCCAGAGGAAGGGACGCTGCGCGCCTTCTTGATGCGGCATGGCTTCTTGTCCTGAGCGCGTGGACGCTCTTGCGCCGATGTGCTACAATCTTCGCTGAAGACAGGCAAAAATTGCACGCTACCGTTGCCCGACTCGGTCAAAATTTCTGAGTCGGGCATTTTTTTGCTCGTCTCTGAAGGCGCGCCGCAACTCGATTTTTGACACTGTGCCAGCACATGCGCTGACCAATGTCCATTTAAGAGTACAATCTATGTCCATTCGGCTGCGCCCAGTCCTGATGCGAGTCGAGTCCCTTTCGCAACTCTCCCTGCTTTTTTGTGCAATGAGTCGCCTGAAAGCCTTGACAAACGACTCAAAGCGTGTTAGTCTATGTGCGTAACAAACGCTCTTTAACAACCGCATAGAAAAACGGGGTTTGAGCCGCCTGAAAAAGAGGGGTGTGTAGTACAGGTAGGCTCAGGGAGAGTTCGTAGGTAGCGGTTGCAACCGTGAACGACCCGTTGAGGGTATTGAAACAGCGACCGCTCAACGCGGTCGGATTGGCGCCGCTGTGTTGCAACCGTGAACGACCCGTTGAGGGTATTGAAACCCTTTGGCGGCTGAGGCGTCTGGGGCGCCTTTGGCGGTTGCAACCGTGAACGACCCGTTGAGGGTATTGAAACTACTATCGTTGTTGCTCGTCCGCCGACCCGCGAGGACAGTTGCAACCGTGAACGACCCGTTGAGGGTATTGAAACCCCAACAGCAGAACCCATCCCAGACGCCACAGCGCCGTTGCAACCGTG
>JANWYI010000082.1 GCA_025055255.1 Anaerolineae bacterium | reverse complement strand
CGCGCGCCCGCCCCCCCCCCCCTCATGTTTCAATACCCTCCCCGGGACGTTCACGGTTCCAACTGCAGGAGACGTCGTGGCGCACGCCGCGCTCTTCACGTTTCAATACCCTCAACGGGTCGTTCACGGTTGCAACAGGAGAAGAAAGAAACGACGCTAGGGCGGCAACTAAAGTTTCAATACCCTCAACGGGTCGTTCACGGTTGCAACCGCGTTGTCTGCTTTTCTGGAGTAGCTATGACAGAGTTTCAATACCCTCAACGGGTCGTTCACGGTTGCAACACTTAAGCATGAGTGTGACATAGCGCGGGCTAGGCGAGTTTCAATACCCTCAACGGGTCGTTCACGGTTGCAACGTGACGCACTTATCGCGGAAAATGTCACAGCCACAGAGTTTCAATACCCTCAACGGGTCGTTCACGGTTGCAACAAGAGCATCACGTTCGACTTAGAGGACGTATGAGGTTTCAATACCCTCAACGGGTCGTTCACGGTTGCAACAGCCGTTCCGCCACGCCCGAACTGGCGGCGCAAGGGTTTCAATACCCTCAACGGGTCGTTCACGGTTGCAACCTGTGATGATGTCTGTTTCGGTCTCGATACCCTGATGTTTCAATACCCTCAACGGGTCGTTCACGGTTGCAACCGATGTTCTAGCAGCGTGTTGTGATTGGCGTCAAACGTTTCAATACCCTCAACGGGTCGTTCACGGTTGCAACATCCGTAGAAGTGCAGCTGCGCGCCAAGCGCATCAAGTTTCAATACCCTCAACGGGTCGTTCACGGTTGCAACACGAAGCGCCAGGATGCCAACTTGACCGCTGAAAAGGGTTTCAATACCCTCAACGGGTCGTTCACGGTTGCAACGCGCCTTGTGGCGCGAGCTCGCAGCAGCTGGGCTCATGTTTCAATACCCTCAACGGGTCGTTCACGGTTGCAACCAATTACTACTTAGTCGCCCTGTTGCGAGCCGTCGCGTTTCAATACCCTCAACGGGTCGTTCACGGTTGCAACTTATGTCGTTCGACCGTATTGACTGTGCGCCACGTGGGTTTCAATACCCTCAACGGGTCGTTCACGGTTGCAACGACGCCCCAGACGCCTGTGTCGCCTCAGCCGACAAGTTTCAATACCCTCAACGGGTCGTTCACGGTTGCAACCGCTACCTACGAACTCGCCCTGAGCCTACCTACACTACGTACCCCTCTTTTTCGAGCGGCTCAGACCCCGTTTTTCTATGCAGTTGTTAAAGAGCGTTTGTTACGTATATAGGGTAACACGCTTTGAGTCGTTTGTCAAGGCTCCCAAGCGACTGATTGCACAAAAAAGTGGGAGGAGTTGCGAAAGGTCCTCGACTCGCATCTGGACTGGGCGCAGCCGAATGGACATAGATTGTACTCTTAAATGGACATTGGTCAGCGCATGTGCTGGCACAGTGTCAAAAATCGAGTTGCGGCGCGCCTTCAGAGGCGGGCAAAAAAACGCCCGACTCGGAAATTTTGACCGAGTCGGCGAACTTACGCGAGCTGACTGCAGACTATCACAGCCGCCTCTCAGGCTCGTCAGCGGCCTGACCGTTTCCAAGCAGCGCGCGACACTGCATGAGCAGCGCTCAGCCATTGCGCATGAGTGTATCTGAGCGCTCATTGGTCGCCACACATTGTCGGACTCGCCTGCGCTCGTCCACAACAGCAGACACTTCGGCGTTACAACTGCAGACGATCCGTTTAAGCCACGCTGCACATTTTACTCTTCAGCCTCTATCTTGCAAGCGAGGCAGGGAAGTTGCTGCACGTCCCTGACCTGCTGACAGGGCAAGATGACCGTGCGTCGCTACATCTCAGCGGTCAGCGCGCGAAGAACTCTCTCTGCTTGGAAGGAGAGGGCAGGAGTCTGGCAACTCTTGAATCAGCCCTTTGCTATTTCAACGCGCTCGGCAGCTCTACCAAGTCATGTTGAACGCTTAACATACTTTGTATTACAATCTGTAGCACAAGTTGTACGGTCTGAGCAGCCTAGCGCGCCGCCTCAGCACGACGCGGCGCCTTTTTAATGAACGGAGCGTTAATTATGGCGACCACGAAAGCACACGCCTTAGCCGCGCTTGGACAGTCCATCTGGTATGACAACATCCGCCGTTCGTTGCTCGAATCAGGTGGATTGCGAAAGCTAGTTGAGCAAGGCGTGTTGGGCGTGACCAGCAACCCAACTATCTTTGAGCGCGCAATTGCCGGCAGCACGGACTACGACACAGCGCTGCAGAGTCTCGTGCAGGCAGGCAAATCAGTTGAGGAAATTTATGAGGCACTGGCAATTGAGGATATCCGTGCTGCCGCTGATATCTTGCAACCTGTCTACGAGCAGACCAATGGCATAGATGGCTATATCAGCCTTGAGGTCAGCCCGAAGTTAGCGCATGATACAGAAGGCACGGTCGCTGAGGCGCGCCGCTTGTTTGCTGCAGTCGGGCGACCGAACGTGATGATCAAAGTGCCAGCTACACCTGAAGGCGTCCCTGCCATTCAGACGCTCATCAGCGAAGGCATCAACATCAACGTCACGCTGATTTTTGCGCTAGAGGTGTATCGCGCTGTCATGGAAGCCTACCTGCGCGGCTTGGAGCAGCTGGCAGAGCGCGGCGGCGATTTGGCGCGCGTGGCGTCGGTCGCCTCGTTTTTCGTCAGCCGCGTAGATACGCTTGTAGACGCTGAGCTGGCAAAGCTGGGCAACACGGACTTGCAAGGCAAGATCGCCATTGCCAACGCAAAACTCGCCTACCAAGCCTTCCGTCAAGTCTTCAGCGGCGAGCGCTGGGAGCGCCTCAAGGCGCTCGGCGCGCGCGTGCAGCGTCCGCTCTGGGCGAGCACCAGCACTAAGAATCCGAATTATCCTGACACAATCTATGTGGATAACCTGATCGGCGCAGATACCGTCAACACAGTGCCGCCTGCCACGCTTGAGGCATTACAAGACCATGCCGTTGTGGCGCTGACCATTGAGCAAGGCTTGGATGAGGCAAAAGCGCAGCTGGAGCGCCTAACTGCGCTCGGCATTGACATGAACGCGGTCACTGAGCAGCTCCTGCGCGAAGGCGTGGCGTCGTTCGCCAAGTCGTTTGAGGCGCTGATGGATAGCATCGCCCTGAAGCGCGAGCGCCTGCTCTCAGAGGCGCAGCGGCGCTACGCTAACTTGGGCGACGTCTGGGCGCGCGTCCGCGCGCGTCTGGATCAGATGGACGCGCAGGACATCATCCAGCGCATGTACGTGAAAGATCACACGGTCTGGAAACCAGAGCCGACTGAGATCGCCAATCGGCTAGGCTGGCTGAACATCGCCACGCGCATGAACGACTCCGCTATCCTAGAGCGGCTCTACGCGCTGACCGATGAAGTCTGGGCAGATGGTCTGCAGCAAGTGGTGCTGTTGGGCATGGGCGGCTCCAGCCTTGCGCCGGAGATGTTCGCTAAGGTGTATGGCACAAGCGTCGGCAATCTGGACGTGCACGTGCTGGATAGCACTGATCCTGACCACATCCGCAGCTTCATCGAGCGCTTTCCGCCACGGCGCACGCTCTACATCGTCTCGACTAAGTCTGGCGGCACTGTGGAGACGCTCTCGCTTTTCAAGACGTTCTATAACTTGGTCTTGGAAGCATACGAAGGCGACGCGGCAAAGGCAGGCAGTCACTTCATCGCCATCACTGATCCAAATAGCGCCATTGAGCAGCTGGCGAAGGACTATCACTTCCGCGCTACCTTCCTGAACGATCCTGAGATTGGCGGTCGCTACTCAGCGCTCTCCTACTTCGGCTTGGTGCCAGCTGCGCTCGATGGAATCTACTTGCCGCGCCTGCTAGAGCGCGCTGAGCACATGCAGGCGCTGTGCAGTCCTACACACGACGCTATCTACAATCCTGCGGCGTGGCTCGGCGCAATTCTAGGCGAGATGGCGCTGAGCGGACGCGACAAGGTCACTTTCATCCTCAGCGAGCCAATCGCCGCTTTCGGCGATTGGGTCGAGCAGCTGATCGCTGAGTCCACAGGCAAGGAAGGCAAAGGCATTTTACCAGTGGTCGGTGAGCCGCTTGGCGCGCCTGAGGTGTACGGCGCAGATCGGCTGTTTGTCTATTTGCAGCTGGAAGGCGACACACAATGCGATGCTGCATTTGCCGCGCTTGAGCAGGCAGGTCAGCCGACTGTGCGCTTTGTCCTGCGCGATGTCTACGATCTAGGTGCGCAGATTTTCTTGTGGGAATTGGCGACGGCTGTGGCAGGCTATGTGCTGGGCATCAATCCGTTCGATCAGCCAAACGTGGAGAGCGCTAAGGTTGCGGCGCGCCAGATGTTGGCGGCTTATCGGCAGCAAGGCGCCTTGCCTGCGCAAGCACCTGCGCTCACTGAAGGCAGTTTAGCGCTTTACGGCGCGGACGTGCAAGGCGCGAGCATCGCTGAGGCGCTCAAGGCGTTTGTCAGCGCTGTGCCAGAGCGCGGTTACATTGCGATACACGCCTACTTGTCGCCTTCGCCCGAAGTTGACGCAGCGCTGAGCCAGCTGCGCCTGCGCCTGCGCGACGTGACCAAGCGCGCGGTCACAGTTGGCTACGGACCGCGTTTTCTGCACAGCACAGGTCAGCTGCACAAAGGTGATGCAGGTCTAGGCGTCTTCATCCAGCTGACCAACACGCCACGCCACGACTTGCCAATTCCTGATGAGGCAGGCAAGCCTGAGTCGTCTGTGACCTTCGGCGTTTTGAAGTTGGCGCAAGCGCTGGGCGACGCACAAGCGCTGCGCGAAGGCGGACGGCGCGTCTTGCGCCTTGACTTGGGCGCGGACGCGAAAGACGGCTTGCGCATTTTACTAGAAGGACTATAACTATGAGCGCAGATGTAGACTTACTGAAGCGGCGTGCCGCAGAGCGCGCTGTGGAGCTGGTCGAGTCGGGCATGATCGTCGGCTTGGGCAGCGGCAGCACTGCCAGCCACGCCTTGCGCCGACTCGCCGAGGCGATCCAGAGCGGCAAGCTGCACGACGTGCGCGGCGTGCCGACCTCACGGCGCATTGAGCAAGAGGCGATCTCGCTCGGCATTCCGCTGATTGACCTAGATGAGGTCGTGGAGATTGACCTGACCATTGACGGCGCTGATGAGGTTGATCCTGACCTGAACTTGATCAAAGGCGGCGGCGGCGCCTTGCTGCGCGAGAAAATCGTGGCACAGATCAGCCGCCGAGAGATCATCGTGATTGACGACTCCAAGCTCTCGCCGAAGCTCGGCACGCGCTGGTTTCTGCCTGTGGAAGTGGTGCCGTTCGGCTGGCGCACACAGATGCGCTACCTTGAGTCGCTCGGCGCCAAAGTGACGTTGCGTGAAGCAAACGGCGCGCCGTTCCACACTGATCAGGGCAACCTGATCCTCGACTGTCACTTCGGTCCGATTGACAATCCGAAGGACTTGGCGGCGCGCATCAAGGCGCGCGCGGGCATTGTCGAGCATGGCTTGTTCTTGAGCATGGCAACTGAGGTGATCGTCGCCAGCGCAGGCGGCATTCGGCGCATCACGCGCGGCACTCTCTGACAGAGAGCGCCTGTGATGCAGCGCCCTGTGCTATAATTGCGCCAAACCGCGAAGGCTCAGAATAGGATAGGACGATGTTTGAGGAACTGGAGCGCCTCTATCAGGCGGCGAGCGCAGCGTTGGCTGAGAGCAAGGACTCAGCAGCACTTGAGGCATGGGAAAGCGCTTATCTGGGACGCAAAGGCGCTGTGACGCTCGCCTTGCGCGCCGTCGGCAACCTGCCAAAGGAAGAGCGCGCCGCTTACGGCAAGCGCGCTAACGAAATCCGCGACGCGCTTGAACAGGCGTATGCGCAACATGCCGAATTGGTGCGCAGCCACGAGTTAGCGCGCCAACTTGAGAGCGGCGCCATTGACGTGACCTTGCCCGGCTTGCCGCCTTTGCGCGGCGGCATTCATCCTGCTACGCGCACGCTGCGCGAGATCGCCGAGATTTGGCGCGAGATGGGCTTCCAAATTTTCCGCACGCGCGAGGTCGAGGATGACCAGACTAACTTTGAGCTGCTCAACATCCCAGAGCATCATCCTGCCCGCGACATGTGGGACACTTTCCACACTACCACGCCCGGCATCATCCTGCGCACGCATACCTCGCCCGGTCAGATTCACGCCATGCGCCGCTACGCGCCTAAGCCGATCCGCGTGATCTTGCCCGGCATGTGCTTCCGCTACGAGCAAATCTCGGCGCGCAAAGAAATTCAGTTCAATCAGGTTGAAGGGCTCGCCATTGGCGAGAATATCCGCCTGAGCGACCTGAAAGGCACGATCACTGCCTTTGCGCGGCGTATGTTCGGCGCAGATCGGCGCGTGCGCTTCCGCGGCTCATATTTCCCGTTCACTGAGCCGAGCATGGAAGTGGACGTGGAGTGCATCCTGTGTGGCGGCAAGGGCTGTTCGGTCTGCAGCGGCACAGGCTGGCTGGAGATCGCCGGCTGCGGCATGGTGCATCCAACAGTGCTGCGCAATGGCGGCTACGATCCAGCGCGCTTCACAGGCTTCGCCTTCGGCATGGGTCCAGAGCGCATCACCATGCTCAAATACGGCATTACCGACATCCGCTACTTCTGGGGCAACGACATCCGCTTCCTCTCACAGTTTTAAGCGACAAACATAGCGACAGGGCAGGAACAACCTGCCCTGTCGCCATTCTGACTGATCAGCGATGCTCAGTCGCGGCAGAGCGGTTATACGGCTGCTCGATCAGGCGTCCGTAGGTCTCATCCCAGTAGAGCTTGGCGTTCGCCAATTG
>JANWYI010000081.1 GCA_025055255.1 Anaerolineae bacterium | reverse complement strand
CATTCGACGACACCATCCGCCTGTGGGAGGCTCAAACAGGTCAGCTCGTGCGGACGCTTGAAGGGTATACAAGCGACGTGTACTCTGTGGCGTGGTCGCCGGATGGGCGTATCCTAGCGTCAGGATCATTCGACAACACTATCCGCCTGTGGGATGCCCAAACAGGTCAGCTGCTGCGGACGCTTGAAGGGCATACAAACGTCGTGTTGTCTGTGGCGTGGTCGCCGGATGGACGGCGCGTGGCGTCAGGGGCAGATGACTGCACCGTCCGCGTATGGGATGTCGGAACGGGTCAGCTCGTGCGGGCGCTCGAAGGGCACAGGGACACAGTGACCGCTGTGGCGTGGTCGCCCGATGGGCGCACGGTTGTGTCAGGCTCATTGGACGGCACAATTCGCCTGTGGGACGCGCAGACGGGTCAGCCGCTGCGGACGCTCACAGGGCACGGTTACAGTTTCTCCATAGCGTGGTCGCCGGATGGACGGCGCGTGGCGTCAGGGTCATTCAGCGGCGCAGTCTTATGGGACGCGGGAACGGGTCAGCTCGTGCGGGCGCTCGAAGGGCATACCGAGCCTGCCTTCTCCGTGGCGTGGTCGCCGGATGGACAGCGCGTGGCATCGGGGTCATTTGACCGCACAGTCCGGCTGTGGGACGCTCAGACAGGTCAGCTCCTGCGCACGCTCGCAGGGCATACGGGCTGGGCGTACTCTGTAGCGTGGTCGCCGGATGGGCGCGTCTTGGCGTCGGGGTCATCGGACAACACAGTCCGCTTGTGGGACGCGGGAACGGGTCAGCCTCTGCAAACGCTCACAGGGCACACAAGCAGCGTATCCTCTGTGGCGTGGTCGCCGGATGGACGGCGCGTGGCATCGGGGGCAGGTGACAACACAGTCCGCCTGTGGGACGCCCAGACGGGTCAGCTCCTGCGGACGCTCGAAGGGCATACGAACTGGGTGCGCTCTATAGCGTGGTTGCCGGACGGACGCCTCGTGGCGTCGGGGGCAGGTGACAACACAGTCCGCCTGTGGGACGCTCAGACAGGGCAGCCCCTGCGGACGCTCGAAGGGCATGCACGCCCAGTGAACTCTGTAGCATGGTCGCCGGACGGACGGCTCGTGGCGTCGGGGTCTTTTGACGGCACAATCTGCCTATGGGACGCTCAGACAGGGCAGCTCCTGCGGACGCTTGAGATTGGGATCAGTGTGTACTCTGTAGCATGGTCACCAGATGGACGCTACCTCGCCAGTGCCTCTGAGGACGGTATTATCCGCCTCTGGGGCGTCCGCTAACTTCTACCTCCTCGCCCTTCTCCCATGAACGGGAGAAGGGCAGAGGTCAGGTTGAACAGCGGGAGAGCAGATCAGGGATAGGGCATTTGAAAGCGCGCCGCTTTCGCGTAAAATAGGCGTCTGAAGGCACACTTGCGAAGAGGCGCAGCTTTTGAATGCCACGTCCTGTCACTGGTCGGCGTCCCGATAGCCTGTTCGACAATCGCTACCGCTACGACCACATCTATCCGCGCGGGCGCAGCGGCGAGACCCTGCGCGCCTACGATACGCTCAACGGCGACCGTCCCTGCGTGATCAAGCGCCCTGCCCTGCAAGACGCGCCGCCGATCCGCGCCGGACAAGAGCTGAGCATCCTGAACGAAAAGCGCGCCCTCGAACAGCTGCGCGGACATCCCGTGCTGTGCGAGCTGCTGCACAGCGGCACTTTCCGCATCGGCGGACAGCAACATCAGTACATCGTCATCGAGATGGCGACTGGCGAGACGCTTGAGGCGCTCACGCTCGCCCTCGCCGCGCAAGGCGCGCGCCTGCCCGATCTGGAGCTGCTGACGATCCTCGAAGGCGTGCTGGACTTGCTCCAAGCGGCGCACGACAAGCGCATTGTCTATAACGACGTGGACGCTAAGCACATCTTCTGGGATCGAGAGGCGTATCAGCTTAAGATGATTGACTGGGGCAACGCCGTCTTTCTCGACTCAGACTCGCACACGCACGTCACGCGCCACACTGACATCGCCCAAGTCGGTCAGCTGTTGTACTTTCTGCTCAGCGGCGGACGCCGCCTCGATTTGAATCGCCCTGAAGCCGTCAACGACCTGCCAGAGAGCGTCGCGCCGCGCCTGAAGGCGATCATCAGCCGCGCCATCAGCGCCGACCCTGCGGCGCGCTACGCTGACATCGCCGAATTGCGCCGCGATTTGGCAGAGTTGCGCCGTCCCTTGCACAAGGCGCGTGAGGCGCTTGTCGAGCGCGTGCGGACGCGCTTGCCGCATGTGAACAGCCAGAGTCAGCTGGCTGAGCTGCGCGCTTGGCTGGCTGAGGCGCGGAGCGGCGATCCGGGCTATCCGCCTGCCCGCGAATTGGAGGCTGAGGTTGAGCGCCGCCTGAACAAGCTGCAGCTGCAGGCAGACCTCGACGCCGTGCGCATTTACCTTGAGAGCGCCAATTTTGCCCGCGCCGCTGACCTGCTTGACGACCTATTGGCGCGCAGCAGCGAGGAATTGCAGCCGACTCTGCGCTTCCTGCTGGACGCCTGCGAGTTGCTCGGACGCCACACGCCGCCGCTCCTGCCTGAGGGCTTTTCAGGCGCGCTTGAGGCGCTGCTCAGGGACGATCCGCACGGCGCGGCGCGCACCTTGCTCACAACGCCTGAGCCGCGCGATGCAGGTCGCCAGCTGCAGCTCTTGCTGGCAGAGCGGCTGTGCGCGCATTTGCCCGCAGTCGTGCTGGTGCGTCCGCACTTGGCGCGCCTTGAGGAAGTCCTGAGCGGCACAGTCTACGCCGACCAGCTCTCGGCAGTGCGCCGAATCATCGCGCGCATGGAAGAGACGCCGCCTGACGGCATTCAGAACTTGCTGCGGCACTATCAGCGCATCGCTGACCTGCTCGCCGCGCTTGAAGACGACCTGCGCAACGTCCCAAGCGCCCGCGAGCCGCTTCAGCGCGCGCTCCAAGCGGCTGAGGCGCTGATTGACCTGATCGAAGTGGCTGCTCAGAACGCCTTGAGCGATCCGTCGCGCGCTGGCAACGCGCTCTGGCACGCGCAGGCAATTGATCCGACTAGCGATGCTTACGCAGCGCTCAACGCGCTCTTAAATTCCTTCCACGCTGAGCTGGACTCGCTGCGCGCCTACACGCCCCCCAGTGACGGCGCTGACATCACAGATTTTCTAGGCAGAGCGACGCAGCGCCTCGCGCCATATGCCGCAGAGATCGCCGATCCGCGCTTTCAGGCGCTCTTGCGCGACATTGAGACGGCGACAAAGGCGTGGCTGCGCGTCGCCGATGCGATTGCGCTCGGCGGCAAGCGTCCCGCTGTGGAGCAGTGCAAGGCAGCTGCAGCTGCTATTCGGTCGCTCAATCAGCGCGTCGCTCACTGGTTTGAGGAGTACGCACGGCGTCTTGATGAGGCGCCGCGCGTGGAGCTGCTCAGTCCAAACACGCCGTTTGGCAGAGCGCTCGCCGAAGGCTGGGAAAGCTGGGATCGCGGACGCACAGCCGACGCCTTGCTCAGCGGCAAGCGCGCCGCTGACTACGCGCTGACCGAATCCGAGAAATTAGCGGCGCGCCGCCTGATCGGCTTGAGCGAGGCGCTTGAGACATGGCTAGAGCGCGAAGGCGCTAACTCCACGCCGCAGACCGAAGCTGCGCTGCGCCGTGTGAACGCGCTCTTCCTACCAGAGGAAGAGACGCTGCGCCAAACGTTTGCCGCGCAAATGCCGACCATGCAGACGTACCTCAAAGCGATGGTCAAAGGCGTGGTTGAGCCGCTGCGCGACTCAAGCGCCGCCGCTGTGCGCGTCCTGTTCTTCGACTACGTCCTGCGCGGCATCCTCGCCCTGCAGCGCGAGCAGTTTGACGACGCCAATCTGTGGAAAGAAGCCGCCTCCAAGACTTTGTCCGCGGCGCGCCACCATCCCGCTTTCCAAGCGCTGGAAACTGCCATTGCGCGCCGCCAATTGATCCTAGAGGCTGTGCGCGCCCTGAACGCTGTGAACAACGTCTCCGCCATTGCAGAGGCGCGCCAAGCCGTGCGCGCGCCGTTGGCTGCCACACAGCTGGAAAACGCTGACCTCGCCATTCGCGCCCTAGACGACGCCTTGCGCCGTTGGCATGACGGCGATTTCCGCGCGGCACGTCAACAGCTCGATCTCGCCCTTGAGCGCGCCGTTGGCGCCGAGATCGCGCTCGGCAAGTCGTTGAGCGGCTTCAAGGATTGGCTGCAGCTCTTGGCAGACTCAGCAGAGTACCTCGCTCAGCAGCGCCGCCTGATCGAACAAGAGGCTCTGGCGCCTGCTGAGACGCCCAAGCCTGAGATCGCCGAGGCGCATCAAAAATTAGTGGACATCACGCGCCGCGACCTTGGCGAGCCGTATACAGCACAGCTGCGCCAATGGCGCGACACCTATCTCGCGCTCTGCGACATCTACACTGATCCTGACCTGAGCAAGGCTGAAAAATTGCGCCTGTTCGAGAGCCACTTCGCCTCGCTCTTCATTGATCGGCAGCCTGCCCTGCCAATCCTGCGCCATTGGCGCACTCTGGTTGCGCGGATGCCCGATCCTGAGCCTGAGTTGCCGCGCTATCAGCCGACGTCAGGCGATGCTGAGCCAATGGCGCCTGACCTCGCCATGCTGGACTCGGCGCCCGCGCCGCGCCGCATGCCGCGCCCGGAGCCGATCAGCGCGCCGCCTCAAGTCGTGCCTTTAGAACGCCGCTCAGAGCCTTCAGCGCGCCGCGATACGCTCCTGCTCCTGCTTGTCGGCGCATTTGGCGTGGTAGCGATCATCGCAGGCTTGCTCTTGCTCTTCGGCAACCGCGACGACGATCTGTTGCCCACGCCGAGCGCCACGCCCGCAGGCTTAGTTGCGCCGCTTGCCCAAGCGCCTACCATCACGCCGACTGTGCCCCAGACGCTTCCACCGCCGACGCCGACCGTACCGACGCCCACGCTGACGCCGAGCGCCACGCCGACGCCACAGTCCGTTGTGCCGACGCCGACGCCCTTGCCGACTGGCGAATTGCTCTCGCCTGCTACACTGTTGGCTGCCCTTACGCCGACTGCGATCCCAACGCTCAGCGCTGGCGCCTCGCCTGAGCCGACCAATCCTGCCATTGTCCTGCCAACTTTGCCGCCAGACGCCATGAGCGGCGAGTATGACGTGCTCGCCGCCTTGCTCTCGCTAGACGAGCGCCGCCGCACGTGGAACACAGAGTGGTTCTCTCATCAGGAAGGCGCGTGGATTCTCGGCAATCCGTTGCGCAGCGGCACGCGACCGCCGCTCATCCGCTTCGGACCCGAGCTCTTGACGCCGCTCTTCGGCGCTGAGGCAGCGCGCTATGTGCGCCGCATGGAAGTCGAGCTAGAGCTGGTCAGCTATGAGCCGCGCCTGTTGCCGATAGGTCAGGTTGCTTTTGGCGCGGGCATGGAATCCTTGCAAGGGCAACGCGCTGCAGTCGAAGCGCGCCTAATCCAAGAGCAGATCGCTAACTTTGGCATTAACCTGAACGGCAATTTCCTGCAGAAGACACAACTGCCTGCCAAGCCACTGATTTTGAGAGCAGCGATTGCGCGCGGCGCTGATCGCACGCTCTCGCTGTTCTTAGACGGTCAGCTGCTTGGGCAGTCCAATGCCGCGTATGCGCCTGAGACGCCGATCAGCCTGTATCTTTACACAGCCAGTGGCGGCATGATCGTCAAAGTGAATGCTTTCCGAGTCTGGCTGCAGAAGCCTGAATAGCGCACGAGAAAGTAGCCGTGGCTCTCCTAAACGACCTCTACCAGATTGGCAACACGATTGACACTTTTGCGCCCGGTCACTACGCGCGCGTCTTTGAAGCGGTAGACAAGCGCGATGGACGGCAAGTCGCCTTCAAGGTCATGCGTCTTGAGCACGTAGTAGACGGCGACGCGCAGCCGCGCATGGAAGCGACCGCCTTCATCAATGAAGCAGACCTGTTGACGCGCATGTCGGTCTCGCCGCATGTGGTGCGCCTGTACGATTGCGGCTATCTCTCCTCGCGCGATGAAAATCCGCGCGGCGGCGAGATCGAGTCTTACGGCTTGAATGTGGAACTCTTTCGGCAGGGCATTTTCCGCTATGCCGGACGCGGCTGGCGACCGTACTTGGCTCTAGAGCCGTTGCCGCGCACTGATAGCCTGCTCTACGTGATGAAACCAAGCGCTAATGGCGCCCGTTGGCGTCTGCCGACCGAAGAAGGCATTGATCTCGCCTACCAATTTGCTGAAGTGTTGGCAATAGCGCACAGACAGCGAATCGTCTACCTCGATCACAAGCTGGAGCACGTCTACTGGGACGGACGACATTTGAAGGTGATTGACTGGAACAGCTCGCGCCTGATCGAGAGTGGCGGACAGGCATTGGCACAGAAAATCGCGGATGACCTGCACAATTTGTGCGTCGGCATTTTGTATCCTGTCTTCACAGGACTCTCGCCGCAGAAAGGCGCGCTAGTGGCACAGCCTGCTGATCAGGCAGGCGTGGAGAGCCGCTACCGAGACATCACACAGCTGGACTTCAGTGTTGAGCCGACTTTGAGCAAAGGCATTCAGGCGTGGCTGCAAGGTGGCGCGCAGCGCGCCTACAGCAGCCTTGATCAGTTCCGCGCGGCACTGGGCAGGGCTGCGGCAGCATTTGGCTGGGAAGTCGGTTTCTCCAGCGCGGCGCTGCGCGCTGCGCGCACGGACATGCGCGACGGCTTGGCAAAGTTGCGGCAAGGGCAGGCTGCATTGCGCGAGGCGCGCGACCTGCTGCGAGACGCCGTGACAATCGAAGACATCGGTGAAGACCTAGAGGCAGAGCTGCGCCGTCTGCTGAGCAAAATTAACGAGATGCTGCAATATCGCGTCATTCCGTAGCGCGTCTCAGTGACTTGCAGTTGTGATAGACCGCTACCCACTGCCTTCTCTCCACCAGCAGGGAAGGCTCCCTATCCTCTGCCCTTTCCTCGCAAGCAGGGAAATACCCCTATCCCCTGCCCTTTCCTCGCAAGCAGGGAAAGGGAGTAGTGTCCGCGCACTGACCTCTAGGACATAGCGGCAACGCGACTGTCTAGCTTGTGAACAAGTCGGCAACGCACAAAGGCTTCCCTGCCCTGCTTGCGGGGCGGGGACTGAGGGGTGGGGTTGCGTACGTACCCTCAACGGGTCGTTCACGGTTGCCAGACCCCTATCCCCTACCCTTTCCCCGCAAGCAGGGAAAGGGAGTACATCCGCGCGCTGACCTCTAGGACATAGCGGCAACG
>JANWYI010000080.1 GCA_025055255.1 Anaerolineae bacterium | reverse complement strand
CTGTTAGCGTGGACGTGCCGACTGTGCGTGAGCTGACCTGAAAAGTCGCCTGACCGCTTGCATTCGTTGTGGCGTTAACTGCCGTGATAGTATCCTCAGTCGGTCGGCTGCTCGTAAGCTGGATCTGCACGCCTGACACAGGTTGAGAGAACGGATCTGTCGCCGTGACCGTGACCGTGCTGAAGTTGCCCGTACCAGTGTTCAGTGGATTGGGCGAAGCACTCACGGTCAGCGTTAGAACAACTTGAGCGCGCGCAGGCGCAAGAACGCCGCCTAGCTGCGGAAATCCGATGACTAGGGCAAGCGCAAGCAGAGCGCCTGCTAGAGGTAAAAGGACTGACAATCTACGACCCATAGGATGAATAACGCTCCTTGCTGCCTTGTAGACGCATATGGACGAAATGGTTGCGCTAAAGACCGCGATGTTCTGATAATCGCTGCAAGTTTTACCGCGCACACCTTCCAAAAGTGACGCACAAAGCGCAGGGCGACTTGCGCGCCCTGCGTTTTGTGACAACACTGATATGCGAATCAGCAATGACGCGCTCAAGCGCCCAGATCGGCGAACAGACGCGCCCAGTTCAAGTTCACATCCAGCGACTCGCGGAAACGTGCCAGCTTCTCAGGATGCGCCAAGCGAGTCTTGCCGAAGACCTTCTCGATGCGCTCAATGGTCTCAAGCGTGTTGTGCGGCACGAGCAGCACTGCCACGCCGCGCTCTTCAGCGTGCTTCAAAATGGTTGAACTCGGCTGCAAGTTGCCTGTCAGCACGAGCGCCGTTGTGGAAGTCTCTAGCGCAGCAGCTTGGATGTCGGCGCGGTCGCCGCCTGTGATGACTGCTTTGCGCTGCAGGCGACGGAACTGCTGAGTTGCCGCCTCAACGTTCATGGCGCCGACGCTCAGCGTCTCGATCAAGCCTTCGTCGCCGACTTGTGGCGTCAGCTTCTTGGCTTCCAGCACGTTGATCAGCTCAGCCACGCTGATGGACATCAAGCGCGGATCGCTCGGCAAGACGCCGTAGACGCGCACGCCATTGCGCTCCAAAAAGGCGCTGACCTTGCCGCGAACTGCCTCAAGCTGATCCTCTGGCACGCTGTTGATCACAATGCCGAGCAGATGGTCGCCCATGCGCGCCTTGAGCGCTAAGGCGTCATCCACCAGCATCAAAACGCTGCGGAAACGCACCACGCCAAGCGTCGGCACGTTCAGCGCCTCAGCGATGCTCATGGCGTTCAAACCGATGATGTAACCTTCGCGCATACTCGCCGCACCTTCAAGGATCAGCACGTCGCGCCCTTCGCTCAGCTTGGCATAGGTCTCCTTGACGCGCGCCATGTAATCCTCGGCTGGTGCGCCGCTCAGCACGCTGTCAATTTTGGCGTCGTCAAGGATGATCGGCGCGAGCAGCTCCGTCGGCAAGTCCAAGCCGAGCGTGCGCCCGACGAAATCGGCGTCCTCATCCACCAACTTGTTGCCGAGCCTGAACGGCTGTGTGCTGATCGGCTTCATATAACCGACTCGACGTCCCATCTCCTGCAGCTTCAGACCAATGCCGAGCGCAAGCGCCGTCTTACCTGAATAAGTGACCACTGCAGTGACATAAAGTGCTTTCATCGCTCTCTCTGTTCCTTTATGAGATACATTTGGCGAAAAGGCAGTTTTTCTGCCCTGAATTATAGCGCTCCTGTGCCGCTCAAGCGCAGAGCGGCACGCCTGAGACTACTTAGCGCTCAGCACAAGGCGCGCGTCTAGCGCGATAGCGCCGCGTCCCTGCTCATAGACCATCAGCGGATTGATGTCCAGCTCGACGATCTCTGGGAAGTCCGTGACCAGTTGGCTGATCCGCAGGAGCGTCTCAATGATCGCCTCTTTGTCAGCAGGCGGCTGTCCGCGAATGCCGTCTAGCAAGGCATGAGCGCGAATCTCGCTCAACATCTCGGTCGCGGCTGTGCGGTCGAAGGGCGCAATGCGGAAGGTGACATCTTTGAGCGCTTCTACATAAATGCCGCCTAGACCGAAGGTCACGAGCGGTCCGAACTGCGGATCGCGGCTCATGCCGACGAGGATTTCAGTGCCCTTCGGGATCATTTCTTGTACCAAACAGCCCCAGATCGTGGCATTCGGCACGTAGCGCTGCGCGCGGTAGACGATCAGCTCGAAGGCGTCGCGCACGTCGCTTGCCGAGTTCAGCCCAACTTTCACGCCGCCGACATCCGTCTTATGTAAGATGTCTGGACTGGCAATTTTCAGCACCACTGGATAGCCGATCTCGCTTGCAATGGCGACCGCTTGGTCAGCTGTTGCTGCGAGCTTTGCTTGTGGAATGCGCAGACGGTAAGCGGTCATGATGTCGCGGCTTTCAGCATCGCCAATGGCGACGCGCCCTTCAGCGCGCACTTTCTGGATAATTTGACGGACGCGCGCGTTATCCACCTCAAAGCGCTCCACGCGCAGGTCAGGCGCGGCGCGCAACTCGCGGTAGTCGCGCATGGCGGCAAGCGCGTTAGCGGCGCGCTCTGGGAAAGTGTAATTCGGCACGCCGTATTCAGCAGCTAACATCTGGACAGCAGGCTTCATCTTATACTCGCCCATCAGGCAGGCGATCAGCGGCTTGTTCAGGCGCTGCTCACGGATCATCTGTGCGCACCTGCCGATCACGCGCCCGGTCTCATGCACATCGGTCATCGCCTGCGGCGTGACAATGGCGATAATGCCGTCTACGTTCGGATCAAGCGCGACTTTCTCCAAGGCGAAGGCGTAGCGATCAGGCAAAGCGTCGCCTAGCACGTCCACAGGATTATTGGCACTAGCAGCGTCAGGCAGGAAGTCTTGCAACGCTCTAGTGGTCTCGGCGGTGAAGCGCGCGAGTTGCATGCCCTTGCGCTCTAGCGCGTCCGTGCAGAGGATGCCAGGACCGCCGGCATTCGTCACAATGGCGATGCGGTCGCCTGTGAGCAGCGGCTGATAGGCGAAGGCGAGCGCGTAGTCAAACAGCTCTTGGAGCGTCTCAGCGCGCAGCACGCCTGCTTGGCGGAACGCAGCGCGATAGGCTTGCTCTGAGCCTGCCAGTGAGCCTGTGTGACTTGAGACGGCGCGCGAGCCTGCTTGTGTCACGCCGCTTTTGACCATGATGATCGGCTTTTTGCGGCTGACCTCACGTGCCACACGGATGAATTCCTGTCCATTGGGCAGACCTTCGCTGTAGGCGAGGATGACCTTTGAGCGCGGATCGTCTGCCCAAGCCTTCATCAGGTCAATCTCGCTGACATCCGCCTTGTTGCCCAAGCTGACAAATTTGCTGAAGCCGATCTGTGAGCCTGCCATTGCCCAGTCAAGAATTGCCACGCCGAGCGCGCCTGATTGAGACATGAAGTCAATCGGACCGACGGGCGGCGTGCCTGCAGCGAAGGTCACGTTGAGCGGCGTGCAGCAGTCAATGATTCCTAGACAGTTCGGTCCGATGACGCGGATGTTGTACTGCTTAGCAATGCGCAGCAACTCCAGCTCGCGCGTCATGCCTTCGTAGCCTGCCTCTCGGAAGCCTGCGCTGATGATCACGACCGACGGCACGCCTTTTTTGCCGCAATCTTCCAGTGCTGCTGGCACATGCGGATACGGAATCACGATAACTGCCAGATCGGGCACTTCGGGCAGCGCTTGTACATTTGGATAGGCTCTGTAGCCTAAAATTTCGTCGGCTTTTGGGTTGATCGGATACAACCTGCCCTTGTAGCCGCCTTCAATGGCGTTGCGCAGCACCACGTTGCCAAGTTTTGTGGCGTCTTTGCTGGCGCCGATGATGGCGACTGACTGCGGGCTGAAGAATGTCTCTAGCATCAGCAGACTCCTTGATAAGCCTTGTAATACGTTCCTACGATGAAAAACGGCGCTCAGACGCCGTAAGTACTTCTAGTTGTGCCTGAGAGAGCGGCGCAGCAAGGCTATAAGCGGCTAGATCAAGCGCGAGACGTTCGCCTGTCAGCGCGCTGAAGATTTCTGTGCGCCAGATCATGCGCGTCTCAGCCGTGCCGACTAGTTGACAGACAATTCGCAGCGGCTCGTCAGGCTGCGCACCGCGAAAGTACTCGATCTCGCGCCCAAAGGCTGTGTAGGTCAGGCTCAGGTCGCGCACTGCCTCATGAACTGCCTGCTGCGCCCAAGCGACGTACACGCTGTTGTTGACGTGCGCCGCGCTGTCAATTTCGTAGACCTGCACTGTCCGAAAAGACTCGTGAGACGGCGCTTGGAGCGGCGCAAAGTCGGTCACGCCTGTTTCAAGTGTCTCAAGTGTGCCGCTCGGCTGAAAGGCGTCGTAGAAATCCTCAGGCAGGCGGACAGGACGTAAGGTCTCTGTGTCTACGTAGACCCAGTTTGTGCGTCCGCGCAGAATTGGCGTGCCGTCAGCGCGGCGCAGGTCATACTCACGGTGCGACTGCACGCGGCGATAATCCGAGACCCAAGTGTGTATGGTTAGCAGGTCGCCAAGGCGCGCCTCGGCAAAATGGCGCAGGTAAGTCTTGCGTGCAAACCATGCGCGCTTGTGCGCGCGATACCAGTAATAGTCATAGCCACACCAAGCGCTCGCTTGAGTAGCTGCTTCTTCCAAGTAATTCAGGTAAACAGGCAGGCGCACAGTCTCTGTAGCGCCAACTTCATAGGTACGGACGGCAAACTGCCACGAATAAACCTTTGGCACACGCTCCCTACTTCTTTGTGCAAGCTGTGACAGGCATGATTGTGCCACAAAAAACGCTAGAGCGGGTAGCTGCGGAAAACACAAGGATCATGTGACGTTTGTCACAAGTGCGGCGCTCAGGTGTTGGATGCGTTGTCCTTGCCGAGACATGAGACAAATTTTACAAGTCTTGGTTGCATAAAGGTGCTTGGGCGTTTATGATCGAGGTCTAACTCAGCAGAAGGAATTGCCGTGTGACGAAGTATATCCTGATCGTAGATGACGAGCCCGATAACATCGAGCTTTTTAGGATGATGCTGCGCAGCCTCAACGTTGAAGTGCGTGGTGCGCAGCTGGGCAGTGAGGCGCTCATCCGAGCGCGCCAAGAGCCGCCGTTGCTCATACTGCTCGATCTGATGTTGCCTGACATGACAGGCTTCGAGGTCTGTGCGCAACTGAAGGCAGAGCCAAGCACAGCGCAAGTTCACGTGGCAGTTCTCTCTGGGCGCAGCGACGAAGCTGCGCGCAAGAGAGCGCTTGAGGCAGGCGCAGATCATTTTCTGGTCAAGCCTGTCAACCGCGCTGACCTCAAAGCGCTCGTGGAAGCTGCGCTTAGCACCGCCTAGCGATTTAGCAAGACGATGGCACGCTGCTCGCCGCATGGCAATATCCACTCGACTTCAGCCTCAGCGCGCAACACCACTTGTTGCTCATCGGCTTGCATGCGCAAGCGAATTAGGCGGTAGCCGCCTTGGCGGTAAGCGAGACTGACACCGTCATCTTCAAAGAGATCAAAGGCGCTCTCGCCTGCGCGCGGCGGGAAGACGTAGACGCGGCGCTTGCCGTCTTGTTCAGTTGGAATCAGCGCACCTGCGCGCGCCAAAAGCGGCAAGCGGTTCAGCGGCGCGTCCAGTGTGACGGTTTTGCCGCCTTCGTAGCGCGCACCTGTGTGCCAATCGTACCAATCGGCGCCGCGCGGCAAGTACACAGCGCGTTGACGCTCGCCTTCGCGGTAGACAGGTGCTGCTAACAGCCATGCGCCGACCATGTACTCAAAAGACTGGTCGCGCGTGTTCGGATCGTCCCAGAAATGATAGACCGTCGGTCTGATGACAGGCGCGCCTGTCTGCTCAGCGAGGTAGAGCAGGCTGTAGAGGTACGGAATCATAGCGTAGCGGAATTTGAGCGCCTCGCGCACCTCAGGCAAGACTGACTCGTGCATCCACGGCGCCTCTTCACAGTTCCGATACCATGAGTTAATGGTGAAGCGCGGCGTGAATATGCAGCTTTGCGCCCAGCGTACGAACAGCTCAGCGTTAGGCGGCTCCCCGGCAAAGCCGCCGACATCGTGACCAAAGTTGGCGAAGCCGCTCAAGCTCAAGCCCATGCCCATTGGAATGTTGTACTGCAGGCTCTTCCAGTCAGAGCGATTGTCGCCTGTCCATGTGGCGGCATAGCGCTGGACGCCCGGCGCTGCCGAGCGCGACGTGACGAACGGACGGCGCTCAGGATAGTACTCGCGGACTGCCTCAAAGCTGGCGAGCGCCATGAGCAGCGTCTGCACAGGACGCACTGCCATTAACGGCGCCTCGGCGCCGAAGGCATAGCAGCGCGCTAAGTCGTGTCGGATGTTGTACTCGTTGTTGTCATTCCAAGGATAGTCCACGCCATAGGCGAACAGCTCAGCCTTCAAGCGCTCCTTCCACCAGTCAATCGTGCGTGGATTGGTGAAGTCAAGGTGCGCTGCCTCGCCGCTCCACCATGGCGCAAGGTCAGGCGCGTCGGAGTCGGCGCAACGGATGAGCAGACCTGCTTCTTTAGCCTGCTCAAAAAGCGGATGAGTGGTCAAGATGCCCGGCTTCAAGTTTGCAGCGACGCTCAAGCCTGCTGACTTGAGCACGCCGATAAACTTAGCAGGGTCAGGGATGCGGTCGCGCGCCCAAGTGAAGACGTAGCGCTTGCCATCTGCGGCGCGCGTGTAGCCTGAACCTAGACTGAAGCTGCTGCAGGGCAGATCGTGCGCGCGCAGTTTGGCAGTGAAGTACTCCAGCTGTGCTGTTGGATCGTCAGCTTCAAGCCATGCCATGCCGTTGCCCTGATAGCCGAGCGAGTCGCGCGGCGGCAGCGGCTGCCGACCTGTTAGCGCCGTGTAGCGCCGTAAAACGCCTTCGATATCTTCAGCCGCGATGAACCAGTAGTCTAGATCGCCGCCTTCTGCGCGGAAGACGCGATAGTCACCATAGTAGTTATCTATCTCAGCGCCCATGTCAAAGACGCACTCATACGGCGTGTCGTAGAACAAGCCGTAGACGCGCATCGCGTTGCCGTAGCCGTTCAAGGTGAGGTAGAACGGCACATGCTTGTAGAGCGGATCGCTGTGTTCAGCGTCGTAGCCAAGCGCGTCGGTAGGACGCATGCGCAAGTGGCGCGAGTGCTTATTCAGCTTGCCACTTGCCTCGCCAAAGCCGTAATAGCAGTCTTCTAGGTCGCGGCTGAGCGTGTGCGCAATGCGCCCTGTGCGCGAGTCGTAAACGTAGCCGATCAGCGCGTTGTCAGCGCAAACTGTGCGTCCGTTGACCTGCCACGTCAAGCATGGACGCGACAGCTCAGCATAAAGCGTAATTTTGCCTAGCTCAAGCCGCAGCCGACTCTCATGCTCAGTCACGGTCGGCACAAGCTGCGGAAAACGGTCTGCGATCACAGCGCTCAGCGCGTCACGGCTCCAGCCTTCGCGCGGACAGTTGCCGTGTGCATCCACGAATGACCACGTTTGGCGCATGTGCGGATTCGGTGTGCCGCGCGGCAGCCAGCGGACGCGCACAATGCCATCTGCATAGGCGCTGATTGAGAGCTGCGAATGATCGTCAAAGGTCAAGTGCAAGTCGCCCTCAGGCGAAAGTGTGTAAGGCATAGCGGGACTGCTTCCTGTGGAAAAAATGTTAGATGTTGAGGAGTATAGCTCATTCGTGCGCATCGCGCTGACGCTCGGCACGTAAGGCTGACCAGCCGCCGCGCAACAACCGCCAAAAGCGCCTCAGCCGCGCTGAAATGCGCGCGCGCTCGTGCCAGAAAATGACCGTCTGTGCAGCCAAAGTGCAGAGCGCGCCGAAGTGCAGCGCATGTTCAAGCGGTACGTTGACAATCGGCAAGAGAATGCCGCTCAGCGCACGAATGTCCACTATCCAAATGCCCGCACCTAGTCCAACAGCGTCTACGCCAATCAAGTAGAGCGTCGGCACGATGACTGCAGGTAGCCAGACGCGCCAATGGCTGATCAGCACGTCCAAGCCGATCAGCCATTGCAGCGCGATCAACGGCGCACTCCACAGCAGCGTTAAGACCAAGTACGCCGTGTTGCCCACTGTGCGTAGTACGGCTTACAGCCGCTGTTTGCCAACAGCTTGACGATTGCTGTGCTATAGTGCCAATCAGTCGGCTCACAGACAACTATGCTGTCTGGTAGACACAGCGCC
>JANWYI010000007.1:73835-94764 GCA_025055255.1 Anaerolineae bacterium | reverse complement strand
CAGTCACCTACCAAGACCTCGTTCGTATCTTGCCAAGTGAATGTCGGACGTCCTGCTTTAGGTGCGCTATCTTGCTGGGCGAGGACTTGACGCGAGTCAAGCGGAGATAGGTGTACATAGAGCGAGTAGGCGATTTGGATTGGGCGCAGCGGTTGCCAATACAGGCGCATACGCACAGCATCATCAGATGGCTCGAAGTCCATGCCGATCAGCTTGATTTGGTCGCCGAACGTTGCCTCAAGCGGCGTCTGAATTGGAATAGTGCGATAGACGACGACTTCGTCGCCGCGCCGATAAGGCGGATTAGCGAAGGTCTTCAGCCGCAAGAGCTGCGCGAAGTATTCTTGGTTCTCAGGACGCTGTGCTGTTTCCAGAGGCACTATGGCGTGCAGCATGCCGCGCTCATCGCGCCAATACGTGAGCGGCTTATCCGTGAAGTTATGGTCGTAGACCAAGAAGTCGAGCCATCGTGTGTGCTGGATGCCGCCCCAGATCGGGTCGAAAGCTCTCTCGTAGGTGTTCGGCATGGCGATCCAGCCGTCTTCTAGCGTTGCCTCTGCCCAGCGACGCACTTCTATGCGCCGATCTGGGAAGCCGCGCTCATACACGGTAGCAAGCGATGCACCCAGATTGGGCAGAATGACGAGGATAAGCCACAGCGCCACAGCGCCCATGTATAGTCGGCTGAACACAGGCTTGTTCGGCAGGGCGCGCCAGACTTGTACAGTTGCAATGCCAAGCAGAACACACAAGGCTACTGTGGCTGGAAGCGCCTCGTAGATGCGCTGCAACGAGATCGCCCTAAATGATGCTGCAATTAGTGGCACAGCGCCTATAGCAATTAGGCAGAGCAAGATGATGCGCCAATCTATGCGCGCTGATCGCGCCAACAGCCACGCCACAGCTCCACTAAGCAGCCACAACAGTGTTGCGCCTGTGTTTGTAGGCAGGGCAACATAGCCAATATTGTTGAGAACGCGGTTTTCATTTGCGGGACTAGCAGGGACTGGCAACTGCGGTTTGCCCAGTTGCTGACCTGCCTTGATTTGTGCACTAAGTGACAGGTCGCGGTATGCCATTGAAGGGTCTTCTAATCGGAACACACCTATCACCAGAAATGCTGTTACTACTGCTATGTCTAGTTGATTTACGAGTAGGTGTGTACCTGAATCCCTGTCGCGTAGCCAGACAGAAATCCCTGCTACGACTGCTAGCAAGGCGGGTACAAATGTGAACTTGACGAGAATGGCAAACGCGCTGATGATTGTAGCCAACACTACATAAATTGGTCGCCCGCGCCGTACAGCAAGGATTGAGAGCCACAAGGTGCAAGCAACCGTGAAGTACACAAGTGGATCAGGCGTGGCGACTACGGCGTTTGAGACCACCAGTGGCGATGAGATCCATGTTATGCCTGCCACTAGCGATGCCCAGTCGCCAGCTGCCTCGCGCGCTGCGCTGAAGATCAGCCACAGCGTGCCAGCGCTGATCGCTATCGCAATCCAGCGCATGACGTTGACTGTATGACTGATCCCAGAGAAGCCAAGTGCTTCTAGTCTCTGCGAGATGAACAGCTCCAGCCAAATGTAGGCAGGCGGATAGCCGCGCATGTAGTCGCCCAGCTCGAATTTGCCGATCTGTTGTTGTCCAGCAAGGTAGAAAGCAGGCTCTTCGGGATGATCTATGTAAGGCAGGCTGAACGCATGACTGTGCAGCAGCAGCGCTATGTAGAACAGCAGCAAGAAAAGACGGATCAGCGTAAACGTGCGTGCAGTCAAATTGAACGTTTTCAGAGCGGGAAGATTGAGCATATGCATCACCATTAGAACAAGCGTGTTAGTCCAAAGACTCGTCGAACGTACTCAGCCACTGTTTCTTCGGTTGAGTTCAAGCGGAACAGCCTCTGCATGTGGCGCATTTGCGGCAAAAGTAGCTCAACATTGACGCCGTGCTTTTCGCTGAAATTGCGCACTGACGTATGACCGTCTAACAGCTCCTTAATCTCATCTGAGGCTCTTTTGCCGAGGCGTGTGTAGAGCTGGAAGAGCGTCGGGAAGTATTCGGCGATTAACATCAAACAAATGACATCAGGCAAATGTCCTCTGTTGTTTTCACTATAGCTCTCAAGATAGATCAGGTAGCGATTGAGGATGCGCTTGATGCGGCGCGGATTGTTGAAGTTGGATTCAACCAGCACATCGCTGAATGCGTCGAAGTCGCGCCTGCGATCAGCGCCGACAAGCATTTGGCGCTGCGCATCAATGAAGCGCTCCATTGCGCCTTTGTTGAGTGTAGGCTCAGGCACGTAGAAAGCGTAGTTCAGAATTTTCTCCAGATACTCGCGTCCGTCAATGATCTCGCTCCCGTACTTTCGCCGAATGGTCTGGTAGACGACGCGACCGTTGATCGCCAGCACGAAGATGCAGCGCGGCACGCTCAGATGATGCTTGATGCTCTCAAGGATGCTGATCGTCGTCTCTGGCAGGCAGCGATCTAGGTCATCTACGAGGATCAAAAAACGTACACGCCCTGCGTCTCTCTCGCCGACCAGCTCACGCGCATACGTGCTGAGCAGCTCCTCAAAAGCAGTGGCGAATCGGCTTACATTGTCTGCCCAATCGCTCAGTACCTGCGTCACCTCGCTGAGCGCTTGGCTGCTTGCTTGCATCTCGCGCACGCGCTTAAGCGCCTCTTCTAACGTCTCTATCTCCACAGCGCCACCAGTCAGCGTGCGCAGAGCTGCCTTCAAGCCAACTTGACCAACCGCTAACAGGCTCGTTGCCAAGACTGTGTTAAAGATGCTCACGATTTTATTGCGCTTCTCTGGAGGCGCGTCGTGCTCATACTGTTGTTTGATTGTGTGTAACAGCGGATAGACGATGTGAGCATCATTTTCGTACTTCCAAGCGTCAAACCAGATCGGCACGAAGATTTCTCTGCCATCAGGAAAACGTGCAAGCGTGCCATCTGGTTTGCGGAAACGCGCCTCAAGCAGGCGCATGACGGATGTTTTGCCTGTTCCCCAGTCGCCCAGCACGCCGAAAACAAACGGCGGTTCTGTGGCGCGCACAGCACCCTCGATCAGGTCTACGAATTCCTTGAAACCGAACAGGTCGTCTTCGAACCGTCGAATTGGCTCATCGGCTACAAAACGCATAAGTGTAATCCTTAGGTTACCTCAGGCTGTTGCACTAGTGTAACAGGATCGCCAACGTGGATCAAACCGCCGCGCACAACGCGACACATATAGCCGACGCGCCCAACAACCGACTCTGGCATGCGACTATCCAACTCAGTCAGTTGCTCGCATGGCTCACGCAGCGCACGCAGCTGGATAATTGCCTCAGCGCCGATCCGCAAATATGCGCCTGCAGGCAAGGTGCGCAGATCAATGCCACTGATGATCAAATTCTCGCCTAGCACGCCCGCGCCTGTTGGATAGCCCTCAGCAGCCAGCTCTGCCAGTGTAATGTCATCCATCACGTTCAAATTCCGCTTAGGATTGCCGCCTTTGCGGTCGCCTTCAATGCCGTAGTCAGCGATCAAGCGCGCCTCTCGCAGCGCCACGCGCTGATAGCCACGCGCTACTTGCGGTACGTTCTTCGGCTTATAGACAATGCTCTTGAGAGTGCCTGCAACCATAGCGCTCACTTCGTTTGCTCCTCAACATAAGCGCCGCAACGCGCCATGAAATGGCTGCGGCGCGGTTTGGTTAGCTTTGCCTGCCCAACAAATGTTTGTTGAGTGACTGAGCGTCTATTTTAACTACTTTCTTCACGAAAGTAGTCATGAAGCATCTCGATTGGATGCACGAGCTTTAAGTGAGCTGGTCTGAACTGAGGAAAACGGACTTGCTAGATCGTCGGTCAAGCACTGAGCGCTGCGGACTGCGACGTCGCGGTAGCGCCCGCCTCTCCGAGTTTATGCTACAATCTGCGAAAAATAAGCGTGCAGTCTCTGACTGGAAAACTTTTATGCTGCTGCGAAGCAATCCACTGCTGTACGAGATCAATACTTGGGTCTGGCTGGAGGAGCTGCGCCAGCGCTACAAACAGCCGCTCACATTAGCGACCTTACCTGAGGAAGTTTTTGACGATCTGGCAGGCTTGCACATTGACGCTGTGTGGCTGATGGGTGTCTGGGAGCGCAGTCCGCACGGACGTGAAATCGCCCGTCACCTGAACTTTTTGCTCGAAGAATATCGGCGCGCTCTGCCAAGTGTGACACAAGCACAGATTATTGGCTCGCCATATGCTGTCTACCGCTACGCTGTGGACGCTCACTATGGCGGACGTGACGCACTGGCGGTCTTCCGCCGCAAGCTGGCTGAGCGCGGCATCAAGCTCATCCTCGATTTTGTGCCGAATCATGTGGCAGTTGACCATCACTGGACAGCCGACGCGCCTGACGCCTTGATCCAAGCCACGCCTGAGCAAGCCGCTGCGCAACCAGACCTCTACTTCGCGGCGCCACGTCCAGAGGCAAATGGACGCTACTTCGCACACGGACGTGATCCGCATTTTCCCGCTTGGTCAGACACAGCACAAGTGGACGCTTTCTCGCCGCGCGCACGCCAAGTCACGCTGCAGACGCTCAACGACATCGCTGAGCAGTGTGACGGCGTACGCTGCGACATGGCAATGCTCTTGGTCAGCCGCATTTTCAGCGACACTTGGAATCGTCTTGAGTTGCCTGCCCAAGAGTTCTGGGTTGAAGTCATTAACGGCGTGCGCGCGCGACATCCTGACTTTTTGTTCATGGCAGAAGTCTACTGGGACATGGAAGCCGAGCTGCTGGCACAAGGCTTCGATTACACTTACGACAAGCGACTCTACGACCGTCTGTTGCACGATTCGCCTGCCTCAGTGCGCGATCATCTGACAGCGGCGCTCAGCTATCAGCGGCGCATGGTGCGCTTCACTGAAAATCACGACGAAGCGCGTACAATGGCGAGTTTCGGACGCACGCGCGGTCAGATGGCGGCGCTATTGTGTGCCACATTGCCTGGCATGACGCTCTTCTATGAAGGACAATTCGAAGGCAGGCGCGTGAAATTGCCCGTTCAGCTCGGTGCGCGTCCGCATGAGCCTGTTGAGCCTGACGTGCAGGCGTTCTACCGCGCATTGCTGGCAGAAGTGGACGCGCCAATTTATCATGATGGCGTCTTCAACCTGCTCGGCACGTTGCCACTGAGCGGTGGCAGCTACCATGAGCCGCTGCTCGCTTACACATGGGCGCTAGGCGATGATCGGCGGCTAGTCATCCTCAACCTGAGCCGCGAGAGCGCGGCGCAAGGGCGCGTCATGCTGGGCGATCCAGCACTAGGCAGTGCAACGGCGTGGCGCTTCACGGATGTCTTCAGTCCGACTGAGACATTCCTCATACCGACTGACTCGTTGCTGAGCAGCGGCGTGTACGCTTCCTTGCCGCCAAATGGCTTCAAGGTCTACCAGATCGCTGCTGCAGAGCGCTAGGTGAGAGCTATGGCACAAGCACGCACACGGCTGACCAGCGCTGAGTTCCGTGCCTTTTGTGAGTTGCCGCAGAATGCGCACAGGCGCTTTGAGCTGCATGAGGGAGAGATCGTTGAGGTGCCTTCGCCGAGTCCGCTCCACCAGTGGATTGTCGCAGAGCTGCTCTACTTCCTCAAAGTCTTCTTGCGGATGCATCCGCTCGGCTACGTCTTTGGCGATAACCTCGACTATGAGCCAGTTGACGGCGTGATCGTGCAGCCCGATCTTTCATTTGTCTCGTTTGAGCGCGCGCCGAGCTTGCCAGAGCGCTTCCGGCTCATGCCTGACCTTGCCGTTGAGGTCACATCGCCGAGCAACACTGAGCGCGACATGCTGCGTAAGGTGCTGCTCTACTTCGCTTACGGAGCGCGCGAGGTCTGGGTCGTCTATCCTGAGGAGCGCATGGTGCGCGTCTACACGCCTGCGGCGCAAGGCGCGTATGTGCGCCAATTCGCTGAAGGCGAGCAGCTGACCGAGAGCGCTGTCCTGCCAAACTTTGCGCTCAACGTCGCCGATCTGTTCCCAAAAGCGCAGCAGGCGCGCGAGTAGCATCTGTGCATTTCGGCGCAAGCGCGCTATACTCTAGGTCACATGCACCACGACAAACCGAGTAGAGACTATCCCAATGGCAAGACAGTCCGTGTATCCATTCACAGCAATCGTCGGTCAGAGCCGCATGAAGCTGGCACTGTGCCTGAACGCGATCAATCCGAGCATTGGCGGCGTGCTGATTCGCGGCGAGCGCGGCACGGCAAAGTCAACAGCGGTGCGCGCATTGGCGGCGCTCTTGCCTGAGATTCGCGTGGTGGCAGACTGTCCGTTCAGCTGCGATCCTGATCGGCGCGATTTGCTATGCGATGACTGCCGCGAACGTCTTGAGCGCGGCGAGGAATTGCCTGTGGCACGCCGTAAAATTCGCATTGTGGACTTGCCTGTCAGCGCTACTGAGGATCGCGTTGTCGGCACACTGGATATTGAGAAAGCTATCAAAAAAGGCGAGCGGCATTTCGATCCGGGCGTCTTGGCAGCGGCGAATCGCGGCATTTTGTATGTGGATGAAGTCAATCTGCTCGATGATCACGTGGTGGACTTGCTGCTCGACTCAGCCGCAATGGGCGTGAACACAGTTGAGCGCGAAGGCATCAGTTTCCAGCATCCCGCGCGCTTCATCCTAGTTGGCACGATGAATCCTGAGGAAGGCGACCTGCGTCCGCAATTGTTAGACCGTTTTGCGCTCTCAGTTGAGGTGCGCGGCATCACGACTCCGCGCGAGCGCATGGCAATCCTAGAGCGCCACATCGCCTTCGACGCCGATCCTGATGCTTTCCGCGCTGCATGGCAAGCCTCTGAGCAGAAACTGAGCGATGAAATCGAGGCGGCGCGCCGCATTGTTGATCAGGTGGGCTACACAAGCCGCGACCTGTTCACCATTGCTAACTTGACCGCTAGTCTAGGCGTAGACGGTCATCGCGCTGACCTAGTCATTCTTAAGACGGCGCGTGCACATGCCGCCTTCGAAGGACGCATGCGCATCAGCGAGCGCGACATCATGATTGCAGCTGAGCTCGCCTTGCCGCATCGGCTCAAGCGCGGTCCGTTCCATGAGGCGCAGGCTAGCTTGAGCAACCTCGAAGAGCGCGTCCAGCAGCTGCAGGCGCAGTATGAAGAGACCGAGCAGCTTGAAGTCCTGCCACAGAGCGCGCAGACCGATAAAAAAAAAGTGAGTCTCTAAGCGCTGAGCAAAACAACCTAGCCGAGCCACAGCCTGAGACAGGCAGCGCTGAGCCTGCCTTACAATCCGTCTTTGATCGGCGCGACGCGCGTTGGTGGGAAGGCGGTAAAAAGGTTGATCCGAGCGCTGAGTTCAACACGCGCAAGCTGGACACACCGCTCGACCGTCTGACACGCAAAATCGCCGGTCGGCGCAGCCAGACGCGCACTGAGCGCAAGCGCGGACGCTACATCCAAGCGCGTCCAGCTGGTGATCGGCGCGATGACATCGCCTTTGACGCCACGCTGCGCGCTGCAGCACCTTATCAGCGCGAGCGCCCGCGCCATAACCTCGCCTACCGCATCGAAGTCCAAGACTTGCAGCGCAAAATTCGCGTCAAACGCGCCGCAAATCTGATCTTGTTCGTCGTGGACGCCTCGTGGAGCATGGCGGTCACTGAGCGCATGCAGGCGACCAAAGGCGCTATCCTCTCGCTGCTAACCGACGCTTATCAGCGCCGCGACCGCGTCGGCTTGATCGTCTTTCAGAAAGATCGGGCGAATTTGGTCTTGCCGCCAACAAATTCCGTTGTCCTTGCACGCAAGGCGTTAGCTGACATTCCTGTTGGCGGCAAGACGCCGCTCTCAGCTGGCTTGCTCCTTGCGTTGCAAGTGTTTGAGCGCGAGAAGCGCTTGCATCCCGATGTGATGCCGTTGATGATCCTGCTCACTGATGGCGCAGGCAACGTATCGCTGACCGATTTGCCGCCACAACAAGAGGCGCACCAGTTGGCAGATCGCATTCGTGAGGCGAACATCCGCAGTGTGACCATTAACATGGAGCATCCTGCCTTCGATCAAGGCTTGGCGCGTCAACTGGCTGAGCATCTGGGCAGTCCATGTTTTGCCCTTGCTGACTTGCGTGCTGAGACGCTCTATCAAGCAGTCCGCAAGCAGCTGGACTGAGCTATTGCTTCAAGACGGCGAACACGACAATGCGCTTGGTGTTGACGCGATACGGATAGCACGAAATCAAGGTCAAGCGCGCTGTGTCGCCGCCGCCTGCCAGCACCCAGACATCGGTCGGCGCCACAAGCTGGTGACCCTTGATGACACCACGTTCGTTATTCGGCTGCACAACGTAAGTGTAGTCTTTCGTCCACGTGCTGACAATCACCTCATCACCAGGCTGCAGGCGATCCAAATGGCGGAAAATCTCGCCGTAGATGTCGTTGTGCGCAGAAAGCACCATATTGCCGCGCTCGCCTGGATTGGCGCTGCCGATATGATGACCGACGCCGAGTTTCAGCGCTTCCCAGTCATCGCCTGTCACCACCTGACTATCTACGCCGATGCGCGGAATGCGGATGCGCACAGGTCCTTCACGGCTAGGCGTAGGACGGCGAATTGGCAGGCTGGCGGCGTAGTTGACAAACTGGTCACGGTACTGCGCGGGCACTTCCTCAAGGTTGAAGATTGGTTCGTTGTCACGGAAAGTGTGACCGCCGGGCAGGACAATAGCGGCAAGGTTAATCAGCGGCGTCGGCGTTGGCGGCACAAATTGAGCGCGCCGCGTTGCCTCAGCCTCAGCTTGCAGCGCCGCTGTTCGCCGCGAGACTTCCTCAAAAGACTGTAGCAAACCGATCATTAGGACGATCAAGCCGATCACAGCAGCGACTTCCACAGCTGTGAGCGCGGCGTTCCACAGCTGCTTGCGCCGCTTGCGCGCGCGCTCAGGATCGTACTGCTGCGCGTGGCGTGTCGCGCGCAGCTCCAGCTCGTCTTCAAAGGTCACGTCAGCGAAGTAGTCGGCGCGGCGCGGCTCTGAGGCTGTGCCGGAAAGCGCCGCAGACTCGGTCTCGGCTCCATCGCGCGGCTCAGTCGGCACAGGCGCAAGGTGCGGCGCCAGACGCTCTGTTGAACGGACTTGAATAGGACGTGCGCCTGCAATGCGCCGTCCTTTGCTGTCATAGGTCTGCAGGCGTGCTAGACGTGCCTCGCGCTTGCGAATGGCAAGGATGCGCTCCAGCTCCTCAATTGAAAGCTCGTCTACTGGACGTTTGTCGCGCACAGGACTGCTCCTCAAAAGCTATCGGCGCTTCGCAGCCACTGCAAAGACCTCGCGTTCAAAAAACCAGCGGAAAGGCGGCACATGGAAGGCAAAGCTGCGCAGCAAGTCAATCCAAAGCGGATTTTGCCTGCCTTGCGGCGGCGAATCGAGCCAAACGCGGCTGCGAAAGCCTGCCTTTGCCAGTGCGCGCCGCAGACTGAGCATGGATTGCTCGTTCACATGCACTTCTTGGTTGACGTTCACCAGAAAAGCGCGCGGATTAGCAGGATAGCGCGCGCCTTGCCCAAGCAGCCGCCGAAAGGCGCGCACGAACGGATATGCGTAGCGGTCGTACCATGCGTTTGGCGCTGTATGGACGATCAGCCGACCATCAGGCTTCAGCACGCGATGAATCTCGCGCAGCGCCTCGTGCAATTCCCATGGATGCAAGTGTTCGACCACATCGAAAAGCAGGACTCGGTCAAAGTAGCCGCTTGGGAACGGTAGGCGTTTGGCGTCTGCTTGTGCCACGCCGATCTTGCCGCGCGCGCCGCTCGTATTTTGCACAATCTCCTTAGAGAGCTGCACAGCAGCAACAGCGTAGTCAATGCCGTAGGCATTTGCGCCAAGTTTGGCACAGTGCCGCAGAATTTCACCACGTCCGCAGCCAACATCTAGGACGTTCATGCCTGCCTCGACAGCGGCGAGCGCAAACGCTGCGCTCAGGCGGCGCGAGAGATGCTCACCTTCGCTGCGCACAAACTCATCATAGCCTTCACAGGCAGTCAAAAAGTATTCTTCTGTATAGCGCGCCGAAGGCACAGGCGCTTCTGGTGTGGACGCTGAGCGAGTCTGCTTTTCCAAAGCGCAATCCGAACTTTCTAAGCACTCTATCTGAGTTCGCCTAGCATTATACCGAGCCGTGCTGAACGCACCAAAAGATCACACTGCGCACACTAGCGACAGTGAGACTAAGTCTTCTCTCAGAATTGACACACTGTCTCAGACACTGTATAATGAGACGTAACGTCAGTTTCTGCAAACGGAGACTTGGCTGATGTTTTCTTTGCGCTCACGGATGCTCGTCTTGCTGCTGTGCGTCGCGTTGCCAGTCGCGCTGATGACATCCGCGCCGAACAGTGCTGCTCAGACACGCTTGAAGGTCGTGGCGACGTTCAGCATTCTGGGCGATTGGATCGCCAACATCGCTGGCGACAAGGTGGACTTGAAAGTGCTGGTTGGACGTGGCAGCGACTCGCACACCTACGAGCCTAGTCCAGCTGATAGCGCGACGCTGAGCGACGCCGACTTGATCTTTGAGATCGGCGCTGAGTTTGAGCCGTGGTTGGATGCTTTGATCGAGGCTTCTGGCACGAAAGCAAAGCGCATCGTGCTGACCGAAGGCTTGGAGCTATTGCCGTTCGAGGGACATGAGCATGGCGAGGAAGACTTGCATCATGGCGGCGAAGGTAACAAGGAGGAGAAAGAAAAAGGCGGCGACCACGCTCATGAGCATGGCGAGTTCGATCCGCACGTCTGGCATGATGTCTCGCTCGTCATGCAACTGGTCGAGCGAATTTATCAGGCGCTGATCGAAGCTGATCCTGCCAATAGAGAGACCTACGCGCGCAATTTTGGTCAGTACAGCACTGCGCTCAGCATTCTAGATGGTGAGATCATGCTCTCAGTCGAGGAAATTCCAGAAGAGCGCCGTATTCTGGTCACCACGCACGAGACTTTCGCCTACTTTGGCGCGCGTTACGGCTTCAAAGTGGACAGCGCACTTGGCGTGACCACTGAGGCGGCTGATCCATCAGCAGGCGAGATCGCTGAGCTCGTTGAGCGTATCAAAGCGTCGGGTGTGCCTGCCATTTTCGCTGAAAACGTCACTAATCCGCGTCTGATGGAACAAATTGCGCGCGAGGCAGGCGTCAAGTTAGCGCCGCCGCTCTTCACTGATGCACTTGGTGAGGCAGGCAGCGAAGGCGAGACCTACCTGAAAATGATGCGCTATAACCTGAAAACAATCGTTGAGGCGTTGAAGTAGCATGGCAGTTTCCGTGATGGGCAAGCTGCGCGACGCGCGCCTGTTCTATAGTCATCGCCGCTACGCTGAGCCAGTGGCAGGCAGTCCCGCGCTGGAAATCGAGAACCTGTATGTCAACCGTCCCAATCAAAACGTCTTAGCATTGGAAGATATCTCAGTGCGTGTACCCGTCGGCACACGGCTCGCTTTAGTCGGTCCGAATGGCGCAGGCAAGTCCACGCTGCTCAAGACCATCGCAGGCTTGCTGCCAATCCGCTCAGGACGCTTGCTCGTCTACGGTTTGCCAGTTGGCGCCTGTCATCATCGCGTTGCGTACTTGCCGCAGCGCGGCGACATTGATTGGCGCTTTCCGATCAACCTGCGTCGCCTTGTGATGACAGGTCGCTACGTGCACTTAGGCTGGTTGCGTCAGCCGAGCGCTCATGACTGGCAGATCGTTGACCGTGTGATTGAGCGGCTTGGCTTGAGCGCTCTAGCAGACCGTCAAATCGGTCAGCTGAGCGGCGGTCAGCAGCAACGTGCGCTCTTGGCGCGCGCCTTAGCGCAGGAAGCTGACCTGATCCTGCTAGATGAGCCAACTTCAGCTGTGGACGCTGAAACACAGGCGGTCATCAGCAACTTGATTGCTGAGCTAAGCCGTGAAGGCAAGACTCTTGTTGTTGCCACGCACAACCTTGAGCGCCTTGAGAGCGATTTTGATGGCGTGCTATACTTGCGCGAAGGCAGGCAAGTCTCACAGCTCAGCAACGCTGCGCTGCAACCCATTCAATGACTTTTCTGAGTGATTTAGTCGAGCCATTTATCCGCTTTCAGTTCATGCGCAACAGCTTGATGGCTGTTGTTTTAGTCGGCACGCTGTGCGCGACCATTGGCGTGTACGTCGTCTTGCGGCGCATGGCATTCATCGGCGATGCATTGGCGCACACTGTCCTGCCAGGTATTGTCTTCGCTTACTTCAATAACATCAACCTGTTTTTAGGCGCTGTGGTGGCAGGTCTGCTGACGGCGTTCGGTATTGGCTGGCTCTCACGGCGCGAGACGCTGCGCGAGGATACTGCCATTGGCATTATGTTCACCTTTATGTTCGCGCTAGGCATTCTGCTGATGAGCACAGCGCGCTCGTTCCGCGATTTCACGCACATCCTGTTCGGCAACGTGCTTGGCGTCACGCCAAGCGACCTGCTTTTGATCAGCATCGTAGCTGTGATTGTCTTAGGCACGCTGATTCTGTTCCACAAAGAATTTGAGCTGACGTCGTTCGATCCGACGCACGCTGAAGTCATTGGCTTGCGCGCTGATCGCCTGCGCTACGTCTTGCTGATTTTGTTGGCGCTGACAGTGGTCACGGCGATTCAGGCAGTTGGCGTGGTGCTGACCAGCGCCATGTTGATCACGCCAGCAGCTACAGCGTCGCTGCTGACCAATCGCTTGCCGCGCATGATGCTGATCGCAGTCAGTGTCGCCATTGGCGCAGGCATAATCGGTCTGTACGCTTCTTACTACTATAACGTAGCTTCTGGCGCCGCGATTGTACTCGCTTGCACACTACTTTTCGGCTTAGCATGGCTTGGACGCTCGCTCGCGCGCGTGCTAGGCAGTCTGCTGAGCAAATGAGGGCATTTCAGCTGACTCACCATAGCCGCGTTGCGCAAATATGTTAATATTGAGCGACGCTTGGTATGGAGGAACTCAGCAGTGTCCCTGACTCAATTCGCCATTATCGAATCCACGCTGCGTGAAGGCGAGCAGTTTGCCGGCGCCAATTTCACGCCTGCCCAGAAGAGGAAAATCGCCGAAAAACTTGATGAATTCGGCGTTGAGATGCTTGAGCTATCGTCACCAGTCGCCTCGCCGCAATCTGAGGCGGACGTGCGCATGATCGTCGGCATGAAGCTGCGCGCGCGCATTTTGACGCACATCCGCTGCAACCGTGAGGACGCCCTGCGCGCTCTCGACACCGGCGTAGACGGCTTGGATATCGTGATCGGCACGTCGCCGGCGCTGCGCAAACACAGCCACGGTAAGACCATTGATGAGATCATTGACTTGGCGCGCGAAGTGCTGACCTTTGTGCGCCGCCAAGCGCCAAACATTATCCTGCGCTTCAGCACAGAGGACTCATTTCGCAGCAGTGAGGCTGATCTGCTGCGCGTCTACCTAGCTGTGGCAGAGCTGGGCGTCTTAAATCGGCTTGGTGTGGCAGATACAGTCGGCATTGCTACGCCGCAGCAAGTCTATAACTTGGTCAGCCTGCTGCGCCGCTTGACTCACCTCGACGTGGAGTTTCACGGACATAACGATAGTGGCTGTGCCATTGCCAATGCTTATGCCGCGCTTGAGGCAGGCGCCACGCACGTGGATACAACTGTGCTAGGCATCGGCGAGCGCAACGGCATCACGCCGCTTGGCGGCTTGATCGCGCGGCTGTACTTCGATAACCGCGAACTGCTGCTCAAAAAGTACCGTTTGGACATGCTCTATGAGATTGATCATATGGTCGCTGAGATGGTCGGCGTGCAGGTACCGTTCAACAACTACATCACAGGTGAGACATTCTTCACACACAAGGCAGGTATCCACACCAAAGCTGTGCTCGCCGCGCCTGAGACCTACGAGAGCATCAATCCTAGCGACTTCGGCTTGAAGCGCCGCGTCCATATCGCGCATCGCCTGACCGGCTGGAACGCGATTCGCAATCGTGCGCTAGAGCTAGGTTTGTCCCTGACCGATGAACAGGTCAAAGCGGCGACTCAGCGCATCAAGGAGCTCGCCGATCAGCGCATTGTGACGCCTGAGGAAGTGGATGAGATGCTGCGCGCTCAGGCAGTGCTAGGGTAGCGAGAGAGAGCTATGGGCTATACGTTTGCTGAGAAAGCGCTCGCGCGCGCTGCAGGCTTGCGCGAGGTGCGCGTCGGACAAATTGTGGACGCGCGCCCTGACATCGTGCTGAGCCATGATAACACTGCTGCGATCTACCAGACCTTCAAAAAGCTCGGCATCAGCCGCGTGAAACATCCTGAGCGGCTCGCCATCACGCTCGACCACGCTGTGCCTGCGCCGACGACCCAGCACGCGCAAAATCACGCTGAGGTGCGCCAATTCGTCCGTGAGCAAGGCGTGCAGTACTTTTTTGAGGCAGGGCGCGGCATTTGTCATCAGGTCTTGAGCGAGGAAGGCGTGGTCTTGCCCGGCGAGCTGATTCTGGGCGCGGATAGCCACACGACGCACTTCGGCTGGCTAGGCGCTTTTGGCGCAGGCGTCGGGCGCAGCGAGGTTGCTGCGCTGTGGGCAACGGGTGAACTGTGGCTGCGCGTGCCAGAGAGCATGAAAGTGGTCGTCACAGGCGAGTGGCGCGAGGGAGTCACAGCTAAGGACTTCTGCTTAAAGCTGATCGGCGATCTTGGCGTGGAAGGCGGCATTTATATGTCCATTGAGTTTCACGGCGAGGCAATCAGCGCGCTCAGCCTCGACAGCCGCGCCGTGATTCCCAATATGATGGCTGAATTCGGCGCTAAGACTGCCTACTTGCCGCCTGACCAAGCGATCTTTGACTACTTAGCGCCGCGCGCGCGCCGTCCCTACACGCCTATTTACCCTGACCCTGACGCTGAGTACGCTGCGGTCTATCACTACGACGTGACTGACCTAGAGCCGATGATCGCCTGTCCCGATAGCCCTGATAACGTCAAGCCGCTCTCCGAGGTGGCAGGCACGCCTGTACAGCAGGCGTTCATCGGCACTTGTACGAACGGTCGCTTGGAAGACCTTGCTGCAGCGGCAAAAGTGTTGCAAGGGCGTAAAGTGGCAGCAGGCACGCGCTTGCTCGTGATTCCTGCGTCTAGCGAGGTGCTAAAAGCAGCGTTAGAGCGCGGCTACGTCCAGACTTTCCTAGAGGCGGGCGCGATGATCGGCGTGCCAGGCTGCGGACCGTGCATGGGCAATCACATGGGCATTCCTGCGCCTGAGGAAGTTACTATCAGCAGCGCTAACCGCAACTTTCGCGGACGCATGGGGACGACCAACGCGCCGATCTACCTAGCGAATCCTGCTGTGGTCGCGGCAAGCGCTGTGGCAGGCGTCATTGCCGATCCAAAAATGCTCTAGATTGACGCGGTTATTGATACAAAGTATCATCTTGATCGTCCTAACTTGTTCAACAAGGAGATCAAGATGAAAGTCGCCTATATTTTCGCCACTTCTGGACACACAGCCAGCTACAAGCTGGGCAAGATGATCCTGCCGCAGATGGAGACTGGGACGCATGGTGCTGAAGTAGTCGGCATGTTTTTCTTTGACGATAACACTTATTTGCTGCGGCAGGGCGATCCAATGGGCGAGCGGCTCTCGCGCGTGGCAGAGCAACATAACATCTTGCTGATGATGTGCGATCAGTGCGCATTGGAGCGTGGCTTAGCGCAAGGCGAGGTTGGCAAATGCGTGCCGCACGGCACAGTGGCGCATGTGCAAGTCGGCTGTTTCCCCGATCTCTACAAAGCGCTCAGCGCTAATCCGCCTGATCAGGTCATCACGCTCTAGTCGCCTATCTCAGCCTGCTTAGAGGGACACTTAACGCTGCCGTACGAGCAAAACACGCAGCAATCGCCCTGCTTGGGACGCAGCCTTGCGCTGCAGCTTGTGCAAACGTAGAAGTACAAGCAGTAGTCAGTCGGCATGGTCTCCTCTTTGGCGAAGCCGCACTCTGGGCAGGTGATGACAGACTGTAACTCAATCACTGTTGCGCTAATCCTTTTTGCGCACAGCGTCCTTGCTCAGGTGCTGTGCGCAGATCGTCTCACGCAGGCAATTCGGCGCGCGCAGCCAACAGTTTAGCATCAATCTCGCTCACCAGCGCCTGATGGCGCAGCCACCACTCTGGATCGCGCTGCGCGTCCAGCTCTTCAACTGTCTTGCCTTGCTGCTCAACCCAAGTGTAATACTTTAAGTTGTGCCAGCGCGCCCGCGACTCGCGTGTGCCGAGCTGTACCCAGTCTGTGGCGACTGCGTGAAACGTACCTTCGATCAAGCCAACAGCAGTTGCCTCGTCAAGAGTGCCATACTGCGCGCGCATGGCGTCCATCACGCTGTGATAGCGGTCGAGCGAGTCAGTAGCAACAGTGGCGATTAGACTGCCGCGTCCAAGCCCGAAGTATTTCGCGGTCTTAATAGCACCCAAGATGTTACAAATACCGCTGATGCCGAACAACGTGCTGAGCTTCGCCACAGTTTCTTCAGGAATGCCATAGCGCTTGACCAAGACTGCCTGCCCTACTGGATCGCTCAGCGCCAGCAAGCCTTTTTTGCAGGTTAGGTCGTCAATGCACATCAGAGCGTCCATGTTATTGACGTTGTGAATCCATGTGACGTGCTTATCGCCAATGCCCTGAATGTCGTGGACGCCGTAGCCGTTATTGTAGAGCGTTGAGCATTGAATTGGCTCTAGACCGACAATTAAATGACTTGGGAAGACCTGCTTGAGACGGTCGCCTGCGGCAATGGTGCCGGCGCTGCCCATAGCCGAGCAAAAAGCGTCAATGCGTCCGCTGCCAATGCCTTGTGCCTGTAGCTCTGCGGCAAGTTCCACGAGCGTGTTGCCTGTGACGTGATAGTGGAAGCGATAGTTGCCCATCACTTCGAACTGATTCAGGACGCGGATGTTCGGATCAGCGGCGCGCAGCTGATGCGTCATGTCGTAAATCTCTTTAACGTTGCTCTCAGAGCCGACCGTGCGAATGATTCGCGCGCCGTAACGCTCGATCAGCTCAAAGCGCTCGCGGCTCATGCCTTCTGGCAGGACTACAATGCTCTGACAGCCCATGCGTCCGCCGACCCAAGCGCCGCCAATGCCGTAGTTGCCCGTTGAAGGCCAGACGAGCGTGTGTCGGCTCGGATCGACCTCTCCGAAGAGCTCTTTTTCCAGCAGGACTGAGTACGCCGCGCCAACTTTGTGACTGCCCGACGGAAACTCGCGTCCGTACAGCACGACAATATCCGCCTCGACGCCTGTCAGCGCCTTCGGTAGGACGACGTGATAGACGCGGTTCTCTCCGTCACGCCATGTGATGTTAAACAGGTTGATCGGATCGAGTGGCGCGCTGTGTCGCGCAGCAAGCGCTTTGGCGCGGATTTCAGGCGCGATTTTATGCGGATGGAGCATCTCTTCGAAGGTCGGTCCAGTGATCACAGCGAAGTATCCTCAAGCTGAGACAGCTATTGATGAATTAGTTGCTGATTTCTGGAAAACTGCAGCTAAGTATAACAAGGAGACAGCGAATCGGCAAGCAGATCACTCGTCTGAGATGCCGAGCAGACGCGCCACTGTTGACAAGACCTGAACGGCTAGAGCAGGGTCAAAAGTTGTGGCTTGTTTGGTGCGCTGCGCCGTGCCATGCAGCACGCGGTCTGCCATGCGTTGGCGCTCAGGCGCGCTGAACGCCGAAAACGTGCGCCGCACCAAAGGCAGGAGCGCTTGAAATGTCTCTCCGCTTAGACTGCACAGCCATGTGTCTACTGCCTGCCAAAGGCTCAGATCGTGCAGCAAAATCTCGCCGCTGCCGCTCAGAAAGCCTTCAAGCCAAGCAGCGGCGCGCTCAGGCGCATTCACTGTTGAGAGTGCCAAGCCGAGTCGGCGCATGGTTTCTTCGCTCTGCCACGCTGCAGCGTCGTGCAAGATTCGCGTGCAGCGTCCGCTCAGCATGCCGTGCAGGGTCGGCATGTCGGCAAGGCGAAGCAAGGTCGCTTGCCAATCAGCGCGCAAAGCGTCATCTGCCAGCAGGTTAACGGCTGCGTGCGTGCTGTTGATGTGCTTGAACATCTCAGCAGCCGCTTCATCGTCAAGCGAGGCGCATGCGTTAGGCAGACCGATGCAAATGCGCGCCACAAGGCTCTGTACGACCATCTGAACGAGTGTTGCGTCTGTGCCGCGCACGTCGCCGTAGCGGATGATGCGCGCGAGCGGCGGCAAGGCGATCATCAAGTGAGCGACGTCACTGGCAACTGCAGCGACGTCGCGCACAGCGCGCACCAAATCGCTGATCGCCTCGTCAAGCGCGCCGAGCAGCGCAAGCTCAAGCAACTCAGTGAGCGTCGGCAAGTCGGTCGCGCTCTGAGCGGCGTCGCGCGCGTAAGCTGCAGCAGCTGACTCAATCGTCGTCCCCCATTGACCTGCTTCAATCAAGGCGACCGTGAACTCAGGTTGCCATGCTACGCGCCATGCTTCTTTGAAAGTGCCCTTACCGCGCGCCTGCATGAGCCTGCCGAAAGGAATGTCGAGCATGTTCAGCCGATGCAAGAAGTGGCTGCGATCCAAGTCAAGCGGCTCGCGCAAGTCAAGTTCAAGGTTTGCGGCGTGCTGCAAGCGCGTCGCGTCGCGCCTAGCAAGGTCTTTTTCAGTCAGGCGCAGACGCTTTTGTTCACGCTGGAAGTCCTGTAGTAACGGCACAGCAGGCACGTCCTCTGGCACGTCACCTAGCACGGCGCCGACGATCAAATCGCGCCAGATCAAGCGCATTGGCACGTCACTGCCCATGCAAAGGACAGCTTGCGTCGCCTCGTTCAGCTCCTCAAGGCTTGGCATGGCGCGGTTGCGCATAGCAGCGAGCGCCTCTGCCATGCGCGCCGCATCAATCACCTGCGCTGTGGACGCATCTAGCTTGTTGGCGCGCAGCAGATGTGCCACATGCGTCAACCAGCCGAGCGCCACGTCGTCTGCGCGCTCTGTCCGCCACAGGAAGTCATACCAGCCCGGCGACCGAATGCCTGCGCCGTAGCCGCTCGCCAATGTCAGCCGTCCGTAAGTCCAAGGAATCCACGTTGCGCTGACCTTTACCTTTGGCAAGCCTTTCAAAAGTGCAGCGTCGGCTTTTGCGTCGCTCAGGTCAGCTAGAGCAGGCGTGTGCCATGCGCCACAGACCACAGCAATCCGCTGATAGCCTTCCTTGAGCGCAGCGCGCAAACTCTGGCGCATGTACGCCTCGCGCAACGCCTCGACTCGGTCAACCACAGGCACGGTCTCGCGCAGAGCGTGCATTGCCTCCAGAATGCCCGCAAAAATGTCTGAGTCGGTTGCACGGCGCTGCTCAACAAGGTCGTTCCACCAGCGCTCGCTATCTTCATAACCTGCCAGTCGCGCTAGTTCCATGAGTGGATCAGTGCGCAGACGCAACAGTTCAGGCACAAGCTCAGGCTGCTCATTTGGCTCAGCCGCCTCTGTCAGAGCAAACTGGATCGCCTGTGGCAAGTCCATGAAGCGCGTAGGAATGCCATGCTGTAAGCCGTAGCGCAGCGCCTGCCACTCAGGCGAAAACTCAGCGAATGGATAGAAGACGGCGCGTTTGGGCTGCTCAGGTGCGTAGACCAAGATTGCCACAGGCGGCTGCATGTCAGGCGATAGAACGTAAGACAACAGTTCGTCGCCTTCAGGCGCGCCTTCGATCAGTAGCGCGTCAGGTTGCAATGACTCAAGCGCTGCGACCAAGCTGCGCGCCGATCCGACGCCATGATGCCGTATGCCGAACAGGTGAATGCGCTGATTGTCCATTGCGGAACGTCTCGCAGGCAGGTGCAGCGCGGAGCTTGCCGCGCTGCAGCACGTTGTGACTCTCAGCGCACGCCCATCACGCGCCCAAGCGTCTCGCAGGCAGGGCAAGAGCCATCAGGGCGGATGATCGCGTAGCCTGCTTGCGGATCGTCGCCGTAGTACGTGAAGTCCACATTGAAAACGATCATCAGGCGAATGCGCCCAGATTGCGCCGCACGCAGCGCCGCCTCAGCTAACCACTGCGCCTGTTGCTGCACTGTGACGTTCGCTGCCCATGCAAAGCCGCTCGGCAACGGTCCGTAGCCTTGTGGTGAGAGATAGCCCAGCTCTGTGAAGCAGCCGCGCTTGCCACTAAACGGATTCAAGCCGCGCGCAATCTGACCGTCAAAGTAGCGCGTTGGATAGTTGTCGCCGCGCGGATCGCCGCTGCGCTGATTCGGACTAATGATGCCTTCGTTATAGTGTAAGCCGATGCAATCGGCGTAACGACCGGCGCCGGCTGCCGCCATGCCTTGCACATAGCGATCATCGTTCCAAACGCGATCCGAGCCAAAGGCTGCCTCAGCGCCAGTCGGCGCCGGCGCGCCGCTGATGACCATTGTGTTCGGATTGTTCGCCTTGATCGCGTTGTACGCCTTTGCTAAAAGCTGCGTATATGTGACAGGGTTGATGGCGCCGCGCTTCCACTCACGGTCAATGTTCTGCTCATTCCAGACCTCGATAGCATCGGCGCCAGCAGCCGCTAACTGACCGACGTAGCCCGCGTAAACGTCCTGATAGCTCGGCTCAACGACCAAGTCAATGTTGCCGATGACGGAGAGCAAAATTTTGAAGCCGTTCGCTTTTGCCTCATTAATGTAGGCGAAAGCAGCGCCGTCGCCTTCTTTAGCTTGTCGCTTCACCCACGTCATGCCGGCGCGGCGCATAGCGGCAATCGTGGCAGGGCTGAGGCTCTGCACTTGACCGCCTAGCTCAAAGCCGCGCAAGTTAGCGCTGCTTGGCGGCGGCGGTGGCGGAGCAGCAGGTGGCTGTGGCGTTGCGCCGCCGCCTGAGTCGCCGCTCGCAGGCAACGC
>JANWYI010000007.1:57564-73735 GCA_025055255.1 Anaerolineae bacterium | reverse complement strand
GCAGCGCCGCCTGCAGGATTGGTCGGTGCATCAGGCGGCACAATCGGCAACTCGCTCAAGTTGGCATTGGCAGGAAATTCAAGGTACTGCAACACAATCCAGCCTACCGCGCCCGCTTCGCTGCGACCGTAGCCCCAGCCACGCACTCTCGACCGTCCACTGATCTCGACACGCTGACCGAAGCGCAGAGTGTCCAAGATGGCGCCATTGCGCGAAGGTGCTGAGCGCATGTACAGCTCGTCAACAATCACAGTGCCGACCACAGGCGCTTGTGCTTGCGCTGTGTTGCTGAAATTTGCCGCAACGAAGGCGATCACCAAGCAGACAGCGCTCAAGGCACGTAGCCGTCTCGTCAAAGCCATGCTTAAAACTCCTCACTTTCAACTGGACGCGCTGCATTATATCGTCTAGCTGCTGTTCGCCAAAATGCCGTGTTTGCGATAAAGTTTAGAAATGGTCTGATTACTTCAGCAGCTATCAGCTGCTGACTTTGTGATGAGGGAATGCGCTATGCCCTACACTGCTGTGGCAACGTCAACCACGCCAGTCTTGATCATCTACCTGCTCGACATCAGCGGCTCTATGAGCCAGATGCTCGGCGATAAGCGTCGCATAGAGATTGTCTCGGATGCTCTGCAAGAGATTGCTACCGAGATGGTAGCGCGCTCAACCAAAGGCGAATTGGTTGCGCCGCGCTATCGCCTTGCCATTTACGCCTACGAGTCACAGGTGCATGACGTGCTAGGCGGCATTCGTACCATTGACCAATTCGTGCGCGACGGCGTGCCAGAATTCTCGCCGCGCGGCGGCACAAACACAGCGGCTGCTTTCCTCGCCGCTGAGAATCTACTGGCGCAAGAGTTGCCTTACATCCAGACACATCCTGCGCCGCTGATCTGCCACATGACCGACGGCGAATATCAAGGCGACGATCCGACGCCAATTGTGCAGCGCATCATGCAAATGAGCACGCAAGACGGCAACGTGCTGGTCGAGAACATTTTCATCAGCGACAAGATTCTCAAGCAGCCTGTGGAAGACGCCTACACTTGGCAAGGCGTGACGAGCGAAGCTGACCTCGCTAACGACTACGCGCGGACGCTGCTACGCATGTCCTCGCCTATTCCAGAGAGCTACCGCATCGAGATGCAAGAGTTCGGCTATAACCTGCAGCCAAACGCGCCGATGCTCTTCCCTGCTCAGACGCGCGAACTCATCCGCATGGCGTTCACCATGAGCGGCGCGACGCCGGTCGCCTGAGCATGGCAAGCTGAGAAAGGCAGAAAGCGCGTGCCGCACGTCATCACGCTAAACCAAGAGACCGATACGCCTGCGCGCCGTGAGTACATCGGCAACGTCGCGCTGACTTATCTCTATGACCGCTCGCGCGACTCACAGCAGGCAGGCACGCGCGGACAAGATTTCATCGCTTTCTGTGGCAATCAAAAACGGCTCGCCTTCGCTGTGTGCGATGGAGTCAGTCAGTCGTTCTACGGCGACCTTGCGGCACGCTTCTTGGGCGAAAAACTCGTGGCATGGCTCGCCGATCTGCCTTTCCCGACTGATGTAGAGACATTCCGCGCTGCGCTAAGCGCTCAGCTCGCTGCATGGCAGCCTGAGGCAGACGCACTGGTCGCTGCTCATCCCATTCGTGCCGATTTGCCGCCTATGCTGCGTGACGCGCTAGTGCGCAAGCGCGAGAACGGCAGCGAGAGCATGTTCCTCGCCGCACTAGTTGACCATCAGGCAGAAAAATTCGCTGCTTGCTGGATGGGCGATCTGCGCCTGCGCCTGTTTGACGCTAACGGCGAAGAACTGCCGCTCAGCGAGGCACACTGGGACATGCGTCAACGCTGGTCAAGCCGCCTAGGCGCTAAAAATGGCGCGCCACAGGTCTTGGTTATGCCACTGCGCGGCATTGCACGCCTGATGGCGCACAGCGACGGATTCGGCAGCCGCGCTGACATGCTCAAGCGCTTCACGCTTGACAGTTTGAACGCGCTTGCCGATGAATTGCTCAGCTTGCCCACCAGTGACGACTTATCATTTCTGGATATCGCGCTCAACAGTACACCTGACCTACTCATGCCGCTAGAGACGCCTGAGCCGCAGCGCGTCCCAGATCAGCCTGCCTTGCACTGGCAACCTGTGGCAGGCGCAATGTGGTACCGCGTCTGGTTGGAAGGCGAAGGGCGCGCTTTCACGGTTGACGTGACGGCAAGCGATGCGCCAAGTTTCCTCTTAAGCGCATATGGCACTTACACTTGCCGCGTCCAAGCACTCAGCAATTATCACTTGCCTAGCGCGCTGAGCGCGTCGTTCCGTTTAGAGCGCGCGCCATTTCCAGAGCCTACCATCATGCACCACGCTGAACCAGTGCCTGCCAAGCCGATTACAGTCAAACAACCAACTGTCCAGTCGGTCGCTGTGCCAACTGTCAGTTTGCTAGAGCCTGTGCCGACACCACAGCCAAAGTCTGCTGAGCCGTTTGACTGGAGCTTGGTCACGGCTATAGCAGCTGGCATCTCAGTCGGCTTAGCAGTTGTTTGGTACTTTACTTATATGCAGTAAGGCGAAGCTATGAGCAGTCAGGCACATTTGCGCGTGGAAGTTAATCAGAGCATTGTCATCAGCGGCTTGAGCTATCGTGTCGCTGAGCATCCTGCTTTGGCAGGCATTCCCTATGTGCAGCGCGGCGGACGCGGCTTTGTGATCCAGCTGATCGCGCCGAATGCGGATCGCATGGCATTGAAGTACTTCAAACTCAAGTATCGCGTGCCTGACTTGGTCAAAGTGGCTGAGGCGCTGCGTCAATTCGCCGACTTGAAAGGCTTGCGCGCAGCGCAGCGCACAGTTTTCACCAAACAGACACATGCCGAGCTGATCGCTGCATATCCTGCTTTGGACTACGGCATGTTGATGCCTTGGTTGCCTGGTGTGACTTGGTACGATGTCATCAACATGCGCATTCCGCTCACAGCAGCTGAAGGTATGCTCCTTGCGCGCAACTTCGCAGCAATCATGGCGAATTTTGAGGCACGGAAAATTGCGCACTGCGATATTGCAGGCGCTAATGTGCTGGTCGAGCGCAAGAGCGGTCAAGTTGAACTGGTGGACATCGAAGAGATGTACGCGCCAAACATGCCGACGCCTGTTGAGCTGCCGATAGGTCAAGATGGCTACCAGCACATGGCGAGCCGTCAACACGGTCAATGGTGCGCAGAGGGCGACCGCTTTGGCGCAGCGATCCTGATCGCTGAGATGCTCGGCTGGACTCATCCCAAAATACGGCAATTCAGCGCTGATGAACATTACTTTGCCACAGCCGAGATGCAAGATCCAAGCAGCACGCGCTACAAGTTGCTCTGTGAGGTGCTAGCTGAGCGCTTCTCACCAAAACTAGCTGAGCTGCTGCGCGCAGCATGGCACAGCCGCACTTTAGCAGAATGTCCGCCTTTGACAGAGTGGCAACAGGCGCTTGAGGCGTTATCTGAGCCAGTCAGCGCGCGGTCTGAGGCAACGCCACAGCAGCCATTGCAACCGAGTCAGAGCGCGTCAATGCCAAGTGGCAGCGTTGGCGGCGTGGTCAGCGGAAGGCGCGCAATAAGCGTTCACATGCCTTCAGAAGCCAACAGCGCGCAAAGACCTGTGCCTGCGCCACAATCTAACGAGTCGCTGAAGCTAGAAGGCGTGAAATTGTGCCGCAACTGCGGCGCACTGAACAGCGCTCAAGAGCAATTCTGTGCGCGCTGTGGCTTCTATATCGGCACAGGCGCGCGCCGTCCGCCGCCTAAGCCTGCACCTGCGCCGCCGCCTGCGAGCGTGGTCAGCTTGAGCAAGCCTGCGCCGCCGCCACAAGCTGTAGCGCTCAATCGCAACCTAAGTGAGATCATCACGGCACGGCGCGTCGGTGACCCGAAAGGCGGCGGCATGGTCCGCGTTGAGGCAGCCAAGCCAAGAGGCGAGCAGGTTGAGGCGAACATTGGCAGCACGATTGTCGTTGGCACGATACTGCTCATCTTGTTCGTCGTGATCATCCTTGTTGTAGCTGCAGGCTGAGCTATGCGCGCTGTGCGGCTATCGCCAGCTGCTCTTGCTGTGACGCTGTGCAGCCTATACTGCGCTCTCGTGGTATGGCGCGCAGGCAATGTTGAGGAACTAATTCGTCCGCACACTGCCGGACCTCTGGGCTATGATGGTCAGTTCACAGCATGGATTGCAGCTGATCCGATAGGTGCTGAGCGGCGAATAGGCAATTTATGCAGACATCCGACGCTTGGCTACGCTTATGATCGCGCGCTCCATCGCCAAATTGGGCAACTTTTTGGCTGTGAACAACCAGCATATCGCTATCAGCGCATTTTAAGCGCGGCAATAGCGCGTCTGCTGAGCTTTGGACAGATTGCGCTCATACCGTATGCCATTCTGCTGACCAATCTCGTCATGCTTGGACTCGGCACAGCGGCATTGGCAGAACTGCTGCGCATGGCGCGAGCCAGCGCATGGTACTCGCTGGTCTACGGCTTATTTGGCGGCATTTTCTTCGCTGTGCGTGCCAGCACTACTGAGCCGCTCGCTTATGGTTTGGCGTTGATTGCGCTCTTGGCGCTGCAGCGAAGACAATTCGGCTGGAGCGCAGCGCTCTTCGCACTTGCGGCGCTCGCCAAAGAAGTGACGCTGCTCATGGCGGCAGGTGCGGCGCTCGCTCTGCTGCTCAGTCGGCAATGGCGCACTGGACTCTTGATCGGCTTCAGCGCGTTGACGCCATTTCTAGCGTGGCAGGTCATCTTGTGGACGTGGCTTGGCAGTTTCGGCGTTGGCTCAGGCGGCGCCGGCGCCACACCATTTGAAATCGTGCCATACAACGGCATTTGGCGTATTTTCGAGTTTGGTGTAGCGCCCATTACGGTTGCATTTGCGCTCATCCCGATCATATTTGGCATGATTCCTTCGCTCTGGGCGCTGTGGCGCAGCGGACGCGATCTGCTGTGCGGCAAGTGGACGCTCTACAGCCTGCTCTTGTTCACCAATGCCGCGATCATCCCGTTCACGCCGCGCTCAACCTTTGCTGAGCCGTTCGGCTTGGTGCGCTTTTTGCCGGGACTGGTCATCAGTCTGCTGCTGTACGCTGCACATTTCAAGTTACGCCGTCCGCTGCGCTACAGCACGATGTGGCTGCTCTTCGGCGTCTTGTTCCTTGCCTAGAAGCCAAGATAGCTCTCAGGATTCTGTGGCACTTCGCCGACGCGGATTTCAAAGTGCAAGTGCGGACCTGAGCTGTTGCCTGTGCTGCCGACGGCGCCTATTGGCGTACCGCGACTGACCACCTGTCCGCAGCTGACGCTGACTCGGCTCATATGACCGTAGAGCGTGAGCAAGTTGCCATGCGCCAAGACGACCGTGTTGCCGTAGCCCCAGTTGCTCCAGCCGGCAAAGATGACTGTGCCGCCATCAGCAGCAAAGACGGTTGTGCCAATTGGCGCAGCAAGGTCAATGCCTGTGTGGTACGGCGAGAAGCCGCGCATGACGGTATAAATCGGCGGCAACGGCACCACGAGCGCGCCTGTGCCGCCTGTGTTCGGCTGCGCGCCGCACGAGCCAGGTCCGCCGCCAAAAGAGACCGTGCTGTTGCGTCCGCCACCTTGAATGGTGATGCCCGGATTCCAGTAGACAGGCTTCTTATCGCTGACACCACCGACAACCATCACTGTGATGCCCGGCGGCAGAAGCGTATTCGGACTAGCATTGCGCAAGAGCGGATTGAACTCGCTATCCACAATGCTGAACGGCGAGACCTTGTACTTGTCAGCGATTGACTGAATGGTCTCTTCTTGGCGCGTGCGATGCAAGATGCCGTCTTCAGGCAAGATAGTCAGCGTGTCTCCCGGCAAAAGCCGATTGACGTAAATGCCGTCATTATTCCAGATGATGGTGTCCTGTGAAATGCCGAAGCGTGCTGCGATTTTCTCTAGAGTGTCGCCGGGCTGAATGCGATACTGGATGATCTGGCTGCGTCCGCGTGCAGGTGCAACCGTGAATGGATTTTGAGCGCGGTAGAGCGCGCCTTGTGGCGGCAAAACTTGTGGCGGCTGCATGAGCAGCTCCGCAACCAAGTCAATCGGCACTTCGCCTTCGTAGCGGATAGGCTGTGCGGTCGGCTCAGACGCTGTAGTAGCTGAGATGTCTGTTAGTGAGGACTGAGTTGGCACTGCAGTTGGCGGCAAGACTGTGGGCAACGCACTTTGTCGGGTCGGCGTTGGCAGGCTTGCTGACTGGCTAGGCAGGAAGTACAGCACAGCGGCAAGGAGCGTGATCAGCAATGCCAAGCCGAGTATCAGCGCGCTCAGGTGCTTGTTTACGCGCTCAGGTTGTGGTCTGCGCAGCAACGAAGGATGTGTCGGTGGTGGCGGCACGCGCACGCCACGCGGCGGCGTGTCGTCTGGGTCGAACAAAGGCTCTTCAAATGCTAGTGGATCATTCGGATCAAGTGGCGCTGACTTATCATTCTCAGACATTGTGTTCTCCATCACAAAGCGGCAATAGTAGCGCAAAGCATTAGCGCGATCAACTGAGCACTCGATGAAAGTCTAGGCGAGCAGCAGCGCGCTTGTGAAGTATCACAAAAACTTATCAGGAGCAGCTGTTGTCTAGTTTTTCAGATGATGATAAGATGAAAAAATGCTGAGAGCGCGCTCTCACAGCAGAATCATAAACTTGCCGCGTTTGCTTGCGGCGTGGAAAGGTGCGACCTGAATGAGCAGTCCGCTGATCGGCATTCCTAGCTTCTACGACACCACTTCACCTGACTCAATGCCGCCGCGCTTTGCCATGAGCCGTCCATATATCACGGCACTTGAAATGGCGGGCGCAATTCCTGTGATCATCCCATTGGCGCTGAGCGAGACAACGCTGCGCAGCCTGTATGAGCGCATAGACGGCTTGTTCATGGCAGGCGGCGGCGATCTGAATCCAGAGACCTATGGCTGCGCGCCGCATCCCAAGACAAGCGGCATTGACTCGCTGCGCGATGAAACAGAGCTGCGGCTGCTGCACTGGGCGCTCGACGATCATTTGCCGATTCTTGGCGTGTGTCGCGGCGCTCAGGCGCTGAATGTGGCAGGTGGTGGCACACTGCTGCAGGACATTGCTGATGAGCTGCCACAGGCGATTCGCCATCAGTATTTCCCTGAGAAACAGCGCGACTATGTAGCGCATCCTGTTGAGGTCGCAGCGCAATCGCACCTCGCGCGCATCATCGGACGCAGCGCGCGCGTCAATAGCTTCCATCATCAGGCAGTCCGCGATGTCGCGCCGAATTTCCGTCCTGTGGCGTACGCGCCTGATGGCGTGATTGAGGCAATCGAACACACGGAGCGCGAGTTCGTGATCGGCGTGCAGTGGCATCCTGAAGGCTTGGTCGCTTTTGACGGCGCTATGCGCAACTTATTTGAGACATTTGTGCGCCATTCGCGGCGGACGCATCGCAGCGGACGTTCAGAGTCGCGCTACATACATTTCTAGTCGCTCTGTGCGCTCTCATAGCGCGCCAGTGCCAACTTACCGAGCATGAGCAAGCCGTTTTCGTCGCTAGGCGGATGAAACAAGCCTGCTTGGACGTCGCGGAAGTAGCGCTCTAGCGGCAAGTCACGAGTCATGCTGGCGCCGCCGACGGCGCGTATGGCGTGATTGACAACTTGAATGGCTGCATTGGTCACGGTCAGCTTGCAAGCGATCAGTTGATCGGTCAGCGCGCTGCGCGCCTCAGGCGCGTTGTCCCAGCACATGGCTGTGTGATAGAGCATGGCGCGCGCCGTCTTCAGGGCGAGCTCGCCTTCGCCAAGCCGACGCTGGATGCTCTCCAATATTGCGATAGGCTTGCCGAGCGCCGTCGGCGTGCGTTCCTGTGCGTAGCGCAGCGCAGTTTGCTGCGCCGCAGCTGCAATGCCGAGATAGACAGCTGAGACAATCAAGGTGAACCAAGCGTTGATGTTCGGCTTGCTCAGGTCAGCACGACTGATCGGCGCTGCGCTGAGCAGTGCCTCTAACGGCGCCTCAGCGCCTTCTAGATACAGGTCATGACTGCCTGTGCAGCGCATTCCGAGCGAGTCCCAAGTTGGCACAATGCGAATTGCCGCCTGACGCTCTACCAGAAAGCGCCCTGCTTGCAGCGTGCCGTCATCAGCTGTGAAAGTTGCTGTGATGATGAAATAGTCTAGCTCAGGCGCCAGACTGGCAAATGTTTTGTGTCCGCTGATGATCCACCTGTCACCACGACGCTGTGCTGTTGTTCTCGGTGCGCCGCCATGACTTGGACTGCCCAGCTCAGGCTCTGTAGCGCATGAGTTGACCAGTGCGCCACGCTTGACGATCTCAGCGCACAAGCGCGCAAACTGATCGTTCGCCCATGGACGGCTCTCAGCCGCTGCGCCAACGGTCTGGACGTGCATTCCAATGGCGAGCGCTGTGCTACCGTCGCCCATTGCCAATTGCTCTTGCGCAAGGACAGCTTCATAGAGCGAGGCGCCCCAGCCGCCATATCTCACAGGCACGCTCAATAGTGGATAGCCATAGGCGCGCAAGTCGGCAAAGTTTTCATGCGGAAAAGTGCCTGCGGCGTCGTGCTGGGCTGCACGCGCTGCGAATGTCTGGGCAAGATCGGCTGCTAAAGCGAGGATTTGCTCGCGTGTTGGTCGCGTGGTGAACATACTCTCAAGCTCAGCTCTGACAATCTGCTCAGAGCATAACGAGATGTCGCAGTATTGCCCACAGTCAGCCGCTGTGGTGTTAGTCGAAGATAAGCAACGGCGCCCATTGCGCTAGGCGCGCTGGACCAACGCCTTTGACGTTATCGAGGTCGCTAAGCGTGCGAAAACGCCCGTACTGTTGACGATAAGCAATGATCTCGCGCGCAAGGGCAGGTCCAACGCCGGGCAACTGCATCAGCTCCTGCTCAGAGGCAGTGTTGATGCGAATTTGGCGCACAGGCGTGCTATTGGCAGGGCGAGTCGCTAGGACGCCTGCTTCGCCTTGCCGCCACACATAGACCTGATCGCCGTCGCTGAGCAGCCAAGCAAGGTTGAGTGTGGCAGTGTCTGCCTCTGGCAGCAAGCCGCCTGCTGCACGAATTGCGTCCTCAACGCGGCTGCCGCGCGGCAAGTCATAGAGCGCAGGCATGCGCACGGCGCCGCTAACGTGCACGCGAATCGGCAACGGCGTAGCGCTCGGCAAAGGCGGCAAAAGCCTGATGGTCACAGCAGGCGGCTGATAGGTGAGCAAAATGAAGGCGCCAAGCGCGATGCAGCCTATCAAGACGATGAGCAGTACATCACGATAGCGCTCAGACATGGTGTGCTGCTAGATGGATCGCATAGCGCCGCCATCAACGCGCAAGGTTGCGCCTGTGATGTAAGCAGCAGCTGGAGAGAGCAAAAAAGCTGCTGCTGCGCCGAACTCATCAATCGTGCCGAGCCGCTTGAGCGGAATCTTGCTGACTGCCTCAGCGCGTGCCTGCTCGAAGGTAATGCCGCGCACATTCGCCGTGTTTTGGTCAAGCTGTGCCACGCGATCTGTGTCAATCCTGCCTGGCACAATATTGTTGACGCGGATTCCGTCGCCTGCCAGCTCATCTGCCAGTGTCTTGACCAAGCCTGCCACGCCTGCGCGCATGACCGTTGAGAGACCGAGCCGCTCAATCGGCTCTTTGATTGATGAGGAAGTGATGGTCAAGATGGCTGAGCCGCGCGGCATGTGTGGCAGAGCAGCGCGAATTAGCCTAATGGCGCTCAGCAAGGTCAGCTCGAAAGCAGCCTGCCAGTGCGCATCAGTAGTTTCCTTAAAGGTCATGGCAGGTGGACCACCTGCGTTGACCAAGAGCGCGTCAATTTTGCCCCAGCGTTCGACTGTCTGCGCTACCCATGCTTCCACAGCAGCAGCATCGCGCACGTCACACGGCACAGCCAAGACCTCAGCGCCTGTCTCAGCGCTCAATTTTTCAGCAGCAAGGCGCACTTGCTCAGGATCGCGGCTGCAGATTGAAAGGCGCGCGCCTTCGCGTCCCATAGCGCGCGCCACGCCGTATCCTAGCCCTTTGCTGGCTGCTGCAAGCAATGCAACTCTATCTTTTAAGCCCAAGTCCATGCGCTTGCTTCTCTTTTGCGATGTAGTCTCAAAAAATGCTAGAGGTCATCCTGCATGCGCAAGCAGCTCCGCTTGAGCCTGCAAGAACGCCATAATTTTGCCCGTCAACAAGCCGACGCTATCCGCTGCTAGCGCTAAATCTAGCACGGCAATGGCGAGGGCATGTTCTTCGTCTGTGCCGATGCACACGCCATAACCATCTGCGCCGTTAGTCGAATGCACGCAGACTTCTGTGACGAGCGCCTCAAAAGTATTTTTGCCGCCATCTGAGCTAACCATTGGCAAGCGTGCCAAACTAGTACGCTTTGAAACAACTTCGAGTGTGCCAAGCGACTCGGCGATCTCGGCAGCAAAGGCTTTCACCTCATCTGGATCGGCGTAGCTGAGCAGGCTTAGCAGTTCACCTTGATCTACTCTGTCCACTGGCAGATCGAACGGCTGAAACATGGCAACCTCTCCTCGCTTGAGTTAGCTTCAGGCTGCGTTGATCTTATCGAGAAGGAACGTCTTTTTGCAACATAAAATCGTTTGAAGCAGCACTATCAAGTGCAAAGCTGCAGAGCTGTAAGGAAACTCTCATAATTTCGCGCTTGCGAGAGCAGCACTCAGACAATACCGCGCTCGATCAGCGCCTGCTGAAGCGTCTCGGCGCGCTTGCGCCATGTGTGCTGCGCTGCTAGGCGCCGTCCTTGCGCACTGAGCTTGCCACGCAGCGCGGCATCGGCAATGAGCGTCTGAAGCGCAGTTGCCATTGCCGAGACATCCTCGCGCGCGAACAGGTAGGCATTCTCGCCATGCGTAACAATTTCAGTGATTGTCGGCTGATCAGGCGCAACGACTGCCTTGCCCATTGCCGTGTACTCGTAAATTTTCATCGGATTGCTGTACTCATTGGCAGCAGGCATGACGGCGATATCAGCAGCCGCGAGATAACTTGGCACTTGTGCATACGGCACAGCGCCTGTGAAGATTGTCCGCTGAGCGACGCCAAGTTGAGCGGCTAACGCTTGAGACTCAGCGCTTGTAATGCCTTGACCGACTAAGAGCAAACGTGCGCGCGCATTGTCAAGCTGTGCGAAAGCGCGCAAGAGCAGGTCTACGCGGTGATATGGCTGAAACGAGCCGACAAAACCAATGACGACTGAATCAGGCGGAATGCTGTAGCGCGCACGTATCGGCGTGCCGTCTAGATCAGCGCGAAACAAGTTCTCATCTATGCCGTTCGGCACGACGACCAGTTTGTCAGCAGACAAGCCGTCTGCAATCAGATGCTGATAGAGCGTCTGATTAACGGCGACCAGTAAGCGCGCCTGCGTCGTCACTTCCTTGTGAATGGTGCGTGCTGCGCGCCGTAAGCCGACGCCGTAGTGCTGCTCTTCTTCCCAAGCAGGCGCTACGTCGTCCAGCACAAGCGGCACGCCGCTCAGCTGACTGGCGAGCATTCCAGCGCGGCTGAAGGCGATGTGAGTCTCTAAGACAATGTCAGGACGGCTGCGTTCGATCAGAGCGAGCAGCTTTTGTGCGTAGCGCTCGCTGTGCCTGATGCGCATGCGGTCGCGCAGGCGCATGGCGAGCGGACGTGGCAGAAGTCGGCGTACTACGTTGCGATACAGGCTCACGGACGCCTTGGCGCTGCTTGACTTGGCTGCTTCCACGCGCTGCACTTTGTGTCCAAGCGCCTCAAGCGCGTCTAGCAGAGCTGTGGCGCGCACCACATGCCCTGCCTGTCCAGAGGCAAGGCTATCAGCAGGATGTGGTAAGCTGTACAAGATGTTCATCGGCATTCCCTGTTGAAAATGACCTTTTTGAGCATATCATGAACTGTGTTGGACGCAACACGCTCGCACTTTTGCCCAACTCGCGCTACAATCAAGCTAGGAACTGCCTGACCGTAAGGAGATTTATTGATGAGCAGCCCACGTTACGCTTTCTTTCAAGGCAAAATTGTCCCAATAGAGCAGGCGAAGGTCAGCGTGATGACGCACGCCTTGAACTATGGCACAGCCGTCTTCGGCGGTATGCGCGGCTATTGGAATGAAGAGAAAGGCGAACTCTTCCTGTTCCGTCCAATTGACCATCTCGTCCGCTTGAAGCACTCCGCCGAGTTTTTGATGATGGAGCTGCCCTACACGCCTGAGCAGCTGCGCGCCATTGTGGTAGACCTACTGCGGCATGAAGGCTACCGTCAAGATACTTATATTCGTCCACTGGTCTATAAGTCTCATGAAGGCATTGGCGTGCGCTTGCACAACCTTGAGCATGACCTGACCATCTTCGCTATTCCGTTTGGCAGATATCTTGAGCATGAGGAAGGCTTGAAGCTAGGCACCTCAACGTGGCGGCGCGTGGATGACACAGCCATTCCTGCGCGCGGCAAGATCAGCGGCGCCTATGTGAACTCGGCGCTGATCAAGACTGAAGTGATGCTGAACGGACATGATGAAGCCGTTGTGCTCAATCAAGACGGTCACGTCTCAGAGGCGAGCGCGGCAAATCTGTTCATGGTGCGCAACGGCAAGGTGATCACGCCGCCTGTCCACTCAAACATCTTGGAAGGCATTGTGCGGCGCAGCCTGTTCACGCTGATCACAGAGCAGATGGGTTACGAGGTGATCGAGCGCGAGATTGACCGCAGCGAGCTTTACGTCGCTGATGAGATTTTTCTGTGTGGCACAGGCGTGCAAATCGCCGCAGTCGCCTACGTTGATCATCGCCCAATCAGCGGCGGCAAGATGGGTGAGTTTGTGCGCGCGCTACGCGAGCTGTTCTTCAGCGTGGTGCGTGGCAAAGTGCCGCAATACGCACATTGGCTGTATCCTGTCTACGCAAGTGAGGCAGTCAGCGCCGACTAGTCAGATTTCAGGCGGCGGCGGCACAAACGGCGGCGGCGGCGCCACAATCAGCGGCGTCCGCCGCTCCGCTGTTTCACCATATGGACGCCACTCATCCGCTAGAGCGCCTGCGGCGCGCGTCAGCTCAGCGCCGCTCAGCGCGTTAGCGATAGCAGCGACCATGTCTGGGCGCACCCAGACGACTGAGTCAAGCTGCACAGCTTTCGCGCCTGCCTCAAAAAAGTCGCGCACGTCATCAGGATGATGAATGCCGCCACAGCCGATGATTGGCACGCCGACGCGCGGCGCTAACTGCCCGACAAGGCGCACGGCAAGCGGCTTCAGCCATGTGCCGTACAGTCTGCCGCCGACCAGCTGTCCGCTGAGTGGATCGCGCGCTGTGCCGCGCGGCGGCGCCGCGACCACAAGTGCGTCAGCACCGCCATCAGCTGCTGCAGCGGCTACATTTACCGCTTGATAGAGCGGCAACTTTGCCAAGAGCGGCAATTGCGTCCGTGCGCGCACAGTGGCGACCACTGTGCGCACCTCGCGCGCCGTCAAGGTGTCGTTAATGCCAAGCTCAATGCTTGCGATCTCAGACTGCTGATCAAGGAACGTGGCGCACTCAGCAAGGTCTTCAGCCGAGCCGATCAAGTGCATCACGATAGGAATTGGACTAGTGCGCCACCTTGCTGCATATTGGCGATGCATCTTGTGTATGCCGCCATTCGGCAAGCCTGTGTGAATCAAGACGCCGCTATCCAATGGCACGACTCGCGTGCTGTTTGCAGCGCGGCGCGGCTTGAGCGAAATAGGATTGGTGACCAGAGCGCCAAGAAGACTCAGGTCAATTAGCTTGCTGTACTCGCCTGCAAAGCCGAAAGCGCCGCTGGCGCCCATCAATGGACGATTGAGCCTCAGGGCTGACTTGCCTGCAGTGATCTCAAACACAGTGCTAGACTCCTGTGCTATCGGGCAAGTTTTGCAGCAAGTTGACGCGAGTCAGGTCGAATGCTATGCCGTCAACGCAAGCAGGCACTTCCTCGCCATTGTGCAAGCGCACAAGGCAGGCTTGGCATGCGCCGACGCCGCACGGCATCGGCGGCTGGAAAATGCCGTAGAGTAAGTCGGCACTCATGGCATGACGGATGCGCTGCACGTCTTCCAGCAAGCGCAAATAGGCAGGCACGTCATACGGCGGCGGCGCTACAGCAAAAATTTGATCTGCCCATGCAATTTGCTGTTGGCGCTCGTGCCAAGTCTCATGATATTCGGCGCGCGTCACTTCGAAGGCGCTTGGCAGTGCCTCAAGCGGATAGCGGCACGCTTGACCGATCAAAACAAGTGTGACTGCTGCTCGGCGTGCCAGTGCGCTCTGTGCCATGAGCAGAAAAATGGCAGGCGTCGCTTCATAGGCGATCAGCAGCAGCGCTCGCGTTGAGTCGCGCAGCGGAAACGGCTTGCCAATTGGACCAAGTACGTCAATGACTTGGTTCGGCGCGTATTCGTAGCGCGTCGGACGTTCTACAATCACAGCGCCGTCGCGCAGTCCCACAGGCAACCATGCCTCGCGCAGGTACGGATCGTAAGTGCCAGTTGTGCGCACGAGGAAAAACTGTCCGCCGCCGATGATTTGTTGAGCTGGCTCAACCGCCAGCTCAAGGCGCTGAATGCCTGCCGAGACGCGCCTGATGCGCTCGATGATTGCCTGTCCGTGCGCCATATTGTTCCTGCTCGCTAGACAACGTTCTATCTTGCCGTACAATCTGATTATACCACTGCGCGAGAGATAACGTACTGGTCATGAGCGTGCCGCAACCTTTTCCTTATCAAGGCAGCAAGCGTCGTCTGGCAAAGGCAATCTTAGGCTACATGCCTGATGGCATAGCGCGCCTGATTGAGCCATTCGCCGGCTCAGCAGCGATTTCGTTAGCTGCTTTGGCGCTGCGCAAAGCGCCGCACGTTGTAATTGCCGATAGCGATCAGCCACTCATGGCTATGTGGCAAGCTATCCTGCACACACCTGAAGCGCTTGCTGAAGGCTACCGAGCGCTCTGGCAGGCACAGCTTGGTCAGGAGCGCGCTTTCTACGAGCGTGTGCGCGCTGCTTTCAACCGTGAGCGCTGCCCTGAACAGCTGCTCTACCTGCTCTCACGCTGTGTGAAAGCCTCTGTGCGCTATAACGAGCGCGGCGAGTTCAACCAGAGCGCTGATCATCGCCGTAAAGGCGCCAAGCCACAGACCGTGCGTAAACGCTTGATGGACGCGCATACGCTCCTCAAAGGACGCGCCACGCTCCTGTGCGCAGACTACCGCGAGACGCTTAAGTTGGCTACGCCGCATGATGTCATCTACCTCGATCCGCCTTATGCAGGCGTGACGCAGCGCGACAAACGCTATCGCGCTCAACTCGACCGAGCCGCGCTTTTCGAGGCGCTGGACGCGCTCAACAAACGCCAAATTCCCTACTTGCTGAGCTACGATGGACGCACAGGTGCCAAGACCTATGGCGCGCCGCTGCCTGAACATCTAGGCTTGCTGCGCCTAGAGCTGTATGCTGGTCGCTCATCTCAAGCGACCTTGAATGGCAAGCATGCCTTCACTTATGAGGCGCTGTATCTCTCGCCTGCATTGCAAGAACATTCATGTCTTACAACTCTCTAGCTAGAGTTGTTTGCCACTTAACAATGGACGATCAAGAACAGCTTAAGGCGCTGATTGCCTTGATCCGAGACAAACATGCGCGCGTGGTAGCTGAGCACATCCTAGCACATGGCTTCGTAACTACTGAAGAGCTTGCTAGTATGTATGGTTACAGTCATCCGCCTCGTGCAGCTCGTGATCTGCGTGAGCTGGGCATACCGCTTGAAACCCTCAAAATGAAAAATAGTCTGGGCCGCATAATCGCAGCTTACCGATTCGCTAGTCCTCTACAAGGCGATACAAGAGAATTTGTGGGCAGACGCACTTTTCCAAAGCAATTTAAGCAGCGCTTGCTCTCCGTTAGCGGCAAACGTTGCGCTGTCTGCCAAACTTCGCTTGAAAGTCATTATCTTCAAATTGACCACTGCATACCATACTCCATACCAAGTGACAGTGTCCTAGAGCGCACTTTACAAGATTTCATGCTCCTGTGTGCTACTTGCAATCGCGCCAAAGCGTGGTCATGCGAACACTGTCCGAATCAAGCCGAAAAATCCATC
>JANWYI010000007.1:2944-57466 GCA_025055255.1 Anaerolineae bacterium | reverse complement strand
AGGCGCATTTTTGCCGAGCGTGTTATGCTTGTCGCCTGAGTCAAACGCGCAACAGAAGCTCAGGTATGACGGCAAGCGAATCCTTTGGCGCGTATCGCGTCCTGAAGACGCTTGAAGCCACCTCAGAGTATCGGCTGTATGCGGCACAGCATACACAGACGGGCGAGCTTTTCTGGCTTATCGTCTCGCCACTGTCAGATCGCGCTGCTCAGGAGCGCTTTCTGACGCGCTTGCGCTTGGCGCGCCGTCTACAGCATCCGCACATTCACACTTTTCAGACCGTTGGCAAGACGCCGCAGGGTGAGTACTATGCTGCCAGCGCACTTTTGCCAACTTTGCGCTTCAAAAGCCGCGCTAGTGACCTCGCCTTGACCGCTCTGAGCGCACACTTGAGCGTTGCAGTGGACTACGCACATGCGCAAGGCGTCGCACACGGCAAGATTGGCGCGTCCGCTGTTGTGCGTTTGCCTAATGGCGCTCTCGCGCTGCGCGCCTTCGAGCTGACTTGTTCGCCGCTGACGCCTGAGACACAGCGTGACGATTTGCGCGCCTTCGCTGCGTTGCTCAGCGCCGCTTTTGCCGACTCGCCGCCTGCGCCGATTCGCCGCGTGCTGCGCGCCGCTGCGCGTGACGCCTTCAAGCGCGCTGCTGACCTGCACAATGCCTTCGCTGCTGCGCTCAGCGCGCCTGCACAGCCTATTGCGCGCCGTCTCACACTCATTTTCGGCACAGCGCTGATCATCGCGCTAGTCAGCGTCTTGATCATGCTCAACGTGCCGCATCTGCTTGACACTGTGTTGCGAACAGGCACAGCTCTTGCACTCCTGCCAACTGAGACCGCAACGCACACGCCGACTACCACCTTTACACCAACTCAGACGCGAACTGCCACGCACACGCCGACGCCAACGCTGACAGCAACCTTCACAGCCACGCTGACGCCGACGCTGACCCAGACGGCGACTGTCACACGCACGCCTAGCGCTACACCGACCGTCACGTCAACGCCAACACACACACGGACGCCGACTGTCACGCCGACACACACACAGACTGCCACGTCCACACCGATTCCGCGCATTTTGCTAGAAACCAAACCGTGCGTCGCCCTAGTTGGCGACTCAGTGACGCACGGCGGCGTGACTTATGAAGTGCCACGCCACGGTTACATTGTCGCCTTGACCGAGCCGCTCAGCGTCTACCTGAATCGGCGGCTTGTCGCCATTGGACGCGCTGATCTCACGGCACTGGATCGCGGCGCCTCACACACGGGCATCAGCACTGCCAATCATCCGTCTTACTTCCGCACTGAGCAGTATGCGCAGCTATTAGCGGACAATTGCCGCTACACGCTGATCATGCCTTGGCTGAATGACATCTCGCCTGAGATACCGATTGAGCGAGCAGCCAAGCGCCATGTTCGCGCGCTGGCTAGGCTGATTGCCGAGCTTCAGAGCGCTAATCCATATGGCTACATCATTGTGCTGGACTACTATCAAGGTGCGACCAGTCCATTTGCGGCACGCACATGGGCATATGGCTTCACGGCGCGGAATGTCGAGCTTTTTAACGCCGTGATCAAGGAAGCCTGTGAAACAGGTGCGCTGAGCGACTCGCCTCTGGTCAGCTGCGCGCCGATCAGCCCTGCTTTTGCGGGCATGGGCATGGAGCACGTCATCGGCTTGACCACGCGCAACGCTTTTGAGCGCAGCATCATCAGTCCACTGCGCCCTGAGGCGCGCGCTTGGCTGGACGCCTTCTATGAAGAAGAGCCGAACGGTTTTTTGCTCGGCGATGGCGTGCATCTGAGCGTAGCAGGTAAAGATGCACTCGCGCGCTACTTAGTTCAGCTGATCCAAGCCTTGCCTGAGCCTGCAGAAATCGAACTGCATTTGAGTGAGCCTACCGCGCAGCCGTGAGGCACGCTATCATCATCAGCGTAACTGCTGCTCAAAATGTGGTGAGTTGTGCCGCTCGTCGCCCTAGATGCACGCTTGAATGCCTACCGTGAAGGCGGAATTGCCGAATATACGCGCCGTCTGGCTCACAGTCTTGCCGAAATTGATCCTGACGGCTGCTACGCGCTGATCCAGCATGTCCGCGCGCAAACGCCGATGCTCAGTGCGCCAAATTGGCATATTTGGTACGCTCTCACGCCGCCGCACCATCGCTTTGAGCGCACTGCTTTCGCCTTTGAAGTGGCACTGCGGCGACCTACCCTGCTGCACAGTCCTGATTTCATCCCGCCGCGTTTCGGCGCACGTCGTTTTGTGATCACTGTCCACGACCTGACTTTCCTGCGCTATCCACACTTTCAGACAGCTGAAAGCCTACGCTACTATCGTGGCAACTTCGCTGCGGCGCTGCGCCAAGCTGCGCATGTCTTGACCGATGCAAAGGCGATCAAAGATGAGCTAGTGAACGATCTCGGCGTGCCATCTGAGCGCGTCACAGTCCACTGGCTCGGCGTAGATCATGCGCGCTTCCGTCCGTTGCCTGAGACTGAAGTCACACCAATTTTAGCAGCGCGCAAAGTGCCGCAAGGCTGTGTATTATTCGTTGGCACGTTTGAGCCGCGTAAAAATATCAGCGGCTTGCTGCAGGCGTACGCACTTTTGCGCCAAAAACTGCCCGATGCGCCGCCACTGGTCTTAGTTGGCAGACGTGGTTGGCTCTACGAGGCAATTTTCCAGCAGGCAGCAGCGCTCAAACTCAGTGACCAGTTGATCTGGTTAGAAGACTTGCCTTTTGCGGAGCTGCCTGCGCTTTACAATGGCGCAGGCGTGCTCGTGCAGCCGTCATTCTACGAAGGATTCGGCTTTCCGCCGCTGGAAGCTATGGCATGCGGCACGCCAACAGTTGTCTCACGGCGCGGCTCACTGCCTGAGGTCGTCGGCGAGGTAGGTTTGCTCGTTGATCCAGAGCAGCCCGAAGACATTGCCGAGGCATTGGCATGCGCGTTGACTGACTCGGAGTTCCGCGCGCGCAGCCGCGCTGCAGGTATTCAACGTGCGCAGCAGTTCACATGGCACAGGACAGCGCAAATTGCACTGAGCGTCTATCGCCGCGTGTTGAGTGACCTTTGACAAAAGCATGACGAACGAGCATCTATGCGCATTCTGTTCCTAACTTCCCAAGTGCCTTATCCACCACATGGTGGCGGCGCTCTGCGCGTCTACGGCTTGCTCCACGGCTTACATAAGGCAGGTCATCAGTTAGACCTGCTCACCTTCCGTGAGCCGAACGCGCCACTACCAGAACAGACGCCACTTGCAGCATTCTGCCAACAAATTCTCAGCGTTCCGTACACGCCGCGCAGCGCTCGCCAACGCCTGCGCGACCTGCTCTTCACGCGCCACGCTGACCTTGCGCGTCGCTTTGAGTCGGCTGAGTACGCTGCAGTGCTGCGCAATCGGCTCGAAGCAGTTCGTTACGATATCATCCACATGCAAAGTCTTGAGATGACGGCATATTTGCCGCTCTTGCGTGCAGCAGCGCCGCAAGCGCGCCTGATCTACGACGCTTACAACGCCGAATATGACCTCCAGCGCTCAATTTTTGCCGTAGATCGGCAGCAACTCGCACGGCTACCACAAGCGCTTTACTCGTTCGTCCAATGGCGACGTTTGCTGCGCTTTGAGCGTCACATCTGCCGCGAGTCCGACGCCGTAATTGCCGTGAGCGAGGCAGATGCCAGTGCGCTTGGCAGACTGGTGCCTGAAAAGCAGATTGCTGTTGTGCCAAACGGCATTTTCACAGCCGACTACACACAGCCGAGCCAGCGTCTGAACTTAGGCGAGGCAGCGCTGCTCTTCACAGGCACAATGAACTATCGCCCGAACGTAGACGCTGTCTTGTGGTTCGTGAAGCATGTGCTAGACCGCGTGCGGCAAGCTGTGCCGTCAGCGCGGCTGTTCATCGTCGGCAACAAGCCGCATCCACGCCTTGACGCTATTCGTCAGCGACCAGACGTTGAAATCACTGGTTTTGTGCAGGATGTGACGCCATTTTTGCACAGTGCAGCGATCTACATCGCTCCGTTGCGCATGGGCAGCGGCACGCGCTTGAAGTTGCTGCAGGCAATGGCAGTCGGCTGCGCAATTGTCTCAACCAGCGTTGGCGCGCAGGGCATTGCGCTACAAAATGGACGTGAGGCGATCATCGCGGATGACGTGCTCTCATTTGCGCAGGCAATCATCGGCTTGCTGGGCGATCCAGAGCGGCGCGCTGCACTGGGCGCAGCGGCGCGTCAATTGGCGCAGGCACGCTACGACTGGTCTGTCATTTTGCCCTGCCTGCTCAAGGTCTACGAAAGGCTTGGACTTGAACGAACACCAGTTAGCTGAATTGGCGGCGCGCAATCGTGCGCTTGCCGAGAAGCGCCACGCGCGGCGTCCATCTGAGCGGATCAGAGACGCTTTGTTGCGCCTGATTGCCAAGTTGCCAACGTGGCAAGCGCGCTGCGCTGACCCGAAGACCATTCTTCTAGTTCGTCCCGATCACATTGGCGACGCTGTGCTGACCATGCCTGCTATCCGCATGTTACATGCCATGCAGCCGCAGGCGCGCCTGATTGTCTTGTGCGGCGCGTGGTCAGCTGAGGTCTTTGCAGCGTACCCTGAAATTGATCAAGTCATCACGCTGCCATTTCCTGGCTTTGCGCGCGGCACGCCAAAAGGCGCTCTGTGGAGTCCTTACCTGCAGGCATGGCGAGCGGCGCGACATCTACGGCGTGTTGAGGCGAGTGCAGCGCTAATTTTTCGCCCTGATCACTGGTGGGGCGCCTTGCTGGCAAAATGGGCAGGCATTCCGCAGCGCATTGGCTACAACCTGTCTAACGTGGCGCCGTTTTTGACGCAGGCTGTACCATACCGTGAGGCACACTGCGTCCTAGAGAACGCTGCGCTCGTCGCTCATTGGCTCGGCAAGCCGATTCCGCAGCAGCTGAATGCGCCGTTTCCGTTCACTGAAGACGACACGGCTTACGTGCGCAGTTTGCTAGGTGATGACGGCGCGCACTATGCTGTGATCCACGTCGGCGCAGGCAGTCCCTATAAAACATGGCAGGCAGAGAGCTGGGCATACGTAGCAGATCGGTTAGTGGAAAAACTGGGCGTCGCTATTGTGCTGACGGGCAGTGAACGCGAGCACGGCGCAGCAGCAGCGATCAGCGCGCATATGCGTCGTGCAGCGCCTTACTCGCTGCTCGGCGAGACAAACCTGAGCCAGCTGGCGGCGCTCTATGCAGGCGCGCGCGTGGTGCTAGGCGCTGATAGCGGTCCGTTGCACATTGCTGTCTCAGTAGGAGCGCCAAGCGTCCATCTTTTCGGTCCAGCTGATCCGAATCGGTTCGGTCCATGGGGCGACTCAGGGCGACATGCTGTGCTGACAGCTGAGCTCGCTTGCCGTCCGTGCCGTATTCTGGACTGGAGCGGCGACGACGCGGCGAATCATCCATGCCTGAGCTTGATTCGCCGTGAAGCAGTGCTTTCAGCCGCCTTGCGCGTGGCACGTCAATGACTCAAGCGCGGGTGCAGCTCAAACCCGCTCTCTCATCAGAGCACAAAGTGCCCTCAGGGATTGACAACTGTCAGACGCCGTGAGCTGATCTCAACAGGCTCTTGTCCACTATACGTGCGCGTGACTTGCACTACATAGCGTCCAAGCGCCCAGTTCGTCGCCTGATCGCCATCTTCACGCACGCCGTAGCGCAGCTCTAGAGTTTGGTTGCCGTTACAGCCCAGCGGATTGCGACAAGTGATGCTCAAACTATCCTCAGCCACAGTTTCGCCGCGCTCATTTTGGACGCGCGCCTGCACGACAGTCGTTGGAAAGCGCGGACCGATCTGATACGACCATGTAACCGTCACAGATAGCTCACCATCAGGCGTCAGCACTAGAACTGGCTCATCTGCGCTGACCTGAGCCTCAGCTTCTGTATTGAGCGGCGCTGCATTGCGTGCCGAGAAAGTCACTTCGATGCTGCGTTGCCGCAAGACTGTCAGCACGATTTCAATGGACAGAACGGATACGATGAGCAACGCTATCGGCAGCCCTAGCCGTTTGATGATCATGGGAGACGTTACCCGCGTGAGAAAATCCAAGCCTCGGCGTAGATTGTAGCCTAGAAGCAGCGCTTCGGCATCTCTAGAAGTAGTCTTTAAGCGGAATGTATGCTAACTGATAACCATCTGCTTGGTAGCCTAAACGTCGGTAGAGCGGCGCACCCATGCTGGAAGCCGCTAGAGCTGTGCCACTGTAGCCTTCGGCGCGTGCGCGCTCATGAAGCATCTGCATCATCGCCGCAGCCACGCCGCGCCGTCGTGCGAACGGCAATGTCGTGACGTTGTAGACTCCTGCCACGCCGCCGCACAGCGCCAAGCTACCTGCGCCACATGGACGCTCGCCTAGCCATGCCACCACGTGCCGACTCTCAGGCATGGCTAACATGACGTCGAGGAACTCCTCAGCTGAGTCGCCGCTCATGTCAAAGCCTTCCAGCACCATGCGCTTATAGAGCGCCTGATCGCTCTCATCCTGCACGAAGCGCACACACACCTCAGGCGAAATGAATGGCAAGTCGAGGTCTGTCTCGCAGAGCATCAACGGATCACAAAGCAGCTGAGTAAAGCGTGCTGCTAGAAATATCTCATCTTGGATCGGCTCAGCGCTTGGGGCACAAATTTGCACGGAGTATGGCACGCCAAGCGCTGCAAATGGCGCGATATAGTGCTGCAAATTGTCGAAGGTCAGGCTCTCAGCGCGCTCCAGTACCACACCATTGAAGACGGCGAGTCGCCACCCTGTACGCACCATCAAGGCGCCGTCCTTGCGCCATGTGTAGGCACTTGGCAGGTGATTGACAATGCTCTCCAGCAAGCCAATCCAGTTGCGATGAAATGCCATTGTCGGCACATGAACGGCTGTCATGACGTACCTCTTTCGACCAACTATAAGCACTTAGACGCACTGAGTCAAGCTACGGCATTTTTTGAATTGACAAGCGCCAAAAACATGCTAGAATGCAAGTTTGCGATAGCCCCTGAGTCAGCCACCAGACATTCGTCCTATGAGCACCCGTCTTGTAGCAGTAAGGTGAGGAGCGAGATCGTATGCAGCGACGCCTGAACACCAAGAATTATGCCCGCACACGCGACGTCCAGGCGCTGCCCTCGCTGATCGAGGTGCAGCTGAATTCGTTCCGCTGGTTTTGTGAGGAAGGTCTGGGCGATTTATTCGCTGAGATCAGCCCGATTGAGAACTTCAATGGCACTCTGAAACTCTACTTTCCCAGTGACTCGCCCATTTCTCGTGATTTAGGCTTGAAGTACTGGTTTGAAGCGCCCAAGCACAGCGAAGATGAATGCCTTGAGCTGGACATGACCTACTCTGCGCCGCTTTACGTGCGTGTAGCGCTGATCAACCATGAGGCAGGCGGCGAGGTTGTCTATAACGATATTTTCTTGGGCGACTTCCCGATGATGACCAGCAACGGCACTTTCATTATCAACGGCATTGAGCGCGTTGTGGTCAGCCAGCTGATTCGCTCGCCCGGCGTGTACTTTGATGCCGACGATGAACGCACCACTGGGCGAATCTTGGCGAATGCAAAGGTCATCCCAGATCGCGGCGCTTGGATGGAGTTTGAGACGCGCAAGAGCGACCAGCTAATGGTCAAATTCAATCGCAAGCGTACAGTGCCTGTAACTGTGCTTTTGCGCGCCTTGGCAGCTGTCTCAGACGGTCACGACGATCTCTCGCCCATTCGGCTTGGCACAGACGAGGAGCTCCTAGAACTCTTCAGCGACGTAGACAAGAATGCCGAGCATCAATTCATCGCCGCAACTTTGCGCGCTGAAAGTCAGTGGGACTTGCGCCAGAACACTGTGGCAGAGGCTGCGCTGATTGAATTCTACAAGAAAATGCGTCCGGGCGATCCTGCCACGCTGGAAAATGCGCGTAACTACCTTGAGAGTCAACTGTTCGATCAACGGCGCTACGACCTAGAGCGCGTCGGACGCTACAAGTTGAATCAGCGGCTCGGCATTGATGGCGTCGTTCCGCGCAACGTGCGCACGATCACCAAGTACGATCTAGTCCAGATCGTGAAGCGCATGATTCAGATTAACAATGGCGAAAGTCAGCCTGACGACATTGATCACTTAGGTAATCGGCGGGTAAAGACAGTTGGTGAGCTGATTCAGAACAAGTTGCGCGTCGGTTTTCGGCGCACAGAGCGCGTTGTGCGCGAGCGCATGTTGCATCGTGAGACCGAGCGCATTACGCCTGTCTCGCTCATCAACATTCGCCCAATCGTGGCGGCTGTGCGCGAGTTCTTCGGCAGCAGCCAGCTCAGCCAATTCATGGAACAGACCAATCCATTAGCAGAGTTAACCCACAAGCGCACGCTCTCAGCACTCGGTCCGGGCGGCTTGCGCCGTGAGCGCGCAGGCTTTGACGTGCGCGACGTTCACCACAGCCATTACGGACGCATTTGCCCAATCGAGACGCCTGAAGGTCCGAACATCGGCTTGATCGGTCGCTTAGCAACTTATGCGCGCGTCAACGAATTCGGCTTCATCGAGACGCCCTATCGCCGTGTGCTGAAGACGCTCAAGATTGATGACGAGCGCCTGCTCGGACGCACTCTACGCGAGGATATCACAGATGATGACGATAACGTGCTGATCGAGGAAGGCACTGTCATCACAGCTGAGGTGATCGAGAAGCTGCGCGCCTTGAAGATTGTTGACGTGCCAGTCCGTCCATTTGTGACCGATGAGACAGTCTATCTCTCAGCGGACGAAGAAGATCGCTTCACAATTGCGCAAGCGAACGCCAAGCTAGACGATCTCAACCAGTTTGTCAGCGACCGCGTCTCTTGTCGTCATCATCAGAAGTTCCTAGACGTCGCGCCGACGCGCATTGACTTCATGGACGTAGCGCCGCGCCAAATTGTGGGCATCTCGGCTGCGCTGATTCCGTTCCTAGAGCATGATGATGCGGGTCGCGCCTTAATGGGGTCGAATATGCAGCGCCAAGCCGTGCCATTGCTGATGCCAGACGTACCGATTGTCAGCACGGGCATGGAGGACTGGGCAGCTTATGACTCTGGGCAGGTGGTGCTGTGCCAGAAAGCAGGTGAGGTCATCAGTGTTCAGGGTGACCAAGTTATCGTGCGCGAGGAAGACGGCACAGAGCGCGTCTACAAACTGCGCAAATATACGCGCTCGAATCAGTCTACCTGCATAGATCAGCGTCCAGTGGTGCACAAGGGACAGCGCGTTAAGCCAAACGATGTAATCGCCGATAGTTCATCAACGGTCAACGGCGTCTTGGCGCTCGGTCATGACGTGGTCTGTGCGTTTCTCTCATGGGAAGGCGGTAACTACGAAGATGCACTGCTGATCAGTGAGCGCTTGCTGCGCGAAGATCGCTTCACATCCGTCCACATCGAGAAGCACGAAGTCGAGGCGCGTGACACCAAACTCGGTCCAGAAGAGATCACCTACGATATCCCGAACGTCAGCGAAGACGCGCTGAAAGACCTTGACGAACACGGCATTGTGCGCATTGGCGCTGAAGTTGGACCAAACGACATTCTAGTTGGCAAGATCACGCCGAAAGGCGAGAAAGAGCTAAGTCCAGAGGAAAAGCTGCTGCGTGCGATCTTCGGTGAGAAAGCGCGCGAGGTGAAAGATACCTCGCTCAAGCTGCCACATGGTGAGCGCGGCAAAGTAGTGGACGTGCGTATCTTTAACCGCGAAGAACACCGCGACCTGCCTGCTGGCGTAGAACAGATGGTGCGCGTGAGTGTGGCACAGCGCCGCAAGTTGACTCAGGGCGATAAGATGGCAGGTCGGCACGGCAACAAAGGCGTGATCTCGAAGGTCGTGCCCATTGAAGACATGCCGTATCTGGAAGACGGGACGCCTGTAGACATCATCCTGAATCCGCTAGGCGTGCCAGGACGCATGAATATCGGACAAATCCTTGAGACTCACCTTGGCTGGGCTGCGGATCGGCTTGGCTTCCGCGCCATTACGCCTGTCTTCGACGGCGCTGAAGAGTCCGAGATTGAGGCGGAGCTGGGGCGCGCTTGGATGATTGATTACGCTTGGAAAGTGGTCACGGAACGCGCCTGGGCGTGGATCAAGGCATTAGAGTACGATCCTGAGTCGCTTGCTGACGATGATGAAGTGCGCCGTCTCTACATTGATCAGTGGTTAGGCGAGAATCCTGAGTATGACCGTGAAATGCTGGTGACTGAGCCAGTCTATGCACGGCGTGCAGTGCTGCGCGAGTGGTTACGCGAGCAAGGTTACGATCCTGAGGACATTTTGCTTTTCCAAACCGACGGCGTTAGCCTTGAGGAACGTGATCGGCGTGACCGCAACGCCGTTGAGGCGACGCTGCGCTTGTGGTCACAGATCATCAGCGGCGAGCCAACACCTGAGCATCTCAGCGGCGAGGCACTGCGCGAACACGCCCATCGCGTCTCACTTCGGACTGGTGAACCTGTGCCGATCTACGGTAAGCAAAAGCTCTATGACGGCAAGACGGGCTTACCTTTCGACCGTGCTGTGACCGTTGGCGTAATTCACATGCTCAAACTGGCACACTTGGTCGAGGATAAAGTCCACGCGCGCTCAACTGGACCATACAGCCTGGTCACACAGCAGCCACTTGGCGGCAAGGCACAATTTGGCGGTCAGCGCTTTGGCGAGATGGAAGTCTGGGCGCTAGAGGCATATGGCGCCGCTTACACTCTGCAAGAAATGCTCACAGTCAAGTCAGACGACGTGCAAGGGCGCATTGACACCTACCAAGCAATCGTCAAAGGTGAGGAAATTGAAGAGCCGGGCATACCTGCCAGTTTCCGTGTGCTGGTCAAGGAGCTACAAGGTCTGGGTTTGGCTGTTGAAGCAATCACAAAATCAGGTGAAGTGATTAAATTCGGCAGAGATGATGACAAGGCGCGCCAGCAGCAGGCAAAGGTCAGCACGGGCTTGTTAGGTTTCAATCAAAGCTGAGTACCCGAACAAAACAGGAGCGCCCAAAAAGCGCTCCTGTTTTTCTTTTTCCACTGCCTACTCGCTTTCTTCCTCAACGCTGAAGGCAGGAATGCGCACGTAAAACGTTGAACCTACACCGACTTCGCTCTCCAGCCAAACCTCGCCTTCGTGCAAGCGCACGTACTCCTTGACGATTGGCAAGCCTAAGCCTGCACCTGAGGTCTCAATCACCAGACGTTCGTCTTCGTCGCGGTAGAAGCGATTCCAGACACTAGCCTGTTTCTCAGGCGGGATACCGACACCAGTGTCCTGCACGCTGATGACAACGGAGCTGCCTTCAGCACGTGCCCGAATCGTGATTTTGCCGTTGGCGCGCGTGTAGTTGAAGGCATTGTTGGCAAGGTGCGTCATGATTTGCGCTAACTTGTCAAAGTCGGCGCGCAAGAGCGGCAAGTCAGGCGGCACGTCCGTCTCGATGATCATCTCCTTGCGCTCATTACGGATGCGATCTGCCAAATGACGCTTGGTCATCTGCAACACTTCTTCAAAGTTAACCGCCTGCAAGTTCAGCTTGACTACGCCGCGGTCAATGCGTGAGATATCCAAGAGTTCGTTGACAAGGATCGAGAGCTTGTCAGCGTTGGTCTTGATTGTGCTGAGATAGCGTGCCTGCGCCTCGTTGAGCGGACCAGCAGCGCCAAGCAACAGTAGATCGGCATAACCCTTGATAGAAGTCATCGGCGTGCGCAGTTCATGGCTGACAGTTGCCACGAACTCAGTCTTCATACGGTCTACCTCAATCTCACGCGTAATATCGCGGAAGACCGAGACTGTGCCGAGGAACTGGTCGCCCATGCGGACAGGTGAGAGAATCACACTGATGACTTTGCCACTTTCCAGCGTGATCTCAGCGCGCAACTCGTCACCCGGCTGATGTGAGGCAGGGTCTTCTGTCCATCTCTGGACCGCCTCAAGCCAGTTTTGACCGCCGACTGCCGTGTACAAGCCTGAGAGTGCGCTGATGTGGTTACCGATGACTTGTTGACGCGGCAAGCCTAGAATACGTTCGGCTGCGCTGTTAAACTGTGTGATGTCGCCGTCTTGGTTTGCCACCATCACGCCGTCGGCAATCGACTCTACAATAGCCAGATTCTTGGTGCTATCCACCTGTTCGCGGCGCACCATTGCGCCAAGACGATCTGCTTGCTCGCGGATGAGCGCGTAGAGATCGGCGTTGTTGAGCGCGTTAGCAATCTGTGTAGCAGCGGCGACTACTGAGGGCAATTGATCAGTTGAGAAATGGTTCGGCGTGCGGCTGAAAAGCATGACCACGCCTTGTATTTCTTCGCCTGCCTCCAAGAGCGCGACGATAGCAGCACGCGGCTCGTTATCCGCCTCGCTCAAGTGCAGCCAACGGTGGTCTTGCTGCACATCTGCCACAACTACAGGCTGTTGCGCCTGAATGACCCAGCCTGCCAAGCCTTCATAGCGCGTATAACCAGTCGGCTCGCCTTCACGGTGAGGCATATTCACCTGAGCGCGCACTGTCAGTGTATCCGAGAGACTATCAATGCTCAAGATGGCGCCCATGTCAGCGTCCACAGCGCCAATCAACTTGACAAGCGCGCGGTTCAACGTCACGTCAATATTTAAGCTGGAAGTCAATTCAGCTGTCAGACTGTAGAGGAAGTTGAGCGCGTCACGCTCACGCTGCAGCTCGCGCGTGCGCTCTTGCACGGCGCGCTCCAGCTCAGCAGCAAAGCGCCGCGCCTGAGCAAAGAGCCGCGCGTTCTGCAAGGCTGTTGCCAGTTGTGAGCCGACTGTTTCCAGAATGCGCTGATCGTCCAGACTGAAAGCGTGTGCTTCTTGCGAGTCGGCAACGATTAGTGCGCCTAACAGCTGATCAGAGGCAATCAGCGGCACACCAATAAAAGCGCGCGCCTGTGCAAAACCGAGCGAACTAGCGAAGGCGCTCAGCACGCTTGCCACTTCGTCACCGACCAAGTGCTGTGTGCTGCGGCTAGACATGACAAAAGCGACTTCATCGTTAGTGAATGTTTGTGGTGATAGATATAACGACTCGCCGTTCCGCAAGGCTACAGGGTAGGTGATCTGCTGACGATCAGGGCTCACCACTGCTACGAGGAAGACTTCTGCTTCAACCAAGTCAGGGAAACGCTGGCGGACGATCTCGTAGACTTCTTCCTCTTCAATCGTAGCCGCTAATGCTGTTGAAAGCTGGCTGAGGTTGAACAGCTCTTGCAACTTAGCCGCTGTTTCGGTCTGCAGACTAGCGTTTTCAATGGCGACCGCTGCCTGAGCAGCTAACGTGCGCGCTAGGCGCACCTCAGGACTGCTGAACGTGCGCGCAGGATTGTGAATTTCAAGCAAGATCAATCCAATTGCCTGCTCACGGACGACCATTGGCAAAGCGATCAGGTAGGCTGCCTTGCGCTTTGCCAGCATTGCATGTTCAGCCGCAGAGAGATGAGCATCTGTGGCGCGTAGCAAGATCGTTTGACGCGCTTTCAACGCGCGCTCCAGCGTTGGATACTCGGCTAGGTCGTAATGCGTGTCAGGCGCGTCTGTAGCCGCGTTTGGCACAGCAAGTTGCTCATGTTCAACCTTCAAATAGCGACTCACTGGATTCCATGTGCTGATCTTGCAGCCATCGGCTTGGACTGCCACGATCATCTGCATGGCGATGTTGCGCAGCACTTGCTCAAAGTCAAGCGTAGACGAGATGGATTGCGTCGCCTCAAAAAGCGTCTCCAGCTCTCGCGTACGCGCGAAGGATTGTTCGAGTAAGTTAGCGTTTTGAATGGCAATAGCTGCTTGTGAAGCAATGGTCTGCGCTACTTCCACCTGTTCTGGGCGGAAAGTGATAAGTTGGCTGACAGCGCTGAAGACCATCATGCCGATACACTGACCGCCAAGCGCTAGTGGCACAAGCATTTGCGAAAAGATGGTTTGACCTGCAAGACTAGGTGGCACAACTGGTACGTGCGCGTCGTGCAGTGCGTTGTTAATAGCGCATGGCAGTAATGTGCGGCGTACGTCTGCCACGAGCGGATTCTGCTCGAACGGCAACATGCCGCCTAAGTCAGGTGGCTGCTGATTGCGCGGATACTCGATGATCGGCTTGGCAACTTGCTCGTCAAGATCGAAGAGGTACGCTATGCTGTGATCCGCGCCGAGCATTTCCTGCGTCTCGCGCAGCGCAACCTCGAAGATGTCCTCTAGGTCAAGTGTCTGCGTCAATGCGTTGGAGACGCGGTATAGCAATGCAAGACGTTTGGTTTGCTGCTCCAGTTCATAAGCACGCGCAGCAGCCTCGCGGTAAAGCGACTCGGTCTCCGCAGCGACACGGCGCTGACTTTGGAAGAGTTGAGCATTTTCAAAAGCAGCTGCCACTTGGTTTGCATAAGTGAGCGCAAGCTGTTCCATAGTCGGCGTATAGAAGGCGACATCGTACTTTTCCAGCACTAACAAGCCAATCAAGCTGCCGCGTGAGACTAACGAGACGCCAAGCCAAGAGCGCGTTGGCTGCTCAAGACTCATTGGGAAGCGTGCGTCTTCACGGATGTCAGGAATGTTCAGCACCTGTCCACGCGAGGCAATTTCGCGGAACAGGTCAGAGTCGGCGATGTCTGCCTCTATTCCGATCAGCGCATCATCATCGCCAAAGCCGCGCGCTGCTTGAATGACCAGCTTATTGGCTTGCCGCAGCCAGAGCGTAGCACGGTCAAACTCAAGAATGCGCGTCAACTGCTCAAGGACTAGCCGTGTGAGCGCTTCTGTCTCCAACACAGTGGTCAATTGCCCAGAGATGTCGGTCAGCGTTGCCAACTGAGCCGCACGACGCGCTACGTCTTCCTCTAATGCCGTGCGTTCAGTCACGTCTTCCACTAGGATGACGCTGCCGCTAATAGAGCTACCCTCTTGTAGCGGATACAAGTAGTAGTTGCCGATGCGCGGCGTATCAGCGAGGCGCACATTTGGGACGCTTTGCGGCTCACCTGTTTGCAGCACTTCAGCTAGAGACGCAGCTAGGATTGGCTCTAGAGCAGGACGATAGACGAACAGCGCTTGTCCAACTGCAGCTTGCGCGTCCCAGCCAAAGGTGCGCTGCATGAAGGCATTTACTGTGCGGATAGTCAGCGCCTGATCCACCACGATAATGCCTTGCTGAATGGACTGGATGACCGCCTGATTAAACGACGTCAAGCCGAGCGTCTCTTGGTAAAGCTGAGCGTTTTGGATAACAACTGAGGCTTGAATGGCAAAGGCATTCGCCTTCTCGACGTCGTTGCCAGTGAACGGACGCAGTCCTTCAGTTCTGATGAAGGCTAGTGCGCCAATTGCTTGTTGTTCGCGCAGCAGCGGCACGCACAGTAAAGCGCTGATTGGGACTTCGGCTAGTGCTTCAGCTAAGTAGAGTGGCGGATCGAGTGGACTGTGAGCGCTCAGGACAACAGGTTGCCGCGTCTGAATGGCGCGTGTGCTAGGCAGCTCGGAGTCGCTGAGTGACAAACGCGTGCCGCTGAAACGATCCGCGTTTGGACCACGTCCGACAGTGCCAACTTGCTGCTCGCCTTCGACAAGCCAGATGTAGACGCCGTCTACGCTCATGATGTCGAGCGCCTCAGTGCAAATGGTGTCGAGAATCTGCTGCATGCTGAGCATGGCACTCACAGATTGCCCAACACGGCTCAGCGCGACCGAGAAGCGCTCACGCTCAATGGTCTGGCGCAACAGTTGTGCGTTCTCCAGTGCAACTGCGGTCAGGTTAGCGATACGCGAGACAAAATCGAGCTGTTCGCGGAAGCCGAATGCCTCTCTCAGCTCGCTACCCATGTGAATAGCGCCAATCGTGCGTCCACCAGCGATCATTGGCACAACAAGCGCTGTGCGCTCACCCAGATCGCGCCACGCACGCAGATCGTCCAGCCCTGCCACCTGTTCAGGATCGGTTAGGTCGTACAGCTTTGGCACTGGCTCACTGACTGCAAAGCCGAGCGCAGTATTCTCAACAGGCAGGCTTGGTGCAGGGTTGACACGCACTTCGCCACGCGGCGTAACCGTGACGCGGCGCACTTCGAACACAGTGTTATCTTCATTCAGGAGCGCAATGTTCATGCGCGTGAAAGCAATCATTTGCTGGAAGCCGCTTGCTACGCCTACGATGATCTCATCAAGATCAAGCGTGCTAGTGACAGTCTCCATCAGTTCATTAACGCGTGTCTCTTGTAGAGCAGCGCGGCGAATATCTTGATAGAGCCGTGCGTTCTCAAGCGCTGCCGCAGCTTGTGCCGAGAACAGCTCAATTGGGCGCAGTGCGCTTTCTGTTGGTGCTAAACCGTCAACAGGCGAGTCGAGCGTGATGATGCCGATCAAGCGCGAGCGATCCAAGCCATAGAGCGGCAAGTAGAGCGTGTCAAGCGGATGCCACTGTTCACTTGGGCGCGGCGTTAGCGTAGGCAGGCGCAAAGTGCTGAGCTCAGTAGGTGTGCCTGCTTCATCGCCGCTGCTGACAACGCCTGCCATGAGCTTGTTCTCAGTCACCCACGGATCGCTGTAGCGCAGGTAGTAGGCGCCACCGACACGATAGTTACGCAGCTCCGGGTCAGCTAAGCGCTGCGCCCAGACAGCGCCCGGCAACAAGTTACGGCGGAAACGTTGTGCATCCTCAGGCGTGAAGCCAGCTAAGGCTGTTTCCAGCGGCTCAAGGTTCTCGTCACGCAAGGTGACCGCGACTCTACCCCAGCCAAGCGCGCGGATGCTTTCAGCGATGACGGAGAGACGCGTCGGCACGTCAGGCGCGCGCTGTACTTCGTTCGTGGCGAGGTAGAGCTGCTCTAGGCGGTCGCGCTCGCGGCGTGTAGCTTCGGCTTCTGCTTCGTAGGCGCGCAGCAAGTTATAGTTCTCAATCGCAAAAGCAGCCTGATAAGCGAAAGTTTCTAGTGCCTCGATAGTGCGCAAATTTGGGCGCAAGCCGTTGCGCGGCTCATCCACGCTGATTACGCCGATCAGCGTGCCACCAGAGCTGCGCAGCGGCACGAGTAGCAAGTCCTCAGGCTGCCAAGCCTGCGTGCCGACGCGTGGACTAGCATTCGGTGAAACGTGAGCGAAGGAAAGATCAAGCGCTCGACGTGCAGGATGCTCAGCAGGGATGAAAAATGAGTTGCTGAGCTGAAACTCAGGCTTGAAGAGCTGCTCAAGACGGCTGAGTGGCACGCTACCGCGCCGCGCTTCTTCCCACTGTTGCAGCGGCAAGCCTGACTGTGCAATGCGCCGCGTACTTTGTGTGCGCCTATCTACGACGCTGATGATAACCACGTCAAAGCCAATAGCGTCGCTGATTGCGTGCGCCACTGCCTCTAGCACGTCTTCAATTGCCGCGCCGCTATTGACCATGCGCCCGATCTCGAAGAGCTGATTGAGCTGATCAGTACGCTGCTTGAGCAGCTCTGCACGGTCTAGTTGATCACGGTATCGCTCTTCATTGCCCAAGCTGATGGCAACTTGGTTAGTGATCGCCCTGACAAAGTCCAAGGCTTGAGCGCTCAAGCGCTCTGGTTCAGGAGTAGCAACGTGCAAGATGCCTACGATCTCGCCACCATAGCTGATTGGCGCGGCAATTGCGCTGCGCATTGTCTCAGGCACAGCAGCAAAGCTAACAGCGCTGTAATCTGCCACAAAGATTGCCTCGCCTCGCTCAAAGGCAAGGCGCTCTATCGGTGCCAGACCTGCCAGAGCTTTTTCATGTCCGTAGCGCTTGCGCACTTCAAGCGCATTCGGCGTGCCTAACTGACTGGCAGACTGGAAGAGGACAATGCTGGTGAAAGAGACGCCTAGCGTGCGCTGTACTTCATTACGGATAACTGTGATGATGCGCTCAAATTCAGTGGTGCTGTTCTGCTCATTGCTGATGCGCGTTAGCGCGTCCATTTCACGAATGCGCTGACGCAAGTCAGCATCGGTCGCCTGATAGAGCTTCTGACGGTCTACAGCTGCGGCTAATTGCACACCAATCGCTTGAAGCAAGCGCAGATCGTCTTCAGTGAATTCTCTGAGGCTACGGCTGGCAATGGTCAATTCGCCGAAGCTGCGCTCCTGCACCGCAATAGGTACTTGTACAGCAGCGTTGAAGCCGAAGCGATCAGCAATTTCACGGTAGGCAGGTAACAGGCGCGGATCAGTGCGCAGAGTATTGCTGAGAAACGGTCGTTGCGAGAGTGCTACGCTATTTTGATAACCAGGACGGTATGTGTCAATGATGATAGACTCTTGCAAGCCAACTAAGCCGACTGTGTATTCAGGCGGAATGACTATGGCGCCAGTCTGGTCATCAAGCATGCCAACAGCGCAAATTTCGCAGCCGAAGATAGCAGCTGTCTCGCGCACTGTAGCACTGATGATCTCTTCAAGGCGCAGGTTGCTAGCGGTCAGCTCTGCGATGCGGCGCAAGCCTTCGGACTCATCAGTGCGTTCGCGCATCTCGCGGTAGAGCCGCGCATTGTCAATAATCACAGCAGCTTGCGATGCAATGATCGAAAGTACACGTGCTTGCTCTTCTGTGAACTCTGTGCCGTCTAAACGATTGGCAACTTGCACTACGCCAATGCGTCTACCGTTGATGATAAGCGGCACCATAAGCGTTTGGCGCACGCCGATTAGCATTGCTAGCTTGTCCAAGCCGCTGTCGCGCAGCGTTGGATCAGTGCGCAGCTCGTTGCTGATCCAGTACTCACTCTCGTTGTAAATGCGGTAGAAAGTAGTACCAGGCGTGATAGCGATCCGATAGTGACGAACGAGATCGTCATCCACGCCGTAGAATGGCGGACGGCTGACTAGCTGACCGAGACTCGGCTCATACAGCAAGACGCCGCATATCTGGCAGTTCATCAGCTTGGCGATCTGCTCGTTGAGATAACTGTACATTTCATCGGCAGAGCGCAACATGCCAATCACGCGACTGATCTGCTGTAAGCCGCTTAGCTCTTCAGCACGGCGACGCTCTTCATCGTAGAGCCGCGCATTTTCCACAACAATTGCGGCTTGCGAGGCAAAAACGCTCAGCAAGCGCATATCGTTGTCTGTGAAGCCTTTTCCGTCGCGTTTATTAGCAACTTGAATCACACCAAAGCGCCGAGTGCCGACGCGCATTTGTACCAGCGCTGTTGTGCGCACACCGACTGCCTCAGCTAGGCTTGTTAAGCCTGCCTCGCGCACAATCTCGTCACTCAGCACAGCGTTGGAATACCACCAGTCGCGCGTCTGATACAGCACAGCGCCGATGCTACCTTCGGCGAGTGAAATGCGATACATATTTGCAATGGACTCTGGCACGCCGTAAAAAGGCGGCTGTCCGACCAATGCCTGTTGCTCTGGCGACTCTAGCAAGATGCCGCACATTTCGACATCAGCGAGCAGCGCAATGCGGCTTGTCAGCTGTGTATACATCTGGCGCGGATCGCGCATTGACGTCATCACACTGGCGATCTGCTGCAAGCCGTTTAGCTCTGCAGCGCGCTCCGACTGAGTCTGCTGCAGGCGGACATTTTCAATTGCCAGAGCGATCTGCCCTGCCAGAGTCTGCAGAAGCGCCATATCTTCATGGTCAAAAGCGATGCGGCTGCGACTAGCAAGCTCAATTGTGCCGAGCAAGCGCTCGCCAACCAGCAACGGCGCGCCGACTAGCGACTGGAGACCGTAGCTGGCAATCTTGGGGCGCACATCCAAACGCAGACGCATGTCTGGCACTAAGAGCGGCTGGCGGTAGCGCGCTAGCCAGCCGCTGCAGCTATCGGTCAGTGTATAGTGTCCGTCGGCTGCGTCTAGCGCGTCGAAGTAGGCACGGTCGCCGTACTTACCTTGTGGCGTCAAGGTTTGCAGCGCCGCATCCCAAAAGTTCACCTCACCTACGTCGAACGGAATCACATCGTGAATCAGGCGCAGTACCTCATCAAGCGCCTCTTGGAGCGGCAATTTGCTGCTGAGAAGCTGCACCACATCGCCCACAAGGATCAAAGCATGAGCTGGGTCAAGGATTTCGCGCTCAGCGTTTGGCGAGGTGAGTTCGCGCATCACCACCACCATCTGTGGCACGCCGTTGTGCGGCACATAGTGCGATGAAGCCTCTACGCGGCGCGCGCCAATGCGGAAAGACGCTGAACCTTCCTTGCTGAACAGCTCTAGGAAGGTTTCAGACGGCTGCACACTTTCGACCAGAATCTCAAGGTCTGGCTCGCCGCCGCTTAAGCCAAACCATGCCTGCGCGCGTGCATTAGCGTAGACGAGTTTACCACGCCCTTCTGCCACCAGAACCGCATCGTCGTTATCTAGCAAATTGACCTGCACGACTGTTTCAGGCAAGGTCTCCATCTCAGCTTGACGTTCAAGACGCAAGCGTGCAAACATGAAGACCACGCCAAACATGCTGAAGCCAAGCGCAAATAACAACAGCACTAGCCCGTCCATGTCAAGGCATCCTCAGGGCAGCTTACAAGCAGCTGCCGCTCACTTACCAAGACGTTTCAATCGGCTCAACCGAGTCGCTTGCGGGACGACGGCGTGCTTCAGCTGCCAACTCGGTAATTTCACGGATATCAGCGAAGCGCTGAGTTGCGTTAGAGACCATGCCGATGCTCAAAGTCATCAGCGGCTTGGTCTCGCCACTTTCAATCACAATATGTCCACGCTCACGGTCAATGAAGGTATAATGCTGCTTGACCTCATCGTTAAAGCGCTCGATCAGGCGCTCTCTGAGCGCAGCCGCACGACTGCTATAGGTGATGATCACAAAATTGTCATTTCCAGCATGACCGATGAAATCATCAGGCGTGCCAAGTTCATCAGTGACTTCGCCCAACAGCAGCGCTACGAAACGCAGCACTTCCGTGCTTGCTAGAACGCCGTAAACCTCTTGGAAGGCATCGAAGTGGTTAATTTTGATGTCCAAGTAGTACCATGTATCGGTTGTGCGCATGAGTTCGCGCAGCTGCTCTTCAATCAGGCGCGCCGAAGGCAAGTTAGAGCGCGGATCCATGCTCTTCTCGCGGTCAACGCGCTCAATGGCATTTTTCACGCGCAGTTTCAGCTCTTCAATGTCAAAAGGCTTAGTGATGTAGTCATCAGCGCCTAGTTCCAAGCCAGCAATGCGATCCGAGCGTTCATCGCGCTGCGTTAGGAAAATAATTGGAATATGGCTCGTGCGCGTGGTCTGGCGCAGCTCACGGCAGACAGCGTAGCCGTCCATATCTGGCAGCATGATGTCCAGCACGATCAGCTGCGGTAGTTGCTTGCGCGTCAGCGTGAGAGCATCGCCGCCACGCGGCGCCACTTGTACCTCGTAGCCCTGCCCAGTGAAATAAATGCGCAGCATGTTTGAAATGTCAAAGTCGTCTTCAACGACCAGAATGCGTCCTTTGCTCACTGTCGTCCCTCACTCATCTGATTGATGATGACACCCAATTGTGTGTCACATGAAGCCATGCTGAGATTGTAGCGCACTTTGCTGCAAGGTAAAACTGGCTGAACCTCTAGCTTGACTGTGCCACTTTCTAACTAGCTTGTCAAGCTGCACTGCACCAATGTTTGTGAAAACAAACTAGGGCGCCGGACGACCTGCTAGATCGGCAATAGAGAAGTGATACAGCACATTGCCAGACGCCACAAAGATGTTATCGCGGTCGGCGTAGACGCCACTGAGCGCGCGGAACAGGTTCGGATCGTTGGCGCGGAAGCGATAGCGAAAGGCGCCTGAGAGTGTCACCTGATAGACAGATTGATCAGCAGGATCGAGCAAATAGATAGATGGTAGCGGCGAGTCACCATCAAGATACATGGCACGTCCGCTCTTCAAGCCATCAGAGGGCATTCCGCTCAGCGCAAAGCGCTGCTCAATGCCGCTTGTGAACTTGCGCAGCTGTCCATCAGCGAAAAAGATGTAAACATTGCCGTTTGGATCAATGCCGAAGTCCACTGCCTGACTAAGATCAGGGCGCACTTCGCCTTCGAAGTACTCTTCAGGCGGATTGGGATAGCTGTTACCGAGCGGGCGGTAACGCCAAATTTGGTTCGCCTCAGGATCGAGCAGGTACAGGTTGCCGCGCCATGTGGCAAGCGCAATTGGCTTGCCCCAAAGGTCAGCGCCAGCAAGCCGTTGCGCTGTGGCAGGCGCAAAGGTCGGCGAGTAGGTGATCAAAATGCCCTGTGTATCGAGTGCCGCGAGCACATTAGCGCGCTGCACACCACCTTCAGCTAACCAGATCGTATCCACTACCTCGCGCACGGAAAATGCGCCGACTGCTTGCCCGCGCTGCACCACAGGTTGTGTGTTGCGCGTGATGAGGATGTTTGCCTCAGGTGCCAGAGTGTCTCGGTAGATGGCGCTGCGGCTTAACTCCAGTGTGTAAATGTCGGCGCCGCCGCGCACAATTGGATTGACAATCCGAGCGCCTTCGCCGAAATTGCGCAACGGCGTCAGCGTTCGCCGTGTGACTTTGTCAAAGCGATCTAGGATGCTCTGCGCTTTGGCACGGATACGGTTGAGCGTCGGATCATTCATGCGTCCGCTCGTCATCTCGACGTACGCCACGCGCTCTAAGATGCCTAGCCAGACCGTGCGCGCTATGCGCTCGTCACGCAGATCAACTAGCTCTGCTTGGCGGACAGCGGCTTCTACCTCGCGCACCATCTGTTCAAACTGGGTCAGGTCAAATTGCGAAAGCTGCAGCGCTACCATCACGAAGACGACTACAATTGGCACTAAAATTGCCATAATCGCTGCTAACATGCTTGGGATGCGCGGCGCGCTCTCCTCGCTTGGTTCTGGTAACAAGCGGCTGAGCGCGCGACGCAAGCCTTTGGCAAGGCTATCCAGTGCATTGCCTGTAGCAAGCACAGCACGCTGACCGAGTGGCGTAGCAGGTGACTGTGATGGTTGTGGCTGTGGTGGCTCAGGGATAGGCGTCGGAGTTGGCTCAGGTGCTGCAGAAACAGGTGCTGAGCTTGGCGCGGACTCAGGCAGTGGCGTGCTTTTGCGCGGCTTGGGAATAGGCGTCGGATCGGGCGTCTCAGGCGTGGCAAACTCAATGATAAGAGCTTGGGTGTCGCGGTGAGCGAGCGCCTTCAAGGGTTCTAGAATAGCAGTCAGGTTTGGCTGAGCAAGCGCGTTATTGAGCGCAGCGCGCTCAGCGCGAGCAAGAGCGCTATCACATAACACCATAAGGTCGCCGGGCGAGACCTCATAGCGCGCGAGCTTGATCTCAGGCGAAGGTGTGGCACCAAGTGGCAAGCAGTCACTCAGCTGGTCAGGATGATAGGAAAAATCGCCGTTTTGACGCAGGATGCAGACGCTCTCCGCAGTGCGTGCAAGGTAGACCTCATTGCCGCGCAGCACAGCACAAATCATGTTCAATGTATAGCGCTGACCTGACGCTGAAATCTGGCTATTGACGGCGTGGATCGCCTCGCGCAGTCCACTGGTGACGCTGCCACTGCTGCGGAAATATACCTCAGCAGCAAGGTGTGTCAGCGCCTCATAGACGTTAGCAGTGGCGTGCGTTTTGCCGTGTGGTGTGATGAGCGTGAAAAAGGTATCTGCTTCGCGGCTGCGCTGCACTTTGCGCGGCGGTAACTCCACGAGTGCGCCAGGCGGCGTCGTGCTGATGGCGCGTCCGCCGACTACAAACAGGTAGCCAACTAACGCCTCAATAGTTTCCAGCATCGCGCATAAAGTCCTGTGCAAGAATGCGCTCTCGACTGGATAGCAAAAAAGCAAGCGCTTGTCAAGATAAGTGCAGAAAGCGCTTTAGCTCGGCTAGTTGCAAGAAAGTGTGGCTTGGATATGCTACAATCAAGACCGAGCACACGCGCACAGAATAGGAGCGCGCATGAAAAAACTCAAGAACTACGTTATTCAAGATACACGGCATATTGCGCCGTTTAATCAACCTGCCCGTGAGCTGAACGTGCTGAACAAACCGCTCTGGCTTGCTCAGCGCGATGCTCTGGCGCCTTATTGTGAGCCTGAAATTGCCGTTCAAGCGCTCAGTGATATCTTGCCTGCAGCTAACGAGACCCTTATTTACCGCGACAATCTCTACTTCGATCCTGAGTACATTAGAGCATTTATCACACAAGCGCGCAAACTCGGCGTGCCATGTCGCGCTGCTTTCAAGCCTGAGGACAAAGCGCTCATGACTTACGCTGTGCCGTTAGCGCGCCGCGTACAGCATGTTTACAAGCACGGCGCTGATGGGCGCGTAGTCCGCGATGGGCGCGGACGCGAGGAAATTGACCACTATGAATTTGACCTGTGGTACTATCCGCGCGGCTACGATCCAAGTGTAACAGTTGCGCCGCTCTACATCGAGACGGGCTGGGAAGAGGTCGGCTTTTACTCAGTGCCTGACTATATGTCTGATCGAGGCGACCTAGTGCATTATGTCACGCAGCGCAGCATTATCAGCATTGAAAACTGGGTTCACGTCTTCTTTGCCAATGTGCCGCTAGGGATTTTCTCTCTGGGCAAGCGCTTTGAGAATCGGATCATTCCGATAAAGGGCAAAGTGCGCAATCCAGAATACAGCAACTTCACATTGCTTAGTGTCCTGCTGCGCGCCTTGATTGAACAAAAGCACGTGCTGGAATGCTCCGCGCTTGTGCATGTCGGCAAGAACACGCGCATTGATCCCTCAGCGGTCATTCACGGTCCGGCGTGGATCGGCAGCGACTGCACGATTGGACCGGGCGTGGTCATTCAGAACTGCTACATCGGTGACCGCGTCAACATTGATCAAGGCGCTCAGCTCATGCTGAGCGTCGTGGGCGATAACTGCTTCCTGCCATTTCGCGCTGCGCTCTATCTGACCGTGCTGATGGAGCACTGCATCGTGGCACAGAACACTTGCCTGCAGATGTGCGTTGTCGGACGCGGTAGCTTTATCGGCGCAGGTAGCACTTTCACTGACTTCAATCTACTGCCTAAAGCGATAGAAGTGGAGGCAATTGACGGCAAGCGCGAGAAAGTTGGGCAGAAAGTGCTGGGCAGTTGCGTAGGCAACAACTGTCGGATTGGCTCTGGCATGGTGGTCTATCCAGCACGCATGATCGAGTCCGACACAGTGCTGTTTGCCAAGCCTGATCGGCGCATCTTGCGCAAAAACATCAGCTTTGAGGAGAGTGACCATCACGGCTTGCGCGGCGAGATCGCGGCGCTGCATCGCCAGAAGTTCCCGCGCGCAGTTGAGCGTCAAGATGAGGCAAGTTTCCTAGAGGAGTGGGAATGAGATGTCCCAAAGTGTGACGGACACTTTTGGCTTCATCATCCATCCGATTCATCCTAAGCGCGATGTTAGCCGTAAATTTCCACTGCTCGGCAAGCTGTTGACCGAAAAGCAGGTAGATTTTCTCTCAGCCTACTTCCCGCCTGTCTACATCTCAGAGATCACAGGCGCGCGCAGCATGGCTACAGGACGCGAGATCAAAGGCTGGTTCATCGCTTGCCCGTTTACGCCGAAGCGCATGTTAGAGCTGCCTGTGCAGCACGTCTACGACAAGATCACAGCGTCTGTGCGCAAGGCAGAAAGGCTAGGCGCCAAGATCGTCGGCTTAGGCGCTTTCACGAGCGTGGTAGGTGATGCCGGACGCACGATTGCTGAGCGCTGCGAAGTGCCTGTCACTACAGGTGATAGCTACACCATTGCAATTGCAGTCGAGGCTGTCCGTCAAGCAGCGGCACAGATGCAAATCGCGCTCAGCGCAGCCAAAGCAGCTGTTGTCGGCGCAACAGGCGCTATTGGCAGCGTCTGCGCTGAAATTTTGGCAGCGGACGTGGCAGAGCTAGTGCTAGTTGGCAGGCGCGAGTCAGCACTGGCTGAAGTGCGCACGCGCTGCGAAGGCAGAGGCGCTCAATTGAGCGTTAGCACAGACGTGAGCGCAATCTATGACGCTGACCTGATCCTGACGGTCACTAGCGCCATAGACGCTGTCATTTTTCCGCAGCATTTGAAGCCGGGCGCTGTGGTCTGCGATGTGGCGCGTCCGCGCGACGTCTCTGTGCGCGTAGCACAAGAGCGCGATGATGTGCTGGTTATCGAAGGCGGCATGGTCGAGGTGCCAGGCGACGTAGATTTTCACTTTGACTTCGGCTTTCCCAAAGGTAAAGCGTTCGCCTGCATGGCAGAGACCATGGCGCTGGCAATGGAAGGACGCTACGAAGATTACAGCATTGGCAAGGCGCTTACAGCGGCACAAGCGAACGAAATTGCAGCCATTGCAGCGAAACACGGCTTTCGACTCTCAGGCTTCCGCAGTTTTGAGCGAGCTGTGACCGACGAACAGATCGAGCGCGTTCTGGAGCGCGCGCAGCGCAATCGGCGGACGTGGTCGCCGCTGCGCGCCTAGCTATTTTGTAAGCAGCGCCTGACTCTGAACAAGGCTTTTATGATTTCTTTGCATGCTCTCACAAATTGCTCACATAAAGGCGCTTGCCGAACGATGTGAATGTCACTACACTCCGCTGTGAGTAACCGAGCTGAGCGTGCAGAGAGCCAGCAAATGTTCGCAGGATGTCTTGGCACAATCATTCGCACTGCAGTGCTCGCCGCAGCGCAGGTGATTATTGCGCGCCTAGTACAACGCATTCTGGAGCGTTTGCGTATATGAGAGCAGAAGCAGCCTTGAGCGCTCATGCTCGCTTTGTAAGGTCTAGCAACAACAGGAGTTGAATATGAGAGTCTCGTTCTACAAGTTTGTGACGCTCGCCTTGATTGGTTTGCTGGCACTTGTACCTGCTCTGACGGTCTCAGCGCAAGATTGTCCGCCCGGCATAGGCGCCAGCGACTGCGCCTTGATCGCTGCCGCCACTGGCGAGAATGCTGCAAAGCTGACTTCCTTCGTGATGGACTTCACGGTTGACGCTGAAGCAAGCGGCTTGCAAGAAGGCAATTTTTCGCTGACGGTCAAAGGTAGCGGCGGCATTGACCTCAGCAAGGTCGATCCATCAGTGACCGACATCAACGAGGTACTGCCAAGTTTGATCTTCAGCGTAATCATGGACGCTTCGCTCACAAGCGGCACTGAGAACCAGTCGGGCACTGTCGAGGTGCGCGTGGTAGATGGTCGCGTCTTCCTCAGAGGCTTTGACGGCACGGACGCATGGCAAGAGGTACCGCTTGAGATGCTCTCTGGACAGCTAGGCGCCTTTGGCGGCAGTACCGACGACCTTGGCGGCGTGCTGGGCAACCTGAACAACCCTGCGCTGGCAGACTTGTTCGGCGCTATTCAGACAGTCTACTCAGCCTCTGATGGTCCGACTATTGACGGCGTGAGGACGCGCGCCATCACGGCGACTACTGACTTGAAGCCGTTCTTGCAAGCGCTAGCCGATCCCAACATTTCAGAGGCGCTCTCGCAGATCATCCCACAGGATGACCCGAACACAGCACAGCTCGGTAGCTTCCTGCCGCTCTTGGGCGCGATATTTGAGGAGCTGAATGTCGTGGCTACTCAGTACTACGGCACGGATGGCACCTTCCGCGGTCTCAAACTGGAACTCAATCTGGGTGTAGATGGTCAGATGGCAGCCATGCTGACAGGCGCGCCGAACGACATCTCCGTGCAGTTCACTCTGGACGTGCGCTTGAGCAAGCTCGGCGAGCCATACACAGTCGAAGTGCCAATCCAGTAGTGCATTTGTTGAGCTAAGCGCAAGCGCGGAACTTTCTCCGCGCTTGCTGCGTTTTTTAGCAGGTCAGTGTCTCAGCAGCATCTCAGAATATGCGCTACAATTTAAGCTAACACTTCGGAGGTGACGCGTCACAATGCCCTTGAGAAGGCGACTGCTGATCTACCTGCTCTCGCTGGCGATCATGCCGATGCTGTTAGTGACTCTGACCGCTTATAGCATCGCAAATCATAACCTGCTTGAGATCGAACGCGCCAACTTGCAGGAAAGCGCTCAAGGCGTAGTGCGCTTGCTCAAGGATATCAAGGCTGATCTGGCGTACATAGCAAATGACTATGCTGTCTGGGACGAGTTGCATGCCCAAGCTTTCGCCGACTCGATTGAGCCTGCTTGGATCAGCAACCACATCAATCCCGACTCGGCGATTTCGCTGATCAACACTTTTCCGCTTCATATTTTTGGCATTTATAACGTCAACAATCGTCTGACTTACAACCTAGGCAAAGCAGACCGAGTCGTCGCGCAACTTGGCGACTCGTTGCCAGCTGTGCGCACAAGTAGCGAGCCGTCTATGCTTCTGCTGAACATTGACGGCGAGATTTTCCTTGTTGTGTTGACCGCTATACGTACCAGTGAAGGAAAGAATCCAAACGGCGTGCTGATCGTCGGCAGGCGCCTGAGCCTTGCCGACGCAGAGAAATTTCGCACTTTTCTTGGCGCCGAGATCGCCTTCTACAACGGCGAACAGTTGATCGCCGCAACTGATGGTTTCACTCACAGCCTAAACTCTGCTAACCTACGCGCAGCTGCGCAAGGCAATTTGCGCCTTGACCAAAGCCGTCAGACCGTAGCGCTCGTTTATGAGCCGATTCCAGTAGAAAAGAGCGCCGATCACCTCGTGATCGTCCTGCAGCGTCCGCGCCAAGCGCTGATCGCAGCACAACAGAGCGCTCTACAGTCGCTTTTAATCTGGCTCACCTTCGTCAGCCTTGCCGCCTTGCTGGCTGCCACAGTCATCAGCAGACCGATTGTGCGCACGCTTGAGCAGATGGTCGCCAGCGCTGATAAAATCGCTGCCGGCGACTACAGCCGCCGCATACCGCTTCCTGAGCGCCGCGACGAACTCTACCAAGTGGCGGACGCCTTTAACCAGATGACAGATCGCCTTGTGCGCAACATTGAGCTGCTCGATCTGAAAGCACGCGAGCTGGACGCCAAGAATGCTGAACTCATGCAAGCAAATGCTGTTGCCAATGAAGCTGTGCGCATGGAACGCGACTTCATTGCCACGATGTCGCACGAGCTGCGCACGCCGCTGACCGCCATCATCGGCTACACTGACATGTTGCTGATGAGCATGTTTGGCAGGCTTGATGAGACCGTTATGCAGCGCATTCAGATCATCCGCGATAATGGATCGCGTTTGCTCGCGCTGATTAACGACCTGCTCGATCTCTCGCGCATTCAGGCAGGCAAGATGACGCTCAATATCGCGCCGTTCTCGCCTGTGGCAATGCTGGAGCGCGTAGCGACGGAACTCGACGTATTGGCGCATAAAAACGGCTTGCGATTTGTCAAAGAGATCGATCCGAACTTGCCGCGCCGACTCTTAGGCGATGAAAAGCGCCTGCAGCAGATCGTGACCAATCTGCTCAGCAACGCCTTCAAATTCACGCAGCAAGGCGAGGTGCGCTTGCGCGCCTACGTCAATTCCGATGTCTCGACGTGGACGATCAGCGTCTCAGACACTGGCACAGGCATCCCGCCTGAGGCGCTCGTCAACATCTTCGAGAAATATCGGCAAGTTCAGTCCGAGGCACAGCGCAACGTCACTGGCACAGGCTTAGGTCTCTCAATTACACATGACTTAGTGCGACTCATGGGCGGCACAATTACAGTTGAGAGCGCGCTGAACGTAGGCAGCACGTTCACTGTCACTTTGCCAATGGTCGTGCCGCAAGCTCAGGATAAACTCGCTTCAGCTACACAGGTGCACTGATTTATGAACGATTGGCAAGATATCACCACTTGGCGCGTCCTGATCGTGGACGATGAAACAACTAATCGTGATGTTTTCGCAGAGACTCTACTATATTTTGGCGCTCAAGTCGTCAAGGCTTCGAACGGCGTGGAAGCCTTAGCGCACATCCGTCAACAGGCGCCGACCATCATCCTGACCGACCTCGCCATGCCCAAGATGGACGGCTGGGAACTTCTGCGCACACTGCGCGCCGATCCACAGACGCGCCATATCCCTATCTTAGCGATCACAGCCGCCTACACCTTGCCCGGCGACCGTGAGCGCGTCCTAGAGGCAGGCTTTGACGGCTACTTGGCAAAACCTGTTGAAGTCAGCGCCTTTGCCGACGTGCTGCGCGAGACCATTGCCAAAGCGAGGCAGCGCGGCGCTGTGTGAATATCCTGATTGTTGCGGCGCTACACGGTATTATTGCGCTCCTATGGCTCTTGGCGGCGCTCAGCCGCCGACTCGGCGCTGTGACCAAGCAGCCGCCGCTCTACCGCCTGTTTTACCTCAGCATGGCGCTGATCAGCCTGAGCGCGCTGTGGCAAGTTAGCGCGCCTTTTGATCCACAGCAGACCTTGCTCGCCAACTTGCTGAGCCTGATCGCGCTGCTGATCGCGCTCTTTGCCGCGTGGCGCTACTGGAGCTGGCTGCTCTATGAGTGAGCGCATGAGCAGCTCGACTGACCTAGCGCTGCGCGCGCGCCTTGCCGCGCTGCCCAAAATTGACCTGCATCGGCACTTTGAAGGCGCGCTGCGCCTGAGCAGCCTTGCCGAGATCGCGCGGACATATCAACTGGACGTGCCTGCCTACAGCGCCGAAGGCTTGCGTCCGTATGTGCAGATCACGCCTGAGTCGCCGCGCACGATGCAGCACTTCCTCTCGAAGTTCGCCGTGCTGCGCAAGTTCTTCTGCAGCCCTGAGGTCATCTGCCGCCTTGCGCGCGAAGTCGTGGAAGACGCCGCTGCTGACAACGTGCGCCACCTTGAGCTGCGCTTCACGCCTAAGGCGCTGACTCAAGCCCGCCAACTCTCATTCCGCGAGGCAATTGCCTGCCTGTGTGAAGGCGTCGCGCAGGCGCAGCGCGATCACGCCATCACTGTGCGCTTGATCGTCTCGCTCAACCGCCACGAGTCGGCTCAGGAAGGCGCACAAGCCGTCTACGCCGCGCTCGACTTCCGCGCGCACGGCATTGTGGCAGTAGACCTAGGCGGACAGGAAGACGGCTTCTCGGCTGAGCCGTTTCGCGGACTGTTCGCTGAGGCGCGGCAAGCAGGCTTGTATGTCACTTCGCACGCCGCTGAATGGTCAGGTGCGCAGAACGTGCGCTACGCCGTTGAGCAGCTCGGCGCTGTGCGCATCGGACACGGCGTGCGCGTCCTCGAAGACTCAGCTGTGGTCGCCTTGGCGCGCGAGCGCGACATCACTTTTGAAGTCTGCCTGACCAGCAACGTCCACAGCGGCGTCGTCCGCACGCTATCCGAGCATCCGCTGCGGCAAATGCGCGCGTGCGGCTTGCGCCTGACCCTGAACACGGACGATCCGCTGCTCTCCGACATCGCGCTGAGCGACGAATTGCACAACGCGCTCACGACCTTAGGCTGCGCCTTCGCTGACCTGCGCGAGATGATGCTGAACGCTGCACATGCCGCTTTTTTGCCGCCTGAACAGCGCGCCGCGCTCGCCGCGCAGATTGCCGCCGCCTACGACGTCTGAGCGCGCCTGTTGCCTTCCGCGCCGCATCGGCAGCCGTTGCGCTGAACGGCATTTTCAATCATCTCGCGGTCGCGCTGCTTTTTTGCGCCTAGCGCCTTAGCACGACACAAGTGCTGACATGCCTCCTCGCGCCGACCTGTGCGCAGCAGGACGCGCACGGCGAAGTGGTAGTGCGTTAGAGCGTCTCGCTCGTGGTGCTGCAGCGCCTTGCGGAAGTGAGCCTCTGCTTCTTTAAGCCTTCCACGATCTGCCAACAGCCTGCCCAAGCTAGAATGCAGCAAGCCCAACCCATAGCCGCTGCGGACGTGCGCCAAGCCTTGGCGCAACAGGCGCTCTGCCTCGTCATGCCGTCCGAGCTGGCTTTCCATCAGCGCCCACGCCTGCCATGCCGGCGCATTGTTCGGCTCGGCTTGCGTGGCGCGCTCAAACAAGCCCCGCGCCGCGTCATAGCGCCCCAGCTCTTTTTCCATCAGCGCCCACGCCTGCCATGAGACAGGGTCATTCGGCTCGGCTTGCGTGGCGCGCTCAAACAAGCCCCGCGCCGCCTCATAGCGCCCCAGCTCTTTTTCCATCAGCGCCCACGCCTGCCATGCCGGCGCATTGTTCGGCTCGGCTTGCGTGGCGCGCTCAAACAAGCCCCGCGCCGCCTCAAAATTGCCGAAATCCTTCTCTAAGAGGGCAGCCATCTGCAGCGTGATGACATGCGCCCTGCCCGCAGTTGCCTCGCGGAAGGCGCGCCGCGCCGCCTCGCCGTGGCGCTGTTCTTTGGTCAGGTTGTAGAGCGCCCTGAGCAAGAACGCCTCACCTGCCCTTTGATCAGTGCGTTGCGCCGCTTCCAGAGCGCGCTCTAGCAAGGTGCGGTGCAGGTCGCGCTGGTCGGTCTTGCCCAGAGTCTTGTTCAGCTTCATCGCCCAGTCCACAGCAGCGCGCGGGTCATGGTCTGCAGCGAAGTCGAAGGCGACGAGGATGTTGGGCAAGTCGGTCAGCAGGCGTGCGCGGTCAGCGCGCTGCAGGTGGCGCGCCTCGAAGAAGAAGGTGAAGTGGCGCTTGGCAGCTAAGCCGAATTCCTGACCGCTGTTCTCAGCCTCAAGCAATTTGCGCGCATAGAGATGGATCAGGCTGTGCGTGTAGTAGCGCGGCTCAGAGTTGCCATTGCCCGCCGCCTTGAAGAGCAAGCCTTTTTGATACAGCGCGTGCAACGCATCGGAGAGCGCGTCGCCGTCAAGTTCCCAGAGCGCGCCTGCTGCTTCCTTCGAGAACGGCTCGTTTGGCGCCAAGACGCCGAGCTGGCGGAAGTAGAACTGGAAGATGGCGTTGTCGCCCTGCTTCAGGTCGTCATAGCTCAGTCTGAGCGAGTATTCGAGGTGGAGGTTGCGGTCAGACTCCTTAAGGCGCAAATTTCGGAAGGTTTCGCGCTCTCTGAGGCGGCGCAAGAGAGCAGGCGCCTCTGAAACGCCGTGTCCTAGAATCCACATCGCGGCGATGTAGAGCGCAAGCGGATGTCCGTTGAGGATCGTTGCGATGTCGTTGGCAGTTCCTTCGCTCAGGTCGGCGATGTAGCCGCGGAGCAGCTCAGCGCCTTGCTGAGACGAGAGCGACTCGATCAAGAGCGGCTGCGCGTGCAGGCTCTGGGCAATGCCGAGCTGCCGCGTGGTGATCAGCAGGCGCGAGTCAGAGCCCAGCAGCTGCTGAAACAACTTTGCCAGCTCGTGATCCCAGACGTCGTCCAGCACGATCAGACAGCGTCTGGTGCGCAGCTCGCGCTGTAGGCGGACTTGGGCAGGCTGCTCCGTGACCAGCTCGGCGAGCGGCACGTCAAAGGCGGCGCCGAGCGTCTGGAGCAAGCCGAGCGGGTTGGCGTTGGTGCCGCAGTTGATCCAAACAATGCCATCTCTGAAGTGGCGGCGCACGTCACAGCGGCGGCAGAGCATGTTGGTCAGCGTGCTCTTGCCGATGCCTGCCAAGCCGTAGAGCGCGTTAGGCAGCGGCTTGCTGACAACGGCGTTGATGCGCTCGTCGCGCCTCAGGATGCGCTCGCACAACGTATCTAGCTCAGGGCGCTCTACGCAGACGGGCAACAGGTCAGGCAAGTTGTACAAGACGGCGCGCGGCGCAGGCTGCACTTCAAGGCGGCGGCGCAACGCCATGAACGGCTCATCAAAGCTGGAGTCCGAGCGGAAATCGAGGGCTTCGGCGTGTGGCGCGGAGTCGGCGTGGCGCCAGAGGTGGATGATCGGGAGACATTCAGCGCTGGATTGTCCAGCTGCTGAGCCGTCAATCAACAGGGCATAATCGGCGCTGTGAAGCGACTCAGTGATCTGGTGCTTTTCGCCTTCCAAGTTGCGGCACAGCCTTTGCCGAAAGGCGTCATCGGGCGTGGCGCTGATAAAAATCTTCATGGCGGCGCTGCTTCACCTGCTTAAGAGAAACTGTTGCTCTATTGTAGCACGAAATTCTGCGGAGCTGGCAAGGCGCGCGCGAGAAAATGAAAAGGCGTGAGCAAGATCGCTCACGCCTTGCCTTAAGAGGGCGCCATCAGGGCTTAGGGCGCGTTCGCAGCAATGGTGGCGCAAGCGAGGCAGATGTTGCCGGGACGGATGATGGCGTAGCCTGCTTGCGGATCGTCGCCGTAGTTGGTGAAGTCAATGTTGAAGACGATCAGCAGGCGCACACGACCAGTGTTGCGCGCTACGCGCACAGCCTCGCCTAAGAACTGCGCTTGGCGCTGCGCAGTGATGTTAGCTGCCCAAGCGAAGTTCGGCGGCAACGGTCCGTAGCCTTCCGGCGAGAGGTAGCCGAGCTCGCTGAAGCAGGCTTGCTTGCCGGGGAAAGGCGCGAGGGCGCGCTGCAGCATGGTCAGGAAGTAGCGAGTCGGGTAGTTATCGCCGCGCGGGTCGCCTGTGGTCGCCGTCGGGCTGACGATGCCTTCGTTGTAATGCACGCCAATGCAATCGGCAAAGCGCGCGGCGCCAGCTGCAGCCATGCCGTTGTAATAGCGGTCATCATTCCAAACGCGCGCCAGACCAAAAGCGCCTTCGGCGCCGGTCGGCGCAGGCGCGCCTGTGATGACTAAGGTGTTCGGATTCGCCGCTTTAATGGCAGTGTATGCCTTTTGCAGCAGCTGGACGTAGCTGGCAGGGTTGATCTGACCTTGTGGCCACTCGCGGTCAATGTTCATCTCATTCCAGACCTGAATGGCATCGGCGCCTGAGCGCGCTAGATTTGCCACGAATGCGGCGTAGTCGTTCTGGAAGGCAGGGTCAAGCACACGATTCTTATCGCCGACGATGCTGAGCAGCACTTTGTAGCCTGCGGCTTTCGCCTCACCGATGAAAGCGAGCGCAGCAGGGTCACCAGCAGCGAATTGGCGCTTAACCCACTTCATCTTGGCGCTCTTCATCACAGCGTCGCTGTTGGCAGTCAAGCCGCCTTGAATCTGTCCGCCGATCTCAAAGGCTGTGGTCGGCGTGCCGCCGGGCGCTTGAGTCGGCACGGGCGCGGCGCCGCCTTCGCCGGGGATGCGCAGCTGCTGACCGACAAAGATCAGGTTGACGTTGACAATGCCGTTCAGCTGTGCCAAAGCAGCGACCGTTGTGTTAAAGCGCCGCGCAATGCGCGCTAATGTGTCGCCGCGCTGCACCACGTAAATGCCAGTGCCTGTGGCAGGCGGCTGAGTCGGCGGGACGATCACGGCGCCGCCGCGCGGAATGATCAAGCGCTGGCCGACGAAGATACGGTTCACGTCCGTAATGCCGTTTTGTGCTGCAATGACGCTGATCGGAACGCCGTAGCGCAGCGAAATGCGATACAAATTCTCGCCTTGCTGCACGATGTGAACAATTAGCTCTTGCTGCGCCTGTGCCGCGCTACCGAGCGGCAACATGGCGAGGCAGCACGCGATAATCAAGGCTATCAGGGCAATTCGCCGCATGGTAAAGATATCCTTCCTCTCTAAGGCAATCTGTGAAAGCCAACGCCTTGCAGCGGCAGCAATGCGCAAGCGTTGCGCCGTCCTGCGCGTCTCTGACCTAGAAGTATCTTTCACTTTTGGCAGTGTGTCAACTTGTGCGTATGGCAAGCGCTGAGAAAGCGCCTGTGCCGCACATCTGCGGCACAGGTGAAGTGAGGAAAGGCGCGTATACAATCTGTCTGTCGTCTAATAGAAGAGCAATTCGGTTGAATGGCAGTCAGCGCGCCTGCGATGAAGGCTGCAATCTGCGCTGAGTGCGGACGGAACAACGTCATGTGCTGTAGGCTTGCGCTGCTCCAAGTTCCGTCCGCCTTTCCGCCAGCAGAGGACTCAGAGCGGCTCAAGCGCTGCGCGCGGGCAATCCTTCAGGGCAGATGGGCACGCATAGCCACACCCTGAAAGATTGCCTTGACCGTTGTCCTGAGCCCTCTCGTGCCTCTTATGGCGCTTTAAGAGAGCAGTAGAAAAGCTATGTATGCAGGCTTTCATGCTTGCTCTCTTTGGCTTGTAGTTCACGAATTGTCTCCTGAATGGTGTAGCCGATGTCTTGCAGCCAACCGATTACTTCCTCAGCGGATAAGGTCGTCACCTGTGCCAACTTGCCTTCGCAGACAATGTCATGCAGACGATCCACTGTCCTGAATAAGGCGGCGAAGCGATCCTCAGTGAACAAGGTCTGGTAGACGCGAATGTCGAGATGCTTGGTCATCACTTTCCTCCATCACCTTGACAAACGAAAAAGACGTAGAACCAATCTTTGCTCGGTTCTACGTCTCTCTGTGCTGTGGAATGCCGCAGCGTTGGAAACTCGCGTCTAAGTGGTGATGCGTCTCCTATGGCGCGTTTCCATGACGTTGAACCGACTGTTGTTAAAGAGCGCAGGATACCGATATGGCGCAGCTACAGCGCTGTATCCTGATAGCGTATGTTTCGCAGCGACGTCAGCCTGAACTGCCAAGCGACCTGTGCTACTGCTCTGCTCTGTCAACCTGTTCGTGAGCCGCTCGTCACCTTGCGGCGCGGCTGCGATTGAGTAGAGCCAGTTCCACGTTTGCAGCGATGTGCGCCACGGCTCAGCAGCGAAGCAAGCGACGCAGCGCAGGCTTGCACTGAGCGACAATGCACTCAGGGCTTCACTGGCAACTTGGCTCATCACTTGGCTTCTCATGCTAAGCACGTCTCTCTACAACGGTCTGGTCAAGCATGGCGAGGATGCTCTCGCCTTTGATGAAAACGCGCCGAACGCCTTTCGGCTGGCTGACGCGCAGGTAACCTGCGTTGATCAGCTTTTTGAGCGTACTCAAGCTCACGCCTAACGCTTCAGCCGCCTCTTGTCTGCTGTAAACAGCCTGTGGATCAATGGGTCGTTTGCGTTTTTCGCTGCCCATATCCATCTCTTGCTTTCGGCTATCAATAGGTTAGCACAGTGCTGTTGTTTTTGTCAAGGGATTTTCTTGCGTAATTTGGAATATGAGCGATCACTGGATGTTTTCTAAAGGTCAAGAAAGCTCAAAAAGCTGATTGGCTTGACAGGGCTGGTCATTAAACGCAACAAGCGCGGATCGCTCCGCGCTTGTGCTTGGTCGAGCCGAGCGTGTGCGCTCAGTTGGTCGGCACCTCGACCTTGTATGGCTCGCCGAGCTTGCTCAGGCGCACATCTATCGTGAGGATCAGCTCGATGTTGCCTGAAAGACCTGTCAGCGCAGCCAGTGCTGATCCGTCTGCTTCCACTGCCGCTTCCAACTTGAAGCCGCGTAAAGTGCCATCTACGCCGTAGTAGTTCGTGGCGCTGAGCAGCACTTTCTTGAAGGCTTTGGCAAGGTTAGATAGGAAGTTGCCTGTCTCTGGCATGTTTGGCACGTCCATTGGCAGACCTGGTATGCTGGGCATAGCGAGCGACTCGAAGAACGGCTTCAAGTCCAGACTCGCTTTGATAGCGCGCGTTTTCACGCCGTCAATGGTTGGACCGTCGGTCGCCGTGTACTGAGCGCCCAGCATTTCCATGCCAGCGCTTTCAGAGAAGCCAAGCACGTCGCTCAAGTTCAGACCCAGCTCAAGGTTGAACTCGGACTCTTCCAAAAACTCTGAGACAGACTGGACCTCCCACTCATCGTCTCCAGGGCTCTTGGTGTAGATTTGCCCGTCTACAATGCGGATTTCGATCTCGCCTGCTTGTGCATCATCGCCTGTTAGCGAGGCGTCCATGATGACGCGCAGGGCTATCTTTTCTAGCACCTCAGCGATGTCATCACTGCCTGCGTCAACCTTGCTGAGATCAACGCCACCGCTGCCCTTTGCGGAGAGCGTGAAGCCGCTCGTGCCTAGACCTTTGGCTGCAGCTTCTACTGCAAAGTCCATGGCGAATGACTTCAGCTTGTCGACATTCTTGCTGGCAGCGGCGACTAGGGCGCAGTCCTCAGCACTGAGAGTGCTTGGGCAATCTTGCGCCAAGACGCTGAACGCAGGCGCGACTACTAACACAGCGAGCAAGGTGAGAACCACGAGCTTGTAGAGTGAGACTTTCATACTGTTGAACTCCCATCTGTTTTGTGGATATGGATGAGCTTTGTAAGAAACGCCTGAGAGCGCTCTCACTACGCAACGCTATAAAGTGCGCTGCACTGAATGCTGCCCCAGCTGCACGATCACCTCAGTATGCCGTTGTGGAAGCGCTTTTGTGAGCGGCGTCATTCCTTTGACAGATATCTCGGCTTCTCGAACACCTAGTGCATTCACTCAAACAGGATAATAGAGCGCCAAGCGCCTGTCGAGCGCTCCAGTATAAGCGTCTTGTATGAGCTTACAAAGAAAATATAAAAAGGCTTGCTGTAATAACCGTAAGTTTAACTTGTCCTTGGGTGTAAAAATATAAGTAGCTTTCGATGCGTCATCATGTCACTTTGCATGAAAAAAACGACTTATCTGATGCAAAAAAGCGGTCGGATAAGCCCGACCGCCACGCTCAGCTGCTAAGTTGTCACAAAAGTGAGCGCTTAAGCGTGCCAGAGCTTGCCTGCTTGCTTCAAGGCGCGCCAGATGCGCTCTGGCGTGAACGGAATCTCGTGAATCCAGACGCCTGTTGCGTCATGAATGGCGCTGGCGAGCGCTGGCGCTACGCCGTCTTTCGGAATCTCAGCAACTGCCTTGGCGCCATACGGACCAGTCGGCTCATAAGTCTCGACGAAGATCACGCGCGTCTCTGGCATTTCATCTGCCTGATAAATGTGATACTCGCCAAACTTGGTCGCTAATGGCGTGCCACGCTCATCATAGACCATCTGCTCACAGTGTGCGTAGCCGAGCGCCTGTGTCATGCCGCCTTCCACTTGTCCAGAGGCAGTCAGCGGATTGATCGGCACGCCGCAGTCCACAGCAAAGACCAGTCTCTTGACCGTCATCTGTCCTGTGCGCGTATCCACCTCGACTTCGGCGAACTGAGCGGCAAACGGCGGCGGCGACGCATAAGACATATGACTCGCCGTAGCCATGATTTGATGTTGCTCCTCGATGTGCAGCGAGTGAAGTGCTACTTGCTCTAGCGTCACGAACTTGCCGCCTGGCGCGTAGACGCGCTCGTTCTCTAGCCACAGCAGCTCTGGATCGTCCACTTTGAGCATTTTTGCCGCGACGCGCTGAATTTGCGCGCGCACTTGCTCAGCCGCGCGTAGCGCCGCGCCGCCGCTGATGTATGTCGTGCTGCTGGCATAAGCGCCTGTGTCAAACGGCGTGAAGTCGGTATCACTTGAGTACATGATGATCTTGCTGAGCGGCACGCCGAGCGTCTCTGCCACAATTTGCGCAATGACCGTGTCTGAGCCTGTGCCAAGGTCAGTCGCGCCAACGAGCACGTTGAATGAGCCGTCATCGTTCATCTTGATGCTGGCTGCGCCCATGTCCAAGCCGGCGATAGCTGTGCCATGCATGCAGACCGCCATGCCAATGCCGCGCTTGATCGGACCATCGCCGGGCTTGCCGCGCTTCTCATGCCAGCCGATTGCTTTCGCGCCTAGCTCAACGCACTCTGCCAAGCCCGACGTGACGACCGTCTGCGGAAAGCCTTCGCGCGCCTCGCCCAGCGCTTGCGCCAATGGCAACGGATCGCCTACTTTGACCCAGTTCTTCGCCTTGAACTCCAGCACGTCCATGCCCAGCTTTTCAGCGATCTGCTCCATGTGAATTTCAAGGGCGAAGAGCGCCTGCGGCGCGCCATAGCCGCGATAGGCGCCCGGCGTCGGAATGTTCGTGTAGACCACGTCACAATCGAAGCGGCGATACGGCGCGTTGTAAGTCGAGAGACCGCGCATGCCGCTGACCGTCTGCACAGTAATGCCGTGCGTGCCGTAGGCGCCTGTGTTGCCAATCACGTACATCTCCTGCCCGATCAGCGTGCCGTCACGTTTGACGCCGCTCTTGTAGCGGATGATCTGCGGATGGCGGCTGCGCGCGCTAGTGAACTCCTGCTCGCGCGTGTACTCAAAGCGCACTGGTCGTCCTGTGGCAATCGTCAGGTGCGCAGCAAGGTCTTCAATCAGCATCTCTTGCTTGCCGCCAAAGCCGCCGCCGATGCGCGGCTTGATGACGCGAATCCGTGAGATCGGCAAGCCGATCAGCGGCGCGATCATGCGGCGAACATGGAACGGCACTTGCGTGCTAGTGCGGATAACCAAGCGCTCATCTTCATCCCAGTAGGTGATAACAATGTGTGGCTCGATAGACGCCTGCTGCACCTGATGGACGCGATATTCACCTTCCACAATCAGGTCAGACTCAGCCCACGCCTGCTCTGCATCGCCAATTTTGGCGTGAATGTGCGCCACGATGTTGCGCGAGGCGTCATGAATGCCGATTGCATCTGGCTCGTCGTGGATGATCGGAGCGTTGCCGCTCATTGCCTCCTGCGGATCGAAGACAGCAGGCAGGACTTCCCACTCAACCTCAATCGCCTCGATAGCGCGCTGACACAGCTCTGGCGACTCAGCCGCCACGATTGCTACGCGGTCGCCGACGTGCCGCACCTTGTTGTCAAGGCTGACCTGGTCATACGGCGGCGGATTGGGATAGCTCTGTCCGCCGCTGGCATAGACCACGCGCCGCACATCTTTGTAGGTCAGCACAGCATGGACGCCTGGAATCGCTTTCGCCTTGCTTGTGTCAATGTGCTTGATGCGCGCATGAGCGTGCGGACTGGTCATCAGCGCGCCGTAGAGCATCCCGCGCAGCTCAATATCATCGGCGAAGGCGGGCTTGCCGAGCGCGAGTTTGACCGCGTCCACTTTTTGCTCAGGTTTGCCGACCACAGTCGTGTCGCGCACTTCGGTCGTCGGCACAATCAGCGGCTTGACAGGCGCTTGCGTGCGCACAGCGCCGCTGCTGGTCTCAGGTGCGCCATCATCGGCGACATGAGGCATGTCGCTGCCATATGGACGTAACAGGTCAACAGGCATGATCACAGCGCGCTCATCTTCCTCAACTGGCGGCACTGCCTCGCCGCGCAGCATCGCCGCTGCGCGCAAGACAGCTTGGACAGGTTTCACATAGCCTGTGCAGCGGCACAGCACGCCGTTGAACGCAGCACGCACCTCTGCCTCAGTCGGGCTCGGATTGTGGTCGAGCAGTGCCTTTGCGCAGAGAATCTGTGCAGGTGTGCAATAGCCGCACTGAATTGCGCCTGTCTCCACGAACGCTTGCTGTAACGGATGCATCTCGCTTGACTTGCTGGCAAGTGCCTCTAGAGTCGTAATGGACTTGCCGTTGACCGTCACTGCCAGCGTGATGCAGCTGACCGTTGGTTTGCCGTCAATCAAAACAGTGCAAGCGCCACACTCGCCTGTCTCGCAGCCGTGCTTGACGCTGAACATGCCTTCACGACGCAACACAGTCATCAAATTCTCGTGCGGCTGCACGTCCAGTACGCGCGCCTGCCCGTTAAGCGTAATCGAAACTTGCATTGAAAGACTCCTCAACACACTTTGAGCAGAATTGTACGTCGGCACACCTAGCGCGGCAATTGGTAGCGCGCCTGAAAAGCACACTAGTGCGCGCTCCTCACCACTGCAGCGCTCGATGCACTGCTCCGTCATGTATGTTGCAACTGACATGAGAGGAGTGTTATAATGCGCTCAGATTGAGACCTGCTTCGACGAAAACTGCTTCAGCCCAACTAATTTCGGAGAAGTGCTGCGTGACCATGAGTGAAGCTGTACCTTTGAGCACATCGGTAGAGGAGCTCCGCGAGCAACTCAGACAATATGCAGGCGAGCAGGCATTGCTTCTGGAAATCACGCGACGTATCGCTAAAGGCGGCACGCTAGAGACTGTCTTGACAGACATAGCGCAGATCGCGCAGCGTGGCTTGCGCGCCGCTTGCTTGCGTTTCGTGGTCACTAGCAGTACAGCGCTACAGGCTTACTGTGCTGAGGGCAGTGACAACGACTTTGCGCGCTTTGACGCGCCGCTTCTGGCAGTGGCGCAGCACTCCAACTTTGAGGCTACCGCTGAGGCACCTTTACCACAGCCATTGAACGAGCTCCGCTCACTTTTTGGCGCTGTGGCAGCTGTGCCGCTCACAGCGCGCGAGGCGCCTCTGGGCATTTTGTGGGTCGCTTATCGTGAGGCGCACGCTTTTGGCGCATGGGAACGCAACTTCCTACAGCTTCTTGCGGCGCAAGCAGCAATTGCGATTGCTAACGCACGGTCGTTTGAAGCCGCGCGCAGAGGACGAGAGCAGCTTGCTGCTATTCTCAGAAGCAGTCTTGATCCAATCCTAGTAGTAGACACGCACGAGCAGATTCTGGTTTTCAATCCAGCAGCTGAGCGTGCCTTCGGCATCAGCGCAGAGCGCGTGATCGGCAACCAGCTCTCTGCCTTTGCAAATATGACTCAAGCAAGCGACCTAATCGCTCTGCTACGCGGTGAAGCCAGCGCGGAAGGCATGGAGTGGCAGAGCGCTAACGGTCTGACTTTTGCGCCGCGCCTTTCTGAGATGCATGACGAGCGCGGCGAACGCAGCGGCAGCGTCCTGATGCTGCGCGACATCACGCGCTACAAAAATCTGCGCGATAATCAAGCAGAATTTACCAGCACAGTCTCGCATGATTTGCGCTTGCCGCTGACCTACATGAAAGGCTACGTGGATATGTTGCCAACAGTCGGCGAGCTGAATGAGCGCCAGCGCGTCTTCACTGAAAAAATCCAGAACGGCATCAAGCAGATGAGCGATCTGGTCGAGAAAATCCTCGACGCCAGCCGTCTTGATCCTGAAGGCAACTACCGCCTGCACCGCGAGCCGTGCGATATCCTCAAGATGGTCAGCGAGGTGGTGGCAACGCACGCCGCTGCTGCTGAGAAAAACAGTCAGACGTTGTTGACCGAGACAGCGCCGAACATCCCGATCTTGCACCTCGACGATACAATGATGCGCCGTGCGCTCAACAACTTGACCGACAATGCCATCAAGTATACGCCGCCAAACGGCACGATTACAGTGCGCGCTGAGGTGCGCGACAATACGCTGTTGCTCAGCGTGCGCGATACGGGCAGAGGTATCAGTCCAGAAGATCAGCGCACGCTTTTCACGCGCTTCCGCCGCATTCGCAACAAAGATAACCTCCGTGTGCGCGGCAATGGATTGGGCTTATACATTGTCAAGCGTGTGGCAGAGCTGCACGGCGGCGATGCATGGGTCGAAAGTGCAGTTGGGCAAGGTAGCACGTTCTACATCAAGATTCCAATGTCGGGCGGGAACTTGCTCGGGAGCAGTCGCCCGCCAGAGCAAGAGAGCGCTCATGCCGACTGAATTGCCGCCTGCGTTCACGTTTAGCCAATCCAGCCTGCAGGACTTTGCCGACTGTCCACGCCGCTTTCAGCTGCGCTACTTGTTGGCGCAAGCCTATCCCGCACCAGTTGCTGAGCCGCTGGCAGTCTTGGACGACTCAGTAGAACGCGGCGAGCGCTTCCATCGCCTGATGGAGCGTTATTGGCGCGGCGTTCAGTTGACGGAGCAGACTGATCCGCTGATTGCAGACCTGTGGCAGGCATTCCTCGATAATCCGCCTGCAAATGTGCCACAAACTTTCCGCCGTCCTGAGTTCAGCGTCAATGTGAAGCCTGCTTGGGCAAATGGCGCGCGCTTGACTGCCAAGTACGACCTGCTGGCATACGATCCTGACGGCGAAGCGCTGATCATTGACTGGAAGACGAGTCGCCGTTTGCGCCGTGATATCTTAGAGCGCCGTCTGCAGACCATCTTATATCCGCTCTTGTTAGTAGAAGCAGCGCCGCGCTTGTTTGGCACGCCACTGCCACCTGAGCGCGTGCGCTTGCTCTACTGGTTTGGCGAAGATGGCGGCGCGACTGAAAGTTTTGCCTACAGCAGCTCGCGCTACATAGACGGACGATCTTATATCAGCGCGCTCTTAGCGCGGCTCAGAGCGCTTGAAGTGGACGAATTTCCGCTGACTGCCGACTTACACCATTGCCGCTATTGCCAGTATCGCTCACTTTGCGAACGCGAGGAAGTTGCTGGCACTTTTGAACCAGACGACGCTGAATTCCTCCCCGATCTCGATGAGCTGCGCGATCTGATTGCTGCTGCAGCTGCTGACGAGGATTTCGTGTTGTGATCAGGCTTTGCCAATTACCTCAGCGATGCTTGGATAGTCTGCGCGCAGCATGTCGAGGAAGGCACGTCCGATTGGCGTGAAATGCGCGCTCTGATCCCAAACTAGTTTCAGTGTGCGCCGCAACGGATTGCCTTCAATCGGTAAGGCGCGCAATGTGCCTTGTCCAACTTCATTTTGCACAACGTAGTGCGGCAAAATCGTGATGCATACGCCGGCTGCTACGGCGCGCTTGGTCGACTCGATGTTATCGAACTCAGCGCTGATGTGCGGCTCAATGCCATGCGCGCGCAGCGTCTGCTCTAGCCAAATGCGCGACTGACTGTTCGGCGGACGGACAATGAACGGCTGGTCGCGCAGTTGTTCAAGGCAGACCGACTTAGCGTCCCACCAAGCGTGCTTCGTGCCGACGATCACCATCTGCGGCACTTCTTGCAACACGCATATGCCCAAACGCGGATTTTGATAGCTATCCAACTCGCCTTCCACAAAGCCGAGCTCAAGGCGTTGCGCCAAGATGTCGCTTATGACCTGCGCTGTGACGCCTGTCTGCAGCGTGACAGAAAATTGTGCATAGCGGCTGCGGAAGCGCCCGATCCAGTCTGGTGCAAGGTAGATTCCGACGCCCGGCGTCGCACCAATGGTCAGTTTGCCTTCAGGCAAGTTCTCCAAGTTAGTCAGTGCATTCTCTGCTTCTGCCACAAGCTCAAAGATGCGCTGCGCGTAGCTTTGAAGCAGCTCACCGTGCGTTGTGAGCGTCACGCCGCGCCAGCCGCGCTCAAAAAGTTGCCTGCCTAGCGACGTCTCAAGGTCTTTAATATGCTGACTGATCGCAGACTGTGTAATATATAGCCGCTCAGCAGCGCCGCGAAAGCTACCTTCCTGCGCCACTGCCATGAAAATGCGCAGTTTATATAAGTCAAGCATAGCCTGATCCTCACGGCAAGCTCTAAGCAGTGTAGCTGAGCTTGCCAAAACCTAAATCTTTACTCACATTATGCGTCATAAAAGATGTTTTGACAATAGTCTCAGCTTATCAGTTGCCGCTGTCGGCATGACAGCGGCGACCAATGCTTCTCAGACGCTTCGTGCCAGCGCTTGCTTACGCTTTTGCGCGTCCATTGCAGCAATGGCGGCAATCGCTACAATGTCATCCACTGAGTCGCCCGTTTGCAGCACGTGCACAGGCGCGCCAATGCCCAGCAAGATCGGACCAATTGCCTCAGCGCCGCCTAGATTTGCCAGCAGCTTGTAGGCAATATTCGCCGACTGCAAATCTGGGAAGACGAGCACATTTGCGTCGCTGACCTGCGAAAACGGAAAGCGCTCCGCCATTGCCTCAGGCGAGACGGCGAGATCAGCCTGCACTTCGCCGTCCACAACCAAGTCAGGACGTTTGCGGCGCACAATCTGCACAGCTTGTGCCACTTTCTCGCTCAGCGGATGGCGCGTGCTGCCGAAGTTGCTGAACGAGAGCATAGCGATGCGCGGCTTGATGTCGAGCTGCACGGCAAAGTCAGCGGCGAGCACTGCAATCTCAGCGAGGTCTTCGGCGCTTGGCTCAATGTTGACCGTTGCATCAGTGAACAAGTAAACCTTCTGGTTAGCGACCATGATGTACACGCCGCTCGCCAAACGGACGCCTTGCTGTGTGTGGAAAATTTGCAGTGCCGGTCGGATCACCTCAGGATACTCGTAGGTCAAGCCGCTGATGTAGGCATCCGCGTCACCCTGCAGCACCATGAGCGGACCGAAGACGTTCGGCTTCAGCACAGCCTCGCGCGCTGCGCGCAGCGTGACGCCGCGCCGCTGCCGCAGTTGGTAGAACGCTTGTGCGTACTCCTCAAGGCGCTCAAAAGAACTTGGATCGACAATTTGCGGCGAAAAGTCCAAGCCGAGGTCTGCAATCGTGGCACGAATGGCAGCAGGTCGCCCGATTAGAATCGGTTTGCCAATGCCTTCATCGGCGACAATTGCTGCAGCGCGGATGATCCGACTCACTTCGCCTTCGCCGAAAACGAGGCGTTGCCTAGCGCCCATGCGCGCCTTCTGAATGATCTGCAGCCGCGTGCGCCGACCGATACCTTGCCGCGCTGCCAACTGATGGCGATATTCCTCAATGTCAAAGCGCTCAACGCGCGCCACGCCGCTCTCAACAGCTGCTTGTGCCACAGCAGGCGCCACGTACAGCAAGACGCGCGGATCGAGCGGCTTCGGAATCAGGTAGTCAGGACCGAATTTCAGGCTCGACAAGCCATAGGCGCTCAGCACACTGTCAGGCACATCTTCCATAGTCAGCTCTGCGAGCGCCTTCGCTGCTGCGATCTTCATTTCCTCATTGATCGTGCGCGCGCGCACGTCCAATGCGCCGCGAAAAATGAACGGGAAGCCTAGCACGTTGTTGACCTGATTCGGCAAGTCGCTGCGTCCAGTGGCGATAATTGCGTCAGGACGCACCTGACGTGCCAGATCGTACTTGATCTCAGGATTCGGATTGGCGAGCGTGAACAGGATTGGACGCTCTGCCATGCCTTCAAGCATGGTCGGCGTGACGATGTCGGCGACGCTCAAGCCGAGCAGCATGTCGGCGCCTTCAAGCGCCTCAGCCAATGTGCGCTTGTCCGTCTGACGTGCAAACGGCGCTTTGTACTCATTCATGCCCTTAGTGCGCCCTTCGTAGATCACGCCTGTCGTGTCCACCATCAGGATGTTCTCAAGGCGCATGCCAAGCGAGATGTAGAAATGCGCCGTGCTGATCGCAGAGGCGCCAGCGCCGCTGATGACTAGCTTGATATCCTCAATGCGCTTGCCGACAAGTTTCAGCGCGTTCAAAAGCGCAGCGCCGCTGATGATCGCCGTGCCATGCTGATCGTCATGGAAGACAGGGATGTCCAGCTGTTCGCGCAGCGTGCGCTCGATGTAAAAGCACTCTGGCGCCTTGATGTCCTCAAGGTTGATGCCGCCTAGCGTCGGCGCGATAGCTTTGCAGACCGCAATTACGACTTCAGGATCGCGCGAGTCTATTTCAATGTCAAAAACGTCCACATCGGCAAAGGCTTTGAACAGCACGCCTTTGCCTTCCATGACAGGCTTGCTGGCAAGTGCGCCGCGGTCGCCCAAGCCGAGAATTGCCGTGCCGTTGCTGACCACTGCCACAAGGTTGCCCTTTGCCGTGTAGTCATATGCCTTGAGCGGATTCGCCTCAACGGCAAGGACTGCCTCTGCCACGCCCGGCGAATAGGCGAGTGAGAGGTCACGCTGAGTGAGCAGCGGCTTGGTCGGCTTGACCTCGATCTTGCCCGGTCTGCCGCGCATGTGATACTCAAAAACATCTTCAGGCGTAATTTTCATGGTGACGAGTCCTTTCAATAAAGCAGTCAAGTGACGTCAGCTGTGCATGGCTCAGAGCAGCACAAAAGACCGCCTATTTTGCTCTTGGCACATAAGTGAAGCGTCTCAGACTGACCAATTAGCGTGGAAGGTGCCTTCTCGATCTGTGCGCTCAAAGGTGTGCGCGCCGAACAGGTCGCGTTGCGCTTGGATCAAGTTAGCAGGCAGCCGTTCGCTGCGGTAGCTATCGTAGTAGGCAAGCGACGCGCTGAAAGCGGGCGTCGGCACGCCTGCGCGGATTGCAGTCGTCACAACGTCGCGCCATTCGGCTTGGTAGGCGCTCAACGCGGCGCGGAACTTTGGCGCAAGCATCAGATTTGCCAAATGCGGCTCGGCTTCGTATGCCTCTGTGATATCGGCAAGGAAACGCGCTCTGATGATGCAGCCGGCACGCCAAATTGCCGCTGTCCTAGCCAGTGGAATGGCGTAAGCGTATTCTCGACTAGCAGCGCTGAGCAGCGCCATACCTTGCGCGTAGGACGCCACTTTGCTGCAATAAAGCGCACGACGTACAGCCTCGACAAAAGCAGCGCGCTCGCCATTAAAAGTATACATCGCAGGCGCACTCAGGATTTTGCTGGCTGCGACGCGCTCTGCCTTGAGCGCAGAGATCGTACGCGCCTCGACAGCGGCTGTGAGCGTCGGAGTTGGGACGCCTAGGTCTAGTGCGCTCTGGCTTGTCCACTTGCCTGTACCCTTCTGCCCAGCTGCATCAAGGATGTAGTCCACCAGCTCGCCTGTCTGCCCATGATCGTCCGCCTTGCGGAAGATTTGCGCTGTGATCTCAATCAGGAACGAGTCGAGTTCGCCTTGATTCCATGCAGCAAAGACCTCAGCAAGCTCAGCGTTGCGTAAGCCGACCACGCGCCTGAGGATATCGTAGCTCTCGGCGATCAGCTGCATATCGCCGTATTCAATGCCGTTGTGCACCATTTTGACGTAATGTCCAGCACCGCCGCGCCCAAGATAGGTCACACATGGCGCGCCGTCGCTCGGCGCTTTAGCGGCGATAGCTGTCAAAAGCGGCTCGATCATTGCGTATGCCTCAGGTGTGCCGCCCGGCATCAGACTCGGTCCATGCAACGCGCCTTCCTCGCCGCCGCTGACACCCAAGCCCAGAAAGCGAATGCCGTGCGCCGCCAAGCGCGCCTCGCGCCGTTCTGTGTCTTGGAAATGGCTGTTGCCGCCATCAACAACCAGATCGCCCGACTCTAGCAACGGAATCAGCTGGTCAATCACAGCATCAACAGGTGCGCCTGCCTTGACCATGAGCATGACAATGCGCGGCTTGCGCAGCAGCGCCACGAGTTCAGGCAAAGTATGTGCGCCTGTGATTGGCTGATCGCTATGTCGTGCTACAAACTCATCAGTTGTCTCTACTGTGCGATTGTAGACGGCGACGCGATAGCCATGCCGCGCCATGTTCAGCACAAGGTTTTGTCCCATGACTGCCAAGCCGATGAGTCCGATGTCGTGTTCCGCCATGTCTAGCTCGCTTTCATTGCTTAACTCGTGTTGCTAAGAGTAACGCCATGCGCTGATCCTGTCAAAAGCGACAAATAAAGCGTAGACCACTTCGACGCTGTAAATTGTAGCGTTTGCACTTTTCCTGTTATACTCTTGCCTGAGCTGAAAAAGTTTTAATCATTCAGCGAAAAATGCTTTTAGCAGGTCTTCACCTTTATGAGCAAAGCACCAATCAAACTGAGCGTGCAGAACATCACGCTGCGCTTTGGCGGAATCACAGCGCTAGATGACGTTTCGTTCGATGTGTATGAAGGCGAGATTCTAGCGCTCATCGGACCGAACGGCGCAGGCAAGACTAGCTGCATCAACAGCATCGGCGGCTTTTACCGTCCACAAAGCGGACGTATTTTCCTCGATGGGCGAGATATCACGCGCTTGCCACCATATCAGCGCGCTAAGCTCGGACTCTCGCGGACGTTTCAGAACATTGCGCTCTACACGAACGCGACCACGCTCGATAACCTGATGGCAGCGCGGCATATCCACATGCGTTCCAGCTTAATTGGCGAGATGATCTTCTGGGGCATGGCGCAGCGCGAGGAGATCAAGCATCGGCGCGTTGTGGAAGAGATCATTGACTTTCTCGAAATGGAATCCATTCGTAAGAGCATCGTCGGCAAGCTGGGCTATGGCTTGCGCAAGCGCGTCGAGCTTGGGCGTGCTCTCGCGCTAGAGCCAACTGTGCTGCTGCTCGATGAGCCAATGGCAGGCATGAACGTGGAAGAGAAAGAGGACATGGCGCGCTTCATCCTCGACATCCACGAGCGGCGCGGCGTGACGATTGTCCTGATTGAGCATGACATGGGCTTGGTGATGGATATCGCGCAGCGCATTGTAGTGCTGGACTTTGGGCGTAAGATTGCGGAAGGCACGCCGCAGGAGATTCGTACTAATCAAGCTGTGATCAATGCATATCTTGGTCAAGCGGAGTGAAATTGAGTATGGTTGCGCTTCAAAATACATTAACGGCAACGCAAGTAGCACCTAGCGGCGAATATCCACATCTTGCGCCGCTCGACCCGACGCTTGATACGCTGCCTAAGAACTTTGTGGCATTGGCGAAGCGCTACGGCGACACGAAAGTCGCCATGCGCAAGAAGCGCTACGGCATTTGGCAAGAATACACTTGGTCAGAGAGCTTTGCGCACATGCGCGACTTCTGCTTGGGCTTGGTCAGCCTTGGCTTGCAGCGCGGCGAGAAGGTCAGCATTATTGGCGATAACGACCCAGAATACTACTGGGCAGAACTGGCAGTCCAAGCAGCAGGCGGCATCAGCATCGGCATTTTCACAGATGCCAGTCCGCAAGAGTTAGCGTATGTAGTAACCGACTCAGACTCGGTCTTTGTCGTAGCGCACGATCAGGAGCAATGTGACAAGCTGTTGGAGTTACGCGAGTCGCTGCCGAACGTCCGCGCTGTGATTTACTGGGACGAAAAAGGTCTGTGGAACTACAAGAGCGACTGGCTGCTGAGCTTCCAAGACGTTCAGGAGAAAGGACGCGCTTACGCCGCAGAGCATCCCGAAGCCTTCGAGAGACTGGTCGCCATGGGCAAAGGTGATGACATCGCCATCTTCAGCTACACCAGTGGCACAACCAGCCTGCCAAAAGGCGCAATGATCGCGCATCGCAACCTGATTTACGGCATGCGCCACGTCTTCTTTGTCGCGCCAATTCGCCCTGAGGACAATTACGTCTCTTTCAGCCCATTGGCATGGATCACTGAGCAATCACTCGGCTTGACGGCGCACGTCTGCATCGGCACGGTCGTGAACTTCCCTGAGCGCGCTGAGACAATCCAGAATGACATCCGCGAGATCGCGCCCTCTGCCCTGCTTTTCCCAAGCCGCCTGTGGGAAAGTCTGCTGAGCATGGTGCAAGTGCGCATGACCGACGCCAGCTGGATCAACCGTGCCTTGTATGCGCTCTTCATGCCTGTCGGTTACAAGGTGGTAGACTTCGAAGATCGCGGCAAGCGCGCACCGATCTGGTGGCGTGCACTCTACGCTCTGGGCGACTTGCTGATCTTCCAGCCACTGCGCGACAAGCTCGGCATGGTCAACATGCGCGAGGCATACACAAGCGGCGCCTCGCTCAGCCCAGATGCGCTGCGCTGGTTCCGCGCTATCGGCGTCACGCTGAAAAACCTGTACGGCTCAACAGAATGTCAGGCGCATACGCTGCACTACGGCAACGAAGTGCGCTTTGAGACCGTCGGCAAGCCGCCGCCGGGAGTCGAGATTCGTATTGCCGAAAGAAACGAGATTTATGTGCGCAGTCGCAGCGTTTTTCAGGGCTACTACAAAGCGCCTGCAGAGACGGCAAAGGCGCTTGACGCCGAAGGCTGGTTTCACACAGGCGACGCCGGCTATCTGAACGCTGAAGGTCACCTAATCTACCTTGACCGCGTCAAAGACCTCGTGCCATTGGCGAGCGGCGAGTACTTCAGTCCGCAGTACCTAGAAGTGCGCTTGCGCTTTAGCTCATACATTCAAGACGCTATGGCAATCGGCAGCGCCGAGCGCGACTTTGTCAGCGCGCTGATCATTATCCAGTTCGATAACGTAGCACGTTGGGCAGAGAAACATCGGATCAGCTTCACGACACTGGTAGACCTCTCGCAGAAGCCAGAGGTCTATGAGCTGATCCGCAAAGATGTACAGCGCGTCAACGCAGTGCTGCCAGAAGCAGTCCGTATCAAGCGCTTCAGCATCTTACACAAGGCGTTTGACGCTGATGAGGCAGAGCTGACTCGCACGCGCAAGCTGCGGCGCGGTTTCCTCGCTGAGCGCTACCGCGATATTATCGAGGCAATCTACAGCGGCGCACAGAGTGTGCAAGTGCGCGCTGAGGTCAAGTACCGCGATGGACGCACAGGTATTGTCGAGACTGCTGTGCGCATTGCTGACGTTGAATAAAGGCTTTTTTTGAGGCAGACGTTATGGAAATTTTTGGACAACCAGGCTTTGCCGTGCTGCAAGGTCTGATCACGGGCGTGCTGACAGGCGGTATATACGCCTTGATCGCGCTCGGAATCGTCATCATCAACAAAGCATCAGGCGTTTTCAACTTTGCGCACGGCTTCATGATGTTGCTGGGCGCGCTGATTTTCTGGACGTTTTTTCAGAATCAGCAACTAGCGCCTGTAGTGGCATTTGTGCTCAGCGGCGGACTGCTGACCATTCTCTCGGTAGGCATACGCTATCCTGCCACATGGACGCGCAACGGGCGCGTGGCGTTTATTGCAGCTGCGTGGGCAGTCATTGGTTTTATTCTGTTGCAAACGGATAACCTGTTTTTGCGCGCTCTAGTCGGCACAGCAATTGGCGCGGCGCTAGTTGGCTTGGTAATTGAACGGCTTGCCATTCGTCCGCTGATCAGTCAGCCGCTCTTCACTGCAGTCATGATGACGCTAGTAGTTGGCGAGGTGCTGTTAGGCGTCACGCAGTTGACGTGGGGAAGCGTAGACCGATCCTTGCCGATCTTTGCCACAGTTAACGCACTTGGTCTGCCGCAGCCTTATCCGCCGATTCGTATCCGCAACGTTTTAGGCGGCACAGTGGTCATCAAGACTGAGCTGTTGATCGCCTTCGGCATTGCGTTAGTCGCTTTCGTCGGCTTTGTGCTGTTCTTCCGCTACACACGGCTCGGACTCGCCATGCGCGCCACAGCTGAAAATCCCGACTTGGCGCAGGCGGTCGGTCTGCGCGTGCGCGCTGTGTTAGCTGTGGCATGGGCAATTGCAAGCATGTTAGCTGCGTTAGCGGCAACGCTGCACGCCAGCAGCACGTCGCTTTCGATCACAATGCCTGCCCTAGCGCTGCGCGTCTTTCCAGCAGTGTTGCTCGGTGGCATTGAGTCCGTTGGTGGCGCTTTCATAGGCGGCTTGGTGATCGGCATTGCTGAAAAAGTTGGCACAGTTTACTTCGGCAGCGATGTTGGCGAGCAGTTGATCCCGTTTGTAGTGCTGATGATCATCTTGGTGGTGCGTCCAAGCGGCTTGTTTGGCGAGGAACGGATTGAGAGAGTGTGAGGCATGTCTGCGAATATTCGACCGAGCGGCGTCTTTGATACGTCCTACGCGCAAGAAATGCGCATCAATCGCACGCGCTTTGATCAAGTTCTCTCAGCAGGCTTTCTTGGCGTCATCCTTGCTCTGCCATTGCTTGCACGGACTGGTCCGTTCGGCATAGATATTGTCCAACCGGGCTTTCTCGGTACGGTTGAGCGCATCGCAATCTTCATGATTGCCGTGCAAGGGCTGAACTTGCTGGTCGGCTACACAGGGCAGATCACGCTTGGACAAGCAGCGTTCATGGCTGTAGGCGCCTATAGCACAGCGATCTTGTTGCGCGGCGGCGTGCCGTTTGTGCTTGCCCCACCGATTGCGGCGCTCTTTTCAGGCTTTGTCGGGCTGATCTTCGGCTTGCCGTCACTGCGTGTCAAAGGCTTCTACTTGGCAATGGCAACTCTAGCGGCACAGTTCATCATCCCATGGCTCTTACGCAATCCATTAGCGCCGTGGACGAATGGCGCCAATCCGCTGCCCGTGCCGCGCGCTGACCTGCTTGGACTGGAAATCAGCGGCTTGACGCTCTACTATTTCCTCATCATCATGTGCCTGTTGGCTATGTTAGCGGCGCGCAACATCATCCGCACGCGCACAGGACGCGCCTTCGTCTCGATCCGCGATAACGACGTAGCGGCTGAGCTGCTGGGAATCAATGTGTTTGCCTACAAATTGCGCGCGTTCTTCATCTGCGCTGTGTACGCAGGTCTGGCAGGCGGTCTGCTAGCGATTGAGGCGCGCAGCATCTCGCCAGATCGCTTTGACCTGCGCAACTCAATCGAACTGCTGGCAATGTTGATTGTCGGCGGCGCAGGCTTTTCGCAGGCGCCGATCTTCGGCGTCAGTCTGCTCGCGCTGTTGCGCGAGACGCTCATCCCAAGTCTGACGCCAAGCCTGCAAGAGTGGCTGCCGCGCCTGCTGCCGTTCATAGACGCGGTCAACATTAATGCCGCCATTGCACCAATCATCTTCGGCGTGCTGATGATCGCTTTCCTGATCATCGAACCGCGCGGCTTAGCCTATCGCTGGGAGATTTTCAAAATCTCGTGGAAGATACGACCATTTTCGTACTGATCCTTGTATACTAGATGACGGCGGTCTGGTACATCTGATCGCTGCATATGGATAAAAACCGTTTGTAAGGAGATTTTCAAACTATGCGTATCCGTTTCCTCTCGTTCCTTCTAGCCGCAGCGCTCGTCCTGATGGCGCTCAACGCAACGCCGACTGCCTTCGCACAAGGCGGCACAACCCGCACTGAGTGCAAGGAAGACCTGACAGGCAAGACCATCACCTTGCATACCTTTGGCGACCTGAGCGGTCCGTTCGCGCCGATCACGCAGCCACTGGCAGCAGGCTTTGCCGATGCAATCAAGTACTACAATCAGCAAGGCGGCATCTGCGGCGCGACGATTGCCCTGCAGCAGGACGATACAGCTGGACGCCAAGAGCAGACCCAAGCGCTCTATCAGCGCTACCGCGCTTTCAATCCCAAGCC
>JANWYI010000007.1:0-2845 GCA_025055255.1 Anaerolineae bacterium | reverse complement strand
ACAGCAGGACGATACAGCTGGACGCCAAGAGCAGACCCAAGCGCTCTATCAGCGCTACCGCGCTTTCAATCCCAAGCCGCTCATGCTCTTGCTCTACTCATCAGCCGATGCTGAGTTGCTGCGTGAGCAGGTGGCTGAGGATCAGATTCCTGTCTTCCTGTTCGCAGGCTCAACCATTGGTCTGTACGGCGAGAAAGCCGATAAGCCAGGCTGGATTTTCGCGGGCATTCCGCTCTACACTGACCAATTCGGCGCTTTCTGCCGCTGGCTAGCTAAGGCATGGACAACTGAGCTGGGGCGTTCTGGCACGCCAAAGATTGGTCACCTGAGCTGGGAAGGCGCGTTTGGTCGTTCAACCGAGACGCCTGAGACCACTGCTTACTGCAAAGCGCAAGGCGTTGAGGTGGTCGGCGGCGAGTACTTCCTGCCCACGGCAACCGACGTGACAGCGCAGATCAACAATCTGGTCAACAAGGGCGCCAACGTGATCTTCACCACGTCGCTCGCCAGTGGCACTGCACTCATTGCACGCGACTTGGTCACACTCGGCTTGGAAGATGAAGTGCTGTTTGCGGGCGTGAACTGGGTGCTGGATACCTCAGTCGGTCTGCTCGGTCAGGCGACGCTCAAGCCGAACGGCTTGCCTTCTACAGACAACATCTACGGCATTCTGCCCTACACATGGTGGGATGAGCCAACGGAAGGCACCAAGCTAGTGCAAGAGCAGTTCGCCGCTAATCAGCGCCCGCCAACGGCGCGCGGTATCTCATACTTGGCAGGCTTCGGCGCTATAGATACCTACATTGAGCTGATCACGCGCACAGTGAACCGCGTTGGCTTCGCCAACTTGAGCGGCGCTGAGGTCAAGAAAACCTTCGAGACCTTCCAGTATGAGTCGCTAGGCGGCGTTTTCAAGTACAACTTCACAGAGACTGTGCGCGCTCAGGATCAGGTGCGCATTGCACGCCTGACCTACGTGCGCGGACCTGATGGCAAGCCAGTCGTGGTGGAAGTTGGCGGTCGCAAGCTGCTGGTGCCCACAATCGTGCCTGTGACCAAAGAGTTTGAGCGCGTGCCTGACCTGAAGCCGGGCGGCGCTGACGTTGTGAAATAATCTGTCACTTTTCCTCAGTCGTGGTCGGCGCAAGCTGACCACGACCTTCTCAGCACATACGTAGAGTGCCTTAGTCATGTTAGAAGTCCAGAACATTGAAGTTGTTTACAGCAACGTCATCCTTGTGCTGCGCGGAATCTCGTTCGAAGTGCGTCCGGGGCAGATTGTGGCGCTGATGGGTCCAAACGGCGCCGGCAAATCCACGACGCTCAAGGCAATTAGCGGCTTGCTGCGCAGCGAAGACGGCGAAGTCACGCGCGGACGGATTCTCTGGGACGACCACGCGATCCAGAACCGTGATGCCGACGACGTGGTGCGCCGCGGCATTGTGCAGGTCATCGAAGGACGTCCGCTCTTCCGCCATCTGACTGTTGAGGAGAACTTGAGCCTTGGCGGCATGGTCTACGAGAACGGACGGCACATCCGCGACGACCTAGAGCGCGTCTACACTTACTTTCCACGCCTACGTGACCTGCGCAAGCGCGTCAGCGGCTACTTGAGCGGCGGCGAAGGGCAGATGCTCGTGATCGGACGCGCGCTCATGGCACATCCGCGCTTGCTGATGCTGGATGAGCCAAGTTTGGGCTTGGCGCCACTCTTGGTCGCTGAAATCTTCGAGATCGTCAAGGAAATCAACCGTAAAGAAGGCGTCTCTATTTTGTTGGTCGAGCAGAATGTGCGCGCTGCGCTCTCGATTGTCCATTATGGCTATGTGATGGAGAACGGTCGAATCGTGTTAGACGGCACAGCTGAGCATCTTGCCGCTAATGAGGACATCAAAGAATTCTATCTAGGTCTCACGCAGCTAGGTGAGCGCAAAAGCTACCGCGACGTGAAGCACTACAAACGGCGCAAGCGCTGGCTCGGTTGAGCAGAAAAGGATGTGTTCACAAAAATGAGCGATCTGAACGGCAAATTGCGCGAGGTCATCCAACATGCCTATACAAACGCGCCTGCTTTCAAGCAGATCATGGACAGTGTAGGCTTGTCTCCTAGCGACATTCAAGGTGTAGACGATCTGCCCAAGATTCCGATCACCAGCAAAGACAAGCTGGTGCAAATGCAGCAAGCAAATCCGCCTTTTGGCGGCTGGCTAGCCGTGCCGATTAGCAAGCTGCAGCGCATCTACTTCTCACCAGGTCCGCTTTACGATCCGCAAGGCTTCGATGACACTGACGGCGCGCGGAGCGCGTTGCAGGCACTGCAAGCAGCAGGTTTCCAAGCAGGCGATATCGCGTTGAACACTTTCCTCTACCACATGGTGCCAGCAGGTCTGTGGCTCGATGAGGCGCTGCGTTTGGCAGGCGTCACAGTAGTACCGCTCGGTCCGGGCAACACTGACCTGCTGATCATGGTCATGACCGCGCTGAAGCCGACGGCGTACGTCGGCACGCCCAGCTTTCTGGAGACCATCTACACACGCGCTGCGCAAATGGGCGTCACACCAACCTTCACCAAAGCCTTTTTCTCGGCTGAGCCATACCTACCTGCTCAGCGCCAAAAATTCGAAGGCGAGTACAAGCTGCGCACGTCACAGGCGTATGGCACGGCTGATCTCGGCTTGATTGGCTTCGAGCGCGAAGGCAAGCAAGGCTTTTATCTGGTTGACAACATGATCGTCGAAATCGCCGATCCAGAGACAGGCAAAGTGCTGCCTGATGGTGAAGTCGGCGAAGTTGTGGTGACGACGTTCAATCGCGCCTATCCGCTGATTCGGTTCGGCACAGGCGA
>JANWYI010000079.1 GCA_025055255.1 Anaerolineae bacterium | reverse complement strand
TAGCTTGACCTAATTTCCTCACCATCTTGAAAGCGATAGACTACTTCTGTGTAGCCGGTTGTCCCAAGAGTTGTTATCGCAACTGTTCTCACTCTCTACCTCCTTGCTCGCGCAGCATTGCGCACTTGCTCTAGATTGATAATCTCTGCCAGCTCAAACTTGGTGACCAGTGCGTCCTGCACAGGCTTGAGCCGTATGACCGTCGGAAAGTGACCTGTCCTGCCGTGCAGCTCAGCCAAGAGCACCGCTGTGATGAAGTTCAGCGACGGCAAGACGATCAGCCAGCCTTCGGTCTGCCATTGCTCTTGGCTTACGCCCAGACTGTCCAGCAGCTCCACGACCTGCGGCACGAACGGCTGCTCAACGTCAAACTGGACGCGCACATTGCGCACCTCGCTTATTTTGCCGCCTAGCCGAGCCTCAATTTGCTCGATCTGCTCGGCTGTGAGTGGATGTGAAAAGTTGATGATCTGCATGATGACTCTCTTGAATATGCCGAATTATTGTCTGCAATGTCAGCAGGCTACCTGTAGTATGCCACACAAAAGTAGCTTGTGCTTGCGTGCTAATGCGCAAGTTTTGATATCTTTTACTGCGAATTGACGCAGCGCAAGTAAAGTGTTAGGATAGCTTGTGCAATCCCATTGTACAGCATGCCAAGAAAAGCAGCGGAGCATGTTGCACAGTGAAGATGCTTGCATTCAAGGCGCTGCAGCGCTGAAAAAGTCAAGCGTTCAACAGCAGAAGCAGCTTATACATCCGAAAGAGGCACTTTTGTGGCACCTGTAACGGTCAATTTCAGCGTACGACGTGCTGTACATTCCGATGTAGCGCGCATGACGGCTATTTGGCTCGAAGCCGCTGAGTCACTCGCCAACGCCGAGCCGCGTGTGCGTCTAGCCGAAAACGCTGCCACGCTGTGGCAGACTGCTCTTGAGGAATGGCTCAAGCTGCCCGACATGGGAATTTTCGTGGCAGTGGATGAGCAACAGACGGTCATCGCTTACATCATTGGTGAGTGCGTGCGCAACGTGCCTGCCTTCCTGCCTGAGCGCTACGGTGTTGTACGCGACTTAGCAGTTGACTATCATGCTAGGAGCGGACGGCTCGGACGTGCGCTGCTGACGGCGCTGCGCGCTTGGTTCGCGGCGCAAGGCATCACTGAGTTAGAAGTCCGCGTGCCGTACCGTCATCCTGTGGCACAAGCCTTCTGGCGCGCGCTAGGCGCACACAAAGTTGCCGATCATTTCTGGCTGAAAGTCTAAGATGTTCAGACGCTTCATCGCGTGGCTCGGCATTGGACGCGCGCGCTTCATCTTCGGCTTGTTAGCGCTCACAGGCTTGCTCAGCCTGATGTTGAATGCCGTTCAGCCGCCTGAGCCGTGGATTCCAACAGCTCAGACGGCGCTCGCAGCGCTGTTCCTGGTCGGCGCGGCAATTGCCGTCATCACGCGCTTTGATGGGCAAGAGCGGCGTCAAATCCTGATCCTGATCGCGCCTGCGCTTGGCGCGCTGCTGCTCGGCTTATTTGTGCCGCAATGGTTCTCAGCGCTTGCCGTGATCGCCGTCGGCTGGATCGCTGTGTCGCTGATCGCAGGACGCGCTGGTGTCCGCCGCGAGTATCAGCGCGCCATCAAGCACATGCGTAAAGGTCAGTATGACCAAGCAATCGCCATCCTCAGCGACCTGATCAAGGCAGAGCCTGAGCAAGCCGATCATCGGCGTTTCCGCGCAGAGCTGTACCGTCTAGCTGGCAACCTGCGCAAGGCGCGTGCCGATTATGAGAAAGTGGTCGCGTTAGCGCCGAATTCAGGCGTCGGCTACAACGGCTTGGCAGAGGTGTACTTGCAGGAAGGCAAGTATGAGCGTGCCTTTGAGTATGGCTTGAAAGCGCATGAACTAGAGCCGAACCACTGGGTTGCGGCGTACAACTTAGGCATGATCGCGGATCGCATGGGCAAGTGGACTGAGGCGATTGAGTATTTGAAGCGCGCGTTAGCAGCGAAAATGCCTGATAGTCGGCACAGACTGCTGGCTCACTTGTGGCTGTTGCGCGCCTATGCGTTCACAGGCGAAGATCAGAGCGCGCGTCGTGCGCTTGCCGAGCTGCAGAACGAGAAGCGCGGTCTGCGCGAATGGCGGATCATTTTTGAGAGCGAACAGGCGGACATCTTGCGGCGCGTGTTAGGCGAGGACGTGGCGTTAGCAGAGCAGTTGGCTCGAAGCGAGCAGAGTGCCGCGCTTGAGCTAGTGCGCAGCAAGCGCGGCTAGATGATCAGTCGAAGATATCGAACAGCTCGCTCAAAAAGCCTTTGCGCTTGCCATGCGGACGCATTTCTTCGTAGCGGAAGCGCTCTGGACGATAGTCATCGTCGTCGTAGCGGCGCATGGCTTCAGCGCGGCGGCGCTCGGCAAAGTCGCCTTCAAGGTCGAGCAGATCAGGCGCTTCAGCGCCGCGCTTTGCCTTCGGCGGCTCGCCATAGGATAAGTCGTAGTCAGCAGGCAAGGCGCTCTCCGCACGCTCAATGATCTTGTCCAACTCGCCACGGTCTAACCAGACGCCGCGGCACTTCGGGCAGTAGTCAATTTCAACGCCCAAGCGCTCAGCGATGCGCAGTTCAACTGTCAAACAGACAGGGCATTGCATAGGTCAGCTACTCCTGTGAACTTATTAGATGTGATCAAATTTTAAGAAAAACACCTTGAAAAGGACATCCCAAAAATTAGGCGTGAGCCTGAGGCAATGGACGATCTTTCAGGAAAAATTGAAAGAATGGCGTGCGTTTTTGGCGCAACTTGCTATACTTTTCAGTGAGCATTTAAGACTTCCTGTATAGATCGAGTTCCCTATAGTTAGGGAGGCAACCTCACTTTATGACTTCCTTAGTTCTCACCATCACAGAGACGCTGCGCTATCGCGGCAAACTGGGTCAATGGGCGTGGGCATTGCATCGCGTCTCAGGCTTTGGAACGGTCGTGTTCCTGATCATGCATGTGATTGATACGTCATGGGCGACCTTCTATCCTGAGCTTTACGTCAAGGCTGTTGACGCCTACAAAACGCCGCTCTTTACAGTTGGTGAGTTTGCTCTAGTGGCGTGTGTGGTCTACCATGCCTTGAACGGCTTCCGCATTGCGCTCTTTGACTACCGTCCGCAATGGTGGCGCCGTCAGGAAGACGCGGCGAAGCTGGTGCTGCTCGGCACGCTCGTATTGTTGGTGCCGGCGTTCTTCATCATGACAGGTCACGTAGTGAATTACTATAACGAGCGCGTCAGCGCCTTCGATCTGGGCTTGGAGAAAGTCGTCGAGGCGACAGCGCCGTTTGCGGTCGGCACAGTTGTCGTGATTGGCTTAGCGCTGATTGTCTCAGCAGGCGCGTCGCTCATCCCAGCTCTGAACGCTCCGAAGAAACGCCTGAAGGGCAGCAAGATGGAGACCTTCATGTGGTCTTTCATGCGCATCAGCGGCATATTGATCATCCCGCTAGTTTTCGGGCATTTGGCGATGATGCACCTGATTCAAGGCGTCTTCGACATCACGCGCGTCGGTCACGTGCCAGTCTTCACCAATTTAGGTCCGAATATGAACGAGACGCTGACCGCAGTTAATTTTGTGCGTCTGCGCTGGGACACAATGCTGGCAGGCGTGTACATCTGGCGCGTCTACGACATTCTGCTGCTATTCTTGGTCACGCTGCACGGCTTTAACGGCTTGCGCTACATCATCAACGACTACATCCACAACCGTCTGGTCAACCGTGCGCTGCGCATTGCCTCGTTTGGCACGATGATTGGCGTGATTTTGGTTGGCGCTTTGGCAATTTTGCAGAGCGTGCCAGCGACAACGGCAGAAATGCTCAGCGAGGCTTCACGAGCAATCGAAATGAGCATCAACTCAGGTATCCTTGTGCGATAAGGTAAGCAACAGGCTGTAGGAAGTGTAAAGGAAAGTATGAAGACGCATCAGCACGACGTAATCATTCTAGGCGCAGGTGGCGCAGGCTTGATGGCGGCGCTCTATGCCTCGCGCACTGTGCGTGTAGCTGTCATCAGCAAGCTGTATCCAACGCGCTCGCACACAGGTGCAGCGCTCGGCGGCATCGGCGCGGCGCTCGGTAACGAGGAGGAAGATCACTGGGAGTGGCACGCCTTCGACACGGTCAAAGGCGGCGACTACTTGACCGATCAAGATGCAGCCGAGATTCTAGCGCGCGAGGCGATTGACGCGGTCATTGAGCTAGAGCACATGGGCTTGCCGTTTGACCGCACTAAGGAAGGCAAAATCGCGCAGCGGCGCTTTGGCGGTCACACCAACAACGTGACGGGCAAGCCAGTGCGGCGCGCTTGCCATGCCGCTGACCGCACAGGTCACATGATCTTGCAGACGCTCTACCAGCAGTGCATCAAGAACAACGTAACTTTCTTTGACGAGTTCCACGTGGTGGACTTGATCATGAATGGCGATAAGCCTGCAGGTGCGGTCGCGGTCTGCCTGCGCGATGGATCGCTGCACCTGTTCCACGCCAAGGCGATTGTCTTCGCCACAGGTGGCTGGGGCAAGTGCTGGGAAGTGACCAGCAATGCGCATAGCATGACAGGCGACGGCGCCGCCATCGCCTTCCGCAACGGCATTCCGCTAGAGGACATGGAGTTTTTCCAGTTTCATCCAACAGGCTTGTATCCAACAGGCTTCCTGATCACGGAAGGCGTGCGTGGCGAAGGTGGCGTGCTGATCAACGGACGTGGTGAGCGCTTCATGGAGCGCTACGCGCCGAAGGTCAAGGATTTGGCGAGCCGCGACGTGATCTCGCGCGCCATTGCCATTGAGCTGCGCGAAGGGCGCGGCATCAAAGGCGGGCGCTATTTGTACCTTGATCTGACGCCTGAGACCGTTCGCCGCTACAAGGCAGAGGCAGGCGAGAACGCTGATTACTACACGCCTGAGTACATCGAGACCAAGCTGGCAGAGACCTGCGATCAGGGACGCACTTACGCCGGCATTGATCCAGTTACAGAGCCGCTGCCAATTCAGCCGACGGCGCATTACGCCATGGGCGGCATTCCGACCAATGTGAACGCCGAGGTGATCGCCGATAGCACCAATCGCGTGATTCCAGGCTTGTACGCTGCAGGCGAGTGCGCATGTGTCAGCGTTCATGGCGCTAATCGGCTCGGCACGAACTCACTGGTAGACTTGATCGTGTTCGGTCGCCGTGCTGGTTTGCGCGCAGCCGAGTACGCGCGCGACGCCTCGTTCGTATCCATGCCGAGCGACGCAGGTCGCAAGATTGAGAGCGAATTGAACCGCATTCGCACGTCGAATGGCAGCACCAGACCGTATGTCTTGCGCAAGAAGATGCAGTCCACCATGCAGGACATGGTCGGCGTCTTCCGCAACGGCAAGGATATGCAGAAAGCGCTCGACATCATCCGCGAGCTGCGCCGCGAGTTCGCCACGAACATCCGCATTGACGACCGCGGCAGCACATTCAACACGGACGTGCTAGAGGCATGGGAACTCGGCTGCTTGCTGGAGCTGGCAGAGGTGACCACGTTCTCAGCGCTGAATCGCACGGAAAGCCGTGGCGCGCACGCCCGCGAAGATTACGAGAAGCGCGACGATCAGAATTGGCTGAAGCACACGCTAGTCTACCGCAATGGCGAGGAAGGCTTGCGCGTGGACTACAAGCCTGTCGTCATCACGCAATATCAGCCGAAAGAGCGCGTTTACTAGTCTGCCAAGTCAGGTGAGCAAGTTGCCTTGCTCACCTCAAGGCGTTGAAAGGACTTCACTGCCATGCAAGCCACCATTCGCATTCGCCGCTTCAACCCTGAAAAAGATAAAAAGCCCTATTGGGCAACTTACACGCTGCAAGACTGCGAGCCGACCAATCGCGTCCTAGAGCTGCTGCATCGCATCAAGTGGGAAATTGACGGCACGCTCACGTTGCGCCGCTCATGCGCGCAGGGCATTTGCGGCTCAGACGCCATGCGCATCAACGGTCGCAATCGGCTCGCCTGCAAAGTCCTGCTCCAAGAGTTTGGCGAGAATCCGAAGATTCAAGTCGAGCCAATTCTCGGCTTGCCCGTCATCAAAGACCTCGTTGTGGACATGGAGCCGTTCTTTGCGCACTACCGCGCCGTCATGCCGTACTTGGTCAACGACTCGCCGCCGCCAATCGGTCCAGATGGCAAGCCGCGCGAGCGTCTTCAGAGCCCTGAGGCACGCGCGCGCTATGACGACACGACGAAATGCATCCTGTGTGCGGCTTGCACCACGAGCTGTCCCAGCTTCTGGGCGAATGGCGCTTACGTCGGTCCAGCAGCGATTGTGCAAGCACATCGCTTCATCTTTGACGACCGCGATCAGCTCTTGCAAGAGCGCCTTGACGTGCTGGCTGATCCTGATGGCGTCTGGCGCTGCCGCACGGTTTATAACTGCACGCCTGCCTGTCCGCGCGGCATTCAGGTCACACAAGCGATAGGCGAAGTGAAGCGCGCCATTCGAGCAGGCAAGCGCGACTACTGATTGTGCTGATTAGACGGACGGCGCTGAGTCGTCCGTCTACCGTTTAGGAAAGACGTGAGATGCGCGATCCAGTCGCTGCTATCGTCGCCGCTGAGTCGAGCGCGCTTGGTCAGCCGTTGCCACCAGAGGCGCTCTGCGCGGATGTGCAGCGCGTAGCGCTCTTCACAGAGGCATTTTTGCCGAAGGTAGATGGCGTCTCGCGGACTGCCCTGCTGACCATACGGCATCTGCAGCGCAGCGGACGCAAGCTGCTTGTCTTCGCGCCTCATCCTGCGCCGTCTGACATCGAAGGCACGCCGATCTACAGCGTACCTTCGCTATGGCTGCCGAGCTACCCTGAGACGCGCGTCGCACTGCTATGGTTGCCGATTTTATGGCGGCTGCAGCGCTTTCAGCCTGACCTGATCCACCTCTTCAGTCCATTCACGCTCGGCTTCATGGGCATGGTGAGCGGCGGCGCTCTAGGCGTGCCGGTCGTGGCAAATTACCAGACCGATCTACCGGGCTACGCTGAGAGCTACGGCGCGCCGCACTTTGCGCCGCTCTTCAGGGCGATCCTGCGCTACATCCACAACGGTTGCACGCTCACGCTGGCGCCGACGCCAATCGTCCTAGCGCAGCTGCGCACATGGCGCTTCAAACGGCTGCGCTTGTGGGGACGCGGCGTGGATACAGCGCGCTTCACGCCTGAGCGGCGCTCAGCGGCTTGGCAGGCACGCCTGCGCAACGGACGCGACCGCGCGCTCGGCGTCGCGCTCTATGTTGGACGCATGGCGCGCGAGAAACATCTCGAGGCGCTGCGCGACATAGCGAGCGACCCATCTGTGGCGCTGACTTTGATCGGCAACGGCAACTACTTGCCACAAGTTAAACAGACCTTGTGCAGCAACGGTAGATCGGCGCATTTCATCGGTCACCTGCTCGGCGACGACTTAGCAGATGCCTACGCCGCAGCCGACGTTTTCGTCTTCCCAGCTGTGCGCGAGACCTTCGGACAGGTCATTTTAGAGGCAATGGCAAGCGGCTTGCCTGTAGTCGCGGCTGATCAAGGCGGCTCAGCGGCGCTGGTGCAACACGGCAAGACGGGCTTTCTCGTGCCGGCGCACGACTCAGCGGCTTTCCACGAGCGCACGTGCCAGCTGCTCACTGATGCAGCCTTGCGCAGACGGATGAGCGCTGCAGCGCGCGCCTATGCCGAGCAGCACGCTTGGTCGGCTGTGATGCGCGACTTGGAAGGCTACTATGCAGAGGCGACTCGCCTGCAGCGCCGTCGAGCTAGGATGCGCCGATGTTGAGGCGCTATTGCGAAGGCTGTTTCTATCTCGGCTGCTTAGCGCCGCTCGGATTCAGCGCTCTGGCGCTGTGGATCGTTGCTGATGCGGCGCGGCGCGCCATCCGCCAGATTCTGGGCAGAGCGCGGTGAGTTTCAACTCTTTCCTTCTTCCAACACTCGCCTTCAATGCATCTAAATAGGTTGTTTGCGGTCACCAGACCTCTTTCTCTGCAAGCGGAGAGAAGTACCCCTATCCCCTGCCCTTTGCCGCAAGCAGGGAAATACCCCTATCCCCTGCCCTTTCCCCGCAAGCAGGGAAAGGGAGTACATCCGCGCGCTGACCTCTG
>JANWYI010000078.1 GCA_025055255.1 Anaerolineae bacterium | reverse complement strand
TTTCGAACTCGGCGCGCTTTGTCTCAAAATGCGCGATCAGCCTGTGGATGCTCTCAGGCGCAGACATAGTGCGTCCTTCCAGCATATTAATCTGTCACGATTAGAGCATAGGGTACTGTATCGGGCAAGGCGTGCTGCAAGTGCATTTAGTGCATTTTGAACAAAGACTTGACAAACAATCTGTTCCTTTGTATGCTATTTGCAAGCGTTTGCAAAAGTGTGTGAATTAGCTGCCTTGCTTCGATAACTTGACAGTCAATTGCAAACGCTTGCAAAAGTGCTTTTGAGTCTTTCTAGGGCAAGTATTCGATGAACAAATCGATGCCACGCAAGTACCGTCAGGTGACGATTATGGATATTGCACGGGAGACGGGTGTCTCGTATTCAACGGTCTCCCGCGTCTTAAGTGGCTTCGAGTTCGTGAAAGACGAAACACGGCAGCGTGTGCTGGAAGCAGCGCGACGCTTGGGCTATGTAGCGCATGCAGGCGCACGCAGCTTGGCAGGTGGCAAAGCGAACATCATTGGCTTGCTCGTGCCAGGACTGGATAACGGTTACATCGGCGAGGTAGCACGCGGCATTGATGAGGAGCTAGCACGCGCTAGCTACGATCTGATGCTCTACACCACACATCGGCAGCGCGGCAAGGAGTCCGTCTATGTGCGTTCCATTGCTAACGGGCTGACCGACGGACTGATTCTAGTAGTTCCTCTAGTCACAGATTACTTGCGTGAGCTTCAAGTACAACGCTTCCCTTACGTATTGGTAGATCAAAGCGATCCGAGTGGTCAAAGCAACGTAGTAGATGCCACCAACTGGCAAGGTGCTTATGAGGCAACTGAGTACTTGATCAAACTGGGGCATCGGCGCATTGGGCTGATCACGGGCATGATGCAAATCGCTAGCGCCCAAGAGCGCCTTGAAGGTTACAGAGCTGCACTTACTAGCTACAACATTGGCTTTGATCCTGAACTAGTGGTGCAGGGCGACTTTTGGGAGCCCACAGGCTATCAAGCGGCATCTATTCTGCTCGATCTAGAGCATCCCCCTACAGCGATCTTTGCTAGCAACGATTTGTCTGCCTTTGGCGCTATGGAAGCAATCCGTGAGCGCGGTTTGCGCATCCCGGCGGATATCTCAATCATTGGCTTTGACGACATTCCACAGGCTTCGCTGGTCTATCCCAAGCTAACAACCGTGCGCCAGCCCTTAGATGAGATGGGGCGTGTGGCAGTGCGTATGCTGCTCGATTTGATCGAAGACCCTGACCAACCAGCGCGCCACGTCACACTCGCAACTCAGCTAATCGTGCGCGATTCTTGCCAAGCAATCGGCTGAATAATAGCAAAGGAGGTGACCCGACGCGCAACTTTTCTTCAGTCTTTTTCATTGGTCAGATTGTATATGTCCGTTCACTCAATCAGCTAAAAGGAGACTTTTGTATGTCGAGCAAACGTTTCGCTTACATTCTAGTGGTACTGACCCTGATCGCCTTAGCGATTGCGCCTGCTGTTCACGCGCAAGATCAAGTGGTCATCACATGGTGGCACATCAACACAGACGCAACTCAAAGCGCCTTCTGGCAGAGCGTGGCAGATGAGTTTATGGCAGCGAATCCGAATGTCAAGATCGAGATCACGGTCTTGGAGAATGAGGCGTTCAAGAGCCGCTTGGTGACCGTGATGCAAGCTGGTGATCCGCCTGATCTGTTCCAGAGCTGGGGTGGCGGCGTGCTGTGGGAGTATGCTAAGGCAGGCTTGGTGAAGAATATCGCCGCAGACTTGGAAGGCGAATGGCGTGATTCGTTCAGCGCCAAAGCAGCACTCGAACTCTACGGGCGCAATGGCGAGTACTATGGTGTGCCGTGGACGTGGGGCGCTGTTGGCATGTTCTACAACAAGGCGCTATTTGCCAAAGCAGGCATCGAAAAGACGCCTGAGACTTGGACAGAATTCCTCGATGTGGTCAAGAAACTGAAGGCGGCTGGCATCACGCCTATTGCCTTAGGCGAACGTGACAAGTGGCCTGGTCACTTCTGGTGGGTCTACTTGGCGATCCGTCTAGGTGGCGAAGAGGCGTTCCTAGCAGCCTACAATCGCACTGGTAGCTTTGAGGCAGAGCCGTTTGTGAAGGCAGGCGAATATCTGAAAGAGCTGATCGACCTAGAGCCGTTCATTGAGGGCTTCTTGGGCTTAGGCTACGGCGATCAGGCAGCTGCAATGGGCGACTCGCGTGCTGCAATGGAGCTGATGGGTCAGTGGGCACCGAGTGTGCAGGCAAGCTCCAGCCAAAGCGGCGGCTTAGGCGAGAACCTCGGCTGGTTCCCCTTCCCAGCAGTTGAGGGCGGCGCTGGCAACCCTAATGACGTGCTGGGCGGTGGCGATGGCTTTGCCGTGGGCGCTAAAGCTGAGCCTGAGGCCGTCAAGTTCCTCAGGTACATCACAAGCGTTGACGTGCAGCGTCGCGCTGCAGCGATTTGGGTGCTACCGACAGTAGCTGGCGCAGAGGATGCTGTGAAGGATCCTATTTTGCAGACTATCATCAAGGCTCGCAATGAGGCACCATACTTCCAGCTCTACTATGACCAGTTCTTGCCACCAGCAGTTGGTCAGGTGGTGAACGATAGCGTGGAGAAGCTCTTCGCGGGCGTTGCCACACCTGCTGAGGTTGCCGCTGAGATTGAAGCTGCTGCACAACGTGAACTAGGTCAATAGGTTCAAGGGCAGGTGTGTAGACAGGCGAGTCTGCACACCTGCCGCCTCCAAACCGATGCATCCTTGCCGAAATATAGTAAAAGTGAGTGTACCATGTCCTCTGTACGTTTTCGTGTCTTGCCTCGTGCAGCGCTTTCATTCGCAGAACATTCTCTCAGGCGTACCACTGAGAAATGGCTCACAATCGCGCTGCTTACCTTGCCTGGTATGATCATCTTCCTGATGTTCTTGCTGATCCCGATTTTTCAGTCAAGCTACTACAGTCTATTCAAATGGAATGGCTTCGGTCCGCCGACTGACTTTCGAGGGTTAAGCAACTACATCGATCTTTTCAAAGACAGTGTCTTCATCCGTTCCATTCTCAACAGTTTGATTCTGATGAGCTCGTCGCTGCTGCTGCAGTTGCCTCTCGCGTTAGGCTTGGCATTGCTCGTTGGGCGTGGGCGACTGTTTGGGCGGCAACTGTTTCGAGCGATTCTGTTCATTCCGTATATCTTCTCGGAAGTGATCACAGCGCTCATCTGGCTATACGTGCTACATCCAAACATGGGCTTGATGAACCGAGTCTTCGAGGCGATCATCCCAAACTTCAAGTACATTGCTTGGCTAGCGGATCGGAATATTGCGCTGTACGCAATCTTTTTGGTGTTAACTTGGAAATACTTCGGTTTTTACATGATTCTGTACATGGCAGGTCTGCAATCCATTCCGAAGGAGCTAGAGGAAGCTGGGCGCATTGATGGTTGCAACGAATTCCAAGTCCTGCGTTTTGTAACCATTCCATTGTTGGGCAGAACTATCCGCTTAACGATCTTTCTGTCGGTCTTAGGATCGTTTCAACAGTTTGTAGTAGTTTGGATTCTGACGCAAGGTGGACCTGTCAATGCCACCTCGACAATCGCAACGTACCTGTACAAGTACGGCATCCAGCGCTTTGCATTGGGCTATGGTAGTGCAGTAGCTGTGGTGCTGTTCTGTATCACACTGTTTTTCTCGCTCGGCTATCAGCGCATTGTCATGTACCAAGACTATGTGCTGAGAGATTAGGAGGATCGCCATGATCAACTATGCAACTGCAACAACGGCAGCGCCCAGTCAGCCTAAAAGATGGCAGATTAACAGCCGTCGGTTGCTGATAAACATTCTCAAGTACGCCATTCTGACCTTTGTTGCATTGATCGTCCTTGCGCCTACTCTAACAGCTGTGCTAGGCGGCATTCGCACCACGGGTGAATTTTTAGCTGAGCCGTTCGGTCTGCCTAAATCAGGTATTCAGTGGCAGAACTTTGAGCGTATTTTGACTAATCCTGCTTTCTGGAACGCTTTCGGAAACAGTCTTCTACTGACTGCAGGAGTAACGACCATTGGTGTCACATTATCGGCATGTCTTGCTTTTGTGTTCAGCCGAATCCAGTTTCTAGGCAAGGGCTTGCTGTTTAATGTGCTTTCGCTTGGGCTGCTTTTCCCTCTCGTGGTGGCGATTCTGCCTATCTTCATCCAGATTCGACAAATAGGGCTGATCAACAGCCTCTGGGGCGTCATCTTGCCAATGGTTGCTTTCAGTCTGCCAGGCAGCGTGGTAATCTTGCGCAGCTTCTTCATGGCGATCCCGACTGAACTAGAGGATGCAGCTTACATTGATGGATGTTCCACATTGGGCTTTTTCCGCTTCATCCTGCTGCCAATGGCGCGTCCAGCTATTGCCGCTGTGGCTACCTTGCAAGTAATCAGCGCCTGGAACGAATACTTTCTGCCGCTCCTCGTGCTCAACGACCCAAAGTTGTGGCCCTTGCCGCTTGGCATCATGCAATTTCAAGGGCAATATGGCTCAGAGTGGGCGCTAATTATGACTTACATCACTATTTTGATCATCCCTGTGGTTGTTTTTTACATCTTCACGCAGCGCTTCATCGTTACTGGGCTAACCGGCGGCGAGTTGAAGGGCTAAGTAAGGCTACTGCATTCAAAGACCAGGTTCACTTATGACTACCGTACCACGCTACCTCGATCCATACCTGACCATTCAAACGCGAGTGGACGCCTTGCTCGCTGAAATGACCTTGCCCGAAAAAGTTGCTCAGTTGCAAAGCGTCTGGGTCAATGCGCTGATCAACGCTGAGCGGCAGTTCGTCCCAGAGCGCGCTGCGCTGCACTTGCAGCACGGCATTGGGCAGATCACACGCGTCGGGGGCGCCTCTGTGTTGCCGCCTGTGCAAAGTGCTGAGCTCGCTAATGCAATCCAGAGCTACCTGAAGCATCACACGCGCTTGGGCATTCCTGCCATTGTGCATGAAGAGAGTTGTGCGGGCTATCTGGCGCGCAATGCCACCACCTTTCCGCAGGCAATTGGCTTAGCAGCCACGTGGCAGCCGGAGTTAATTGAGGAGATGACGCGCCTAATCCGTGCACAAATGCGCGCTGTGGGTGCTCATCACGCTCTTGCGCCTGTGTTAGACGTCGCACGAGATGCGCGCTGGGGGCGTGTCGAAGAGACCTTTGGCGAAGACCCTTACCTGATCAGCCAAATGGGCATTGCGTATGTACGTGGCTTGCAGGGAGACGATCTGCGCAGAGGTGTGGCGGCAACACTTAAGCACTTCTTGGGTTACAGCGCATCGGAAGGCGGCATGAACTGGGCACCGGCGCACATTGGCGAGCGCGAGTTGCGCGAAGTGTACGCCATGCCTTTCAAGGCTGCCATTCACGAGGCAAGCGCCGCAACTGTCATGAATGCCTACAATGAAATAGATGGCGTGCCAGTCGGTAGCTCACGCCAATTGCTCTACGACTTTTTGCGCGGCGAACTCGGCTTCAACGGTGTGGTTGTCTCCGATTACTTCACACTGAAGACCTTCGTAGAATACCATCGCATTGCCTCTGATAAAGTTGAGGCGGCGCGACTGGGCTTGGAAGCAGGTCTCGATTTGGAGTTGCCTACTGCTGATTGCTATGGCGAATCGCTTCTTCATGGACTTGCCACGGGCAGGATTGATCCGCAGCTGGTCGAAGAGAGCGTCAAGCGCATCCTGACACTCAAATTCCAGCTGGGCTTGTTCGAAAATCCGTTTGTGGAGACTGGGCACATCCCTGAGCTGTACAGTAGCGGGCAAGGCGTCACGCTCTCGCGCCAAATTGCCGAAAAAACGCTTGTCCTGCTCAAGAACGAAGGCGATCTCTTACCGCTCAACCCTGCGCTAGAGTCCATTGCTGTGATTGGTCCGCACGCTGATAGCATTCGCCTGCTGCAGGGCGATTATCACTTTCCATCGCACCATGAAGGTATTTTTGACCCAAGTGTAAGCCTCGACGCACCCACACCCGGCGAAAACGCCCTGCGCCAAGAGTGGTCAGCGCTCATGCCACCCTCTGTGAGCGTCTTGGCAGGCATTCGCGCTGTTGTTTCGCCCACTACACAAGTCCTTTACGCCAAAGGCTGCGAGGTCACGGGCACAGATCGCTCAGGTTTCGCTATGGCGGTCGCTGCCGCTAAGCAGGCGCAAGTGGTAGTGGTCGTGGTAGGTGATAAGTCAGGACTATCCAAGCCAATGGGCGCTACATCAGGCGAGTCCATAGATAGCGCCACACTGGAGTTGCCCGGCGTACAAGGTGAGCTAATCAAGGCGATTCATGCGACTGGCGTTCCTGTAGTCGTTGTTTTACTTGTAGGCAGACCCTACGCCCTCTCGTGGCTGGCTGATCACGTGCCTGCTATCATGGTAGCGTGGTTTCCTGCTGAGCAGGGCGGCGCAGCCATTGCTAACGCACTCTTCGGCAAGGTGAATCCCGGCGGCAAGTTGCCGATCACCTTTCCGCGCCACGTAGGGCAAGTGCCGACCTTCTATGCGCACAAGCCCTCCGGCGGACGCAGCAATTGGTGGGGCGACTACGTTGATCTGCCTGCCAAGCCGCTCTATGCCTTTGGGCATGGGCTAAGCTATACGCGCTTCCAATACAGCGACCTGAGCCTAGATGTCGCCCAAGCGCGTGCCGATCAGTCTGTCACAATCGCCTGCACACTCACAAACATTGGCGAACGAGCAGGTGAAGAGGTTGTTCAGCTGTATGTCAGCGATCCGATCGCCAGCATCACGCGCCCTGTCAAGCTACTCAAGGGCTTCAAGCGCGTTAGCCTGCAGCCGAACGAGAGCAAGCGCGTCACTTTCAAGCTCGATGTCCGCCACTTGGCATTCTACGACCGCACCATGCGCTACATCGTCGAACCGGGCGAAGTCATTGTCAGCATCGGAGCTTCCTCGGAGGACATTCGCCTAGAGGGCAGCTTCGAAATCATTGGCGAGCCCACAGTGGTCGAGCAAGTTTATACAACACCTGTTCAAGTTAGCTAGAGGAGGTAAGTTTCATGCTTATTCGATTCATTGTCTTAGTGCTCATAACTGCAATGGTCTATCCAATCAGCTCACCAAACTACCTAGAGCCCGTCAGCGGTCAAAACAGACTGCAGCAAGAGGGTAAGGGCGCCTTTTTCACGGGCAATTACCCGAATTTGTTGGCTGAAGCGGGCTACAGCGAGGCAGAGATCAATGCACGCATTGAGCAAGTTTGGAACACGCTCTTTTACGGCGACGATCAGACCGAGCGCGTCTACTACCCAGTGGGCGATGACATGGCGTATATCCTCGATGTCAACAATAACGACGTACGCAGCGAGGGTATGTCCTACGGCATGATGATCGCTGTGCAGCTGAACAAGAAAGAAGAGTTTGATCGGCTATGGAAGTGGGCGCGCACCTACATGTACCATACCGATCCCGACTATCGCGGCTTTTTCTCGTGGCAGCATGCAGCGGATGGCTCGCGCCTTGATAAGAACTCAGCGCCCGATGGCGAGACGTGGTTTGTCACTGCGCTCTTCTTTGCAGCGGCGCGCTGGGGCAATGGCGAGGGCATTTTCAACTACACAGCAGAGGCGAACGCCTTGCTCCATGAGATGCTGCACAAAGCTGAGACCAGCAAAGTGTTGACAGGGATGTTTGATCCACAGACAACCCATGTCGTTTTCGTACCACAGCGCGGTACGTTGAGCAGTTTCACTGATCCCTCTTATCATGCACCGCACTACTATGAACTCTGGGCGCGCTGGGCGGCTGCTGATCGAGACTTCTGGGCGCGTGCTGCCCGCGAGAGCCGCCTCTTCTGGCGGCGTGCTGCTCACCCTGAGACGGGCTTAATGCCCAACTACGCCAACTTTGATGGCACGCCCAGACCATGGGGCGACTACGGCGAGTTCTTCTACGCTGATGCGTGGCGTTGCGGCATGATGGTAGCAATGGACTACGTCTGGTTTGGTGTGGATGACTGGCAGGTTGAGCAAAGCAACCGCTTGCTGCGCTTTTTCCACAAACAGGGCATTGATCGCTACAACTCGAAGTTCCGCATTGACGGCACGCCTGTTGAGCCACAGCATCGCGCGCTTGGCTTGATCGCTATGAATGCAGCCGCTGCCCTCGCCGCCGATGATCCCATCCGCTGGGACTTCGTACGTGCCTTCTGGGAAGCGCCACTAACTGTTGGGCGTTATCGCTACTATGACAATTTGCTGTACATGTTAGCTTTGCTACAGTTGAGTGGCAATTTCAGAATCTACACACCTACTACCTAGCGCTAAAGCCATTCCCACAGCTCTAGATCGCCGCGTTAATGCGCGGCGATCTGCATTAAGCGCCTTCGCAAGGGTGTCTCATCTGCGCTAAACTTGCCCTCAACCTCTGAGAAGCGTCTACAAACGAGAGCCTTCTATGAGCGTGGATGACTTGACGCCAATGCGCCAACAGTATCTGGAGATCAAGGCGCGCTATCCTG
>JANWYI010000077.1:5869-8714 GCA_025055255.1 Anaerolineae bacterium | reverse complement strand
GCCGCTCTCGGCAGACCATTCTTGAGACTTTCACGCGCCGAGCGTGTATAATCGCAGCGTCACTTGGTGAACGCAATAGCCTGAACATGCCTATGGCTTTCCAGCACTCACACACGCCCGACGCTGCGCTGCGCCGCTGGCTCGTGCCAATCCTAGCGGCATTGATCTTCGCAGTCGGCGTGTATTTTCGCTTTGTCGGGCAAAACTGGGACGATTTTACACACCTGCATCCTGATGAGCGCTTCCTGACTCAAGTGGCAGAGGCGATCAACGGACGCTTGAACCTCTCGGCGCCCGATCCTTCGGCACGCGCTGCGCAGTACGCGCTCTGCCGCGAGCGCTACCCTGAGCGCGACGGAGTTGGCGATTTCTTCGATTCGCAGTGCTCTAACTGGTATCCGAAGAACGTCGGCTTTGGACTGTACGTCTATGGCGAGCTGCCGCTGTTTGTGGTGCGCGTCTCAGCTGAGCTGACACAAGCTATACACTACGAAATCGCGCGCCAGACGCCTGAGAGCGAGGACGACATCATCGCGCTCTCATGGACGAGCTACAACGGCATTCACTTAGTCGGGCGCAGCGTCTCAGCTGTAGCTGACCTGCTCTCGCTGCTGATGGTCTTCATCATCGGGCGAACGCTCTACAATCAGTGGGTCGGCGTGCTGGGAATGGCGCTCTACGCCGCAGCGGTCTTCCCGATCCAGCTCTCACACTTCTGGACAGTGGACGCCTTCACGACTCTGCCTGTGCTGATCGCCTTCTTCTTCGCTGTGCGCTTCATGCGGCGCGGCAAGCTGCTGGACGCGCTCGGCTTCGGCGCGGGCATGGGCATGGCGGTCGCCAGCCGCATCAACGTAGCGCCGCTCTTCGGCGTTTTCATCGTGGCGGCAATCGTCTACGCATTGCCTGCCTTCGGCAAGCGCGTCGCGCGCCTTGAGCGGAGCGTCCTTGCGCAGAGGGCGCTGAGCGGCGTCCTTGTAGCGCTCGTCGCTACGCTCGTGGTCTTCCGCTTCACCAATCCGCATGCCTTCACAGGCGGACAGGGCATTCTGGGCATTTTCAACATCCTGCCTTATCGTCCTTTCCTCGACGACGTGGCACAAGCGCAGTATTTGACGAGCGGCAAGGCAGATTTCCCGCCAAATCATCAGTGGGCAAGTCGGACGCCGTATTTGTTCGCCGCGCAGAACATCATCTTCTGGGGACTGGGCGCGCCGCTCGGCTTGGCGGCATGGCTGGGCTTGGGCTGGGCGCTGTGGCAAATCCTGCGGGCGCGGCAGGGCTGGACGCGCCACGTCTTGATTGCGGCGTGGCTGGTCGGCTACTTCGCCTTCATGGGCAGGCTCTGGGTGATGACTATGCGCTATTACATGCCGCTCTATCCATTCTTCTGCCTGATCGCGGCGTGGGCGCTCTGGGAACTGGTTGAGCGCGGAGGGCGCGCCTTGCGCGAGAATCCAAGCGCGGTTGCGCGCTTTGCCTACCGCGCACGCTTGGTCTTGCTGATCTTCGTCGTCGGCTTCACCTACCTCTGGGCAGGCGCCTTCACCAACATTTATCGGCGGCAATTGACGCGCGTGGAAGCCTCACACTGGATTTTCCGCAACGTGCCGTCGGCTGTCTCTATCAGCCTGCAGGCAGAGAGCGGTCAGACGTACCTAGTCAACGCGCCGATCAGCACGCCGTCGGTCAGCGCGACCATCAGCCGCTACGCCGACGGCAATCGCTTCGCCGCGCCTTTGCCGCTGCTCAGCGAGGCTGCGCGCGTGGATCGCCTGATCGTCAACCGTCTCTACAGCACGCCGAACGACGACCAGCTCAAGACGTTCTGGGCAGCGCTCGCGCTAGATGCAGCGGGCTTGCAAGTGCTGGGCGTGACGAATTTGCAAGGCACTTTCAGCGACTCAGAAGGTCTGGGCAAGAGCTACACGCTGACCTTTGAGCAGCCAATTGACCTGCAGCCTGCCACGCAGTACTACCTGTTGACGTGGAGCGACGGCGCGCTCTCGATTGTGCGCCTAGGCTTAAGTGAGAGCGACTTCACGCTCGCCAACAGTGAGCGCGTCGTGGCAAATGTGCAGCTCTCTGCCTTCGATAACAGCGCCGTTCTGGGCAGTGAGCAAGCGAGCACGCTGATCGGCAAAAATGTTGCACAAGCGAATTTCACGGCGCCGCTCTCAGGCGTGGTGCGCAGCGTAGACATCGCACACGCGCTCAATCCGTTGAACGATGGGCGCGCCATTCCGCTGCGCGCCGCCATCGTGGACTCGGCAAGCGGCGCAACGCTCAGCGAAGGCACGTTGCGCGCTGTGCTGGATAAGACGCCATATTCGCCACACGGTAGGTCAGTGCGGATTGTGTTAGAGCAGCCTGTGACGGTCAACGCAGGGCAGGAGCTGCAAATTCAGGTCAGCACAGTTGACGGCACACTCGCGCGGCTGACGGGCAGCGTGATCGCCACAGAAGGTCCATGGGACGATCCTGTGCCGCAGAAGGTCTGTGCCATGCCGCCTGAGCTGCCTTTGCCGCAGCCATCAGGCTTGCACACGCTCGCCACTTGTCGCGGAGTCGATCCGTGGGGCGTTTACTATCGCGGCGTTGAGCTGTACATGGCAATGGAAGACGACATCCAGAAGCGCGAGGTGCTACAGCGGACGCTTGACGAGGCAGACTACATCACGATCAGCAGCAACCGTTTCTACGACTCGCTCTCGCGCTTGCCGACGCGCTTCCCGATGAGCATCGCCTTCTATGACGCGCTCTTCAAAGGCGCGCTCGGCTACGATCTGGTCGCCGTCTTCAACAATTCCTTCGAAATTTTCGGGATTCCGATCTCAGATCAGCA
>JANWYI010000077.1:0-5769 GCA_025055255.1 Anaerolineae bacterium | reverse complement strand
GGCGCGCTCGGCTACGATCTGGTCGCCGTCTTCAACAATTCCTTCGAAATTTTCGGGATTCCGATCTCAGATCAGCACTTGCCGTTCTACCGAAGTCCATCATGGCTGAACGAATTCGAGGCGGAAGAGGCGTTCCACGTCTACGATCATCCCGCTGTGCTGATCTTCAAGAAAAATCCAGAGCGCTACACCTCTGAGCGCGTCGCTGCTGTGCTAGAGAGCGTGCCGCTCGCCACTAGTCCAACTTTCCAGCTGGAAGACCCAACCATTGTCAACGTGATCCGCTGGGGTGCCTATGAGGCAAGTCGGGCGCCAAGCGGTTTCATGATGAGCGCCGATCTGCGCCAAATCCAAGAGTCAGGCGGCACATGGTCAGAGCTGTTCAACCGCAAGGCGCTCATCAATGCGTCACCTGTAGCGAGCGTGGTCATATGGTGGCTGACAATCATGGCATTCGGCGGCGCCGTTGCGCCGTTGCTCTTCGTGCTGTTGCCAGCTCTGCCTGATCGCGGCTATCCAATGGCGAAAATCGCAGGCTTGCTGATCGTCTCTTGGTTAGCGTGGGCAGGCGGCACATTGCGCTTGCCGCTGTGGACGAGCAGCGGCTTGCTGTTGCTGCTGATCGGTGTGGCGGCGCTCAGCGCGTACATCGCGTGGCGGCGCCGCGCTGAGCTGGGCGCGTGGCTGCGCCTGAATTGGCGCTACCTGCTGATTGTCGAGGCGATCACGGCGACGCTGTTCATCGCTTTCCTGTTCGTGCGTCTGGGCAACCCTGACCTGTGGGCACAGGTGCTCGGCGGCGAAAAGCCGATGAATTTCGCTTATTTCAACGCTGTGCTGCGCTCTAGCGTCTTCCCTGCCTACGATCCATGGTACGCGGGCGGCTATTTGAACTACTATTACTTCGGCTACGTGCTGGTGGGCGCGCCGACCAAGCTGCTCGGCGTTGTGCCGAGCATCGCCTATAACCTGATCGTGCCGACTCTGTTCGCGCTGACAGGAATCGGCGCGTTCTCGCTCGCTTTTAACATTGCAGCGGCGCGGCATCGTTTTCCGCGCGAGGAAGGCGCAGCCAAGCGCGACGCGCCGTTGCGCGAGCGTCTGCAGCACGCGCTGCGCACGCCGCCTGCCAGTCCGTATCTGGCAGGCACTTTGGCGCTCTTGCTGTGTGTCGTCTTGGGCAATCTCGACACGCCGCGCGTCTTCTTGACAGGCGTGCAACGCGTCGGTGGCTGCGCCAGCACAAGCGACCTGTATTTATGGAAACTGGATCAGTTCGTCGCGCAAAATGGCAGACAGCCGACGCCAGAGGAGTCAGCTGAGCTGCTGATAGCGTCGAACAATCCAAGCCTTGCCGATCAAGTGCTGTTCAGCTTGCATAACTTCGGACGCACAGTCGAGTGCTTTGGACGCGGCATTGAGCAACTGATGCGAGGCGCCATCTTGCCAATCGGTCCTGAGCGCTGGTACTGGGGTCCGCGCAGCGTGGTCGGTGAGTTGCCGAACAACAGTAACGAGATCAACGAATTTCCGTACTTCACCTTCGTCTTCGGCGACCTGCACGCGCACATGATTGCCTTGCCGATCACTTTCCTCGTCCTGACGTGGCTGCTGGGCGAGGTGTTCGTGAGTGGCAGGCTGCGGCGCGCCACATGGATTGTGATCGCAGCGACGGCGCTCGGCGGCTTGAGCATCGGCATTTTGCGCGCCACCAATACGTGGGACTGGATCACTTACCTGCTCTTGGGCATGGCAGGCTTGCCGTTCGCCATTCTGTTGCGCCGCGATAGGCTCACGCGCGCCAATTTGACGGCGTGGATCGCGCAAGTAGCGTGGCTGTTCGTTGCGCAGTGGCTTGCTGCGCTGCCGTTCATGGCGTTCCATGCCACAGCCTACAGCTCAGTCAAGGCATTCTTGGGCAACAAGACGCCGATCTGGGCGTTTTTCACCATGCACGGCACGTTTATGTTCGTAGCGATTTCTCTATTGGTCTGGCAGACGGCGCGCTTGCTGCGCGCAATCTACCTGCGCGACTTGGCGGGCAAATTTGTGCCATTCGCGCTGATCACAGGCGGAATTGCCTTTGTACTGCTGCTCGCGCTGTTCATGGCAGTCGCGCCGCTGCAAATTGCAATTGTGGACATGCCGATTCCGCTCGCGCTCGTCCTTGTGCCGCTGATTGCGTGGTCAGTGGCGCTGTTCTTCGTGCCTCACCAGACGCGCGAGTGGCAAGTGGTGTATGTGTTGATCGGCGCAGCGTTGACCATTGCGCTCGGCGTTGAGATCGTAGTGCTGGACGGCGATATCGGTCGCCAGAATACGTTCTTCAAGTTCTACATGCAGGTCTGGATGATGCTGAGCGTGGCGAGCGGCGTCGGCTTGGCGTGGCTGCTGTATTCGGCATGGCGTTGGCGTCCGACTGTGCGCAACGTCTGGCTGTTCACAGCAGCGCTGCTGCTGAGCATCGCAGCGCTCTTTCCAATTATGTCCACGCAGGGCAAGAATGCCATGCGCATGGCGCCTGAGGCGCCGCGCACGCTTGACGGCAACGACTACATGGAATATGCTGTGTACTTTGAAGGCAGTCAGGCTGTGCCGCTCAAGCGCGACCTTGCGATGATCCGCTGGCTGCAAGAAAACGTGCAAGGCACGCCGACCATTGTCGAGGCACATCAGTATCCATCTGAGTACAAGTATAACAGCCGCATCGCCATCAACACAGGCTTGCCGACGATCTTAGGCTGGCGTTTCCATCAGCAGCAGCAGCGCACGCTTGATCCATTGCCGAACTTTGTGATTCAGCGCCAAGCGAACGTTACGGCGCTGTACAACACAACGGACATCGGCACGGCGTGGCAGTTGCTGCGCTTTTACGGCGTGAAGTACATCATCGTCGGCGAGCTAGAGCGGATCACCTACCGTGAGAGCGGCTTAGCCAAGTTTGACGAAATGGTCGCGCAAGGCTTGCTAGAGGTCGTCTACGATAGCGACGGCGATAAGATATATCGTGTGATCGAAGGCGTTGAATACACGCCGAGATTTGTGGGAATGCAATGGAGTAAGTAATATGGTGAAAATTTACGACGGTTCTGAGCTGGCGGCAGAAATTCCCCTAGAGGAGAGCGCTTATGTCTTTAGAATCAGCTTGCTCTCAGGCGAGACGCTCGAAGGCGTGGTCTACAGCTACAAGAATACAGATTGGCGCGTGATGATGAGCGATGGCTGGCGTGCGCGCGACTTTCTGACACGAGGCGAGGCACTTCGAGCCGTGGCGAAGCGCTACAAATTAGGCAAGTTCGCCGATGAAGCGTAGTTTGGCGGCGCGCGCCGTCAAGAGTCCATGTCCGCAGAACCACACCACGAGCCACAGGGATGCGCTGAGTGGAGCTAAAGGGAGTAGTGCGTAACATTCGCTACACAGCATGTGTCCGCACAGGAGAGCTAGAGCGCTTGCCTGCAGCGGCATTTGATGTGAATGAGGCGCGTCCATTCGGCGTCATTATCTACGACGAGAGAGGCGATGAGATAGTTGGACACTCAAAGTAGGTCTCGCCGAAACGGACACGCACTTATCCTTTCGCGCGCATTTACAATACCTATCATTTGCCCAGAAAAGTCACGATCATTCCTGTAATAAAGGATGAGGGGATAGGAGGTGATCTAGATAGAATCAACTTCATCACGTTCTCATGGATGAATTTGATGAATGTCTACATTGTTCTGGCGTGGTATGACGAAGCAAAAGCTAGTTCCAGAGGTGCGAGGAAAATAACGAGCCAACGCTTTAATGCTCAGTACGTCCGCGAGCGTCTGTTCGAGCTGCGCGACTACCACCAAACGGCGCTGCATTGGAATACGATGCACTTCCAGCGCGACTTTGTGCAGGTGTACCGCCGCGCTGTTGAGCGATATCAACTGCTTTCGGAGCGGCTAGGTATACCGATGCACAGCCCAGAAATGCATTTTCAGCTGCTGGACTCGCTCCTCGTGAAAGGTGCCTTTAGCATCGAACGCTTCAAGGCGATTACGCTGCAAGGCTCGCGCAGCGCAGCTATCCGCGAGACAGTGACACGGCACACAAGTGAGCGCACGCCTGTTGGCGACAAGGTTACTATCCAAGTTGAGAATCAGCTTGGCGGCGAATATTTTCTAACTGCAGATGGTTTCTACACAGAGACTGGTCGCGTTGTCTTCAGGGAAGCTAAAAACGTCTCCACAAGAAAGCTGCCAAGTCTTAACGACATTCAAGACGGGCTATTCAAGCTGATTTTGTTTGCCAACATGGATCGGCTTACAGTAGACGGTGTAGACACTCCTTTCCGAGTAGAGCTGTATCTGAGCGGCAATTTCAAAGGGAGCATAGCGTTGCCTAGCTCGTCTGAGGATGTGGCAGAGTTCATGAGTGCGAACGGCTTTAGCGCGAGGGAAGCTCATCTAATTCGTCTGCTGAGCGAGGAGGCTGCCACTAACGCTCGACTCAGCATTGTTCTGGAAGGACATGCGTAGCTATGCGCATTACTAAGAGTCCGTTGCGTTACCCAGGCGGCAAGTCACGCGCTATTGCGCAGATTCTCGCTCAGATTCCGCTAGATGTAGCGGAGTACCGCGAGCCAATGGTCGGCGGCGGCTCAGTTTTTCTAGCGATCAAGGCAGTGCTGGGCAGGCGCGTGCGCCGCTACTGGATTAACGACCTGAACTACGACCTGATCTGCTTTTGGCGCGCCGCACGCGACCAGAACGCCCACCTTGTTGAGCAGCTTTTCGCGCTCAAGCGCGCCTACCCTGAAGGCAGATCACTTTGGGCGTATTTGCAGACAGCTGAGGCGCAACGTGATGACCTTTCGCGCGCTGTGCGCTTCTTCGTCCTAAACCGCATCACGTTCTCAGGCGTGGTGGACTCAGGCGGCTATTCGCAGCAGGCATTTGAGCGACGCTTTACAGACTCTGCAATTGAGCGCGTGCGCAAACTTGCACCGATGCTCGCTGAGGTCGAGATTACACACGGAGACTATGCGCCTTTGTTGCAAGCGCATGGTGAAAATGTCTTCATTTTTCTCGATCCACCATATTGGCGCGCGACTGACTCGCGTCTCTACGGCACAGACGGCGTGTTGCACACAACGTTTGATCACATGCGCTTTGCACAGGCGCTCCGTGCCTGCCAGCATCGCTGGCTAGCTACCTATGACGACTCGCCGCTTGTGCGCAAGCTGTTCGGCTTTGCACACATTGTGGCTTGGCAGCTACAGTACGGCATGAACAACGTCGGACGGCGGACAGCTGAGAAAGGCGCTGAGTTATTCATCAGGAATTATTGAGAAGGCATAGGGCATGTTTTTCGACTGGCTGATTTTTGAAGGTTGGGCGCTCATCAGTTGGTGGCTGATCACAACAGCAGCAGCATGGACCGTCCTGCCGCTGTGCTTGCGGTTGTTTCATGCCCTGCCGTCGCGCGGCTATGCTGTGGCGCGCGCTGCAGGCATTATGCTGATCGGCTATCTCTTCTGGCTGCTGAACAATCTAGGATTCTTGCGCAACACAAACGGCAATGCGCTACTTGCAGCGCTGATCGTCCTTGCGCTGAGCTTGGTCGCCTATTTCACATGGCGCGAGCGACCTGCCTTCGGCGCATTCTTGCGGCAAAACGCGGCGTTCATCATCGCTGTCGAGGCGCTGTTCATCTTGCTCTTCCTCAGCTGGGCGACTGTGCGCGCCTTGAACCCTGACCTGACTGGCACAGAAAAGCCAATGGAGATGGCGTTCCTCAGC
>JANWYI010000076.1:3382-8732 GCA_025055255.1 Anaerolineae bacterium | reverse complement strand
GTCTCTGGCACAGCGCAGTAGAAAACGTGCCGCTCTGTGTGCGCCTCGCGCTTCACTGCAATGGTGATGCCGACGCCAACGCGAATGTCGAAGACGTTGCTGACTTTTTCACCGCGCCGCGTTTTGCGCGAGTTGCCGCCTAAATCCACATGATATATGTGCGTGAAATCCTCCAGCAAATGTTTGCGCATGCCATCGAAGGCGTAGCCATCTATGAAGCTGTTGTTGCTGACGAACGCTACAATGCCATCGCGCCCTTCCAGACGATCCGCTGCCCAGCGGAAAAAGCGGACATAGGGATCGTAGAGGCTATTCTTGTTGGTAGCACGCGAGTCAGCGGCGTAGGTCTCGCGGATGCGCGCATCCAAGAGCGGATAGCGCCGATTCTTGTTGTTGTCGTTCTCGCTCTTCTGCCAAGCGTTGTAAGGCGGGTTGCCGATGATGACCGTGATCGGCGCACCTTTCTGCCTGATGACGCGCTTTGTGTTTTTCTCGGTCAGGTAGGAAAGCTGTCCGCGCTCTGCAATCTCAAGCGTATCCACAAAGCACAAGCCTTCAAACGGCTCATAGCTGCCGAAAAGCTCGTAGAAAGTGTACTCGATGTTCAGCGCGGCGACGTAATAAGGCATCAGCAGCACTTCATTGGCGAACAGGCGCTCTTTATAGAGCCTGAGCAGCTCAGGCTTCGGCAAATTGGCGCGCCGCAGCAGCTGGACAATGAAACTGCCCGTGCCAGTGCAAGGGTCAAGGACGACCACTTCAGGATCGGCGAGGGTCTTGCCGAAGTCATCGCGCAAGATGTCAATCACGCTCTGGCACATGAAGGCGACGATCTCTTGAGGCGTGTAGACAATGCCGTGTGTGTCGGCGATCCGCGTGCTGTAGCCCTGAAAGAAGCGCTCATAGACTTCATTCAGCACGCGCTGCTTGGCAGTGAAGTCGAGACCTTTAGCAGCAGCTTCAATCGCTTGGTAGTAGGTGTTGAGTTCGCTTAGGTAGTAACTGCGGCTAAAGCTGGGCGAGGTGAGCGCAGCGATGACTTCCTCAATCGCGGCGGCGATGACGTTGTTGCGGTTGAAATCAGGGTTATCGAAGATGTTGCGGATCAGGCGCTCGGTCAGCAGATGCTGGATGAGCATCTCGTCAATCTGTTCACGGCTGATGCGCGGGTCAATGGTGTCTCGGCAAATTTGGTGGAAGTGCTCATAGGCGGCTTGGAAAGCGTGTTGGTGCTCATGCGCCTGTGCAATTTTTTCGCGCAGTCTGTTGGCGAGTTCAGGCACTTTCTCTTTGAAGCGCGTGAGCGCCTCGTCATAGCGCTCGATATCAGGCGGGCTGTAAGTGATAAAGGTCTGCAGCAAAACAGCAAGCTCGTGAGATCTCTCGCGCTGAAGAGAGGCGCGGCGAACCTCTCTGCCATCTTGGTACAGCACAGCTTGGCGCGTATCCTCGAAGATGATGTTGAACTTGGGATAGCCGAGCGCAAACTTGCGCTCGATCTCGCGCTCAAGGTCATCCTCGGAGTCTTTTGCCTCATAATAGCCACGCGGAATGGCGTTTTGCTCAAAAGTGACATCTGGGCGTCTGCCATTCGGCAAAGGGCGCTCGCGGATGAGCTGCCAGCCGTAGTCTCTGGCAATCGGCTGCAGAAGCGCGATGAATGCCTCGCGCGTGTGCGTCTCGTGCGTAGCGCCTGCTTGAGCATCGGCTTGGCGTGCAGCGTAGAAAGCATTGAAGTAGCGCTTGTATTTGCTGTAGAACTCGAACATGCATCGAATCTTATCTTTGAAAAAAAGAACTTATCTTTAGCATAACACACATGCTCTGAGTGCGCTAGTGGTTCGTAGCGTGCATGAGCAGAGCCACGCTCTCACCTTTGCACAGCCGACTCGACTGCGCTAGGATCATCGCTACGCAAGCTCTGACCGTGTGTCATCTATGGCACTTCCGCTGGAGAAGCAAAATCGCTACCGCGCTCAGTACCGCAAGCGCCGTCCGAGTTGGCAACCTGCCACTGAAGTTTATGAAGGGCTAATTCGCGCGATGCTGCGTCCGTACAGCGCCGTGTTGGACGTCGGCTGTGGACGCGGCGGCGTCCTAGAGCAGCTTGGTGAAGCAGTCGCCTTGCCTTTTGGCGTTGACCCTGACCTTGCCTCACTGCGCGAGCATCGCCTGCCTGCCTTGCCGCGCGCGGCAGCGTACGCCGATGCTCTGCCATTCCGCGCCGCCAGCTTTGACCTGATCGTGTGCAGTTGGCTGCTTGAGCATCTGCAGACGCCTGAGCGCACTTTCCGCGAGTTTATGCGCGTCCTGAAGCCTGACGGTCGGGTCATCTTCATCACGCCGAATGCTAACAGCCTTGTGGCAGTCCTGAGTCGCCTATTGCGTCCGCTGCAGCGCTTTCTGGTACCGCGCCTGTATGGACGCGCCGAAGCTGACACATTTCCGCTCTACTATCGTGCGAACACGCCTAGAAGGCTCATGCGTCTGGCTGAGCGCGTCGGCGGCAGCCTTGAGCAGCTGCAGCGCATTCCTGATCCGACTTACCTCGCTTTCACGCCTTTTCTGTTTCGGTTGAGCTGTGCGCTCGCGGAGATCACGCCGCCTGTCCACCTTGTCGGCATGATTCGCAAAGGATGAGCGCATGGAGGCTGTGTCTGAGGCATTTTTCGAGGCTCTGCTGAGTTGGTATGCGCGCAACGCGCCTGATTTGCCATGGCGGCGCAGCCGCGATCCGTACCATATCTGGCTCGCTGAGGTCATGCTGCAGCAGACACAGGTTGCCACTGTTATACCTTACTATGAGCGCTTTCTCGCCGCTTTTCCAACTGTGCAAGCCTTAGCAGAAGCGCCGCTGGAGCGCGTCTTGAAGCTGTGGGAAGGTCTGGGCTACTACAGCCGCGCGCGCAACCTACATCGCGCGGCGCAGCGCGTCGTGGCAGAACATTGCGGCAGGTTGCCACAAAGTGTTGAGGCGCTGCGCAAGTTGCACGGCATTGGACGCTACACAGCGGGCGCCATTGCCAGCATCGCCTTCAATCAGCCTGCAGCAGCGCTAGACGGCAACGTCATGCGCGTCCTAGCGCGTCTGTATGACTATGCCGAGCCGATTGAGAAGCCTGAGGCACAGCGACATCTCTGGCAAGTCGCTGAGCGCATGGCGCGCGCTGCGCCGAGCGGCTCTGCAGCTGAATATACACAGGCGATGATGGACTTAGGGCGCGATATCTGCACGCCGCGCGCGCCACGTTGCGCTGAGTGCCCAGTCTACGCTTTTTGCCGCGCCCATGCTGCAGGCACACAGGCGCTGCGTCCAGTGAGGACGCCAAAAGCCGCAGTGCCGCACTATGCAGTCGGCGCTGCAATTTTGTACAACGACTCAGGAGAGTTGCTCATGGCGCGGCGTCCACTAGACGGCTTGCTCGGCGGACTGTGGGAGTTTCCACAAGGGCAGGCGCGCGATTCTGAATCGCCTGAGGCAGCATTGCAGCGCGCCTTGCGCGAAAAACTCGCGCTGACTGTGAGCGTCGGCACGCTGCTGACCAAAGTGCGCCATGCTTTCACGCACTTCAAAATCACTTTGCACGCTTACCACTGTCACGCTGAAAAACCTGAGCCGCGTCCGCTTGGCTACACAGAGTGTGTGTGGATTGCGCTTGAGGACACTGATCAGTTGCCGATCAGTCGCGCTGATCGGCACGTGATTGCGTTCCTGCGCACTGATCGCGCGCGTCTATTCTAAGCGCACGTTGAGAAAAGGATTTTTAGGATGCTTACCTTTGACTTTTTAGCACAACCGTATCAAGCGCTCTGCCAAGTTGCCTTGTCAGCAATCGCAGGCTTGCTAATTATAGCTTTTTTTACAGGACGCTATCAGACTGAACGACACGGACGCATGGCAAAAGCGCTCCAGTTACCGCAATCAGCGCTGCTAATCGGCGTAGCTTTGATCGTATGGCTGAGCGCAGCCGCTGATACATCACTGAGTGCATTGGCTGCGCTGACAACACTCGGCATTGCATTCGGCTTTTTGGGCGACTTATTTATGGCAAACGTCTTCAGGCAGAAGAATCATGTGCTGTTCGGCATCGTTGCCTTTGCGCTCGGACACATTTGCTACATGCTCGGCTTCCGCGCGATTGCGCTGCAATTCAACTTGCACAACTTAGTCAGTTACAGTGCGTCACTGATCGGCATGTGGTTGATAGCGCTTGTCCTGTGGCGCGTCCTTGTCTACACAAAGCAAGGCAACGCGCTGCAGTATGCTGCGTTGATCTATGCACTTTTCTTAGCCAGCATGGCAGCATTTGCGCTTGGCATTGCGCTGCAGCGCGTTGAATTCATTGGCTTGGCGCTTGGTGGCGCGCTTTTCCTGCTCTCGGATGCGTTACTAGCGGCGCGTCTGTTTGCACAGCGTGCATTTCCGTTCATCGGCGATGCAATCTGGGCAACGTACATCGGCGCGCAAGTTTTGATTGTGTGCAGTGTGCCATTGGCGCTCAGTTTGATCTAGCGCGGCTTCTGAGCCCAGTGTACAGCAATCGTGCCAAACATAAAGCGCCGATAGCCGACCTCAGTGAAGCCTGCCTCGCGCATGAGTGTAGCCAGCTCTTGTGGCGTTTTGAAGCCGATAGTTGAGTTCGGCAAGTAGGTGTAGGCGTCGTGCTGACCTGTCAGCAAAGTTCCAATCAAAGGAATTATTCGCTGCAAGTAGAACAGCAAAAGCGGACGCAACAAATTTGGCGGTGGCGGCGTGGTGTCCAGACAGACAACATAGCCGCCGCGCTTCAGGACGCGCCACTGCTCAGCGAAGGCGCGCGGAATGTCAATCACGTTGCGGACGAGAAAGCCGTGCGTCACGGCGTCAAATGTCTCATCAGGGAAAGGCAGGTTCAGCGCGTCTGCGGCGATCCAGCGTATGCGCTCGCCATTCGGTCGCCGTCTGCCAACTTGCATGATCTCTGGCACAAAATCAGCGCCGATAGCAGTCAGGCGCGGCACTTGTGCCAACGCTTCAAAGGCGAGGTCGCCTGTGCCTGTAGCGATATCCAGCAACTTTCCACCTTCAGGCAGGTGCGCTTGCCGAATGGCAAAGCGTCGCCAACGGCGATCCATGCCGAAGGTCATGACGCGGTTCATCAGGTCATAGCGCGGCGCAATGCGCCTGAAAATATCTTGGACAGCAGCCGCGCGCGCGGCGCCGCTGAGTTGTTCAGCGCTTGGTGCTTTGGTCATCGGTCAACGTTAGCTCTGCAGAGCGGTCATTAAGCGCGAGCGATATTGCACTGCCTCTGCCACGTGCGTCAAGGTGATGACCTCAACGCCTTCAAGGTCAGCAATGGTACGACTT
>JANWYI010000076.1:0-3284 GCA_025055255.1 Anaerolineae bacterium | reverse complement strand
CGAGCGATATTGCACTGCCTCTGCCACGTGCGTCAAGGTGATGACCTCAACGCCTTCAAGGTCAGCAATGGTACGACTCAATTTTAGCACGCGATGATAGGCGCGCGCGCTCAGATTCAGGCGGCGCATGGCATTTTGCAGCAAGACCGCTGCATCAGGCGTGAGCTGACAGAACTGGTCAATTTCGCTGGCAGTCAGGTCGCTGTTGGCGCGGATATGCGGATAGTTCCTATAGCGTGCCAACTGTCGCTCGCGCGCTGCGGTCACGCGCGCCTGAATTGCGCTAGATGGCTCAGCAGGACGTGCATCGGTCAGTTTATCGTAGTCCACGCGGCGCACGTCCAGATGGATGTCAAAGCGATCCAGAATTGGTCCGCTTAAGCGCTGCTGGTAACGCCGCACAGCTGCCTCGCCGCAGGTACATGGCTGCTGCGCGTCACCATAGTAGCCGCATGGACACGGATTCATGCTACCGACAAGCATGACGTTCGCAGGGAAGGTCAGCGAGCCGCTCGCACGGCTGATTGTTACGATCTTGTCCTCAAGCGGCTGGCGCAGGACTTCCAGCTTATGTCCAAACTCGACGAGCTCATCTAAGTACAGCACGCCGCGATGTGCCAGAGTCAGCTCGCCAGGGCGCGGCGTGCTTCCGCCGCCGACCAAGCCTGCCTGACTGATGGTGTAATGCGGCGCTCGAAAAGGACGACGGCGTGCCATGCGCCGATCCGAAGGCAGTAGATCAGCCACGCTGTAAATGCGCGTGATCTCCAGCGACTCTTCAGGCGTGAGCGGCGGCAAAATGCCGGGCAAGGCGCGCGCGATCAGCGTCTTGCCGGCGCCGGGCGGTCCGACCAGCAAGATATTGTGATTGCCTGCTGCAGCCACTTCCATAGCGCGCTTGACGTACTCTTGACCTTTGATCTGCGCGAAGTCTACAGCGCGCTCAGCCTGAGCAGGGATTTCTTGGCGCAATCGGCTGCGATCAAAAGGCGGAATTGGTCTCATGCCGAAGAGGTGCTCTACCAAGTGACCGAGCGACGGCACAGGGATTACATCAATGCCGTCAATCTGCGCTGCCTCAGGCGCGTCTTCCTCAGGGACGTAGAGCGTGTGACAGCCTTCCTGCTTGGCTAGGATAGCGAGGTTGATGACGCCGCAGACATGGCGCAACTTGCCGTCTAGCGCTAACTCGCCTATGAACATCGCACCTGTCACTTGATCTTGGCGCAGCTGCTCTGTCGCCACAAGGACGCCGATGGCAATCGGTAGATCGAACGACGGACCTTCCTTGCGCATGTCTGCAGGCGCCAAATTGACTGTGAAGCGCTTCATTGGGAACTCACAGCCGATGTTCTTAATGGCGGCGCGCACACGCTCACGGCTCTCTTGCACAGCCGTGCCGGGCAAGCCGACGATAGTGAAGCTCGCCATGCTGCGCGGATTGTAGTCCACCTCAACCGTGATCTTCACGCCGTCTATACCGAAGATGGCACCGGAGATGACGTGCGCCAACATATTTTGCCGATCCTCTTACCTGCCTGATGCTCAGATTGTAGCGCATGATAAGCAGAATGCAGCAAGCGCACAACGCATTCCGCTGAGAGGCGTATATGCGATAAAGCATATATCGAGTGAGGAGCGTCCTACAATGCCACGTTGGCTGAAGTTCCTGGTCAAGCTACAGAATCCGATGATGCTCTGGCTGCTGCGCTCGCCGCTGCATGGCTTGGTGAGCGGGCGCTACCTGATCCTGAGCGTAACAGGGCGCAGAAGCGGCAAAGTCTACCATGTGCCAGTGCGGTATACGCAGCAAGGCAACACGCTATACATCATCACAAGCGCTGAGTACATTTGGTGGCGCAACCTGCAAGACGGCGCACCAGTTGAGGTGCAGCTGAGCGGCAAGCGGTATCAGGGATACGCTGAGGCGTTCCGTGAAAAGGCGCTTGTGGCAGAGGCAGTGCAACAAGCCTATCCACAGCTGAGCGCAGAGCGCGCTATGCAATTCGCAGCCAACAAAGTGAGCTTGCGCGTGACTTTGCCGTCAACGTAGCAAGAACGTCACACAGACGTTGCTTGAGCGTAGCCTAGTTCAGGTCTATACTCATCAAGCGACGTATGCCGTGAAGGAGAGACTTGACCATGCGTAAATTACTCGCTCTTGGCTTGATCCTCAGCGTGATTCTTGGCGCACTTGCCGCTGTGCCAAGCGTCCGCAGCGCCGACGATCAGCCGCCACCTGCTGTGATTGACACCATTCCGCTGCGCGGCGAAGAGCTGCCGCTCGATGGCACAATCACGATCTTTTTCAATCAAGCAATGGATCGCGCCAGTGTTGAGCGCGCTATCCGCACGCAACCTGCTCTGAGCGGCACGTTCGATTGGCTGGACGAGGCAACTGTCCAGTTCAAGCCAACTGACTTGCAGCGGGCCACAACTTATACGTTGACTGTTAGCACAGAGGCGCGCAGCGCGACAAATGTGCCGATGACCGACACCTTCACGCTACGCATCCAGACCGTCGGCTTCCTTGAGGTTGTTGAGATTATTCCCAGAAACAATAGCAGCGGGATTGAGGCTGATACAACTATCAGCATCATCTTTAATCGCCCTGTTGTGCCGTTGCTGAGTGCTGACGAGATGAAGGCGTTGCCTGCGCCGTTCAAAGCCGAGCCTGCCATTCAAGGTGAAGGCGAGTGGATCAGTACCTCGATCTATCAGTTCAAGGCGAAGAACTTGCGTGGCGGCACACGCTACACCATCACTGTGCCTGCAGGCTTGCGCGATGTCACTGGGGCTGTGTTGCAATCAGACGTCTCTGTCGCTTTCTTCACCATCTCGCCGCGCTTGATCAACACATTGCCTGATCAAAGTGAGGCGGACGTGCCGCGCGATAGCACCATCACGCTCATCTTCAGCCAGCCAATGGATCGTGCCAGTGTTGAGGCAAACTTTGAGCTGATCGGTCCAAACGGCAAAGTTGAGGCAGAGCTGAAGCGCGTCAGCGATGATAAGCGCACCTTTGAGTTTAAGCCAAAAACGTTGCTGGACTATGATGCTGAATATTCTGTGAAAATCACGCGCGACAAGTTTCTGAGCGAGACAGGCGCGCCGCTCTCTGAAGATGGACGCCTCACTTTCTTCACGGTCAAAAAGCCGCGCGTCCTTGAGACCTACCCGCGTCACAACAGCCTCAGAGGTCAAGAATTCTGGTATGGCTCAGGTTTCTACATCCAGTTCAACGCGCCGATGAACTTAGAGAACTTCAAAGAGCGCATTCGCGT
>JANWYI010000075.1 GCA_025055255.1 Anaerolineae bacterium | reverse complement strand
CGACACGATCACGAGCAAGTTCAACGGCGCTGCTGAGCCATTGCCCGGCTATCGGCGCGCCAAGCCAATGGTCTTCGCCGGCGTCTATCCTGTGGACGCTGAAGACTATCCTGCGCTGCGCGACGCGCTCGAAAAGCTCCAGCTGAACGACGCTGCGCTCGTCTTTGAGCCTGAGAATTCGCAGGCGCTGAACTTCGGTTTCCGCGTCGGCTTTCTGGGACTCTTCCACATGGACATCGTCCAAGAGCGTTTGGAGCGCGAGTACGGTCTCGACATCCTAGTGACGGCGCCGAGCGTGGAGTATGAGGTCAAGCTGCGCAACGGACAAGTGGTGCTGGTGGATAGCCCTGCGCAAATGCCCGATGAGAGCGCCATTGAGGAAGTGCGCGAGCCGTGGATGAAGATCAGCATTTTCACGCCTGATACTTACATTGGCGCCATCATGGACTTGGTCACCAAGCGGCGCGGCAAGTATCTGAGCATGGAATACGTGGATCGCTCGCGTGTGAACGTCACCTACTTGATGCCGCTCTCTGAGCTGATCATTGACTTTTATGACAGACTGAAATCAGCAACCAAAGGTTACGCCAGTCTCGACTACACCTTTGAGGGCTATCATCCTGATAAACTGGTCAAGCTGGAAGTGCTGGTCAACGGGACGCCAGTGGACGCGCTCGCCATGATTGTCCATCGTGATGACGCATACCACAAAGGTCAGCGCTTGGTTTCCAAGCTAAAGGAGTTGATTCCGCGTCAACTGTTCCCTGTGCCAATTCAGGCGGCGATTGGCGGCAAGATCATCAGCCGCGCTGACGTCAAAGCGCTGCGCAAGGACGTGCTGGCGAAGTGCTACGGCGGCGACATCACGCGCAAGAAGAAGCTCCTAGAAAAGCAGAAAAAGGGCAAGCGACGCTTGAAAATGGTCGGCAACGTGGAGGTGCCGCAAGAGGCATTCATGGCAGTGCTCAAGCTGGATGAAGAGGAGTGAGTCGTCACTTCACGTCTGTGCAAGGCGCTGTCTTTTGCGCAGTGCGCTCTGTCTCTCATGCCGAATTGGAGCAGCCACAATCTCTCGCGCGGCAACAGCACGAGTGCAGCAAATAGCTCTCGCAGTGGCAGTTTCCTTGTAAAGAGGGCAGACTTCAAGGGCAGGCGCTCAGGAAGGCGCGCACTTCGGCGAGGAAGGCGTCCACGCGCTCTTCATGGATTGCGTGACCAGTGTTTTCAAAGCAGACGAAGCGCTTCGGCGTGCAGCGCGGATGAGTCGCTGCCTCTACGAAACGACGCGAGTCCTCCGCAGGGTTGAGCTTATCGCCGTCGCCGACCATGAGCAAGAGCGGACAGGCAATCTGGTGGGCGCGGCTCAGGCTGATGTCGCCGCCGTTCGCCACGATTGCAGCGAACGCCTCACGCCATTCGTCTTCCCAGCGCTCCACAGGCTGACCGGGATGACGCGCGCGCACAGCAGGCGTGATCGGCGCAGAGGGCATGCTCCTAACGTACTCGCTGAGCGCAGGCGAGTATGCACCAACAGCAGCCCACGCAACTACGGAGCGACACAGTGCGCTGTGATCGCAGCCGAGCAGCAAGGCGATCTCGCCGCCGTCGCTGAAGCCCATGACGTGCGCTGAGTCAATTTGCAGCGCGCGCAACAAGCCTGCCATGTCGGCTGCATCGCGCTGATAGAAGTCAGGTGGAAAGCGGCGAAACGGCGGAACGCTGCGTCCGTAGCCGCTCACGTCAGGCAGGATGACGCGATAGCCTTCAGCGGCGAGCGCCTGCGCCAAAGCCGCCAAATCACGTCCGACTTGCAGCCAGCCGTGTATGAGCAGAATTGGCGGCGCTTCTGGAGCGCCGATTAGCTCATAATACAGCGTCTGGTCGTTAACTGTGACAGTCGGCATGGCGTGTCAACGTCCGCGCCGCAGCATTGGCGGCTGATCGGGCTCAAAAGGCGGCAAATCGTCTGAGTTGTCATCCGCGACGTGGAAGAGCGCAGCGAGCAGGTCTTCCATCTGCGAAACTGTATTGGCGCGCAGCACGTAAATTGGCGTGCCACGCCGCTCTGCATCCACAATCAGCTTAGGACGCCGACGGTAGTAATTCTTGAGTGTGACAATCGCTTGCGCACTGCCTAAATCTTCTTCAATGATCAGTGGCAAGCGCATGCGGCGCGCAGAACTTATCATGCGGTTGCGCGCCACACCGTAGGCGTAGATGTGCAGCGGCTGTAGCGCACTAGCAGCTGGTGTGCTAGTTGGCTCAGGTTGTGCCGCACGGCCTGGACGCTCTGACGGCGCGCTTGGATTTGACGCACTTTCGTTGCGGCGTCCATTGCGCTCTTGGACGTTGCCGCTCAGCATACGCGTCTCTGTGACCAGTTCGCCGTTCGCATTGCGGTAGCGCACCTCCACAGGCACAGGGCGACCGCGCAGGTAGTTGTCTACAGCCGTTGCCACGTCCTCGTGAATAACAAGGCGATGGCGCGTCTGCAGCTCGATCAGCACGTCAAAAGTCGGCGGCGCAGCGCGCTCTAGGACTGTTTTCTGTGTGCCGCGCCGACGCGCCTCTTCATCTGAGAGCGTGACCGACTTGATGCCGCCGATCAGGTCGCTGAGCGTCGGATTGTTGAGCAAGTTATCCAGAGTTTGACCGTGCGCTGTGCCGATCAACTGAACGCCGCGCTCAGCAATGGTACGTGCTGCCATTGCCTCTAATTCGCGCCCGATCTCGTCAATAATGATGACCTCAGGGTTGTGATTCTCAACTGCCTCGATCATCACTTCATGCTGCAAAGCAGGCTGTGGCACTTGCATACGGCGCGCCCTGCCGACAGCAGGATGCGGCACGTCTCCGTCACCGCCGATTTCGTTGCTGGTGTCTACAATGATGACGCGCTTGTGTTCTGCCAGCACGCGCGCTGCTTCGCGCAACATAGTCGTCTTGCCGACGCCCGGCGCGCCCAAGATCAGCACACTCTGCCCTGACTCGATGATATCTTGGATAATATCAATCGTGCCGTAGACAGCGCGACCGATGCGGCACGTCAGTCCGACAATGTCGCCGCGCCGATTGCGAATGGCTGAGATACGATGTAGCGTCCGCTCAATCCCTGCGCGATTATCGGCGTCAAAGCTGCCGATACGCTTAACCACGTACTGGATCGTCTCATGAGTCACTTCGCGCTGGTCAAGAATCCGCTCGCCATCAGTGTAGCGCGCCGTCGGCACGCGCCCTAGGTCAAGGATAACTTCTACCAGTTCATCAATGCGCCCGATCTGCTCAAGCGCATCTACCAAGTGATCTGGTAAGGCTGCTTTCAGCTTCTCAAGATCATCTGTGATGTGACGTTCCATCCAAGGTCAGTTGTCTTTTGTATAGTCACGGGCAAGCTCAACAGGCGGATGATAGCAGAACTCGTGGCGGCGTGGCAGCGCCAAGATAATGTTCTCGACAGTTTGCGCGCTGCGCACAGCCTGTTCACAACGGCGCGCTGTGTGGCGCACCATCAGCGCTTGGCTGCCTACAGGCACAAAATTCAGGCGCTCCAGCGCGCTGCTCAGCCAATCTTGGTGGCGGTAGAGGTGGACGTAGACAGGTAGCCGCTCAGCGCGCGATAAGTGGCTAAGCGCGTCGGCGAGCAGGTCAACTGCGCGCGGCTGGCACTCATCAGGGTTTGCGATCAAATCGAGGTAAATGCCGCACTTACCTTCGTGCGCTGCAATGCAGGCAGATAAACGCCCATTACGACCAAAGATGAGCGTGTTGCGCGGCTCTGGCGGCGCAGAGGCTTGGCGCAGCAGGCGCGGCACATTTTCAAGATATAGGCTGTGCAGAGCAAACGCGTCCTGCTCAGTTGCTGGGCGCAGTAGTGACATCAAGCGCGCTCGCAGCGGCTGCGGATCACGGCGCCAGATGGTTTGGCGTGCATAGACAGCAAAGCCTGCCTGCTGCAAAAGGTCAAAAGTTGGATCGGTCTCGGCGACCTCGGCGTTCAGCGTGATGGCGCCGCGCTTGCCTGCTGCTGCGATCAGCGCTTCAACAAGGCGCAGCCATGGTTCAGCGTCTTCTTCAGGCGAGAACGATGGCGCAATGAAGACAATGTGCGCGTGCTGCTCACCTGCTTTGTGACGAAATTGTGCCACGTAGCCGCTCTCACCTAGCCGCAGCACATAGGTCGGTGCGCCAAGGTCAGCCAAGGGCAGGCTTGACCAGACTGCATTTTCTACCATGTGGTTGCCTTGTGTCAGCGCTGTGAGCGAGTCCAAGCTGATGCCTGACGGCGAAAGCCGATGCACAAGCGGTAGATCGAGCGGTAGAAAAGGACGTACCTCTGTGTGTGGCATGGCTTGCTCACTTGTCTTGATCGCACGGAACAACTGGTTCTTGTGCTTTCTGGATCATTCTACCACTGCCCTGAATAGCTGGCAAGCATCCCAGAGGCGAAGAGCAGGTTTGGACAACACTTACCAGAGCGCGCTATCTCGCTTGCTGGAGATGTGCCTAAGTGACAAGGTGTCATGAGGGCTAAGGTTGAGTGCGCTTTTCAGGCACAGGCGTTGCCATGCGCGTAGAACACGCTATGATCAGCGTGACTTTGCGAAGCGACGAGTGATGAGAATATGTCTGAATACGGTAAAAACGTCGGCGTGGGTATGCGGACATTGCGCATACTCGGCGTCGGCTTTCTAATCCTGATCTTTGTCGCCTCTGCCCTACCCTTCGATACTGCAGGAACGCCGCAAGCCGCGCCGCAGACACCTGCAAGTAGCGCTGCACATCCAAGTGTGCCAGTTGGCGGCACGCCTGTCACAGTGACTGGCACATACGTGCATCCAAGTGGCATGTTCTCCGTGCCAACGGTCAGCGGCTGGGAATTACCGGGCGAGTCGCCCGAAGAGAGCATTGCTGCCACGCCTGATCAGCCGATTACGCGCGCTGGCGCCGTCTTCGTGAACGTGAGTGTTGCCAGCGTAGTTCATGTCTTCGTAGAAAACAACCCGCAAGCCAATCTGCGCGCTCCAGAAGACCTACAAGCGTACTATACGTCTGAGCAAGTTGGTCTAGCATGGACACAATACAACGGCGGTTGGCGCGAGATCGGTCGGCGCACGGAAGGCGATACATTGATCATTGATACCGAGATGACGCACGAAGGCTTGGTCTACCTAGGCAGGCAATTCTCACGCTTGCAAGATCGTTGGCTGATGGTCATGCGACTCGTCGTGCCGAACAACAATCCAAGCCTGCTGGAGCGCCTGCAAGCGGTCTATCAGCCACACTTTGACCTATGGCAAACCTCAATGAGCGCGCCAATGGATTGGCGCACATTGGCTGATACTGTCTCGGGCTACCTGATTCGCTTTCCCAATGCATGGCGGCAAGAAGACGGGAAACAAGGTGCGACGTACACCATCAGTGGCGAGCTGAATGGGCAACGGTATCGTCTAAACACATACGCCGTGCCAAATACAGCTGTATCGAGTGAAGAGTCAGCGCGCGCATGGATTGCTGCTAACTACCCGCGCGTCACAATCCAAACCGTGCAGTCTGAGACGCGCGGCACATTCAATGGCTACACAGTCTCTTTTCTTGCACCTGATCCTGATGGCAACCAGCGCAGCCTAGTAGCAACACTGCTCAATGGTGAAAGCGCACTGTACGTCGCTGTGTTGCAGACCTTTGCAGAAGGACGCGACCTACTCAGCACGGCTGACAGCAGCATCCCGCCAGAGCTACTGCGCATCCGTCAGACTTTCACGCCGATCCGCCTCGTGCCGCCTAGCGCCCAGCCGACGCCAACTCCAGCAGGTTGAGCTATGCCAGTAGGACGTTTGTTTTTGTCAACACTACGTCTGTCAGACTATACTCGGACGCACTTGGCTTGTTGCTCTGAGGTAAGCCGAGCGCGGTATTGCTTAGACAAGGAATATTAAGTATGCGACTGGATCATACGCTGTTGCCGCTGCGTGACTACCACAAGGCAAAGCGCCTGATGTGGAATCCACAAGACCTAGATTTCAGCCAAGATCAGCGCGACTGGGCGAACATGTCTGAGCGCGAGCAGGACTTAGTTCGACGCGCGATTGCGCTGTTCATTGGCGGTGAGGCTGCTGTCACACACGATCTCTCACCCTTGATGATCGCTTTGAAGCGCGAAGGCGGTCACTTGGAAGAAGAGATGTTCTTGACCACGCAACTTTTTGAAGAAGCAAAGCACGTCGAGTTCTTTGATACTGTCATCACACAAGTGCTAGGTGAGACGCCCGACGCATCAGAAATTGCTGGTGGCAACTATCAGCAGCTATTTGCCGAACTCACCATCGCCCTAGATGCTTTGCTAACTGACCACTCACGTCAAGCACAGGCGCGCGCTATTGCCAGCTACCATATGACCATTGAAGGTGTGTTAGCAGAGACAGGCTATTACGGCATTTTCAAGGCACTGCGCACTAAAGGACTCATGCCCGGACTAACACAGGGTCTAGAGTACGTGCAGCGGGACGAGTCGCGTCACATTGCTTTCGGTCTACATTTGCTCTCGCGTCTGCTTAACGAGGAGCCAGCACTGTGGTCAACAGTTGAGGTGCAGTTAAACAGACTCTTGCCCTTAGCGCAAGGCGTCTTCATGGAGCTGCTGAGCCAGTTCCTGCCAAGTATTCCCTTCGATCTGGACTTGAATGACATCGTCGGCTATGCAGGCAGGCAGTACATGGCGCGCCTGAGCGTCCTAGAGCGCGCACGCTAGATGTAACCTTGCTTGAAGGACGCGCTTCAAGCAGGAACAGCTCTATGAAAGCGCTTGAGATACTTCTGCAAGAGTCTCTCGGCACAATTTACACAGCAGCACAAGTAGAGGTGCGCTGGCGCAACGCTATCATCTATCGTGCTGAGCTTGGCACGTTAGACGCTGAAGGACGGCAAAGCGGCGACGATATCCAACGCGTGACGCGCTACACGCGCTTTGACTACGCCTCGCTGACCAAATTGTTCACTACGCTCGCCTTTTTCCGTCTGGTGGACTCAGGCAGAGTCAGAATTGATCAGCCTGTGTGCAGCGTTCTGCCTGAATTTCGCGGCGAGCGTCCAATTCAACCCTATCCGAATCCGCTCAAGGCAGGCGAGATGGTCGAGGTTGTGCCGCCAACTGACCAAAAGGTAGATGCAGCCAAAGTGACCTTCTATCACTTGCTGACGCACAGCAGTGGCTTGCCAGCTTGGCTTGACCTACGCACAGCTCCTAATTCTGAGGCGCGCCGTGCCATGTGTCTGAATGCGCCATTCAGTATGCCGCTTGGTGAGCGAGCACTTTACAGCGACATCAACTATATCCTGCTTGGCATGGCAATTGAGGCGCTGACAGATCGTCCACTCCGCGAAGCGATGCAGCACCTCGTGCTGCGTCCACTGGAGCTGAGCGCTGCTTATAGTCCAATCACGCCGTCTAATTCTGTGCCGCCAACTGAGTTCTGCGCATGGCGCCGCAGGCGTGTGCAGGGTGAAGTGCATGATGAGAATGCGGCAGTGCTCGGCGGCGCCGCTGGTCATGCAGGCTTGTTTGGCACAGCAAGCGATATTGCGCTACTTGGTCAGCTATATCTCAGTCAAGGTGGCGGTTTCATCAGTCCGCGCCTTGCGCGCGAGGCTGTGCGCCGTCAGATAGATGACCGCGGACTGGGCTGGCAGATGCGCCCTGCTGACGCGGAGGCAACTGTGCGGGCGCTCAGTCCGAGTAGCTATGGACACACAGGCTTTGTCGGCAACTCACTCTGGGTTGATCCTGAGCGGCAGCTTGTCGCGGCTGTGCTAACCAACAACGTCTTCTTTGGTAGGCATGATAGACAGATCATGCCGTTCCGTCGCCGTTTTCATGACACCTTGATCAACGCGCTGGAGACCAACTGAAGCATGGTTGAGACGGGTCTGGACGTTTTTCTGGAGTCGCCTGATGTGTATGGTGCAGTCGGCTTATTAGCAACAGTTGCCAGTCAAACACATGATGGCATGACAGCGCTGCGCGCATTGCGCGAGTATGGCATCAACGTAACAGCTGTCTTTGCGCCTGAGCACGGTTACTTCGGCGTTGGCGCAGCAGGCAGCTACATTAAAGATGAAATGTTCGGCGACTTGCCGCTATATAGCCTATACGGCGAGAGCCGTTCACCTAGCCACGAGGTGCTGCGCAGCTTAAACACAGTTGTGATTGATTTGCAGGACGTTGGTCTGCGTTGGTACACCTTTCTCGCCACCATTCTGAACGTGCTACGTGCCTGCCAAACCGTTGGTGTGCCTGTGCTGTTGTTGGATCGTCCAAATCCGCTAGGCGGCGTTGTGGTAGAGGGTATGCGCGCCAGCAAGGATTTCCTCTCGTTTGTTTCGCCAGCGGCTGTGCCAGTGCGCTACGGCTTAACGCTTGGCGAGGTTGTCTTGATGTTGAATGAAGAGATTGGTGCGCAGCTGGACGTGATACCAATGCGCGGCTGGCGACGCCAGATGCTTTATAGTGATACTGGACTGTTGTGGTGTTCAACGTCGCCTTCCATGCCTGATCCGATCACAGCGCTCGTTTACAGCGGCACATGCTTGATAGAGGGGCTGAATGTCAGTGAAGGACGCGGCACAGCGTTGCCTTTCACGCAAATTGGTGCGCCTTTTGTAGAGAGTGAGGCGCTAGCAGAGGTAATGAATGGCTTTGCGTTGCCGGGCGTGACGTTCCGTCCATGCTGGTTCATGCCAAGCACAGGCAAGTATGCCGAGCAGCGCTGCGGCGGCGTGCGCTTTTTCGTCACTGAGCCAAGCAACTATCTAGGCTTCGCCACAGGGCTGCATCTGATCGCTGCCCTACGCGCTATGTATCCTACAGAGGTCG
>JANWYI010000074.1:4356-9132 GCA_025055255.1 Anaerolineae bacterium | reverse complement strand
GTGATCATCGCCGTCGGCTCTGAGGCGCGCACACTGCCCAACACACAGATCGGCAAGCGCGTTCGCACCTACCTTGAGTTCATCCTCGATGACAAGTTGCCGCGCAGCATCATCATCGTCGGTGCAGGCGCTATTGGCACGGAATTCGCCTACGTCATGCACAACTATGGCACAGAAGTCACCATGCTTGAGTACATGCCGCATATGTTGCCTCTGGAAGATGAAGAGGTCTCTGAGGAACTCAAGCGGCAATATACGCGCATGGGCGTTAAAGTTCACACGAACGCCAAAGTTGAGAGCATTACGGAAGATGCTGATGGCGTCACGGTCACAGCCACAATTGACGGACAGACGCAGAGTTTGCGTGCCGAGATGGTGCTACAAGCAGTTGGCTGGAAGCCGCGCACAGGCTACGGCTTAGAAGTGACAGGCGTTAAGCTGGACTCGCGCGGCTGGATCGAGGTGGATGACTTCATGCGGACAAGTGTTGAAGGCATTTATGCTATTGGCGACGTGACAGGCAGATTGCAGTTGGCGCACGTCGCCAGTGCGCAAGGTATCATCGCCGCTGAGACCATTGCAGGCGTCGAGACGATGCCGCTCAATTACGTCATGATGCCGCGCGCAACGTACTGCAATCCGCAAGTTGCCAGCTTTGGCTACACTGAGAAGCAAGCGCGCGAGAAAGGCTACGAGATCAAGGTCGCTAAGTTTCCATGGCAGGCAAACGGCAAGGCGCTCGGCTTGGGCGACTACGCAGGCTTTGTCAAGCTGATCAGCGATGCACGCTACGGCGAAATTCTCGGCGCACACATGATCGGTCCGAATGTAACTGAGCTGCTGCCAGAGTTAACGCTCGCTCAGCTCTGGGAACTGACGCCTGCTGAGATTGCGCGAAACGTCCACGCTCATCCGACGCTCAGTGAGGCGATCATGGAAGCGGCACACGGACTTGAAGGACACATGATCAACCTGTAAGTCTCTTTGGCGCATTGTTGGACTGATAGTGCGCTTGTTCTCACCCAAGGCGTGCCTATGCGACTGAGTCAGACCGAGCGACGTGCCTTTGCTTTGATTAGCTCTGCACTACAGAGCGCACCTGACTGGCTGCGCCAAGTGATCGAGGCGTGTCAGCGCTTGAGCCTCACGCCGCAGGTCGCCGATCCGAATGCGCAAGGTCAAGTGGACAAGGCAGGCTTGTTCATCGGCGTCTATGTCGTGTCGCCGACGCCTGAGGATGTCGCCGAATATAGACGTGCAGCAGCGCGCAGCATTCCTTGCCTGATCTTCCTGCGCGAAGGACTGCCAGAAAGCGAGTCTCTTGCCGTTTTGCGCGCTGCGCCAGACGCGCTCACGTTCAGCACGGCTGTGCAGCTGCGTGCTACACTTATCAACCGTCTTGCTGCGCTACGTGACCTCAAGCTGGAATCGCTGCACTATGTCGGCACGATTCCGTCGCCACCTGAGGTCTACATTGCGCATCCGTACACACTCTTGCCGTCTAGCCAGATGATTGGCAGGCGCGCTCAGCTGGAGATACTCTCTGAATGGATCACAGAGCGTGACCATAAGGTGCGCCTGATGAACGTGGTCGCTATTGGCGGCATGGGCAAAAGCGCCATGACTTGGCACTGGTTCAGTGAGATCGCGCCTACTTTGGCGGACTTTCGCGGGCGCATGTGGTGGAGCTTCTACGAAAGCGACGCTTACTTTGAGAATTTCGTCATCCGCGCGCTCGCCTACGTTACTGACTCGCCTGAGGCTGAGATTCGTGAAATCAGCGCTGCTGAGCGTGAGCGCGAACTGCTGGAAATCCTCGACCGTGAGCCTTTTCTCATCACGTTAGACGGCTTAGAGCGGATTCTGATCGCCTACGCGCGCATGGACGCGGCGCGTATGGATGACGAGTCGCTAGATGAGGAGACAGCGAACGTCGTGGCAGGCGCGCTAGGCATTCCGCAAGAGGCACAAAGCACGATCTTCGCGCCGAATCGCCTGCGCAAGACCGCTGATCCGCGCGCTGGCGCCTTCCTGCGCAAGTTAGCAGGCGTGAACGCCTCGCGCATCCTGATCAGCACGCGCCTGTATCCTGCTGACCTGCAGCACAGCAGCGGCTACCCGATTCTAGGCAGTTTCGCCATGTTTCTAGGCGGCTTAGAAGACTCTGAGGCGCTTGCGCTGTGGCGTGCTTACGGCTGCAGCGGCGAAGACTCTGAGCTGTTGCCGATTTTCAACGCTGTGCAGAACTATCCGCTGCTGATCCGCGCTCTGGCGGGTGAAGTCGCTGCCTCTGCGCAAGGTGACTTCGCGGCGTGGCGGCGCGCTAACAGCACGTTTGCGCCTGAGCGCCAAAGCGCTGACGCCGTGCGCGCTCACGTGATGAGTCACGCGCTGCGCAGCTTGAGCGCAGGTGCGCGCCGCACATTGGAGACCATTGCCGCTTTCCGCATGCCGACTTTCTACGAGTCACTTGTGCCGTTGCTGGTCAAGTCTGCACAACCGAACGCCGCAGCGCCAAAACAAGGCGGTCTGCGCAACGTCATAGGCACTCTGCTGGGCAAGCGGCAAGAGCGCTTCAGCGGCTTTGACTCTGAGGCAGAACTTGACGTCGCGCTGAGCGACCTTGAGGCGCGCGGTCTGCTCGGCTGGGATAGGCGCGCCAATCGCTACGATCTGCATCCGATTGTGCGCGGCGTGGTCTGGAATGCGCTAGATGAGCAGGCACAGCGCGGCTTGTACGCAGCCCTGAATGCGCACTTCAGCGCCATGCCTGCTGTGCGCCTTGAAGATATCCGCAGCTTGGACGATCTAACGCCTTCAATTGAGCTGTATAGCACGCTAATCGGCATGGGCAAGTATGACGAGGCATTTGCACTTTACGATGCGCGGCTGCACTTGCCGATGCTGCGCCGCTTGAGCGCTAACTTGCAGCGCGCTGAGCTGCTTGAACAGCTTTTCCCTGATGGCGTTGAGAGAGCGCCGCGCCTTTCCACAAAAACAGCGCAGGCGCGCGTCATCAATGACCTTGCGCTTGCCTACCAAATGTCAGGACAGCCAAAACGTGCTGCGCCGCTCTTCCTGCGCGCTGTGAACATGGCGGAATACGAAGGCGTGCCGCGTAACGTAGCCATTGGTCTGATGAACTTTGCCGAGTCACTGCGGCAAGTAGGCGACCTCTATCCCGCAGCCATGTCCGCCAATCGTGCGTTGCTCATCACGCGCGCAATTAATAACGTGAGCGATGAAGTGACGGCTCTGGGCGTCGTCGCGCTCACACGCATGGCATGTGGCGCTTATGTCGAGGCGGAGATCGCTCTGCAGCGCGCCCTTCGCCTCCAAGCCAGCCTGAATCATCCGCAAGGGCAAAGCGTGCTGTATGCTTTCCTAGCACAGTTGGCTGTGTGGCGCGGCGAGGTGGATCAAGCCTATCTGTATGCTGAGCAGGCTTGGGAGTTCGCTCAGACGTTGAGCTACGAAGCGGACTTGGTGCGCGCGCGGCGCTTTCTGGGTGAGGCAGCGCTTATGGCAGGCGATCTGGGCGCTGCTGAGGCGGCTTTCACAGAGGTGATCTCACGGGCGCGCGCCGCGAGCCTAGTTGAACATGAGCTAGGTGCTGTAGTCGGCTTAGCGGCTGTACGGTTGCAACAGGGCGCGCCTGAGCAAGCGCGCACGACGCTCGAAGACGTCTGGGAAGCAGCTGAGCGCGGCGGCTTTCGTCTGGCACAGGCAGACGCGCTGAATGTGCTGGCACAGGCTGAGATCGCCATCAATCGCCCTGAGGCGGCTGTCCAAGCGGCGCAAGCGGCTGTGCAAATGGCGTGGTGCATGAGCGAACCGTACGCTTACGCGCGCGGCATGGCGCAGGCGCGCGCAACGCTGAGCGCGCTTGGTGCAGACTTGCCTGAAGGCTTGCCTACGCTGGACTTTAAGCAGTTTGGCACGCCTATTGAAGTTGAGATCGATCCGCCACGTGCCTGAGCGTCGTGCTTTGGCAAAACAACGCCTTTTTGGTAATCTCAGCGCCTGTTAGCAAAACATGGGCTGACTGATAAGCCAGCCTAAATCAGGAAGTTCTGTCATGAGACGTGATTCTACCGCGTTGCGTGGACGCACACGCGATAGCAGCTGGCAGTGGCTCGTGATCGGCATTGTGCTCGGTCTGGGCTGTGCTAGCGTCTTCTGTTTAGCAGCTTACGCCTCTAATCTGCTCGTCCTGAACATTCCAGGTCAGGTCGCCTTCGCGTCGAACCAGACGCCTACTGTTATCGAGCGAGAGCGTGAGGTGACGCGCGTTGTGGTTGTCACAGCAACTGATGCACCGACAGTTGTCAGTCCGACGCCTGCTGCGCCGCTTTCCTTTGGCACACCGACCATCACGCCATTCGTCATCGCGCCGACGCAGCCTTTCGGCGCTGCGCCGATTGCCACGAGTACCTCAACAGGTCTTCAAATCAGCACGCCGTTTACGCCCGTGCCTATCTCAGGCGGCGAGCAGCCCGTTGTCGGTATGACCTTGCCTGCCATTGTGCCAACGGTGCCGGTCACTGTACAGCCGACTGAGCTGGTCAACATTCCCGGCGGCACGTTCATCATGGGAACAGACCTCGCTGAGGCGACGCGCGCGATTGACGATTGCCGCGACCGAGACGGCGGCACACGCTGTGATATTGCTCTCACCACTGACTCGATTCCGCCACATAGCGTGACCGTCAACAGCTTTGCTATGGAACGTTTTGAGGTCACCTATCAGCAGTACGTAGCTTTCTTGAACGCGCT
>JANWYI010000074.1:0-4257 GCA_025055255.1 Anaerolineae bacterium | reverse complement strand
TAGCGTGACCGTCAACAGCTTTGCTATGGAACGTTTTGAGGTCACCTATCAGCAGTACGTAGCTTTCTTGAACGCGCTTGGTCCGCGCAGCCACTTAAACGGCTGTGGCGGACAGCCGTGTGCTGCTGTGCGTGGCGAAGGCGTCGGCGAACGACCCAGAAGTTTCATCGCCTTTGACGGCGTGCGCTACAGCGTCACCACAGAGCTATACTTGCAACGTCCTGTTGCCTATGTGACGTGGTACGGCGCTGACGCCTACTGTAAATTCATCGGTCGTCGTCTGCCGACTGAGGCAGAGTGGGAGTACGCTGCACGGCGTCCTGATGGTCGTCTGTATCCTTGGGGCAACGCATGGGACGCGACGCGCGCACGCACATCGCGTCCACAGAACATGGGCGGACCAGAGCCTGTCAACGCTTTTCCGAGCGGCGTCAGCGCTGATGGTATCTATAACTTGGCAGGCAATGTGTCCGAATGGGTACAAGATTGGTATAGTCCGACTTATTATGGCGAGCAAGCAGCCAATCCGGGCGTGATTGACCCGAAAGGTCCGCCTGCAGGCACGCTGAAGGTGCATCGTGGCGGCAGCTGGGACGCTCTGCCGCTCTTTGCGCGCACTGTCCATCGCGGCGACCAAGACCCGCTCAGTCCCCAGCTGTACATCGGTTTCCGCTGTGCTGCTTCACCACAGACGCCTGCGCCTGCCATACCGGTCGGTCAGCCGACAATTGCTCTGCCTAGCACGCCCGTTCCGCCAAGTACAGGCAACTAGCTTGACACAACAGCGGATGTTCGGTTGAACATCCGCTTTTTTGAAGACGCATACCCAAGCGCATTTGAAGTCATCAGAAAGGACATTGGCTATGTCTGAAGCAGTCGCTACGTCTCTGGAGACCCTTGCCATTAACACAATTCGCTTTCTGGCAGTAGATGCCGTGCAGAAGGCAAACTCAGGGCATCCAGGCTTACCGCTTGGCGCGGCGCCAATGGCGTACACGCTCTGGACGCGCTACCTACGCCACAATCCGCGCAATCCAAAGTGGGCGAATCGAGATCGTTTCATCCTGTCCGCAGGTCACGGCTCAATGCTGCTCTACGCCCTGCTGCATCTGACAGGCTATGACCTCTCGCTCGACCAGATCAAGAATTTTCGTCAATGGAACAGCTTGACACCTGGACATCCTGAGACGCACTTGACGCCTGGCGTTGAGACCACAACCGGTCCGCTCGGACAAGGCTTTGCCAATGCTGTTGGCATGGCGATTGCTGAGGCGTTCCTCGCCGCTACCTTCAATCGCCCTAACTACCCAATCGTAGATCACTACACCTACGTACTGGCAAGCGATGGCGACTTGATGGAAGGCGTCGCCTCTGAAGCGGCGTCACTGGCAGGGCATTTGAAGCTGGGCAAGCTGATCGTGCTGTATGACGATAACAAGGTCATGCTCTCAAACAGCACGGATGTCGCTTTCACAGAGGACGTGCTGATGCGCTTTGAGGCTTACGGCTGGCACACACAGCGCGTGGCAGATGGTAACGACATCGCCGCCATTGCGCACGCGATTGAGGCTGCCACTGCTGATCCACGCCCAAGCCTGATCGCTGTACGCACGATCATTGGCTATGGCAGTCCGAACAAGCAAGGCACGCATAAGGCACATGGCGAGCCGCTCGGCGAAGAAGAGGTGCGTCTGACCAAGCAGGCACTTGGCTGGACAGCCCAAGAGCCATTCACCATTCCAGGCGAGGTACTTGAGCATTTCCGCACAGCGATTGAACACGGAGAGCGCTTTGAGGCAGAGTGGAACGCGCTCTTCAAGGCTTGGGCAGCTGAGTACCCTGATCTGGCTAAACTTTGGGAAGAAGCACACGCTGAGTCTTTGCCTGAAGGCTGGGACGCTGACCTGCCGTTTTACAGCGCTGAAACCAAGCCTATGGCGACGCGCGACGCGAACGGCGCTGCGCTCAACGCCATTGCCAAGCATTTGCCGACCATGATCGGCGGTGACGCTGACCTCAGCACGAGTACCAAGACGCTCATTAGCGGTAGCGGTTTGTTCAGCGCGACGAACCGCTCAGCGCGCAACTTGCAGTTTGGCGTGCGTGAACATGCTATGGGCGCGGCGATCAACGGCTTAGCCCTACATGGCGGCATTCGCAAGCCGTATACAGCCACCTTCATGACCTTCAGCGACTACATGCGTCCTGCCATTCGGCTTGCCGCGCTGATGGAAATTGACCCGATCTTCATCTTCACGCACGATAGCATCGGCGTTGGCGAAGACGGACCGACTCATCAGCCTGTGGAGCATCTTGCAGCGTTGCGCGCCATTCCAAATCTGACAGTCATTCGTCCAGCGGATGCTAATGAGACTACTGCGGCGTGGCGCGTCGCTATGCTGAACAAAAAGCCGACTGTGTTGGTCTTCACGCGGCAAAAGTTGCCCGTCTACTCGCCTGATGGCGTGCTGGAAGGCGTGGCGCGCGGCGCATATATTAAAGCAGAGGCACTCGGTGGCGCGCCTGAGGTGATCCTAATCGCTACAGGCTCAGAAGTCAGCCTAATCATGGCGGCGCACAGGACGCTGAATGAGATGGGCATTCGCGCGCGCGCTGTGAGCATGCCATCTTTTGAGCTGTTTGAGGCGCAAGACGAGGCGTACAAGGAGTTGGTCTTGCCGTCAAGCGTGACAGCGCGTGTAGCGGTCGAGGCAGGTGTGCCATTCGGCTGGTGCCGCTACGTCGGGACACAGGGCAAGATCATTGCGCTGGAGCGCTTTGGCGCCTCAGCGCCGCAGGAAGTCATCTTCAGGGAGCTCGGCTTCACGCCAGAGGCAGTGGTCAAGGCGGCGCGCGAGCTGCTGGGCAAGTAAAGGCTATCTACACTGCGCAGCGCTGCATCTACAGCAGCGTTGCGTAGTTCTACTCAGGTTCTCTAAAAGCTCAGACGATACAATTAAGTGTCGCTTGCGTTGGACAACGTGGGCGCGCTAATCTATCTTGACGAGCCAGAACATTGGAGACTTCTGTGACAACTCAGTACACATACAGACCTGAGCCTATTATCACTCTTGCCCATGAATTGTACAAAAGAGCAAACGAAATAGTGCGGATTGCAAGAATCCTTGGCGTTATCCTAGGTGGTCTTGTTGGACTTTCAATCAGTCCACTTTTCTCGTCCCCGTCTCCTTCGACTTCAGGACTCTATGCACTTCTTACTATATTGCTAATAAGTCTAGGTGCAGTAATTGGTTTAGTTGTAGGGAATATTGCTGCGCAGAGAACTGCTATAATCCTTCGCGCACAGGCTGCTATGCTCCTGCTCTTGGTGACCGTTGAGGCGAACACGCGCCACTTGGTAGACATCGAGAAACGCTTGCAACAGAGCCAACGCTGAGGCGTCTCATTAAACGCTCATATCAGGCTGTGCCAAGTGCCACTTGCGCATTTGGCACAGGCTTCGCTATAGTCAAACTATCTTGCGCATCCACGCGCAGGTTCGTTTGTCCAACTGTTTTTAGTGGAGGATTGCCAAATGGCAAGAAAGTTTGTGAAAGTGCTGCCGATTTTGGTGTTGGCTGCGCTTGCTTTGGCGCCGCTGAGCGGCGTGCGCGCTGCAAATATTGCCTCAGAAAGCACGCTTGTGCTGGTCAGCCCAATGTTGCAGAATCCAGAGCCTGTCACTATCTATGGCGCAACTACGGGCTTGATCTCGACGCTCGATCCGCAGATAGCCGAAGATGCTATCTCGATTGTGCCTATCGAAAATCTCTTCCTCGGTCTGACTGACCTCGATCCGCAGACTACAGCTGTCCGCGAGGAAATGGCGACCAGCTGGGAAGTGAGTGAGACAGGCGACGTCTGGACGTTCAATCTGCGCGATGACGTGCCATGGGTGCGTTACAACCCTGCCACTGATGAGACAACCATCATTCGCAAGGTGACGGCGCAGGACTTCGTCTACGGCATTCGCCGTGCCTGCGATCCGCGCACAGGCGGCTACTACAGCTCTGTGGCAGCGGCGATGATCAAGGGCTGCGATGTCGTCCTGAACAAAGATGCAGCCAGCATCACGGAAGCTGATTTTGAGGAAATTGGCGTGGTAGCGCTGAGCGACACGCAGCTGCAGATCACTACGCAGGGCGCGCTCGGCTTCTTCCTGCCTGCCAGCGGCATGTGGGTCTTCCGCGCTGTGCCGCGCGAGGCAATTGAAGAGTTCGGTCAGCAGTGGATTGAGCCGGGCAACATCATCACCAA
>JANWYI010000073.1 GCA_025055255.1 Anaerolineae bacterium | reverse complement strand
CAGCGCGCTCAGCACGCTTAGCGAAAGGCTCAAGCTGCGCTCATGTCTGCGCGCCGCGCCGATCTGCTCAACCTGCTGCTGCTCCTTGCACTTCCGCTGATCCTGTTTTGGGAAGTCACGCTCGGCGGACGCACGCTGTTGCCAGCAGATAACTTGTATCAATATCAGCCGCACGCAGCCTATCGCGCGCAGCTAGGCGTGCCCGAAGTGCCGCACAACGCGCTGCTCTCCGACCTTGTGCTGCAGAACTGGCAATGGAAGCAGTTCATCCGCGCTAGTCTTGCCAATGGCGAGCTGCCGCTCTGGAATCCGTATCTGTTCGCAGGCGTGCCATTTCTAGCTGCTGGACAGCACTCTGCGCTCTATCCTTTCAGCCTGATTTATTACGTCCTGCCTCTGGAAAACGCCTACGGCTGGTTCACAGTCAGCCAGCTGTGGCTGGCAGGCGTCCTGATGTACGCCTTTCTGCGCGGCATTCGGCTAGGTCGCTTTGGCGCGCTGATCGGCGGCATTGCTTATCAGCTGAACAGCTTTTTCATCGCCAGCGCCGTTTTCCCGATGATTATCGCCGCAGCGATCTGGTTGCCGTTCCTGCTGCTGATGTGTGAGAACATCCTGCTGCAGCGACAACTTTTTGGCAGAGCGGCACAGCCTGTGTGGATCGTGCTCGGCGCGCTTGGCTTGGGCATGTCTATCTTAGCAGGGCACGTTGAGTTCTTTTACTACAGCTTGCTCGTGACCGCGTTCTGGTGCGCTCTGCGTTTAATGACCATGTGGCTCGGCGTGCGCGCGCAGTTGATGACTCTGATCAAGCGCGGCGCAGCGTTGCTGAGCATGGTCGCGCTTGGCGTCGGCGTTGGCGCTGCGCAGTTCGTGCCGTTCTACGAGCTGGTCAACGCGAGTTTCCGCGAAGGACGTGCCAGCTTTGAGCAAATTCTAAGCTACGGCTTGCCGCTACGCCATGTGATTGCCTTCCTGATGCCGAATATCTATGGCTCGCCTGCGCAACACACCTACTTTGACCTGTTCACAGGTCAGCTCACTGAGCTGCGTTGGCAGCGCACCGACGGTGTCGTAGTCACTGATACATTCATGGAAGGCGGCAAGAATTACGTCGAAGGCGCGTCATATGCAGGTGTGCTGACGCTGATCTTAGCGTTGATCGGCATGTTCAGCCGCAATCCGCGCGCTCAGGCGCCCTACCGCTTGCTGTTCGCGCTCATCAGCCTTTTTTCGCTCCTGTTTGCCTTCGGCACGCCACTATATGCCCTACTCTATTATGGCTTGCCCGGCATCAGTCAGCTGCACTCGCCCTTCCGCTGGATTTTTCCGCTGATGCTCTGCCTTGCCGCGCTTGCCGCGTATGGCGCCCAAGCGTTGCAGGCTGCGCACACACAGCCGACCTCTCGACTGTCTCGCGCGGCACGTTGGCTCGGCTACGCGCTGATCGGCATAGGCGTCGTGACACTGGTCAGCTTGATCGGCGCACGAGTCGCCTACGGTCAAGTGCGCAGCGTCGTCCAGAGCATCTACGACAATCTGGCAGGCGCGAATCTCGCTTATCCGTCGCCTGAGGTCTTCTTCAGCGTCAAGGCGCGCGAGATTTTTCTGTTCGCCTTGCTCGTGATCGGCAGCGGAATCGTCGTGCGCGCCAGTCGCTGTCCGATTTACCTGCGTCAAGTGCCGATCTGGCAAATTGGAGCAGTCTTGTTGCTCAGCGCCGACTTGCTCAGCGCGTCCTACGGCTTTAACCCTGCTGCTGATCCAAAATGGCTGCACTTTGAGCCGCCTGCAATAGCATGGCTGCGCGCGCAATCGCCGAAGGAATGGCGCCTGACGACCTACCAAGCGCCAAATGCCACTGCCACGTTGAACGCGAACATGGCATGGCGCTTCGGACTGCAGGACATACGCGGCTACGATAGCATCATCACACGGCAATACGTCCAGTACATGCGGCAAATTGCGCCGCAGAATCAACTGCTCTACAATCGCATCGCGCCGATCTATCCCGACACAGCCGACGCACTCGGCTCGCCATACTTAGACCTGCTCAGCGTCCGCTATGTGCTGAGCGAGGCGCCGCTCGATACAGCGCGCTTTCCGCATTACCGCCTCGCCTACCAAGACGAATCAGTGCGCATTTATGAGAACACGCGCGCCTTACCGCGCGCTTTCGTCATCTCAGCTGCGCTGGACAGCGTGCCGAGCTTGGCGCAAGTTGTGCCTGCGCAGCTTGAGCGCGTCGGTCACAATGAAGTGTTGGTGCGCGCACAGGTTGAGCAAGCGCAAAGCGCGCTGATCCTGACCGATTCATATGCTAACGGCTGGCGCGCTTACATCCGTCCAGTCGGCGCACCTGAGGACGCTGAGCAAGAGGCTGAGATCGCGCTTGCCTACGGCAATTTCCGCCGTGTGGACCTGCCAGAAGGCGAGTGGCTTGTGCGCTTCCGCTATTCGCCGCCGTCGTTTCAGCTTGGCGCCTTCGCCTCGTTTCTGAGCGGCGCAATTGCCATCTTCGCGCTGATAGTCTGGACATGGCAGACATTCTACCGCGAAGGACAAGGTGAGACAGGCGCTGTGCGGCGCTTTGCCAAGAACAGCCTCGCGCCGATTGTGCTGAACTTGTTCAATCGGCTGATTGACATGGCGTTCGCCTTCATCATGCTGCGCCTGCTCGGACCGGCCGCAGCAGGCACATACTACTATGCTGTTGTCATCTTCGGCTGGTTCGACATTTTGACCAACTTTGGTCTGAACACGCTGCTGACGCGCGAAGTAGCGCGCAACCTGAGCGCAGCAGGCAGCTACTTGCTCAACAGCAGTCTGTTGCGGCTCGGTTTAGCCGCAGCAGGTGTACCGTTGCTAGTCGGCTTTCTAGCTGTGCGTGGCGCGCTCTCACCTGCACTGGATAGTACAACGATTGCCGCTATCTTGCTGCTATACGTCGGCTTAGTACCTAACAGCATCAGCACAGGCTTGACAGCACTGCTCTACGCCTATCAGAGAGCAGAAGTGCCTTCTGCAGTGGCGACAGTGACGGTCATTTTGAAGTCAGCCGCAGGCGTGGCAGTCCTCTTGGCAGGCTTCGGCGTGATCGGCTTAGCAGCTGTGAGCATCGCGCTGAACGTTGTGACGCTTGCGCTGCTCGCGTTGAGCGTCCGCGCTGCTATGCGCAACCATCAGTCTGAGCGTGCTAGAGAGCAGGTCAAAGTGCGCCGCGACCTGCTGCATGGTATGCTAGTTGGCGGCTTTCCGCTGATGTTGAACCATTTGTTAGCAACGGTCTTCTTCAAGATTGACGTGGTCATCCTAGAGCCGCTGCAAGGCGATGCTATCGTGGGTCAGTACAGCACGGCTTACAAATGGCTCGACGCATTGGGTGTGATTCCTGCGCTCTTCACAACGGCGCTCTTGCCGATCATGGCGCGGCAAGCGCAGGAAGATCGAGCAGGTTTGCAGCGCAGCTATCACTTCGCCGTCAAGCTGTTGGTGAACCTTGCCGTGCCAATTGCCGTGCTCACGACTTTCAGCGCGTCTTTTTTAGTCAACCTACTTGGCGGCGCGCGCTACCTGCCAAATGGTGCCATTGCGCTGCAGATCATGGCATGGTTCATGCCAATTGGCTGGATCAACAGCCTGACAAACTATGTGCTCGTGGCGCTCGATCAGCAGGCGCGCATGAAATGGGCATTTTTGGCAGGCGTCAGCTTCAATATCGTTACCAATCTGCTCTTTGTGCCGATCTACGGTTTTCAAGCAGCTGCTGTGACGACGATTCTTTCAGAGGTTGTGCTACTGGTCGCCTTTTACCGTCTACTGAGGCGTGCACTAGGCACGGTCAACTGGACTGAGCTGCTGTGGCGTCCGTGCGTGGCAGGTGTATGCATGGCAAGCGCAACGCTTGCGTTGTGGTCAGCTATGCCATTGGCGGCAGTGCTTGTGTCGGGCGCTGTATATGCAGGCGTACTGTGGTTGTTGCGCCCATTCACAAGCTGGGAGCTGGGGCGCATTGCGCTGCTGCTGCCGCAGCCGCTGCAACGCGCTCTGATGCGAAGTGGTCAGTGAGCAGCGGCTTTTTCGTCTAGGCGGATGACTTTCAAGCCGTGATCCATAATCGTGCGTAGCGCAAGCGGACTAGAGACAACGGGCAGACGCAGCTCTTGTCCGTTCTTGCTCAGCACGAAGTGATAGACCGAGACACGCCGACCAGCGCCGAGCGTGAACGTCTCAACTGTGACGCTCTCAGCCAGCTGCCAGCCTGCGCGCATGTACTGCTGTAGCACATCGGCTGATGTATAGGTTTGTGAACGCGGCGACCAATGCCGATATTCGTCAACATTGAATTCCTGTGCAACGCTTGTCAAAGCGCTGTAGAAGTTATTAGACATAACCCTCACCTCTCTACTCACCAAACGACACGAACTAGGGACGACTCTGCAGTGTAGCTTGTTACAACTTTCACTATACCTTCAATTTTGTCGCAAATGTGTGAAAAAAGCATTGAAGATCAAGTAAGATGCAGTAAAACTTTTATTGTTTGATGGAATCATGGCAGCCATTCTATTCATAACGCTTGTTTTTGCGCCTGCGCTCTTAATGATCGGAGTTTTGGCGCGCCGAAGACGGTTGGGGAGCATGTTGAGCGCTCTGCCTGCCTTGAGCGTCCTACTTTACGCCTTACCGTATGAAGGCGTGATCATTGCAGCGCGCTTTTGGCAGGTGAGCGCAGCCGCAGCCTCAGGTATCATTGTGCTAGGCGTGCCGCTAGAGCGCTTGATCCTAGACGGCATGGCGATCTTCCTAGCAAGTGTCATGGCACACTGGTTATGGCGCGTCCATTCGGCAAGGCAATAGCGCTGATGCTGTTGCTGTACACTGCACTGCCAAGCACGTTGGTTAGCGGACAGGCGGACTTATCGCCTGCGCCGATTAGCGCGCTGTGGAGCGACGGATCGCGCCTGCTGATCGGACAAGGCGGCATACTCTCTGAGGTGGTGCCAGAGTCAGAGCGTCTGTCAGTGCGCTGGCAAGTTGGCTTGGGACGCGGCGCTCTACAGGCGATTGCCGTCTGTGCGCCATTCACTTTCGTCCTGAGCGCCGACGGTTTGAGTGTGCTGGACGCTGAGCGACGCGAGCGTGCCTTTGCGCGCGGCGGCGGACATCGCCTTGCGTGCAATGGCGACCAAGTTTGGGTAGCGGCGCTTGGTGCAGGTGTGCGACGCTATCGCGTCGGCGCTGATGGACGCTTGACGGCGCTTGCAACAATTCGGACTGCCTTGCCTGCATATGATGTCGTTCCAAGCAGCACAACTGCCTTCTGGGTCGCTGAAGGCGCAGACGGCGTGCGGCGCTACGCATTAGACGGCACAATCCTGCTCTGGTTGAACGTCTTCACGCCTGCGCAAGTCGTGCGCGAGCATAGCGGCAAGTTATTCATCGGTCACGGCGCACAGCTGAGCATTTTGAGTCTAGGCGAGCCTTTGCAACTAATCGGCTCAGCCACTTTGACGCCGAGCGATGCCGTGATCGCCGATTTGCTGGTCACAGGCAACCGCGTCTATGCAGGTCGGCGCCATGCCTCAGGACGTGGCGCATCGCTGATCGCCTTTGAGCTGGTCGGCACAGCGCTGCGGATTGTCGGTCAGTTTGGTGAAGACGGCGACGGCGCTCGGCTCGGCGCCATCGGCACGGAGCTGTTTGTGGTCAGCGGTAGCGCCTTCACGTGGCTGCGCTTCACAACCGACTCGCCGCGCGTTGTCTTGACATGGTCAGTTACCCAAACGCGCTGTGCGCTAAACGCGCCGACCGATCCGCAGCCGTCAGACGGCGCGCAAGTGCGCCGCGGCAGTGTGACGTTTCAGTGGCGTGCCAGCTGCGCCGCAGCCTATGAGCTATGGCTTGAGGGCGCACTACTGGCTACCATATTGCCAACTGAACATGCCGAGTCTGAGCGTCCATGGCATAGCTACTCGACCGAGCTGAGAGAAGGCACGTATCGCTGGCAAGTTATCGCACTTGGTACGAATGGCGCGCGTCTCGCTAGTCCAACATGGCGCGTAACGGTCGCTGACGAAGGGTTGCTGAGCACAGCGATTGCACCGCGCCTAGCGCTGCTCTACCAGCCGCCACTTTCCGTTGCGCGCACACTCGGCGAGGCACTCTTGGCGCTCAGCGCGGCATTCTGTGGTGGCTTGCTGATTGTGGTCGTGGCAGCTTGGTGGCTCGGTATACGTGCGCAGCGACGTCGCCGAATGTAAACAGGAGTCAGTTGTGAGCGCTGTTGGTCGTCTTCGTCTGTTGATGTTTGTGACTGTTAGCTTTGCCTACCTAGCCTTTGCGGCGCTGTTCATCTGGCAATCCAGCATTCCGTTCAACGGACAGCGCCACTTTGTGCTCTTTGACGACATGATGATCTCGATGCGGCATGCCAAGAACCTCGCTGACGGCTTCGGTCTGACGTGGAATCAGCATGGCGAGCGTGTGGAAGGCATGACTAATTTGCTTTGGACGCTCTACATGAGCGTGCCGCATATGTTAGGCATCCCGCAGCCGATCACTAGCCTGTTCATCCAGCTGAGCGGCGTCCTGGTCGTGCTAGGCATTTTGAGCAGCACATGGACTTTGGCGCGTATTCTCGCGCCTGATCGTCCGCTAATATGGCTAGGCACAGCACTGGTCGCAGCTTTTTACATCCCGCTCAACTTCTGGACGCTGCTCGGCGCTGAGGTCGGCTTGCTGGCACTTTTGTTTAGCGCGTCAGTAGCTATGCTGTTGCACAGTCAGCGCGCAGTGAAGCCTGTGCGTTGGCGCTACGCCGCATACTTTTTGCTAGCTCTCGCAACGCTTGTGCGCCTTGACGCCCTAGTCACCTACCTCGTATGTGCCGTGTACATGCTCTGGACGGCGCCAAAGTCTCAGGCAGAGCGCAGACGCGAATTCAGTGTCCTTGTCATGCTGTTAGCGCTGTTCATTGGCGGTCAGACGCTCTTTCGGCTTGTTTACTACAGCGAATGGCTTCCTAACACCTACTATTTGAAAGCGACTGGCACGCCGTTGGCTGTGCGCTTGGCGCGCGGCGCTGAGCAAGCGCTGCGCTATGCGCCATTGCTTGCTGTGTTGGTCGTTGCTGCATGGCGCTGGTCAGAGCTACGACTGCTCGTGCTGGTATTTGCTGCACAGGTCGCCTACAGCATCTACGTAGGCGGCGACGCATGGGAGCACGTCTGGCTGATGGCGGCTAACCGCTACATCACTGCGGCAATGCCGATGGCTTTCGTGGCGCTTGGCGTCGCGCTTGGCAAGGCGCTCCACAACTGGCGTCTGCGCCGCTTGGCAAACGCGCTGATTGTGAGCGCTCTGCTGATCGCTTGGGCAGGCATGTGCTTGGTCACAGCAGGTGAAGATGACCGCCGCTGGATGAGCGATAAGAGTCCGCTGGAAGTGCTAGGCGCGTCGTTCACTTTCAAGATGCGCGAGCGCTCTTTTTGGCGGCAACATCGCTACATGCTAGAGGTAGCCTACTGGGTCAACGAGCTGACCACGCCGCAAGCCTGTGTAGCGATCACAGTGGCAGGCATTGCGTCCTACTTCCTGCCTGATCACTGCATGATTGATATTCTGGGCAGAAGCGATAAATACATCGCGCGCTTGCCTGCGCGCTCTGAGCAGTTCTATCCCGGTCACAACAAGTGGGACTACGCGCACAGTCTGCCCAGAGCCGACGTTTTTCAGGTCTGGACAACGGACGGCGTGGATTTCAATGAATGGGCAAACACGCCGTTGCCTGATTTAAAGCTGCGCAAGGGCTCGCCGCATGTGAATTGGGCGCGCCATGCCCAGCTGGGAAACTGAGCCATGCGCTTTGAGATTTTCACGCTCTTCCCTGCTATGTTTGAGAGCGTACTCAGAGAGAGCATCCTCAAGCGCGCCCGCGAGCGCGGCTTGCTGACCGTCAACCTGCACAACATCCGCGCCTACGCAACGGATAAGCATCAAACAACCGATGAGCCGCCTTATGGCGGCGGCGGCGGCATGGTGCTGAAAGTTGAGCCGATTGTGCGCGCTGTGGAGAGCGTCCTAGCAGGCGACTCTGCTCCCGTCATCTTGACGACGCCGCAAGGCGAGCGCTTCACACAGCGCATGGCAGCCGAGTTCGCCACCTATCCACGCCTCGCCATCATCTGCGGGCGCTATGAAGGCGTGGATGAGCGCGTCCGCCAGCTAGTAGTGACGCATGAGGTGAGCATCGGCGATTACGTGCTGAGCGGCGGCGAATTGGCGGCTATGGTCATGCTAGACGCTATCGCACGGCACATTCCGAACGTGCTGGGCAACGCTGAGTCAGCGCCGAACGATTCGTTCAGCAGCGGCTTGCTGGAAGGCGCACATTACACGCGACCGCCTGAATTTCGCGGCTTGTGCGTGCCAGAGGTGCTGTTGAGCGGCGATCATGCGGCTGTGGCGCGTTGGCGACGTCGGAGCGCACTGCAGCGCACATGGCAACGTCGCCCTGAGCTGCTCCTGAATGCGTCGCTGAGCGAGTCAGAGCGCTACTTTCTGGGCGAGCTAGCAGACGCATGGTCACGCGGCGAGAGCTAGGCGAGGCGTTGACAGTTTGCACAAAGTGTTGCAAAGCCCGCAGGCGCGTGATACACTTTGTTGCGCACTGCGCGGCATGTTGCTGCGCGTTCAGAGTGCTCGTAACTGCCTAAAGGAGTTTCTACATGCCCAAAAAGTTTAAGTTGCTCGCTCTTTTGATGGTTGTGGTTTTCGTGCTGGGCAGCGTGGTCAACGGCGCTGCTATGGCGCAGTCCAAGCCAAAGCTGCGCGTGTTCTACGGCAGCGTAGGTGATATTAAGCAGGATGAGGTGATCCTGAAGCGCTGGGCAGACGAGAACAACGTGGACGTTGAGATCGTCTACGCCTCGCAGAGCGCCACAGAGTACCTCGCACAGCTGCAGCAGCTTTTGGCTGCCCGCTCAACCGATATTGACGTGATCCAGTTTGACGTGATCTGGCCGGGCATCCTTGCGCCGAATATGCTCGATCTCGGTCCTGCCCTTGAGGCGAGCGGCATGAAGGATATGTTCTATCCGCGCATCCTCGCCAACAACACGGTAGACGGCAAGGTTGTCGGCATTCCGTGGTTCACAGACGCCGGTCTGCTCTACTATCGCACAGACCTGCTGGAGAAATACGGCTTCAGCGCGCCGCCCAAGACGTGGGATGAGCTAGAGGAAATGGCGCGTGTGATCCAAGAGGGCGAACGCGCTGCTGGCAACGCAGAGTTCTGGGGCTTCGTCTGGCAAGGCAACGCCTACGAAGGCTTGACCTGCGACGCGCTAGAGTGGATTTTCAGCAACGGCGGTGGCTCGATTGTTGAGGTGGACAAGACCATCAGCGTCAACAATGAGGCGGCGATCCGCGCTGTGGAGCGCGCTGCGCGCTGGGTCGGCACCATCTCGCCTGAAGGCGTGACGACTTACCAAGAGGAGGATGCACGCCGCGTCTTCCAAGCCGGTAACGCCGCTTTCATGCGCAACTGGCCGTATGCTTACGTGCTCGGTCAAGGCGGCGCCGACGGCACGCAAGAGACCGCTATCAAGGATAAGTTCGCCGTGACCGT
>JANWYI010000072.1 GCA_025055255.1 Anaerolineae bacterium | reverse complement strand
CGTACTTGCTTCCCTTCAGCAGCAGTCTGTACAGCTCTTCCTTAGCCTCTGCAGCCGCATTGCGCTTGGCGAGGATTTCAGCGGAAACATAACGCCTATCATCGCCAACTCGCACAAGTTCTGCAGCTGGCAAGCCTGTCTCTTGGCACACGGCTGTGACGCCCAAGCCGAGCAGCGGAGGACTGGCAGGTTGCCTGCTAACTGCCGCTTTCATCGTCTTGCGCAGCTTGCCAACTGCTTTGCCTAGCGTCTCAGCGCCGTCCCATTCTGTGCTGTGAACCTGCAGGCGCAGGTTCGGCGCTTTCAGCAGCGCTTTCTTGGAGAGCTGCTCTGTGAAGGCGCGCGCGCCTCCCTCATCTCTAAACAGGATGACTGCGTTGCCGCCGCCGATGTAGATCACTTCAGCTTGCCAATCAGTCCTGTCTTCAAACAAGTGACCGTCGGCGAACGGATTCGCCGCCTTTGGATCAATCATGTTATGCGACAATTTCGCTTCACTCAGCGCCTCAAGGATCCAGCCTTCGGTCGCCTGTGCCACGAGGTACGACGCGCCGACATTTTCCAGCAGACGGTTGCTGCTGAAGATATAGCTTTGAATGCTGCCGCATTCGACTGTTAGTAAGGTATGCGTCATAAAGTTGTCCTTCTGTTCTCTGACCTTGCGAACGGTCGCTTGTGAATGTGGAGCAGTACAGCGGCGTCTGGAGCTTCACAAGCTACGCCATTCTAACTCATGCTTAATGTAAAATCCGTGAAAATTTCACGAATTTTGCGTTGACTGCTTTGGCGCAGCTACAGCGTAGCCCGAACTAAGACGCCAAGTCTTGAGTGCTAATAACCAATCGTTCCGTCTATGGAAAGTTTGTGTTTCGTGTGAAATCAACTTTGCGCAGTAGTACGCATGATCGAGTGACTGAAAATAATGTATCCTGTCAGACGAGGTGAACAAATGAGCGAAGGCTTGTATCCCTATCAACAGGAAGTGCGGCGAGCGCTACAAGCAGGCAAGAGCGTCATCCTACGCGCGCCGACTGGTGCCGGCAAAACGCGCGCCGCGCTGCATCCGTTCCTTGAGCGGCTGCGCACAGGCGGCGATTTGCCTGCCAAATGTCTCTACAGCGTGCCGATGCGCATCTTAGCAAGCCAGTTTGTGGAGCGCTACCGCGACCAGATCGCTGATGATCCTGCTCTGCCGCCTAATCAGCGCGGCGCCATGCCGCGCGTCGCCATTCAGACAGGCGAGCAGCCCGACGATCCGCGCCTTGAGGCGACGCTGACCTTCGCTACGATTGACCAAGTCCTGAGCAGCTTCCTGCTCGCGCCGTATGGGCTCTCAACACGGCAAGCAAACTTGAATGCCGCTGCGCTGCTCGCCGCTTACCTCGTCTTTGACGAATTCCACCTGTTCGATCCGAGCAACACACTGCCTACGACGCTTGGAATGCTCAAAATGTTGCGCGGCTGCACGCCCTTCCTGCTGATGACAGCTACTTTCAGCACAAATATGCTGCAGCGTCTAGCCGAATGGCTGTGCGCTGAAGTGATAGACGTGAAGGATAGCGCCGCACAACTGCCTTCACAGGCAAAGACGCGCGCTTACTACACGCAAGGCGCGCCGTTGACGCCTGAGACGATCCTCAAGCGGCACACAGGACGCACGCTGGTCGTTTGTAACACGGTTGAGCGCGCTCAAGCGCTCTATAAGGCAGTCCGCGCACAGGCGCCGAGCGGCGTGGATGTCTTGCTCCTGCACGCGCGCTTCCTCAGCGCTGATCGTAACGCCATTGAGTCGCGCATTCGGCACGCCTTTGCCAGAGGCAACACAGTCGGTAGCTACATCACCATTGCTACCCAAGCCATTGAAGTCGGCTTGGACATCACTTGCAGCGTCCTGCACACTGAGCTGGCGCCTGCCAACGCCGTCATCCAGCGCAGCGGACGTTGCGCGCGCTACGCCGACGAACACGGCGAGGTCTTCATCTATCGCTACGCAGTCCAAGATGGTGAAGTGATCGATCTGGTCGAGCGCAACATGCCTTACAACGATCAGCGCGATGTGATCGAGCGCACATGGGATGCTTTCAGCGCACAGCAAGGTCGCTATGACTACGCTGCTGAGCTGGACGCGCTGACTGCGGCTCATGCTGAGCAGGATGAGCGCATTGTCGCACGCCTGACTGCCTCCGAAGTGGCACACCTAGACAAAATGCGCAAGACGATGCATGACGGCGAGCATGTCAGCGAGCTGATCCGCGACCAGTACCAGCAGCGCCTGCTCATTCACAGCGCACCTGAGCAGCTCTTAAGCGCTTGCACGTCGCCTTATGCGCTGGAAGGCTTCAACCTGCACTTCGGCGTCCTAGAGAGCTACGCTCAGGAATGGTTCAACGTTGCGTTGCCCGAAGAGCCGCCTTTCCGCCTCAAAATGCTCGGCACGCCTGACTTTTCCGAAGAACTGGGCTGCCTTGAATACATTTGGGAACGTGCCAACAGCGCGAAAGACCTCGCTGCAGCGCCGATCATCGTTGTGCATCCCGACTTAGCCAGCTATGACCCTGAGCTCGGCTTACAGCCGCGCCAAGGCAGCACGTGGCAGACCGCGCCTGCAGCGCCGCGTCCGCCTGATTTGGACGACGCTGAGTTTGGCAGTTACCGTCTGGAGACTTACGCTGAGCACATTCAGCGCGTCTATCAGCAATTTGCCGACCTCGTCTGGGCAGAGATGGCAGAGGCTGCAGCACGTCTTGAGAGGCAGTTCGGTTGGCAAGCAGGCATTTTGCGCAAGGCTGCGCAACTGGTCGTCTTGCTGCACGACGTCGGCAAGCTGAACGTCCGCTGGCAAGAGTACGTGCAAGCGTGGCAAAAGTACATCGGCGCGCCTGCTGATCCTGCACAGGTCTACGCGCACACAGACATGACCGAGGCACATGCCGAGCAGCGTAGAGCTTTCAAGCGCAAGGCGCCGCCGCACGCTGTGGAAGGCGCTCTGCTCTCTGCGTTCATCCTGCGCGATCAGCTGAGCGTAGAGCCGATTGTCTGTGCTGCGTTCAGCGCCATTGCGCGCCATCACAGCGCGCGCGCCGACTCAGCCAAAGTCAGCAGGTTTGAGCTGCGCCGTGACGCTCTTCAGGTCACGCGCCAATCCTTCGCACAGCTCGCGCCAGAGCTGACCAACGTGCCGATCAGGTTTCTGAGCAGCCAAGAAATGAAGCGCTTTGCAAACAGTGTCAGCGACCTGTTAGTAAATCCGACCAAAAGTCAGCATGAAGAGGCACAGTTTGCCTATATCCTGTTAGCGCGCGTACTACGTCGTGCTGACCAGCGCGGCACGCGGCTCAACGCGCCTGTGAGCCAGAGAGGACTGTCATGACGACTGATTTTTACGTTGAGAAGCAGAGCGGCACATTCTCAGATGCACTGATCGCCTTCGGACTAGCGCGCTTGCTGCGCTTGCTGCTCCACAAATGTTACGGCGGCGACATAAGTGTTCGTTTGAGTGACGCCGGCGCCTACTATCGCCTGAGCTGCGCTGAGCCGCTCTCGCGCGAGTTTTTGCAGGGTTTTACAGACACTCTAGCGCCAATACCGTTCCTTCACACGCAGTCCAAGCCGAAGGAAGGCGACTCAGGCGAGCCAGCAGAGGAGTCACTTGCGAATATCCTGCGCCTTGCCAGACAAATCGGCTACGAAGTGGTGGACTTCGAGGCTGAACGCGATAAACACAATCTCTGGCAGAAGCAGCGTGAAGAATCTCTGAAAGGCACGCCGCAAGACGTGCAAGCGGCTGAGCCATCACGCGACTGGTACGTCTACCAAGCTCTGAGAGACCCAAACGTCCTGAAAGGTTACAACAAAGCCGTCGGTCTCTGGATCAGCGCACATGCAGTTCATAGCGCCTTGGTCAGCCTCCTGTGCGACCTGTTCAGCACATTGCCGAACGACGTTAAGCGAGCTGAGCGCGCTTGGCAAGAGCTGGCTAGACACAACGGCTTGGAGACTAAGAGCCGACTCACAGCGCTACAGTTTTACAACCCTGAGCGCGGCAAAGGGCAAAACGCTCCGAAAGCGAACCGACTGCGCTCAGAGAATGTCGAGAGCTTCTGGCTCTTGGAGTTTCTGAAGATGGTCGGCTTTTACGAGGCAGGCGTGTCGCTGAGTCAGCGGGATAGAGAGGATCGCAAGACGTATGTGCTAATGCCAGTCGAGATCGACTCAGGGCAGAGCAGCCAGATTATGGCTGAGTTCCGCCAAAACCTCGACCATCACGGCAGCATCGTGTCTGATGTGATGGCAGTCTTGAGGTACGTTGAGACGCTGTTAAAGTACAGCGAAAAGTCGCCCAGCTTGCGAGCATTCCTGTTCGGCAAGCCGTCGCTGCGCGACATTGTGGCAGGCTTCCAAGTGGCATTCTACAAGAGCATGGGCAACTCGCACGTGGTGATGAACCTCTCGTTCATCGGTTTGCCGTCTTGGATGCGCGTGCAATCAGAAGCAGACGCACTGAAACTCAACAGCTGGATACGAGAGCTGGATCAGGTGACCAAATCGCTGAACGAAAGCCTCAGCGACGCTGTCGCGCCATTGACGGCGCTGCGCGACTTTCTCTCTAGTGGCAACTTGGCTCACCTGTTCGCCTTCACAACACCTTATTCAGGCTACTGTATAAGTCGGCGCGAGGACAATAAATACGCTTCCCAGCTCAGCACTACACTCTTAGAGGAGATGATCATGAGCATTCAACCGCAATATGCCGCGATTCTTCAAAATCAAGGCTTTCGTAACATCGCCTACGCCATTCGGCAAAGCACGGTCATTGCGCAGTACGCCAAAGCGCGCGGCGAACGTCGCTATGACATCCGCTACGGACTAGGTCAAGAGCTTGTGCGCAAGTCGCACCGCGCTGAAGAATTTCTGACTGCGCTTGCCGACTTCGTCACCAAGTACAACGCCGAAAACGCTCAAGTTGCCGAGCGCGACGCTGCTGCAGGTCGCCAAGACGCGCCGCGCCGTCGCAGCGTTGCCACGAGCGATTTGGAGCAGCTCGTCGCGCTAGTGGATCAGTACGGCGCTGCGCTGGTCGCTAACTTGCTAGTCGCCTACGGCTACGCCTCTGAGCGCAAGTCTGAAAGCACGCCTGAGTCTGATTCTGAGTCTGTGTCCGATTCTGAGTAAGTCCGTTTTCCGTGTTTCTACGCAGAGAGGAGCCTTGAAATGTCTGAGAAGATCAACCTGTATAGCCTGACCATCTGCGCGCGCGCCACGCTTGACCTGCACAGCCTGAACAATGAAGGCACTGAAGGCAACCAAATTCAGACGCGCATGGTGAGCATCCTAGACGAGCGTGGCGCGCTTCACAGCGTGAACGCCATCAGCGGCGACATGTGGAAGCACATTCAGGCAGAGCATCTTTTCCGTCTGAGTGCTGAGAATGGCGAGGTGCCGCTGTGTGCTGGCTGCCGCAAGTTCGACGCCAATCGCATCAACGCCGATCACGACTTCCAAGCGCTGGTGCGTGCCAAAACAGCTTCTCGTGTCTTGCTTGACGAGCTACTGCGCCGCTGCGCTCTCGACGATATCGAAGGCAACCTGATCACAGCCGGCAGCAACAGCCTGCCGCGCAAGAGCGTAGTTGAGTTCGGCTGGACGGTCGGCGTGCCTGATTACGTCACGACAGATAGCCACTTCCACGTCAAGTATGCGCGCTTGCGCGATACAGAGAGCATCGCTGCAGACCGCGAAGCGGCTGAGAAGGAAGGCGCGAATCTCAACCAATCCATCTTCCATCGTCCGCTTTCATCGGGCATTTACGCCATTGTGACAGCTGCTGAGCCTGCGCGCATTGGCTTCAACGACATCACACAGGAATACGCCATTGACGACGCTCAGCGCCTGTTGCGCCATCAGCTGCTGCTGGAGAGCTTGCTCTACACCTTCCTGAATCCGCGCGGCGCTATGCGCTCAACACAATATCCACACTTGGTCGCCTTCGAAGGCGTGATCGCGTTCAGCACGGCTGCTGCGCCTGCGCCGACTGTCAGCCCGCTCAAGGCGACCTACCGCGAGGAGATCGTCCGCGTCCATCAGGCACTAGAGCCGCTGCGTCCTGAGGCAGTTACGCTGTTGCCTTTCGAGACGCTCGGTGAGTTTGCCGAACACATGACAGCGCTGATCCAGCAGAGCGCGCCTTACCGTCTGCACTATCAGACTGCCTGAGGGACGATCATCATGTGGACTCTCGCCGAGTATGAAGCGACGTCGCTTTTCAGCCTGAAGCAGTCCACTGCCACGTCCTCAGGCGGCAAGACGTTGCTCCTGCCCACGCCATATACCATCAAAATGGCGCTGCTAGACGCCATATGCCGCACTGAGGGCGCCGCTGAAGGCAGACGCCAATGGGAAAGTCTGTGCAAGGCACAGGTCGCGCTGCGCCCTGTGCCGCGCCTTGTGGTCAGCAATACATTTACGCGCATCCTGAAGCTGCCTCATGAGTCATCGAAGAAGAAGGACGACGCGACCTATGTGCGCTCGATTGGCTACCGCGAGTACGTTCAATGGCAAGGTGCGCTCGGCATTGCTATCCGCAGCGACGCTCTGCCTTTTGAGCGCTTGCGCCAGTGGCTGCTCAGCGTGCAGATGCTCGGCAAGCGTGGCTCATTTGTGCAGCTACAGGCGCCGCCGCAACAAGCCGAGCAACTGCCTGCTGACTACATCCTGATTGACGGCACATTGCCGCAGGACATTCCTTTGCAGAGCGTGTTGCAGCGCCTTGACGACTGCGCACCTAGTCTGACCTTCGATAAAGCAAACGTCTACAGCAATGAGCGCATCGAGCTTGGCGAAGATCGGCTGTTGCATAACGTCTTATTGCCTTATCAGCGCGGACGTGCCACACGCAGTTATACTGAATACATTCGTTCCGAGCGCTGAGAAGGTGCGTATCAGATATGGCAGGCTTGACAATCTATCCGCTGCGCTTCACGCTAGAAGCGATTGATGAAGTTGTCTTAGGTGAGCAGGCAGGCGCCCAAATTCGCGGCACGCTCTACACTGCGCTGCGCGAGCACATGGGCGACCTGCCTATCCCTGAGCAAGGTGTGCCGAGCCTTGATGTAGACCCTGTGCGCTGGCTGTTGGCGCGCGAGGATGAGTCAGCGGAGCGCGGCAAAGACGTGCCGCGCGCGTTTGCTGTGCAGCCGCCACTTGACTCTGAGCGGCGCTATCCGCCTGAGACGCATTTCACAGTAGGCATCACGCTCTTTGGCAGGCGCACGTTAGCGCTCTTGCCGTTCATCGTCCTCGCCTTTCCGCACATGGGCAGGCTCGGCATGGGCTACAGGCGCGGACGCTTCTATCTGCATCACGTCACGCTGCTGGGCGCCGACGGCTGCCAGACTCTGCTGATGCCGCCCGGCAGCGACCGCGTGCAGACGCCACAGAGCGGCATTACTCATGAGCAGATCGCACAGCGCGCCGCTTTGCTCTCACGCGGACGGCTCACGCTGCACTTTCAGACGCCTACGCGCCTGATCCATGAAGGCAGATTGCTGAAGGCGCCGCTCTTTCACGTCCTGATGGCGCGCCTGCTGGAGCGCTACGATCTGATCGGCATGGAATATGGCGATGGCTTCACGCCTGTGCCGCCTGAACAGCGCGCCGACCTGCTCAGGCGCGCCGAGCGGATTCAGCTAGTGGAGGATCGGACGCGCTGGCAGGATGTCTTCAGTCACTCGCGGCGCACGGGCAGCAGCTCGCCGATCAGCGGACTAGTTGGTGAGGCGACCTACAGCGGCGATTTGACGCCGTTCCGCGAATGGCTGCTCTGGGGAAGTTATCTGCAGATCGGCAAGAACACGGCAAAAGGAGACGGTTGGTACAGTGTGCGCTAGAAAGAGGAGGAGGGACGAATTGCCTATTGTCACACATCTGATCGCCGACGCGTTTGGCACGTACATCGGCAAGCACAGTGAGCGTCTGCAGCTGGTCAAGAACAATCAAGTCCTCCAAGAGGCGCCGCTAGTGCATCTGCAAATGGTTTTGATCACCAGTCTTGGTGTCAGCATCTCAGCCGATGCTGTGGCTGAGTGCTGCGAGCGCGGCATCCCGATCTTTTTCCTAGATGGCGAAGGCACTGCTTATGGCGCGCTCTACTCGGCAGGCTTGACCGGCACAATCGAGACGCGCCGTGCGCAGCTGCGCGCTCACGACACTTGGCGTGGCAGGCATGTGGCTTTGGCGTTCGCTTCCGCCAAACTGCACAGCCAAGCTAACACACTGCGCTACATGGCGAAGAACCATCGTCAGAGCAACCCTGAGCGTTATGAACGTCTGAACAACGCTGCTTTGAGCATCTTTGAGCTTCTGGCGCGCCTTGAGTCGCTGGACACAGGCGACCAGACCGCAGACGACGTGCGCCCGACCATTCTCGCCCTAGAAGGCAGTGCAGCCAAATTCTACTGGGAAGCTGTGCGCGGCGTGATTCCGAGCGAATACGGCTGGACAAAGCGTGAAGGGCGCGGCGCCAGAGACGCTGTCAACAGCTTGCTCAACTACGCCTACGGCATTCTCTACGGGCAGATAGAGCGCGCTATCGTGCTGGCAGGACTCGACCCGTACGCCGGCTTCATCCACACAGACCGACCGGGCAAGCCGTCTCTCGTCCTAGACTTTATCGAGGAATTTCGTGCTTTTACAGTAGATCGCGTCGTCTTCGGCTTGCTCAATCGTCATTTCAAGGTCAAGCAAGAGGAAGACGGCTTGCTCTCTGAAGAAACGCGGCGCGCTTTGGCTGAGCATATCCTGATGTGTCTTGAATCAGGCGTGCGCTATGAAGGCAAGAGCTATCCACTGCGGACACTGATCCAGATGCAAGCGCGCCAGTTGGCGACGTTCCTGCGCGGCGAGAGCGAGCGCTATCAGCCTTTCAAGTCAGCTTGGTGAGGGATAGTCTTCGATGCTGCATGTGTTGGTTATCTACGACATCAGCGATGACCGTATTCGGACAAAAGTGGCGGATATGTGCCTGAATTATGGTCTGGATCGCGTGCAGAACAGCGCTTTCGTCGGTCAGTTGCCGCGCGGCTTGCAAGAAGAGCTGATGTTGCGCATTGAGAAACTGCTGGGTAGCGAGACAGGCATCGTCCAGCTGATCGCGGTCAATCCTAAAGACTGGGCAAATCGCATCGAGGTTTGCAATGCTTGACGGCGACGAGACGCTGTTCACGGTCACTGACCTCAAGCAGTTCGCCTACTGTCAACGCATTTTCTACTACGAGACGTGCCTGCCCAACATTCGTCCGATCACTTTCAAGATGCAGCTGGGCAGAGAGGCGCACGAGCTTGAGGCAAAGCGCGCCTTGCGCCGTTCATTGGACGTCCTCGCCTTGCCCGACGGCGTGCGTCACTTCGATGTAGACCTTGCGGCGCCGCGTCTTGGGCTGTGCGGTCGCCTTGACGAGCTGATCGTTCAGGGCGACCCGCCACACGCTTTCGTGCCGATTGACTACAAGCTCTCCAAGCAGGCGAGCAGCTCAGCGAAGCTGCAGCTGACTGCATACGCCATGATGCTGGAAGAAGTCGAGCAGGTTGCTGTTGCAGTCGGCTACTTATATCTGATACCGCTTCGGCAATCTGTGCAGGTCAAGTTCACACAGCGCCTGCGGGACGCTGTCTTGGCTGCGATAGCGCAGATGCATCACATCGCTCGGACGCAGCAGATGCCGCCAGCAGCTGAGAGCGCGCGCCAATGTATGCTCTGCGAGTTCAGGCGCTTTTGCAACGATGTGTTATAATTGCACGCGAGAACAGGCGCAACTTGCGCGCTACAGCCGCCCGGCTCGGTCAAAATTTCCGAGTCGGGCGTTTTTTTGCCCGCCTCTGAAGGCGCGCCGCAACTCGATTTTTGACACTGTG
>JANWYI010000071.1:10568-10726 GCA_025055255.1 Anaerolineae bacterium | reverse complement strand
CTCTCGGCTGCATGACAGTGTTTGTACATTTCACACTAGGAGCAGCACTGAACAATGGAATTCTTTGTAGAGAACGCGCGATGGATCGCGTCCATCATCGCTGTTGGCGGCTTGATCTTTGCTGTCCGCCAGAGAGCGTGGGTCATGCAACAAGACCC
>JANWYI010000071.1:0-10558 GCA_025055255.1 Anaerolineae bacterium | reverse complement strand
CAATGAGACTATGCAGCGCATTGCGCGCGCTGTTCAGCAAGGCGCAGCTGCTTTCCTGCGCCGTGAGTACGTCTACGTAGCGATTTTCGTAGTGTTGGTCAGCGCGCTGTTGCTGGGCTTGAGCAGCGTACCAGAGTTCAACCTGAGTCCGTGGACTGTGGTCGCTTTTGTGAGTGGCGCACTCGCCTCAGGTCTAGCAGGTTTTTTTGGCATGCAAATTGCCGTGCGCGCTAACAGCCGCACGACGCAAGCGGCTTCAAAAAGCCTTGATGGCGGCTTGCGCGTAGCGTTTGCCAGCGGCTCAGTCATGGGGACAACTGTAGTCTCACTGGCGCTGCTAGGCATTGGCGTCCTGATCATAGTGCTGAGCGGCATTAAGAACGATCCGCAGCAAGTGGCAGGCGCGCTGACGGGCTTCGGCTTTGGCGGCACAGCAATTGCGATTTTTGCGCGCGTTGGCGGCGGAATTTTCACTAAAGCAGCGGATGTCGGCGCTGACTTAGTTGGCAAGACTGAAGCCGGCATTCCAGAGGACGATCCGCGCAACCCAGCTGTCATCGCCGACAATGTCGGCGACAATGTAGGCGACGTGGCAGGCATGGGCTCAGACTTGTTCGAGAGCTACGCAAGCTCGATCATCGCGGCGATCTCGTTAGCGGTCTTGAGCAGCGGTGTTGCGGCGAGCGGCGCAGGCTCAACGCTTGGTATCGGCATTCCAGCTGACAAAGCAGGCGCGGCACAAGCGTATCCGCTGCTGATCGCGGCGCTCGGCTTGATCGTGAGCATCGGCTGCACATTTCTTGTGCGCGCTCAAGAAGGCGCGACGCAAGGGCAACTCTTGGGCAGTCTGCGGCGCGGCGTGTATTCAGCAAGCGCGATCATCGCCGTTCTGATGATCGTCGTTGCACTGCTGCTGGACTTAGGCATTGGCGTGGCAATTGCAGCCATTGCAGGTCTGTTGGCAGGCGCAGGGATTGGTTTCTCAACCGAGTACTTCACAAGCGACACCTATCGTCCGACGCGCTATCTGGCAGAGAGCTCGGAAGGCGGACCTGCGATTGTGATCATTCAGGGCATCGCGCTCGGCATGTTGAGCGTGGTCGTGCCTGCGCTGATCGTAATCGTAGCGACTTTGGTCGCCTACTCAGCTGCAGGCTTGTATGGCGTGGCTATCGCAGCTGTTGGCATGCTCTCGACGCTGAGCATCACGCTCGCCACAGACGCCTACGGTCCAGTCGCGGATAACGCAGGCGGCATTGCTGAGATGTCACACTTGGGCAAGGAAGTCCGTGAGCGCACAGATGCATTGGACGCACTAGGTAACACGACAGCAGCTGTTGGCAAAGGCTTTGCGATTGGCAGTGCTTTGATGACAGCGTTGGCGTTGATCGCAGCGTTTGTCAGCGTGACAGGTGTTCAGGCGATCAATATTTTAGACGCGCGGCTGATCACAGGGTTCATTTTAGGCGGCATGTTGCCGTTGTTGTTCAGCGCACAGACCATGACAGCGGTCGGCAAGGCGGCGCGTGGCGTGGTGGTCGAGGTGCGCCGTCAATTTAAGGAAATTCCGGGCTTGATGGAAGGCAAGGCTGATCCTGACTATGCGCGCTGCGTGGCGATCAGCACAGATAACGCCATCCGCCAGATGATCTTGCCAGGCGCTTTGGCAGTCGCCATTCCTGTCCTACTGATTTTGGGCGCACGCCTAGCGCGTGACACAGAGTTTGAACGTTTCTTGGGCGCTGAGACAATTGTCGGCATGTTGATTGGCTCGCTCTTGGTGGCGTTCATGGTGGCAGTGTTGATGGCAAACGCTGGCGGCGCATGGGATAACGCCAAGAAATACATTGAGCGCGGCAACCTAGGCGGCAAAGGCTCAGCGGCACACAAGGCAGCGGTCGTGGGCGACACGGTGGGCGATCCGTTCAAAGATACATCCGGTCCGTCGCTCAACATCCTGCTCAAGCTGCTGGCGATTGTCTCACTGGTGATGGCGCCGCTGCTACGGTAACTCTGCGCCTCACTGTCAGGCTGACAGTGAGGCATTTTCTCACATGAACGGACGCGACTATGGCGAGATCAGGACTCGTTCAAGCAGAGCGCGCGCTGCTTTTCCGCAAAGTATTCCTAGAAGGCATAGCAGGCAGTGGTAAGACAACTTACGCCGTGCAACATATGCTGGCATGGCTTGACCAAGGCGTCGATCCCTCGCGCCTGCTGATCATCGTGCCACAGTCGCCATCAGCGCGTCCATATCAGCTGGCACTGCACGAGTCGGCACATAGCGGCGGCGCGCCAATCATCAAAACGTTCGCTGGCTTTGCGCGCGAGGCAGTCAGCGCTTTTTGGACAGAGATAGCGGGCGCGCTAGGCGCCGATCCGAGCCGTGAGCCGATCTTCCTGAACATTGAGACGGCACAGTACTTCATGGCGCGCTTTGCCTTTCCGCGCATTGAAAGAGGCGAGTTTGCTTTCAGCGACATGCGCGTGCCGCCGCCGCGCATCATCTCACAGGTCTTGGACAACTTAAATCGCGCTGCGCTGCTTGGCGAGCCGATTGAGCGCATCGCTGAGCGGCTGAGCAAAGCCTGGGGCGAGCGCGACTCAAGCCGACATGACGTTTTCAAGCGCGCCAATGCGCTCGCCTCTGAGTTCCGCGCCCATTGCCTGCAGAACAACTTGCTGGATTTCTCGCTGACTGTTGAGGCATTTCAGCGCTTCATCCGACCTAGCCCGATCTTTCAAGAGTTCCTGCAGACGCGCTTTGACTTTCTGCTGGCAGAGAATATTGAGGAAGATTTGCCTGCAACTCACGACTTGTTGGCAATGTGCTTGCCTTATGTGCAAGGCGCGCTCTTGCTCTATGACACAGACGGCGGCTTCCGCACGTTTCTCGGCGCCGATCCTGAGACGGCTTACGAGCTGCGCGCATTGTGCGACGATCATCTCATCATGCCGCAGTCGCATGTCATGTCTGCGGACGTTGCGGCGCTCTCAGTCGCCTTCAATCGCCTGCTCAATCCGCGCGCTCAGCCTGAGCCAGAGCCAAGCGGCGATTGGCGCGCTGCAATTTCAATCATCTCAAAGCGCTTCTATCCACAGATGATCGAAGCAGTAGCAGATCAAATCGCTGAGCTTGTGGCACAAGGCATTCCACCGCGTCAAATCGCTGTTGTGGCGCCATTCCTGAACGACTCGCTGCGCTTTTCGCTCACCTACGCGCTGCGCCAGCGCGAGCAGCTCTATGGAATCCGCATTCCCATACTGACTCACCGTCCGTCGCGCGCGCTGCTAGATGAGCCGATCACGCGCGCTCTGCTCACCTTGACGCTGATCGCACATCCGCATTGGCTCGACGGAGTGACGATCAGTACGCCGCCGCCCAAAGACGTGGCAGATGCATTTGCATTGTGCATCAGCGAACTCGATCCGTTGCGCGCCGCGCTTCTAGCGGAGATCGTCTACCGCGTCAAGCGCGATGAGAACGGCATTCCGCGCCCTGCGCTCAGCGCCTTCGCTAAAATTGAGCCTGACAAGCAGGCGCGTATCGGCTATCGCGTCGGTCAGCGCTACGATGCGCTGCGCGAGTGGCTAGAGAGCTACCGTGCGCGCCTCGATCACGGCGACTCTATGCCGCTCGACCACTTCTTGCGCCTGCTTTTCGGCGAGAAGCTCTCTCATAAAGGCTACGGCTTACACAGGAATTTGGAAGGTGCGCGAATTGCAGCTCAGCTGATTGACTCTGTCCAGCACTTCCGCAAAACGCTCTATGCTGACCATGACGGCGATTGGTCAGCGCTTGGACGTGAGTATCTGCGCCTTGTCTCACAGCGCTTATTGCCTTCCTTGCACGTCCAGAGCTGGCAGGATGAGGCGGCGGACGCAATCCTGATCATGCCTGCCAGCACATTTTTGCTGCGCCATCGCTCTGTGGACTATCAGTTCTGGCTAGATGTCGGCAGCAACGGCTGGTTCACACGCCTCGAGCAGCCGTTGACACATCCGTATGTGCTGCGCCGCGAATATCTGCCTGATGAAATCTGGACAGATGAGGACGAGTCAATGACTGAAGACTCAGCGCTCTACCGCACAGCGATTGGCTTGGTGCGCCGTTGCCGCAAACAAGTCTTTGTGGCAGTTGCGGAGCTTGGCGAGAGCGGCTTTGAGCAAAATGGCAAGCTCTTGCGTGCGCTGCAGCAACTCTTCAGCGCGAGTGCGGAGAGTGAGGCGGTCTGATGAACGACGTCAGATTTCGCTTTGAACAGGAAGTTGTCCTGCGCTACAGCGGCGGCAAGATGGGCATTTCGGCAGTGCCGGGCAGCGGCAAGACCTTCACTTTGGCGCACCTTGCCGCGCGTCTAACGCTGCGCCTACTGCGCGAGGGTCGCCCAAATGATAACCGTGAGGTGCTGGTCGTCACTTTTGCTAACGCAGCGGCGAACAGCATCCGTAGAAAGATCGAGGATCAGCTCAAAGGAGCAGGCATAGCGCTCGGCACGTTTGGCTATCGTGTGCGCACGTTGCACGGCTTGGCACATGATATCGTCCGTGAGCGTCCTAGCTTAGCAGGCTTAGCGCAGGACTTCAAAATCGTGGATGAGCGTGCTGCGCAGAACATCCGCGAGGAAGTTGTCTCAGCATGGCTCAAAGCGAACGGAATTAGTCTTTTCCTGAGCTACCTTGAGCCAGAATGGCGTGACAAGCCTAACAAACTTGCCTATCTTAGCCGTGAAGAGTTGCCCAAGCTGGCACAGAGCCTTGCTGAGCAGTTCATCCGCCAAGCGAAGGATCAGCGCTTGACGCCACAAGCCATTCGCGCCAAGCTGGACAAGTTGCCAGAGTCAGCCTTGCCGCTCGTGCGCTTTGGTTGTGAAGTCTACGAGAACTATCAGCGCGCGCTCAGCTATCGCGGCGTGGTTGATTTTGACGACTTGGTCATGTTAGCGCTGTGGACGCTGGAGCAGGACGCAGCGTTCCTAGAGCGGCAACAGGCGCGCTATATCTACATTCTGGAAGATGAGGCGCAAGATAGCAGCAGACTGCAGCAGGACTTGCTCAGCTTGCTCTCGGCACACGGCAACTGGGTGCGCGTTGGCGACCCGAATCAGGCGATTAACACGACCTTCACCACTGCTGATCCGAAGTATCTACGCGCCTTCTTACAGGAAGCAGGTGTAGAGCGGCGCACGCTCAGCGTTTCGGGACGTTCGGCGCCGCCGATTGTCGAGCTTGCCAACTACCTCGTCAAGTGGACGCGCACGCAGCATCCAACGCCTGCGCTGCGCGACACTTTTCTAGACAGCTCGATTAAGTTGACGACGCCTGATGACGCACAGCCTAATCCGCCTGCTGAAGAAGCGCGTCTGCACATTGCTGAGGTCAGCAGGAGCTACTCGCCTGACGACGAAATCAACATCGTTGCAGACTCACTGGTCAGATGGCTGCAGGGCAATAAGGAGCGAACTGTTGCGGCGCTTGTGCCTGATAACAATCATGGCTTCAAACTGGCAGAGCGCCTGCGCGCGCTCGGCGTGCCACATGAAGAGCTGTTGCGCAGCACCTCTTCCACGCGCGAAACTGCCAAGCGCCTTGAGACGGTCATCCGCTACCTTGCCAAGCCAATTGCTCCACAGAGCGCTGCGCTGCTCGCCGATCTCTACCGCGACGTCTGGTGGCAGTGGCATCTCGGCGCGCGGCTCGGCGCCGAAGCAGAGACGTGGTTGACGGAAACGCACAAGCGCCTCGCGGCGCTCAAGCGCATTGAGCTATTCCTGTTCCCAGAGACGGGCGTCTTGCTGACCGAAGCTCTCAGTCTGCCTGAGCTGGCGGAGCTTGAGCCGCTCTACCTCGATCTTGAGGCATTCCGCGAGACCGTGCAGCGCTGGCTGCACGCTGCGCACCTGCCAATTGACCAGCTAGTCCTGACCATTGGTCAAGATATCTTTAAGACGCCGCCTGAGATCGCGCTAGGCTATAAGTTAGCACAGCTCTTGCGCAGCTATGCTGATGACGTGCCTGCAGCACGCCTGAGCGAGTTTGCTGCTGAGCTACGGCGCATCAGCGCTAATGAGCGGCGCTTCATCGGTTTTGACCAAGAAGAAGTCGGCTACGAGCCGAAAAAAGGCGTTGTGACCGTTGCCACCATGCACGCTGCCAAAGGCTTGGAGTGGGATCGAGTCTACCTGCTCTCGGTCAACAACTACAGCTTTCCCTCTGCGCTGCCCGAAGACCGTTACCTTGACGAGAAATACTACTTGCGCGACTCGCTGAACTTGAGCGCTGAGGTTCGGGCGCAATTAGACAGTCTGATTACAGGCTCAGACTATGTCGAGGGCAATGCTTCGGCTCAAGCGCGCCTCGATTATGCTGCTGAGCGCCTGCGCCTGCTTTATGTCGGCATTACGCGTGCCAAGCGCGAGCTGATAATCAGTTGGAACAACGGACGCTTTGGCTACAATCCTGAGCAACAGCAACAGCCTGCGCTGCCATTCCTTGCACTCCGCGACTTTTGGCAACGGCAAGTGACTGCGTCTACTGAGGCTTGAGCGCTGCTGTGATCGCTTTGGCGGCGCTGCTCAGCAAGTTCGTGTCGTTGCCGACCGTCAAAAAGCGGAAACCTTTGCTCAACATTTGCTGAGCGTACTCAGGCGTGCGCGCATGCAGGCAGACGACCTTGTCATGCGCCTTTGCAGCGGCAAGGATACGATCAACTGCCTCGAAGAACTTCGGATCGCTCGGCTCTGTGGCAGGCGGCAAGCCGAGTGCGATGCTCAGGTCAGCTGGACCGATGTATAAGCCGTCGAGGTCAGGCGTTGCGGCGATATCCTCAACGTTTGCCAGACCTTGCACAGTCTCGATCATCGCAAAAGTCACGATCTGGTTGTTAGCGCTCTGAAAGTAGTCTTCGCCGTAGCACAATCCTGCACGCATTGGCGCGTAGCTGCGAAAGCCTTGCGGCGGATAGCGACACGCGCCGACGAACGCCGCTGCTTCAGCGCGGCTGTTGACCAACGGACAGATCACGCCGAGCGCGCCAGCGTCCAAGACGCGCATGATCAGCGCAGGATCGTTCCACCAGACGCGCACTAATGGCACGGCGCTTGTGTTGCCAATCGCCTGTAACATGGCGAACGTCATCTCGTAGTCCATGTAACCGTGTTGCATGTCTATGGTCACGGCGTCGTAGCCGCTGCTCGCCATGATCTCGGCTGTCCATGTGTTAGGAATGGTCAACCAGCCGTTGATCGGCACATCGCCGCGCGCCCAGAGCGTCCTCAGTGGATTAGTGAACATTTTTGACCTTTCTTGTTTGGCAAAATGCGCTACTTGCCCTATGTTTTAACGAAGTACGTCTGAAAAAAGGAGAGACCTGTGACGATCTCAAGCGCTGAACCGAGTGTTGGCGCCGCTGTTGGCAACCGTGCGCCTGATTTTACCCTGCGCGACCAAAATGAGCAGCCTGTGCGCCTCTACAATCTCTTGGGCAAAGGTCCAATCGTGCTGTTTTTCTATCCAAAAGCGCATTCACCCGTCTGCACAGCAGAGGCGTGTGCTTTCCGCGACGCTTACACTGCTTTCAGCCAACTTGGCGTGACCGTGATCGGCATTAGCGACGATCCGCCTGCTGTGCAGCGCAAGTTTGCTGAGCGCTATCGTTTGCCCTACATCCTGCTCAGCGATGAACGCGGCAAAGTTCACAGGCTCTATGATGCACGGACAGCCTTCGGCTTGCTGAACAATCGCGTTACTTTCATCCTAGACCGAGACGGCATCATCCGCCATCGCTTCGCTGATATGCTCAACGGCGCTAAGCACGTCCAAGAGGCACTGGACATCCTCAAAACGCTCTGAGCAGTTTTGACGGGCGCATCTAACTGTGTCACAATCTGCTCAAGGTCGGCTAGGATAGTGCTATGCTATGGTCACGGACTGGCTGTTGACGGTCAGCCTGTTCTTTCACCTTGTGGCGACGGTCGCATGGCTAGGCGGCTTGACGCTGCTCTCGCTCATCATCATGCCGAATGCGCGCGCTCTGTTGGCGCGCCGTGAAGGCACGTCGGCGCTGCTCAGCCTGTTGGATAAGCTACGCAAGCGCTTTCAAGTGGTCGCCAACGTAAGCCTGTTGGTCTTGCTGGTGACAGGCTTATATCAGATGAGCGCGAGTCCGTTCTACACAGGCTTTCTGCAGTTTGATAATGACTGGTCACGCGCAATGCTGGTCAAGCATATCGCTGTGATCGGCATGATCGGCGTAGGCGCGGTCATGCAGTTTGGCGTGTTGCCTGCTCTGGAGCGTGCATCGTTGCTCGCCGCACGCGGCAAGGAGAGCGGCGAAGTAGAGCGCTTGCGGCTGCGCGAGCAGCGTCTGACCACGATCAACCTGATTTTGGGCGCGATCACGCTCGCTTGCACTGCAATAGCGACCGCTATTCGCTGAGGAGTCGCCACGTGAGACGTTTTATAGGTGCGCTTAGCGCGCTGATTATCTTGCTTGCAGCTTTTCCTGCGCCGAGTCGTGCCTCAGGCGTGCCGAGTTTGCCTGATGAAGCGCTCTTGACTGACCCGATCTGGGCGCGCGCAGGCTTTGAAGGCTTAGCGCTGCTGTTCCTCAATCGGACGCGCTACCTGTTAGCGCTAGACGTGGATCATCGGCGCGGCGTCTTGACGGGCAAGGCACGCGTGCTGTACGTAAATAACAGCGACGTGCCGCACAGTGAGGTGATCTTTCGGCTGTATCCGAATCATCCTGTCCATCAGGGACGCCGAATGCGCGTGAGCGCTGTGAGCGTCAACGGTATGCCGACCTCAGGACAAATCCGTGACGCAAACGGCACTGTTTTCGCTGTGCCACTCGCTATACCGATTCCACCAAACGGCACAGCGACCTTCGAATTTGACTACACCATCACAGTGCCAGCCGGCAGCAACTTTTTCTACGTCAGCGAGCCGTTCCCAATGGTCGCGGTCTATGACCATACAGGCTGGCGCCAAGACGTGGCAACCAAAGGCTTGGATTACGCCTACACTGAGTCGGCGCTGTACGCCGTGCGCATACGCGCGCCGAGCAACTACGGCACATGGTTCGTCGGCACGCTCAAAAGCGCTGAGCATCACAGTGACGGCACGTCAATCTACACAGTTGTGACTGGTCCTGTGCGCAATTTTGTGCTGGTGCAGGTGCGCGGCTGGCGCGTCATTGCAGCGCAAGGTGCAGGTGTGCCGATCAACGTGCTGTACAACGGCGATCCTGTTGGCGCGCAAGAGATCGCCCAGATCAGCGTTGCGTCGTTCAACTACTTCGACCGCGTCATCAGTTCATATCCGTATGCTGAGCTGAGCGTGATCGCCACGCGCTTTCCAAGCGGCGGCGAGGAGTATCCAACGCTGATTTTCGTCAATAACGACCGCACGAGCATCTATCGGCGCTTTGTCACAGCGCATGAGGTGGCGCACCAATGGTTCTACGGCATTGCTGGCAACGACACATTGCGCAATGCTTGGCTCGATGAAAGTCTGGCACAAATTGCGGGCTACTTGTTCTACAAGCACACAGGCTACGGCGGAGTCAATGCAGCAGAAGAGTACTGGTCGCACATTTTGACGTGGTATAACCGCATCACAACGGTCAGACCGATCAATACGTCGCTTGAGGACTTCCGCGACTTCAGCGACTACATGAGCACGGTCTACGGCGGCGGCGCTGTGTTCATGCGGCAACTAGGCGAGCAGATTGGCGATGGTGCGCTGATCGCAGGCTTGAGCGCTTACGTGCGAGAAGTGAATCTGGGCGTTGGCACGCCGATGCAGTTTTTCAACGCCATTCAAGCGCAGACAGCGCAAAATTTGCGTCCGCTTTTCTGCCTGCGCGTCGGCATCATGTGTTGAGTGCATAACATAGCACGTGACGGTCGCGTCCGCTGAGTGGCACAGGCGCTAATTGGCGTTCATCCAGCTGTAGAGCGCGTAACGCGGCGATTGAGGCGCAAAAGGCGCACATCTGAGTCAGCTCATCAAGACTATAAGTCGTGATGAGCAGCCTGCCTACTTGTCTCAGCCAGCGCACTGAGTTTCTCAGTGCTGTTTGCCACGTTTGCGGCGCGCGTGCAACATCAGGATGACGGATCAGGATCGCGTCAAAGGCACGCGGCGCAAAAGCGATTGTGCGCACGTCGGCATAGAGCAAACAGAGCATCTTGCTGCGCCGAGCATGTCGTGCTGCTTTTAGCGCCAACTAGTCCCAATCCACACCACAAACGCGCTCTGCGCCCGCTACGAAGCAGACCTCTGCATCAGCGCATCTGCCGCAGCCGAGATCGAGCAGCCTCGTGACGGCAGGCAACTGCACTAGCAAGCTATGCAAGCGCCTTGTCTCAGCGGCTGCCGCCAAGCCGCGCCTTCCAATCGAGGATGAACGGATTGGTCTGTCGCTCACGGGCAATGGTCGTGGTGCGTCCGTGACCGCAGGCAACTGTGTAATCCTCAGGCAGGCTGAGCAGCTGCTTGAAAATTGACTCCATGAGCGTGCCATGATTGGCGTAAGGGAAATCCGTGCGCCCGA
>JANWYI010000070.1 GCA_025055255.1 Anaerolineae bacterium | reverse complement strand
AATGTTGCAACCGTGAACGACCCGTTGAGGGTACGTACACAACCCCACCCCTCAGTCCCCGCCCCGCAAGCGAGGCGGGGAAGCACTTGCGTGTCGCTAACTTGTCCACAGGTCAGACAGTCACGTTGCCGCCCTGTCCCAGAGGTCAAAACGCGAATGACTCCCTTTCCCTGCCTGCGGGGAAAGGGCAGGGGATAGGGGTATTTCCCTGCTTGCGGAGACAGGGCAAGGGATACGAGTCTGGCAAACTTGCACGAGTTCGCAGGGGCGCTACAATTGCAGCAGCAAACGACCCGTTGAGGGTATTGAAAGTTGCAACTGTGAGCGAGGAGGGCAAAGCATGAGCGCGATCACGATCATTGGCGGCGACTGGCTGATCTACGATAGCTTGCAGCCGCCGCAGCCGAACTGGGCAGTGGCTGTGCAAGGCGACAAGGTGCTGGAGATCGGCACAACTGAAGGCTTGCGCGCACTGTATCCGCAAGCGCACTACAAAGACGCTAGTGGCTACGTCATTGCGCCCGGCTTTGTCAATGCGCACACGCACATGTACGGCGTCTTGGCGCACGGCATTCCGCCTGCCGCCAAAGTGCTGGACTTCTGGAGCTTCCTGCGCGACTACTGGTGGGTACAGGTGGAGGACGCGCTCGATCACGAGATGATTCGCGCGGCAACGGCGCACTTCTGCATGGAATGCCTACAGAGCGGTGTGACGACGTTCTATGACGTCCTAGAGGCGCCAATGGCGCTGCGCGGCTGCTTGGCTGTAGAGGCAGAGGTGGTGCGGCGCTACGGCTTGCGCGCTCTGCTCTCGTTTGAGGCGACCGAGCGGGTCAGCGCTGAAAATGGCGAGGCGGGCTTGCAAGAGAACGCCGAGTTCATCCGCGCCACAGCGCACGATCCGCTGCTCGGCGGCGTCATGTGCTTCCACACGACCTTCACCTGCTCAGCTGACTTCATTCGGCGCGCCTTCGCGCTCGGCGCTGAGCTGGGCAGCCTAGTGCATTTCCATTGCGCCGAAGGCACTTACGAGCCTGAGTACTGCCTGAAGCACTTCGGCATGCGCACGCTAGAATATTATGAGTCGCTTGGCGTGCTGAGCGAGCGCGCCATGGCGTCGCAGTGTGTGCAGATCAGTGCCGAAGAGATCGCGCTCTTAGCGCGGCGGAAGGTCAAAGTGACTTCTATGCCGCTCTCAAACTGTGAGGTCGGTGGCGGCTTTGCGCCGTTGCCAGAGATGGACGCGGCGAACATCACGCTCGGACTCGGCACAGATGGCTATGTGAACAATTTCTTCGCCTTGATGCGCGGCGCTTTCCTAATGCACAAGGCGCGTCGCCAAGACCCAAGCGTCATGCCTGCTGAGCGAGTCTGGCACATGGCAACGGCTGGCGGCGCCGCGGCGCTCGGCTTGGCGAACGTCGGCAAGCTGCTGCCGAACTACTACGCCGACTTGATCCTGATTGACGCCGACTTGCCGACGCCGATCACGGCGCACAACCTGCGCGAGCAGTTGATCCTATGGCGCGATCCTGTCCACATAGGCGGCGTGATGATCAACGGTCAGTGGCGCAGTTTGCCCGATGATCCGCGCGCCGTGCGCGCCGCGACTCGTCAGCAAGCGGCGCGCTTATGGCGCCTCTAACGAATCGCCAGCCTTTTCTGCGCAACAAGTTGCAACCGTGAACGACCCGTTGAGGGTATTGAAATCCTTCGAACGCAGCCCGATCTCGGTCAAAATTTCCAAGACGGGCGTTTTATTGCCCGTCTCTGAAAGCGCGCCGCAACTCGATTTTTGACACTGTGCCAGTACGTGCACTGAATTGCAACTGCGAACGACCATTGAGAGTGTTGAAACAACATAGCTAGTAGATGAACGGGATCAGCTTCTTGACACGACGGCGGTAGTCAGCGTATTCGGGATATTGCGCCTGCAGCCAACGCTCTTCTTGCGCCGCCTTGCGGTCAAAGAAAATGCACAGCACAAGGCTGACCACGAGCGCTGCTGTGCTTGTCTGCCATAGCGACCAGCCAAGTGCGCACAGGATGACACCACAATACATCGGATGGCGCACAATGCTGTAGATACCGCGCGCCGCCATGAAGCCATTGGGCTTTGGCTTGGGAAAGATGGTCAAATTCCTGCCCAAGTAGAGCGCTGCAACGCCAACGCTCAACAAGCCTAGCGCGCCAATCAGCAGACCAACGACGCGCGCTACATCCGCTACAGGCGCTGACCATGCCTCAGGAGCAATGCTCGGCGTGAAGACAAGCGCCGTGAGCAGCACTAGCTGCAGAATAACCCAGACCTCGCCGCGTCCTCTCGGCAACTCAGCTCGACTCGTCATATCGCTGCGCTCTCGCTTTCTGTCTCTTGAGCCAACTTAGCGCATACGCGGCACAGCATGCCAAGAGCGGCGTCAACATGCTGCGCTCGCGCGTGTCAATCGCAGTTGTCTTAACCAACAGTGCGCCTATCGTGAAATATACGCCGATCAGCAGCGTCATGCCGACGAGCAGCCGTTGCTGATGACGCCATAGCAACAAAACGCCGACTGCGCTCAGCGCGACCAAGCCGATGTTCCACAGCACGTCCAGAGCGCTCCAGATGCCGCTGAGAGGTTGCGTGTGACCGTACATGCGCGCCAAGCCGAGCGGAACGGTCAGCAGGTACAGGTGCGGATAGCGCCTGAAGACCTCAAAGGCGACCTCTGTCATCGCCGCTGACATCTCAGGTGTGGCGGCGAAGTGCGTGAAGCGCGCGCCTGCTATGTCCACGCCTTCGGGCAGCGGACGCGCCAGACGCGCCTCAACGCGCTCAGCAAGCCTAGCGTAGACGGTCTCGATGTCAGCACCAGTGGCGAGCCGCTCCAGCATAGCGGCGCGGTAATAGAGCATGGTGTACACGCCAATGGTCGAAAAAGTGGCATGGTTGAAGACGCGCGCGTTGTGCGCAATCCATGCCGCCATAGCGCCGCCGCTGAGCAAGGCGAACAGCGCTAAGCCTATCCACAGCCGTCTCTGCCGCCATGCAAACAGCCCGATCAATACAGTCAGCGGTAACCAGAGTAAGTACGCTGCTGGACGTGCCAGCATGCTGGCGCTGAGCGCAACACCTGCCAGACCTAGCCACAGCCATGCCTTGCGCGTCACGCCGATGTACACGCAGACGATCATCACGGCAAGGCTCAGGTTCGCTAACGGCTCAGGCGCCAAAAAGGCAGAGTAGACGACGCCAGCTGGGTCAAGCGCGACGATCATGCCTGCCAGCAGGCTGACCGCGCGCGCCTTAAACGCCACAAGGCACAGCAGCGCCGTCAGCGAGGCGATCAGCGCGCCAAGCGCACAGTTCACCAACAGCACAGCGAGCTTGTCTTCGCCTAGCAAGGCGATCAGCACTGGGAAAGCAGGCGGACGCACGAGGAACAGGTCGCTGGCAAACGTGCCCGCCTGCAGCCAGAAGCGCGCGGCAAAGGCGTAGGATGGGTAGTCGCCGAACTCAAAGGCGCCTAATTCAGGCGTGTAGCGGCTGAGGACGTACAGCAGGCGCAGGCTGAGCGCTACAACGAACGGCGCGCCAAGCACAAACCAGTCTCTGCGCCACACAGCCGTCATATCTTGACGCGCTACTCGTCCACAACAGGGCGAATGCCTTTGTAGACGGTCGGGCTAGAGAGCGTGCGCAAGATCAGCTGCGGACTGCGGCGCGGCAAGTGGCGGCTCAGCTCTTCAGGCGAGAGTGGCTTGTTGCCGTTCGCTAGGAAGACTCGGAAGATCGCGTCCACTAGCGGCGTATGTTCATTCAGAAAGTTCGGATCGTTCGCCGCTTGCGCGATGGCATGCTGCAGCGCATCCAGACGGCGCACTTCAGCCGTCTCTGGATCGATCCAGTCAATCAGCTCTTGCGGCGCATTGCCTTCAAACTGCGCGCGTTTCTCAGGCGGCAAATGACTGATTAAGTATGCTCTTAAATCACGATTTTCGCGCCGCCACCAATCGTAATCAATGTGAAACTTTGTTTCGAGCGTTGGCTTCAGGCGGCTGCTCGGCGGACGTGAAAAACTAGTCAAGAAAGCCGAACCCTTTCAGCAATTTTATGCTCAGCATTCTTTTCGCTAACACACATCGAATTATTCCCAGCATCGGCAAGTTTTGCCAAAGCAGATAGGACTTCTCGCGTTCGCCCTTCGCGTCCTGCGCATAGCAGTGTCCTCAGAGCCACAGGCATATTCTTGCAACTCGACTTCATCCTCTCCGCTACCTGATCAACTGCGCCTGCAGCCTGCTCCATCTGCGCAGTGCCGCTCTCCATGTTAGCTCTGCGCGCCGCTGCTTGCCATGCGCCAATAGCCATTGCCTACAAACTCAAACTCCGAGCGCGAGAGCAGCGTGGCGAAGATCGGACCTGGCGGACAGCGCCGCATGATATTCACGGCACTGTAGAGCGTCTTGGCATGGACAGTCTGCTGTGGCATCAGGCGCGCTAACTCTGGCAGGAGATCGCTCAGGATATCGCTGAGCGAGCGCCGCCGATTGCGCGTGATATTCCAGACTTCATCCACGCCTTCGATGTCTTCGGCGCCTAGAATCATCAATTCGTCATACTCTGCGCCAATCGAGCGCTTGAAGTTCTCGAAGCGCAGCCTGCCGCCGCTCGGAATGGCAAGGCGGATATACTCTGTGCGTGGACGGTGTGCCTTGAAGTCAATGACGAACTGTGACGGATGCGCTGTAGCGCGGAAGATCAAGTGCGCGCCAATCGGCAGCTTGTGGCGGCGATAGAAGTCGTTCAAGCCGCACAGGTAGCGTCCGTTGCGCACAACCCAAGCGCTGAAGCGCTCTTCGGTCTGTCCATCAATCAACGTGATGAGCAAGCGCTGAGCTTCGGTCGCCTGCGGCAGCATGGACTCCAGATAGCTGTTCATCGGCAAGGTGCCCATGCGCCGATGTGGATAGATCAAGCGGATGTGGACTTCGCGCGGCGGCTTAGGCAGCGGCGGCAACTCGGAGAATTCATCGCCTAGCTCGATTTCGAGTTGGCGCAGCTCAGGCGTTAACAGCTCTTCATTGTACACAAGCGGCTGATATTCAAGGCGCGGCGGAATCTCCAGCACCTCAGGCGGCTCAAGCCGACGCAAAAACCAGCGCACATCGCCATCTGCGCCGACGTTATCAAAGCGCTCGTCTTGGCTGAGCGCCACATTCAGCGAGAAAGCACGCAACGGCAACGGCAACTCTGGCGCAAAGTCAAGGTCAGGCAAGAGCTCTTCAGCTGTCGCCGGTCCGCCTTCGCGCAAGTCCAGCACTGCCTCAGCCAGATGCAAGTGCGCCACGCTTGCCTGTGCCAGCAAACTGCGCACGAACCAATAGCCGCCCATGTAGATCGCCTCTGGCTCATCTACAAGGCGCGCCTCAAGCGCCTCAATGATCGCCTCGCCGTACTGCTCGAAGATCGCCTCTGGACTGGGCTGCACAGTGTCCAGCAAAGCGTTCAGGTCATGTGTGACCTCGTTAAGCACGTGCGGCACGCGCAGGTCAGCGGCAAACTCGCGGCGTCGCTCGCCAAAGGCGACCTCGATCACGCTGAATTGTCCGTAGTCAGGGTTGTTGCCTTCGCGGATGCCGACAACCTTGCCACTGGCAAAGTTCAGGGCAGGGAAAATCAGCTCTTGACCAATCTCGTAGTGCTTGGCAGGCTGAAAGAGCGTGACGTTTGCCAGTTGCTTACGGAAGCGCTCAGACTCAGCCGTGAGGCGCTGCTTGATGAAGAACAACGCCACTTCCCGCGCTGTAAGCGGTCGCTCAATTTCTAGAAAGTGGGCGAAAAGTGCTTCCACGTCTGCCCGTGTGACTTTCAAGTTAGTTGTCCAGTAGGCAGCAGTGTGAGTTTGCGGTTGCAGCACGCGATTGAGCCTCCAATGCCCTGCTCAGCAAAGTAGATTGCGCTCTGTCTGATCCTGATTATAGTCCGTGCGGTTGCATGGCGCAAAGGGACAACGATAGCAGAACACACGAACAGGTAGGCGCGCTGCCTACCTGTGATAACAAGTCGGGGTGCCCGGATTTGAACCGGGGACCTCTTCGTCCCGAACGAAGCGCGCTGCCAGGCTGCGCTACACCCCGATTAGCGTGCCCAGTATAGCACAGCGCATTGCACTGCACAAGAGCGAATCTCATGCCTCTGGCATTGGCAGGTCGAGTACTTTGTAGCGCCGTTCTGCCTCATAGAGGTAGCCTGAGGCGCGCGCGCGCACGGTCAAGCGCTGTGAGTAGCGCCGCAAGTGCAGTCCTGCTGCATGATATGCCTGCGCGACATGCAAACTGCGCGCTCGACCTTTTGACGCCATCAACGCGCGCTCAAAAGCGTCTTGCGCTGCTGAGAGTTGGCTGCGATCCAGCTCTAGCGCCTTGCCTAATGTCACGTAAATCGGCACGAGCATCCGCAGGTCGCCGCCGCTGTTAATGGCATTCAAACCGCTGTAACAATGTCGGGCTGCCAAGCGCGGCGCGCCTTCCGCTAAGGCTATGCGTCCGCGCAGCCAGTGCGCCTCAGGGATCAGCCAAGCGAGGTTTCGCTCTGTGATCAGTCCGTCTGCTTGCCTGAGCGCTTCAGTCGCGCGGCGCAGCTCGCCCAGACCCAGAGCCGCATTCGCCTGCGCCAACAAACTCTCTGCGTAAGCATGCCAGATGCTGTGCGCGCGAAAGACAGGTGCTACGGCTGCTGCTTGTCGCAGCGTCTGCATAAAGTTGTCCAAGTCAAGGTGGTACTCACGTGCCATGAGATGCTGCGCCCAAGCTACGCCTAGTTCGTCGTCGCTGCGCCTGAGGATCGCCTCTGCCTGTATGAACAGCTCATGTGCTGCTGCATATTGACCGATGTAACACAGCGTCGCGCTCTGCAAGCTGAGCAAGTAGCCGATTGGTTCGACCATATTGTTCTCATTTGCCCAGCGCAACGCTCGCCCTAAGTTCTCCAGCGCCGCTTCAGGCTCGCCAAGCGCCCAGTGCAGCCCAGCAAGTTCGCAATGGCGCTCAAAGATCAGATTGCTGTTCAGTGAAGCGACCTGCCCTGTGATCAGCGTCTCGCGGCGCATTTCTAGTGTGGCAGGATCAGTAGGCAGCCGAAAGGGAATGGTCAGCTCAGTCACAGACGACATTGTGCCTGCACTCTCCGCCTTGCATGCATAGTAGGCTCAGTCTCACACGCACTGTTAAAATTTATAGACACCTCTGAACAAACATCTATCAAGAGCATGGCAGTGAAAAGTGTCTCTGTCAAGTCCTAAAAGTGTAAAGAACTACGCCGATGCTATAATAACGCAGTATCAATACGTAGAGAGGCATTCTCGGCATGGACACGATTGACTTGCGCTCCGACACTGTCACGCATCCAACGCCTGCCATGCGCGCGGCTATGGCTGCAGCTGCAGTAGGCGACGACGTCTACGATGAAGACCCAACCGTTCACGCCCTGCAGGACTATGCCGCTGAGCTGCTAGGCAAAGAGGCGGCGCTCTTCCTGCCTACTGCAACGATGGGTAACCTCGCTGCTGTGCTGACACACTGCGCGCGCGGCGATGAAGTCATTCTCTCGCGCAAGGCGCACATTTTTGAGTACGAGCAAGGCGGCGCCTCTGCGCTAGGCGGCGTCGTTTTTCGTACCCTGCCCGTCAACTTCGACGGCACGCTCGATCTGGACGCCATCCAAGCCGCCATTCGCCCTGAGGATGTCCACTTTGCGCGTCCGCGCCTGATCTGCCTCGAAAACACTGTGATTGGCTGTGGTGGCACACCTATCACTCCTGAATATACCGATCAAGTGGGCAATTTGGCACGCCGACATGGTCTTAAGCTGCACATTGACGGCGCGCGGCTTTTCAACGCGGCTGCAGCGTTAAATGTCGCACCAGAGCGTCTAGTGCGCGCTGCTGACTCAGTGCAGATATGCCTGAGCAAAGGCTTATGTGCGCCGCTTGGCGCCTTGCTAGTCGGCACGCGCGAGTTCATCGCGCAGGCGCGCCGCGTCCGAAAGGTGCTAGGCGGCGGCATGCGGCAGGCAGGTGTGGTCGCCGCGGCAGGCTTGGTCGCCTTGCGGGACATGCGCGAGCGCCTAGTCGAAGATCATTACACGGCGCAGCTGCTCGCCGACGGCTTAGCCGAGACGGAAGGCGTGCGCGTTGAGCCTGTCCACCTGCGCACCAATATGGTCTTCTTCCACTTGCCTGAAGGCGTAGACTCGGCTGCATTTGTGGCTGAGCTCAAGGCGCGCAACGTGATCTTGCGCGGCAAATCGCCTTTCCGCCTTGTGACGCACTATTACATCACGCCTGAGCGCGTCCGCTACGCGCTCAGCGCCATGCGCGAGGTGCTGGCGGCGCTGCGCGTGACTGCATGAGGTGAATATGGGACGACTCGGCACGTGGCACACTGTCCACAAGCGCACGCGGCGCCGCAAGCAAGCGCGGCAAGCGCGGACGCGCAGCGCGCTCGGCATTTTGGCGCTCGTGCTTGGCGGCGTCTTTGCGGCGCTCGCGCTCGGCGCGATCAGCGCAGCGGCTGCTTTCATCGGCATCTACAATTTCTACGCCCGCGACTTGCCGCCGCCTTCTGAAATTGTCAAGGTCAGTGAGCAGTTTGAGACCACGCTGATCTACGACCGCACAGGTCAGACTGTCCTGTATCAAATCCTTGACCCAAGCGGCGATAGACAGTACGTGCCACTTGACCAGATGTCGCCCGATCTGATCAAGGCAACCATCGCCATTGAAGACCGCAGCTTTTATGAAAATCCCGGTTTTGACCTGCGCGGCATCTTGCGCGCGCTCTGGCTGACCTTGCAAGGCGACGTAGTGCAAGGCGGCAGCACGATCACGCAACAGCTGGTCAAGAACACGCTGATTCCGCCTGAAGAGCGCGCGCAGCTCTCGCAGGCGCGCAAGATCAAGGAGATCATCCTCGCCGCTGAAATCTCGCGCCTATACAGCAAGAATCAGATTTTAGAGTGGTATCTGAACACGAATTTCTACGGCAACTTGGCGTACGGCGTCGGCACGGCAGCGCGCGTCTACTTCGGCAAGGCGGCGCGCGACTTGACGCTCGGCGAGGCGGCGATGTTAGCGGCGATTCCGCAGAATCCGCAGCTGAATCCGCTCGATGCGCCAATGGCGGCGCGGCAACGCCAAATCGTGGTGCTGGAGAGCATGGTCGCTGCTGGCTTCATCACGCCTGAGCAGGCAGAGCAAGCCGCCTCACAGCCGATCATCACGCAGCCGCTGACCGAACGTTTCGGAATTGTGGCGCCGCACTTCGCCATCTTCGCGCGCGCGCAGGCAGAGCGCCTGCTGGACGCTCAAGGCTTAGATGGCGCGCGCTTGGTGCTCGGCGGCGGCTTGCGCATTTACACCACGCTCGACCTTGACCTGTATTTCCAAGCCGAATGTGCCATGCGCGCGCACGTGGAGCGGATTCGCGGCGGCGATCCGCGCGCGGCGCCCAACAGCGGCGAAGGCAAAGCCTGTCGCGCCGCTGAGTACCTGCCCGTGCCGCCAAATCTGCGCCTTGGCGTGCCGCGCAACGTCACAAATGCCGCCAGTGTGATTATCCGTCCGCAGACAGGCGAGATTCTGGCAATGGTCGGCAGCCTTGACTATTACGATAGACGCATTCAGGGCAGTTTTAACGTCGCCGCGCAAGGCTTGCGCCAGCCTGCCTCTGCCTTCAAACCGTTTGTGTACGTCGCCGCCTTTGCCTCGCCTGAGGCACGCTTCACGCCTGCCACCATGCTGCTGGACATCCCGACGACCTTCAACCAAGACGGCATGCCGTACACGCCGCGCAATGAAGACGGACAGTTCCGCGGCGTTGTGACTGTCCGTGAGGCGTTAGCAAACTCTTATAACGTGCCAACTGTGCGGACGCTCAGCACGATCACCATTGGACAGGTCATCCGCACGGCGCGGCAACTCGGCTTGAACACGCTCAATCGTCCACTGGACGAATACGGCTTGTCGTTGGCGCTAGGCAGCGCTGAGGTCACCTTGCTGGACTTGACCTACGCCTACACGCCGTTTGCCACGCTCGGCACAATGGCAGGCACACCAGTGGCGAATCCGCGCGTTGGCTTCCGCGCGCTCGACCCGATCTCGATCCTGCGCATTGAAGACCGCAATGGACGCATCCTGTGGCAACTGAGCGAGCGCAGCGGCACTTTCCGCCAACAGAGTGTGCTACAGGATGCGCTCGCTTACCTGATCACGCACATCTTGTCAGACGAGCGCGCGCGCCTGCCTGCCTTCGGCGAAGGCAACGCGCTGCAGCTCTCGCGCCCTGCTGCGGCTAAGACGGGCACAACAAACGACGTACGCGATGCTTGGACAGTCGGCTACACGCCTGACTTGGTCATGGGCGTGTGGGTCGGCAACAACGACAACACGCCGTTAGGCGACGATCTGAGCGGCGCAACCGCAGCGGCGCCGATCTGGCACGCCGTGATGGAGTACGCCCATCGGCGCGATAACTTGCCGCCGCGCGGCTGGCAAGCGCCCAGCACGATTGTCGAGGCGACGGTCTGCCAGCGCAGCGGCTTGCTGCCGACGCCCGACTGCCCGCGCATGCGCGAAATTTTCTACGCTGAGGGCGACCTGAGCACTGTGCCGACTAAGACCGATACCTACTGGCGGCGCTATCGGATCAACAGCCGCAACGGCTTGCGCGCCACAGCTGAGACGCCGCCTGAGCTGATCGCCGAGCGTGTCTACTTCGAATATCCGCCTGAGGCGCAGCTCTGGGCGCGCCAGACAGGTCAGCCTTTGCCGCCAACAGAGTACGACACAGCGCGCACAGCGCGGCTGAGCTTGCTGGCAGGCACGCTGAGCGCGCCGCAGAGCCTTGCGCGCGTGCGCGGCGCGGTCGAAGTGCGCGGACGCCTGCCACAGGGCAAGATCGTCGCCTATCAGCTGGAATACGGCGCAGGCATCAGCCCTGAGCGCTGGTTCGCCTTGCCATTGGAAGACGCGACGCGGCGTGGCGAGGATATCCGCCTTGCCGTGTGGGACACACGCGCGCTAGATGGTCTCTACACGCTGCGCCTGAGCATGGTGCTGGACGACCAGAGCTTTCAGGCGCACACAGTGCAAGTGACGGTAGACAATCAGCTGCCGAGCATCCAGTGGCTCTCGCCATTGCCCAATGACGCGATCAAGGCGGACGTCGGCGCTGTGCCGTTAATGGTCAGCGCAACAGACAACGTCGAGGTCGCCTATGTGGAGTTTTTCTGGAACGGCACGGTCATTGCACGCGTTGAAAAGCAGCCCTACATGACCGAGTGGCGCGTGACCAAGCTGGGTCCTCAGCTGTTCCACGCTGTAGTCTACGATGCAGCAGGCAACGCGCGTCGCTCAGAGACGGTCGAGGTGCTTATACTTTCTTTATTTCAACACCCTTAAGTTTCAATGCTCTTAACAGGTCGTTCGTGGTTGCAATTGCAGCGCGTCTGCAAACTTGTGCAAGTTTGCCAGACCCCTATCCCCTGCCCTTTCCCCGCAAGCAGGGAAATACCCCTATCCCCTGCCCTTTCCTCGCAAGCAGGGAAATACCCCTATCCCCTGCCCTTTCCCCGCAAGCAGGGAAAGGGAGTGCGTCCGCGCGCTGACCTCTGGGACATGGCGGCAACGTAACAGCTCGCACTGTTAACAAGTTAGCGACATAAGATAGCTTCCCCGCCTCGCTTGAGATTCTTTTAGATTTGACCATGCCAGCTATGTACATGGGAGAAAACAAAGTAATCATGAAAAAAGTATCAGATAACCTTTTTGAAGGAAAAGGGATTTTTCCTGAATGCACGTCAGACGATCGAAGATGGAACATC
>JANWYI010000006.1:3360-102594 GCA_025055255.1 Anaerolineae bacterium | reverse complement strand
GTGGTGCGCTCAATCTCGACCCTGATCTCAGCAATGCGCGCCTTGATCTTAGACTCCTCGCCTGCGCCGTCAATGATTGTGGTCTCATCCTTCGTAGAGACAACCTTGCGCGCGCGACCGAGATCGTTAATGGTGACGTTCTCCAGCTTGCGACCCATCTCCTCGCTGATGACCGTGCCGCCTGTCAGAATGGCGATGTCCTGCAGCATTGCCTTGCGGCGGTCACCAAAGCCAGGCGCCTTGACAGCCAGCAGGTTCAACATGCCACGCAGCTTGTTCAAGACTAGCGTCGCCAATGCCTCGCCGTCAACATCCTCAGCGATGATCAGCAGCGAACGGCGACCGACTTGCACCAGCTTTTCGAGAATGGGTACGATGTCCTGCGCCGCGCTGATCTTCTTCTCGTAAATCAGGATGTACGGCTCTTCAAGGACGGCTTCCATTGTCTCAGTGCTGGTGATGAAGTACGGGCTGATGTAGCCACGGTCGAACTGCATACCCTCGACGTACTCGGTCTCGAACTCCAGACCCTTGCTCTCCTCGACCGTGATCACGCCATCCTTGCCGACCTTATCCATCACGTCTGCGATCAGCTCGCCAATGGACTGATCCTGTGCTGAAATAGCAGCAACTGAGGCGATCTCTTCCTTTGTGTCAATCTCGACTGCCATGTCACGGATTGCCTGAGCGATGCGCTCGGTAGCAGCCTCAATGCCGCGCTTGATCAGCATCGGATTGGCGCCAGCCGCCACGTTCTTCAAGCCTTCATTCACAATGGTCTGCGCGAGGACAGTAGCTGTTGTAGTGCCATCGCCGGCGATGTCGTTCGTCTTGGTCGCTGCCTCTTTCAGCAGCTGCGCGCCCATGTTCTCAAACGGGTCTTCCAGCTCGATCTCCTTAGCAACGGTCACACCGTCATGCGTGACGGTCGGCGCGCCAAACTTCTTATCCAGCGCCACATTACGTCCCTTTGGACCGAGCGTCGTGGCAACTGCCTCTGCCAGCTTGTCAATACCGCGCTTCAGGCTGCGGCGTGCTTCCTCACCAAATACCAGTTGCTTGGGCATAGCTTTCGCTTCCTTTCTGCTTCACTCCTAGAAGGTTTAGTCCGTGATAACAGCGAGAATGTCGCTCTCTTTGAGGATCAACAGCTTTTTGCCGTCTACCTTGACCTCAGTGCCTGCGTACTTGGCGTACAGCACTTTGTCATCCACCTTGACTTCCATTGGAATCAGATTGCCGTCTTCGTCGCGGCGACCCTGACCGACAGCCAAAATTTTGCCCTGCTGCGGCTTCTCTTTTGCCGTCTCAGGCAGCAGAATGCCGCCGGCTGTCACCTCTTCGCCTTCCATTGGCTCAACTACAACGCGATCTGCGAGCGGACGCAACTTGAGCGCCATATGCCTTTCCTCCAAAGTTTGTGTGCGTATGAAGGACTTTTAGCACTCTCGCCTTGTGAGTGCTAAACACGCCCATAAATATATTCAGGTTAGAAAGGCATGTCAAGAGGCTTTTTAGCACTCTGTGTTAGAGAGTGCTAAAAAATTCATCGAACAGGTGTGCTGGCAGTCAATCTGGATGAGCAGGTAGATGTGCAGCGGCGCCAATCAGCAGGAGCAGTTGCCAGACGCCGTCGAGGATAGGCGCGATCTCAATAAACTCGTCTTCACGATGTGCATTGCCGCCGCGCGTGATGCCGATAGTGATGGTCGGCAAGCCGTGTGCCAAGAGCGCATTAGCGTCTGTGCTGCCATGTTCAAAAATTGGCTGAATGCCGAGATAAGTGAGCGTCTCATGCGCGAGTTGTACCAGTGGATGACTGCGCGGAATGCTGCCAGACGGGCGCTCGCCAATGGTTGTCACCTCAAAGCGGACGCCATTTGTCCGATTCAGGTCAATCAAGTTCAGGACGCTGCGCTCAAGTGCTGCCAGACCTTCACGAGTCTCAGAGCGCAGGTCAAGCAGGAGCGACGCCTCAGCCGCAATCGAGTTCACAGAGCGACCGCCTTCAATCACGCCGATGTTATACGTGCTGCGCGGCGACTCAGGCGGACGCAGCGCGGCGATTTGCGCGCCGAGCCGCATCAAGTGATGAATCGCGCTTGGTCGCCCGAAGTGCAGCCAACTATGTCCGCCTTCGGTATAGCAGGCAATGCGCAACCGCTTGACGGCGATACCGCCAATGTAAACATGCCCAAGCGCCATGCCTTCAATCACAATCGCGCGACCTAAACACCTGCCCAGACGTGCGTAGACAGCGCGAATGCCGTCAAGGTTGCCTAAGCCTTCCTCACGGCTATTTGCTACGAACCAGACGTCTGATGGCAAACGGACATGGCTCTGAGAGAGCAGCTCAGCTGCGGCAAGCAGCGCTGCGACGCCTAGACTGTTATCGCCAATGCCTGCGCCGCAGAGTGTCTCAGCAGTTTGTTTGACGCTCAGCGATGTCTGGCGGCTGAAGACTGTGTCAGTATGCGCGCTGACCAGAAGAGCGGGGCGACTTGGGTCATTGCCGCGCAGGCAGGCGTAGACATTGTACAGGTCGTCTGTGCACACGCTGCTCTGGTCGAGCGCCGACAGGGCTGCGAGGCGCGCCTGTACGTAAGCAGCGCGCTCGGATTCTTCGAAGGTTGGTGAGGCGATCTGCTGAATAGTGACTGTCTCGGCAAGCAAGCGCGCTTGATAGGCTTGCAACGCCGCGCGCAAGGTGCTGAAGGCAGGCGTCGCAGCCAGCTGAGCCACGTCGCTCAAGCGCAACTCCAGAAGGCGCAGCCGCCGCAAGCCGATCTCAGGCTTTCTGCGCAGCTTCAAGTGCATTCAGGCGCGCCATCAAGCGACTCTTGCGGCGTGCAGCATTGTTGCGATGCAGCGCGCCGCTGCGCACAGCCTTGTCTAGGACGCGAATGGCAATCAGCGTAGCTCGACGTGCTGCTTCAAGGTCGCCACTAGCGATTGCCTCACGTGCGTGGCGCACTTCCGTGCGTGAGCGGCTGATATGCAGGCGATTTTCCAAGCGGCGGCGCTTGTTGACGCGAATCCGCTTCAAAGCAGACTTATGGTTAGCCAATCCTTTTACTCCTCAGCTGAGCGATTAAACCGCGTTTTTGTGCGCCGCATTGTAGCAAAAAGGCAAGCCGCTGTCTAGAGCGCGCCGTCTAGTGACCGTAACATGTGCGCTGACGCACATGCGGCACCTCGCCGCGCCTCGCCGCGCGGATTTCTGAGCGCAGCAAGGCTAGAACTGCGATCACCTCGCCGCTGAGCGCCGTGAATTCCACTTCATAGGGCTGATCGCCTGTGGGCTCTGCGATAATAATGCCCACGTCACCTGCGCGCAAGCCGTACTCCGGTACGTCCACATTCAACACCACGTAGTCCAACTCATGCATTGGTGCGCGCCATAAATCCACTGTGATCACATTCCCTCTCATGCTTACAACCTCCAGACTGCCTGTCAAAAGCCACGTCCTGCCTCAGCGCAGTCCTTTTGACATTCAGCAGCCTGATTGTAGAATCAAAGGCGGCAACTTTGCAAAAATTGCTGCTTACAAAAGGTGAAACATCATGCAAACATTGGACGAGCGCGCGGCTGAAGTCTCGGCAAAACTGGCACAATTGCGCCAAGTCCTTGCAGTGCGAGCGCTTGAGGCAGTTGAGATACGCCAAACGGCAAATCTGGCGTGGCTGACTGCTGGTGTGCCAACTTACATCAACATTGCCAGCGAGACCAGCCCTGTCCGCGCCTTGATCACGGCTGAGCGCGCCTACCTAATCACTGACTCAATTGAAGCGCCACGTCTGGCTCAGGAATGTCAAGTGGAGGCGCTTGGCTTTGAGCTTGCTGTGCAGACGTGGCACATGCGCGGCAACTTGGTGGAAAAATTAGCGAGCAGCTCGCGGCTTGGTCAAGATGGCGAAGGCAACGGCGCTAACCTTGCGGCTGAGCTACAGCGGCTGCGCAGTACATTGATGCCGAGCGAGATCGCGCGGCTGCGCATGAACAGCCGCCTTGCAGCTGAGGCAATGCACGAGGCGATTCGCGCCGTCCAAATCGGTCAGACTGAGCATGACGCTGCAGCACGCCTTGCCGCTGAGGTCTACGAGCGCGGCGGCGTGCCAATTGTTGTGCTGGTCGCCAGCGACGAGCGCGTTTTCAACTACCGTCATCCGTTGCCGACGGATAAGCCGATTGAGCGCTACGCCATGCTCGTGCTGTGTTTCCGCAAAGACGGCTTAGTTATCTCACTGACACGCCTTGTGCATTTCGGCGCTGTACCAAGCGACTTGAAACGCAAAGCAGAAGCCTGTGCGCGCGTAGACGCACGGTTGATACTCGGCACGCGAGCAGGGCGCACGCTTGGCGACATGTTCGCGCTCGCGCGCGACGCCTATGCCGATGAAGGCTATCCAGAGGCAATTGATGAGCATCATCAAGGCGGAAGCGCTGGCTACATGCCGCGTGAGGTAGTAGCGCGTCCTGACGTGCAGACACCAATCGCCATCAACCAGATGTTCGCTTGGAATCCGTCCATCCGCGGCGTTAAAAGCGAAGACAGCATCTTGCTAACTGAGAACGGCGTCGAGATTCTCACAGCAATGGAAGGCTTCCCGACCTTGCCGATATCCATAGATGGACAGCCAATGCCGCGTCCAGCTATCCTTGAGGTGTGAGAGCGCGTGCGACTCGTCCACCTTGCCAAAATGACAGGCGTCGCCGGCACAGAGAATCACCTCCTAGCGCTCCTGCCGCAGCTTGCTAAGTGCGGACTAGACGTGCGCTTGATCGTGTTGTGCGAGCCTGAGAAGCCGATGTACGCCTATGCAGCGCAGATGAGCGCACACGGCGTGCCAACTGAGCTAATTACCATTCACAGCGACCTCGATCTGCGCTTGATCGGTCAATTGACGGCGCGTCTGCGCGCCATACGAGCAGATGCTGTGCATACGCACCTGATTCACGCCGACTGGCACGGCATTCCAGCGGCACGGCGCGCAGGCGTGCGCTACGTCTATACGTCTGGACATAACGATGATCCGTTCCGTTACCGACTGCCAATTCGCCTTGTGCAAGCCTACTTGTGGCGGCGCGTGACAGCAGGCATCGCCATCAGCGAGGCAGTCCGCCAATTCATGATCAAAGTTGAGTTGGCGCCGCCGCGCAAAGTCCACACTGTGCACTACGGCATAGCTCCGACGCCGCCTGACCTACTCATGCGCGCTGTGTTCCGCGCTGAGCTAGACATTCCGCTGGATGCGCCCGTCTTCGGCTCTGTGTGTCGCTTGATTGAGCAGAAAGGCTTGACTTTTGCGTTGCGCGCCTTCGCGCAAATTGCGCCGCGTTTTCCAGAGGCGCACTATGTGATCGTCGGCGATGGCGCCTTACGTGAATCGTTGCGCGCAGAGGCAGAGGCGCTCGGCATTGCAGCGCGCGTTCATTTTGCAGGTTGGCGCTCTGATGCAGCCGCACGCATGAGCGCCTTCGATGTCTTCCTGATGCCGTCTTTGTGGGAAGGTTTCGGTTTAGCGACGCTAGAGGCAATGGCAGCGCACTTGCCGATCATCGCGTCGCGCGTCTCTGCCTTGCCTGAGATTGTGGTGGACGGCATAACAGGCTTTTTGTGCGCGCCGCGCGACGTCGCTTGCTTTGCCGAACGCATGGCACAGCTGCTCGCAGACCGTGACCTAGCAATGCGTCTCGGCGCCAATGGTGCAGCGCGTCTGCGCGCTGAGTTCAGTGTTTCCAAAATGGTAGAGCGTACTCTGGCTGTCTATCAGCGGACAGGCGCCTTACGAAAGGACGTATCATGATAGATTGGTCGCGTACGGCACTTTTATTTCCCGGACAAGGCTCACAAGCTGTAGGCATGGCGCGTGATTTCAGACTTGCCTATCCGAGCGCAGCGGAAGTCTTCGAGATCGCAGATCGCATCTATGGCGAGCGCTTCTCAGACCTGTTTGAAGACGCGGCAGCGCTAGATCGGACAGAGAACACACAACCGGCGCTCTACATTGCAGGCATGGCTGCACTGCGCGCGCTGGAGTCAGCTGTAAATGACAGAGCGCCGATCACGCCTCTCGCTGCAGCCGGACACAGTCTTGGGGAGTTTACAGCGCTCACTGCTGCTGACGCGCTCAGCCTAGAAGACGGTCTGCGTCTGGTGCGTCTGCGCGGTCAGCTGATGGCGCAAGCAGGCGAGAGTCAGCGCGGCGCTATGGCGGCGCTGCTGGGCGCCGAACTCGCGGATGTCCAAGCCATTTGTGAGTCAGCCAGTGCCGAATCTGAGCCTGTGGTCGTGGCGAACGATAACTGTCCCGGTCAGGTCGTAATTAGTGGCGCCGAGTCGGCTGTTGAGCGCGCCATTGCTCTCGCCAAAGAACGCGGCATCAAGCGCGCTGTGAAATTGGCGGTCAGCGTTGCGGCACATTCGCCGCTCATGGCGAGCGCAGCCGAGTCGTTTCGTCGCGCGCTAGAGTCAACTGCCTTCCGCGCGCCGCGCTTTCCAGTGATCGGCAACACAACGGCAGCGCCGCTCAACACGCCTGAAGACATTCTGACAGAGCTGAGCGCACAGCTGACAGGCAGAGTCCGTTGGACAGAGTCAGTGCGGGCGTTACGTCGGCTTGGCGCACAGACCTTCCTCGAGCTCGGTTCAAAAGACGTGCTGACAGGCTTGCTCAAACGGATTGACCGTGAGGCAATTGGCGTGCCAATCATAGACTCAGCCAGTCTGACAGCGTTTGTCGAGCGCTCACGAGCCGAGTGAGCGCTCAGGAGGCAGTATGCGGCTGCAGATCATCCAGTTAGAGCCGTACGATGACGTGATCTCGGCGCGCGACAGGCTGACGTTTGTCAAGGCAGAGCGCGTGCTGTTGATCTTGCCGAGACAAGGTGGCATTTTGCGGCGCAAGCTGGACTTGGTGTTGCTGCAGCGCGAAGCAGCGCGGCGCGGCGCACGGTTGGCGCTCGTCACAAACGATCTGCCAGTGATTGAGAATGCGCGCGAGCTGAACATCTCGGTCTTTCGCACACTGCGCGAGAGCCAGCGCAAAAAATGGCGCAAGCCGCGCAGCCAAGTCTTCTGGGATAGACAGCGGCGTCCTGAGCAGCCTGACGCGCTCGACTTGCATGAGTTACGCCTGCGCGCCAGTCGTCTGCGCGCGCTCACGCCGCAACAGCGCCGTTTGCAGCGCCTGATGCGCAACGGCGCCGCAATTGTGCTGATCGCTGTTGTGCTGATCGCAGCCTATCTGCTCTTGCCTGCAGCTGAGGTGATCATCACGCCGTCTCAGGCGCAGATCAGCACTTCCTTGCCAATCATTGCTGATCCAAATGCCACACAAATTGACGTAGAACACGGTCGCGTGCCTGCAATTGCTGAAATCCTCGAAGTCGAGGCAACGGTCAGCATCGCGCCATCAGGCTTGGCAGACGTGCCGAGCGGACGTGCTAGAGGCGAGGTCGTCTTCTACAACTTGATTGAGTCGGCTGTGGACGTGCCTGCCAACACGACTCTCCGCTCGATTGGCGCGCGCCCTGCGCGTTTCCGCACATTGGTGGACGCGACTGTGCCTGCTGGAGTCGGCAAGACAGTCAAAGTGCCAATTGAAGCACTGGACGAGTCATTAGGTGTGGTTGGCAACGTACAGGCAGGCGCCATTGTCAACATTGAAGGTGCGCTGAATCGCATCCTCTCAGTCCGCAACCTAGAGCCGACGCGCGGCGGCACAGTCCGCGAGCAGCGCGTGGTCACGCGCGCCGACTATGACCGCTTGCTGGTGATCGGACGCGCACAACTGCTGCAAAATGCCTTGACAGAAGTCAGCGCGCGGCTCGGCGGCACGCAGATCGTCGTGCCGAACGGCATTCGCATCCTGAATGAAGGCGCTGAAGAAGTGGCATACAGCGCGTTGATTGGCGACCAAGTGGACACGCTGAGCTTGACCATGCGTGCGCGTGTGCAGGCGCTAGTGATTGACGAGTTGATGGCGCGGCAAGCAGTCTTGGCGCGGCTCTCGCGCGAAATTCCGAGCGGACAGCGTCTGCTTTTGGACACGATTGCCTACAATCGCAGTCCGTTGCAAGCGGCTGATGCACAAGGGCGTGTGACGTTTCTGATGTACGCCACGGCGTCTGTCATGGCGAGTGTGGATAGCGCATTGGTACGTCAACGCATTGCAGGCTTGAGCGTTGATGCAGCTTTGGCGCGCCTGAACCGCGAGCTGCTGCTCGATCCGCTCCGTCCGCCGCAGATCGCGCTCTACCCTGACCTGTTCGGCAGATTGCCTGCCTTGCCTGCGCGCATTACGGTCACCATCCGCGCGCCACAGAGCGCGAGTCTGCCATGAGCGTGACGCGCGGCGTTTTGCTGGGCATAGATCACGGCGAGCGCGTCATTGGCGTGGCGTGCTGCGATGCCAGCTGGCTGATCGCGCGTCCACTGGCAGTGATTCAGCGCACCACGCGCGCCGCTGATTTTGCCAAGATTGCCGCGCTGGCTCAGCAACAGCGCGCTATCGGGATTGTGGTCGGCGTGCCAATCATGCCTGAAGGCGAGACAGCACAGAGTCGCACTGTACGCCGCTGGGCAAGTCGTCTTGCCGCAGCTGTGCCTTTGCCTGTCTATCTGTGGGACGAGTCGTACAGCAGCGCTGAGGCAGAAGAGATTCTGGCTGAGATCGGAGCAGCGCGTCCTGAGCGCATAGATGGACACGCTGCTGCTGTAGTCTTGGCACGCTTTATCGCCGCACATCCGCCTGAGCGCGCCCTGCCTGCACCGCTCAAAGCGCGCGCTGGCTAGTTGCTCAGCTCTGGGCCGGCGACCGAGAGCGCATATGCTTTTGCTGAAAGATATTTCTGTGCTGCCTTCAGCACGTCCTCGCGCGTGATTGCGTTGATCGTCTCAGCGTAGTGTACCAAGTAGTCCAGACCAAGTTTGTAGGTCTCCATGTTCAAAATCGCAGCTGCCACGCCTTCATTTGTCTCCAGAGTCAGTGGCAGACTGCCTGTGAAATTCGCCTTAGTGTCTGCTAACTCTTCCTCGCCGACCAGCTCTGAGGTCAGGCGATCTATCTCGCGCAGGATGCTCTCAATGGCACGCTGCACATTCTTCGGATTGACGCCTGCAGCCGCTGTCCAAGGCGACGGTCCGTGACCGCCGCGCACTGTGCTGTAGGCGTAGTACGCCAAGCCTTGTTCCTCGCGCACGCTCCTGCCGAGTCTGCCCATCATGCCGAAGACGCCCAGAATGTTGTTAGCGAGATTAGCGGCTTGAAAATCAGGCGCGAAGCGCGACGGACCTGCCCAGCCAATCACGATGTCTGACTGCGTCTTGCCATCTACCGTCTTGAAGACTTGGCGCGGCTCCGAGAGCAGCGGCACTTCAGGGACTTTCGGCATGGCAGGCTGATCGGCGTTGTGCCAATCGCTGAATTGGTCAGCAACTAACTTCACGGCGTCTTCTGCCTTCACGGCGCCGACAATGACGACAATCATGCCGTTCGGACCGTAGGTCTGCGCATGGAAAGCATGTAAGTCATCTAGGGTCAAGCGCGGCAAACTCTCGGCGACGGCGAACATGGTGCGGCTGTACGGATGCTCAGGCGGATAAGCTAGGCTGCGGAAATTCTCATAGGCGACGCTGCGTGTATCCTGCATGCGGATTCTGAGCGCCGTGAGCATCTCGCCGCGCAGCCGCTCGGTCTGATCAGCGGGGAAGGCAGGCGCGCGTAGCACGTCTGAGAGAATGCTGAGCAGTGTGCCCAAGTCTTCGGCGAGCGCCTTTCCGCCAAAGCCTGTTGTATGTCCGCCGCCGCTGACGCTCAGACTTGCGCCGATGCTTTCCAATGCCTCGTGCAGCGCGTCAAAGTCGCGGTTGCGCGTGCCACGCATCAGCGCTGAGGCGACAAAATCTGCCAAGCCGTCTTTGCCGTCAGGCTCCAGCAGGCTGCCGACAGCCAGGCTGCCGCCAATCACGACCGATTGATTGGCAAAATTCTCGCGTGCCAGCACAGTGACGCCATTCGGCAGCACAACGCGCAGGATATCAGCGCTGCTAGGCAGAGAAAGCCCATTCATCGTCATCTTCCGCCTCTTCTTGATGTACGTCTCCGAGTAGTTCATCTGTGAGTGAGTCTTCTAGCTCGCCGCCGCCTGAGTTTTGTGTCGGCACGAACCAGCCAACTGTGCGCGTCTGCGGACGCAAGTAACGTCGTGCTACGTCATGAATGTCTTCTAGCGTCACGGCGCGCAGACGCTCTTCAAAGGTCAAGAAGAACTCGTAGCTGCCTGCCACGTGCTCAAAGTAAGCTAACCAGAATGCCTGATTAGTGACGCTCTCTGTGCTGTAGGCGAACAGTGCGCGCGCCTGCTTGCGCGCCTTATCCAGCTCTGCCTGAGTGATCTCGCCGTTGACTGCCTTTGCCAGCTCAGCGTCTAGCGCCGCCTCAACTTCCTCAAGCGTGCGCCCTTCGCGCAGCGTCAAATCAATTGAATACAAATAAGGATCAGCTGATGGATACAGCCCTGAGCTGAAGCCTGCCACCAATTCTTGCTTAACCAGCGCCTGATACAGCCGCGACGTCTTGTTGCCGACTCCGCCGCCGCCGAAGCCGCTGGCGCCGCCTAAAATGCTATCCAGCACGAAGAGCTTGATCCAATCGGGATGAGTCACAGCTGGTACTTTATAGGCGACTGAGATCAGCGGCGTTGGACCGGGACGCTCGACGCGCACACGGCGCTCGCCTTGCTGCGGCGGCTCAGGACGCACGAACGGCTTAGGCAGATCAGTGGGCGGAATGTTGCCATACAGCTCTTCGAGGCGTCCCAGCATCAGCGCGCTCTCAAAGTCGCCTACGACCGAGATAATGGCGTTATTTGGCGCATAGTATGTGCGATAGTGCGTGTACAGGTCATCACGAGTCAGCCGCTCAAGGTCTGCCATGTCGCCGATGACCTCGTGATGGTAGCCATGCACGCGGAATGCCATTGCTTGCACTTCTTCGCCTAGCCAGAACGACGGACTGTTCTCCAAGCCTTGCCGTTCGCTAATGATGACCGTGCGCTCGTTCTCAACTTCCTTAGGATCGAACTGCGCATTGACCATGCGATCTGCCTCAGCGCGCAAGGCGATGTCAATGCGATCCGCAGGCATGGTCTCAAAGTAGGCTGTGTAATCAAGCGACGTCTGTGCATTCCAGACGCCGCCTTCGCGGTCAATCAGCTTATCTAGCACGCCTGCTGGGAAATTCGGCGTGCCTTTGAACATCATGTGCTCAACCCAGTGCGAAATACCTGTCTTGCCGCTCGGCTCGTCACGGCTGCCGACTCGATACAGCACCCAAAAGCTGATCACAGGCGCCTTGTGTGATTCTTTCAGCAGGATCACCAAGCCGTTTGGCAAGACATGGCGCAATACGCCGTTTTTGGAATTCGTTGTCATGTGGCTACTCATTTAGCTTATCGGAATGGAGAAAGCGAGGGCGACTCGCCTGCACTTTTATGAAGTATAGTCCAAAGGCAGGCGATTGCGTAGTTGAGCGCGCTCAGGCTCAGGATTCAATAATCTTGTCGTCAATCAGTTGCTGGCGCACTTCCTGCCCGCGCGGATCGAAGGCAAAGAACGGCGCGTGCAGCTGGAATTCCATGTCCATCATGGCGCGCCCTGCTCGATTCTTTTCCACAGTGAAGACAACCCAGTTACGGAACTGCTGCGCGGCATACGGATTGAACGAGATGTGATCCTTTGCCAACACTTGGTACTTGTTGTTCATGATAATGGCGATGTCACACTCATAGTCAAGCGCTGAGCTGCCGCGCAGGTGGAACAAGTGCAAGCGCTTCGCCTTCAAGCCTTCGCGGTCAGCGGCGACAATGGAAAGCACAGGGATATTTAGCGAGAGCGCAATATCCTTCAAGCCTTCCACTACGATTGTGACTTTGTCTTCCTCGTTTTCAGCGCGCTCAGGGTAGATCGCTACCTTCTGTAGGTAGTCTACAAAAACGGTCAGATTGCCGCTGGTCGCCTCAGCAAGGCGCGCTGTCATCTCGCGGATAGCGCTCAGCGTGGTGACTGCTGGACTCGCTTTGACCATGATTAGACGGTCAGCATACTTATTCAGGCGCGCGAGTGCCATAGAGGTCTTGGGATGCTCGCGCAAGATGGTCTGAAGTGAGCCTGACTTGGTTGTATCGCGCCCCAGCAGCTCACGCGCGCGCTGCGAGATGATGATATCGAATAGGTCTTTGAGCTTTAAGCCGTTGCGCGTGTCAATCTCAGGCGGATTGACGCTCTCAAGGCACAGCAGGCGATTCATCAAGTGCGTCTCAGTGTGTTCATAGGAAATGTAGAAGGCGAACTGGTCTGGACGCATGGCGATGTTGCGCGCCATCTGCAGCGCAGCAATCGTCTTACCAATGCCTTGTGCGCCGCCTAACAAGACCAGCTCGGTTTTGCGCAAGCCGCCGCCGATCAAGCCATCAAGCGGATCGAAACCTGTTGGCTGCGGCGTAAAGTCTGAGAGGTCGCCACGCACAACAGAGTCGTTGGCGTCGTTCAGCACTTGTGCCAACGTGCGCGGCATGTGCTGAGACGGTCGGTGAGTTAGTGCACGGCGTGAGACGCGCGCAGGATGTTGCGACGGATTGTGTGGATCAAGTGGCGGACTTTGAGGCACAGGCGGCTGAGTCGGCGCAGGCGGTCGCCCGATCCGCGCTACATTCTGCCCTTGTGACGGCGCTGAAGGTGGTGTCGGTTCTGAAGCAGCCTCTGAGGGCTCGTCAGGAAAGCGTCTAGTGACCATTAACTTTTGCTCGCCTGCTACAGTTGTGAACTCTCCATACATTTTACAGCCAATTTAAGCGGCATGCAATAGGGCTTGCTAAGGTCGTACAGACTAGCTTTGGGCGAGTTCGGGCAAGTTGACCTGTGTGGCATGCCGCACAAAGTCCAAGGCGCGGAAACGCTCCAGCAGATCATCGGGCATCGGCTGATCGAGCGTTAACACAGTCAGCGTCTGACCGCCTTTAGTCTTGCGACCAGTGCGCCATGCCGCAATGTTGATGCCGTTATTGCCCAGCAGCGTGCCGACTTTGCCGATCACGCCCGGCACGTCGTAGCTGCCGAAGATGAGCAGGATGCCGCTCGGCACAAAGTCGCTGCGGTATTCGTCAATCTGTACAATGCGTGGCTCACGCCGATTGAAGAGCGCGCCGCTGATCACCTGACCGCCGCCGCCTTCCCAGTGGACTTGGCAAGAGACCAAGTTGGTGTAGTCCACCACGTCCAAGCCTTTGGTCTGCGTGACGTGAATGCCGCGCTCCATTGCCACGAGCGGCGCATTGATGTAGTTGACACTCTCGCCGAGGACGGGCGCCAACATGCCCTTGAGCAGCGCAACCGTCAATGGTTTGACCAGACCGTCTAACTCTTCACCTTTGTACTCAACAGCGACGCGCCGAATGCGCCCGCGCGCGAGATAGTGATGCAGCGCGCCGATGCGCTCAGCCAACTGTAAATAAGGCTGCATCGCGTCAAAAGCGCGTCCGGGCATGAATGGCATGTTGACAATGTTGCGATAATCCACGCCGAAGAGCGCGTCGCAGACTTGGCGCGCGATTTGGATGCTCAGGTCGCGCTGTGCCTCAAGCGTCGCGTCGCCCATGTGCGGCGTGTGAATGACATTTGGCAAGCCGATGAGCGGCGAGTCAGTCGGCGGCTCACTAGCGAAAACATCCAGTGCGGCGCCGCTCAAGCGACCGCTGCGCAGCGCTGCAGCAAGCGCTGCTTCATTGACCACGCCGCCATGCGCCACGTTGATCAGTCGCGCGCCTGCTTTCATGTGTTTAAATGCCTCGGCATTGAGCAGATTGGCTGTCTCTGGTGTGTAGGCGCAGTGGACGCTGATAAAATCGCTGCGGCGCAATAATTCCTCAAAGCCGACGAGCTTGACGCGCAGGTCAGCGATTTGTGCCTCTGCCACGTACGGATCGTAAGCGATCACGTCCATGCCGAAAGCAATCGCGCGCTCTGCCACACGCCGTCCAACGCGCCCAATGCCGATGATTCCCAGCACCTTGCCGTACAGCTCTACGCCAATATGCGCTTGCCGCAGCCACAAGCCGCGTCCCAGCTCAGTGTGCGCCGCGACCACTTGGCGTGCCAATGCCAGCATCAGCGCGAAAGTGTATTCGGCTGTTGAGATGGCGTTGACGCCCGGCGTGTGCATGACCATCACGCCGCGCGCCGTTGCCGCCTCGATGTCAATGCCTGCCAAGCCGACTCCGACACGCCCAACGACTTTCAGGCGCTTGGCGCTTGCTAGCAGCTCAGCATCTATCTCTAGCTCATCACGAATGATCAGCCCGTCTGCTTCGCCAATCAGCCTCAGCACCTCTGCCCGATTTGGCGGCAAAATGCGCACCTCGATCCCTTCAGTGCGCCGCAAGAAATCAAGCGCCTCACCTGTGAGCGTAGTTGTGACGAAGATAGTGTAGGTCACGTCCATTCACCTCTCAAATAGCGACTTCAATCCAGAGCGGCAAGTGATCCGAGCCACCTGAGTCAGGCAGGACGCGCGCCTGCAGCGCTTGAATGCCTTCACTGGCAAAGGCGTAGTCAATGCGGAAGAGCGGCGGCAACCAGCCGAGCGGCAAGCCGTTGGTCAGGTCGCGCGCTTGTGGATAGCGCCAAGCAGGGAAGGTGTAGCCCATGCCTGCGCCGACTCGACGGAAAACGTCATAGTAGCGCGCCGTAATTTGACGGTAAGCGTCGGCTTGATCGGTCAAATTGAAGTCGCCAAGCAGCAAGACTGAGCGCCGCTCAGCGGCAAGGCGTGCCATGATCTGGTCAATTTCCCACTGGCGCGGACGCGCGTCGAAGAGCTTGCCGACCATGCCTGGGTGCACAGGATGCACGTTGTAGAGCGCAATTTGGACGCCGTGTGCGCTGAGCGTGGCGCGCTGATGTCCGAGCGCGTTGACAATCCCCTCATGCCGCCAATACACAATGTCGCTGAGCGGAAAGCGGCTCAAAATGCCCTGACCTGCGCTTGGGAAAGCAGGGTATGGCTGCAGACTGCGATAGGGATACTCGTGTGCAAGCTGTTGCTCAAAACACTCAGCGGCGCGGCTGCCCAGCTCTTGCAGGGCGACCACGTCGGCATTTGCGCTGCGGATCACGTTCAAAATCGGCTCTAGGTGAATATCTTCTTTGTGGACGTTGTAAGTCAGCGCTGTCAAGCTGCGCGGCGAGTGGATCGGCTGTGGCGGACGCACTGTGCGCCACAACTGCGCGCCGTAGTGCCGCAGGAATTCAGCGGCAAGCGGCGCCAGCAACGCAGCAGTGCGCCAACGGCGGCTCAGCAGCGCGAGCGGCGCGCCGAGCAGAGCAGGTTTCAACAGTAAGTGCAGCAGGCTGTTCAGCAGCGCCACAGGCGGTAGATCGGTCTCTGGCAGGCGCTCGCGGCTGCTCAAAAAGGCGACTAAGAGCAGGCTATACAGGCTGACCGAACGTGACACAGCGCGGCGCGGCGTCTCAGACGCAAGTTGGGACATTTGCGGCTCTCCGTCTCTCTCAAAACGGGCTTACCAAGCAGAGTCGAGAATGGCGTGTAGCTCAAAGTCGCTCAACGCGACAGGATTTGCTTTCATGCTGTTTGAGACTTTGGCTTTCTGCACAATCTCTGAGAATGCCTCGCGCGGCACGCCGAGATCGCGCAGGCGTGGCACGTTCAGGCGCGCGCACAAGGCGTGCAGTGCCTCAACAGCAGCTTCTGCCTCAGGCGACTCGGCATCCAGCAGCAGGGCGATCTCTTCAAAGCGCATCAGCCGATCACGCGCAAAAGCATCGTCCTGAGCGCGCAAGGCGCGTACGTTTGCCGCCATACCGTGCGGCAGCAGACAAGCGCAGATCATGCCGTGCGGCGCGCCGAACATGCCGCCAATTGGCGCAGCAAAGCCATGCACCACGCCCAGACCTGCATTCGCTAATGCTATGCCGCTGAACAAGCTGGCATACGCCATTGCCTCGCGCGCCTCAGCGTCATTCCCATCAGCATAGGCGCGCGGCAGCGCCCAAGCCGCATTGGTGATCCCTTCGCGGCAGAGCGCGTCTGTGATTGGATTGGCGCGGCGACAAATAAACGGCTCAATTAGCTGTGTCAGCGCGTCCAAGCCGCTGCTGGCAGTGACGTGCGGCGGCAGGCTGTGCGTCAAGCTCGGATCGATCAAAGCAATGCGCGGCAACATCAATGGCGAGCGCAGACTGACTTTCACACGCTGCGTTTCGGCTGTCAGCACAGCGTTGCGCGTCGCCTCAGAGCCTGTGCCAGCAGTTGTCGGAATGGCGATGTACGGCAACGGCGCATTGGTCAATGGTTGTGCCTTGCCGACAATCTCAAGGTAGTCGAGCGGATCGCCTTGATTGGTCGCCAATGCAGCAATTGCCTTTGCCGCGTCCAGAGCGCCGCCGCCGCCAATGCCGACCACAAGCTGCGCCGCAAAATTGCGCGCGTGTGCCACGCCATTGCACGCTGTCTGAACAGTCGGCTCTCCGCTCACACTGAAGACGTGATAGCGAATGTGAGCGTCCTCCAACAGAGTAAGAACAGGCGCTGCACGTTGCGCGTCACTGCCTGTGACAACTAGTGCGCGCTCGCCGAATGCCTTAGCAAGGTTCGGTAGCTCGCGCAGGACGCCATTGCCAAAAATAATGCGCCCTGCTGTCATGAACTCGAAGCGCTCAAGCATTAGGGTACTTCCACAATGCTTGGTCAGGGAAAATCGGCACATACCGCACACCGACGCGCGGCTCTGCCAGCATCTCAGCAACCGCCTCGCGCCAAATGAGGTAATGCGCCGTCTCACGATGTGCTTGTTGCGCCTCAGGCGAACGAAAGACCTCGATCAGCATGAAGCGCGTCGGATCGTCTTCCTGCTGAATAAAGTCAAAGCGGGCAACGCCTGCCTCTTGGACGCTGTGACGGGCATTCTCCAGTGTGGCGGCGATAAAAGCCTGCACATGCTCAGGTTTTACGTGGATTGAGACGAGCGCGACGATCATGCTGTACCTGTTTTGTTCAATTACTGGATCTTGCCTAACAACTATAGCGCACTCTCGCTTTGCTGTGTAGAGAAAGATACATCCGCAAGCCGCTTGCGTCGCTCTGTCGGAACTTGACCTAGCCTTTCTTTTTGGCAAAGGCGTGCTATAGTTGTGAGAGCAATGCAGCATTGCCCGTCTCGGAGTGCTCAGAGGGTTGCCATGAGCGCAATAACGATTGAAAACGACTTGGTTCACTATGAGGCGCTTGGACGCGGTCGTCCAGTCATTTTGGTGCACGGTTGGCTCGGTTCATGGCGCTACTGGGTGCCGACTATGCAACACCTCAGCGGCAAGTATCGTGCCTACGCGCTTGATCTGTGGGGCTTTGGCGATTCGGGCAAGGACGCAAACAAGTACGCTGTCAAAGACCAAGTCAACCTACTCTATAAGTTCTTCGAGAGCATGGGCATCCGCAAGGCAGTCTTAGTTGGGCATTCACTGGGCGCTGCAGTCTGCCTGAATTTCGCACGTCAATATCCTGAGTTCACACATCGCCTCTTCCTAATCAGCTTGCCTTTGGTGGACATGGGCGGTCTAGGCGATGAGTTGCCTGCTGGGATGCAGCCACGTCCAATTGCGCCGCCACCTAGACCCGCTGAGCCAAAGCCGAGCGCGCCTGTGGCACAACCGCCAAGTGTCACTTACAGCCCCACAAGCGAGACGCTGCCGTCGAATCCGTTTCGCGCACTCCAGCAGGCGCAGTCTGTGCCGCCGCAGACGCAACCGCCACTTGAGAGTCGTCCCGTGCCGCCTGTGCTACCGCTCTCAATCGCTACTGTGCCAACACCATCGCCTGAGTCGCCGTCACAGGATTTTGCGCCAATTTTCGCTGCGCTTACCTCAGCCAAGCCGACGGCGCTGTTGGCAAAGCACGCTGCGCGCGACTTACCTGACCTTGAGGTGCTGCGCACAGAAGTCGGCAAGGCTGATGAGATCGCTTTTATGCGAACTGCTCAGTCGCTAAGTGTGCAAAATTTGGCTCTTGAGCTGAAGCGCCTGATGACGCCAACGCTGCTGCTGCACGGCGAAGATGACACTTTATTGCCGCCGCCAAGCGAGTCGCTCATCCAGCGCATCAATCGCGGCAAGCAGAGCGGCTACTTCTTGCCGCTCATTGAGCCAGCTGTTGGACATTTCCCAATGCTGCAGATCACAGCGAAGTTTAATCGCTTGCTGGTGGACTTCTTAGAAGCGCCTGATCTGACAAACGTGCAGTTCAAGGATCAGTGGAAGCGCACGATTCGCTAGGCAACGGCTTCTGGGCGATGACGAGCACTGCAAAAGCAGTCCACTGCGGCGCAATTAGTCGTCCAAGTTTGCCCATCAGCTCTGCTAGACCTGAGGTCTGGTAATAGCCCTTGCCGCGAAAGATGCGATGCAAGCCGTAAAATGTGAAGCTGTGCGAATACGGCACTACTTTCAACACACAGAAGCCGACTGAGCGGCAAAACTCAGCCAGTTGCGCACCTGTGTAGGCAGTCTCATAGTACTCAGCACGCGGCGGACGCGAGCGCCGCGCCGAAATCAACCGATCTGCGAGCTTGCGTAGCGCGTCCACGAAATTTGGCGTCGGCGTGGTCAGCACGAGGATACCTTTTGGCTTCAGGACGCGAAATGCCTCGCGCAGCGCGCCTACCGGACCTTCCTCGAAATGCTCCACGACGCCAAAGGAGAGATATGCGCCGAAGCTGTTCGCCGCATATGGCAAATGATGCACGTCACCGAGGTGCAGCGGCAAGTCAGGGAATTGCGCGCGAGTCGGCAAAAGCGCCTCTGGCGCGTAGTCTAGACCTAGCGCCGCATAGCCATGTTGACGCAAGTGGTAAACAACATGACCAGGTCCGCAACCTGCTTCCAGCACAGGCAACGTGCGATCAAGATACGGCAAGTATAAGTTGAGCAGCTCACGTGCGCGCGGATAATCTAACGTCGCTAACTCACGGGCAAAGTCAGTCTCCTGCCAGATGTTGCGCCAGGCTTGGCGCGTTTGCTCATAGGTTGATGCTGCCACAGGTTGCTCCTAAGGTTGACGGACGCGCTGAAAGATAACGCGGTAGCTGGTGCGCGTCCGCCTGCCGTCTTGCGCTGTGCAAGCGCTTGCTTCAAGCGGACGCGTCGGCTCGCTCAGTGACGGCAACTCAGCGCGGTAGATTTCATCGGGCGTCATTTGGAAGTCAGCGTAGCCGAGATCGCGCTCAGGCTTCAAGCCTGTGAACAGGCGTTGGCGCAGGTTGCCTGAACGAACCTCAATTGCTACAGCAGGGATGCCGTTGCCATCAGCGTCGCGCACAGAGAACTCAATCAGGGCAGGCAGACGTGGATCGCAGAATGGCACAATATTTGCTACGACGAATTCGCCGCGCGGCGTCGGCGTGACCTGCAGGGCAAGCGGAATGGGTGTGTCAGGCGGCGGCTCAGTGGGCGTTTTAGTCGGCACAGGCGGACGAGTCGGCGTAGCGGTTGGGCGCGGCGTTGGACTTGGACGTGGCGTTGCTGTGTAGACTGGAATCAAGGCAGAGGCACAGCCGCTGTAGCCCTGCGAGCCTGCCAACTCGACCATGCTGCGAATGGCGCGCAAGCCTGTATTCGTGCTGGCATAGCCTGTTTGAGCTAGTTCACAAGCAGCATCAGCCACAGCTTGCCAATCCTTGTCAAGGCTGAGCAGGCGCTGCGCAGCGACCTCAATGCGCCGATCTTGGGCATAGGCGAGGCTGATCAAGATCATGACGTTGCGCTTGTCGCCTTCGGTCAGCTGTGCAAAGTTGACGTCAGTGATCACGCGCGGATCAATGCGCAGCGCGTAGAACAGACCGAGAATGACGCCGATCAGCACGCCCAGCAAGAGCGGAATTGCCCAGAGCAGCACATTTGAGCGCATGATTACGATCCTGATGAGGCTGCTGGCAGCAGAAACGGCTGCATTGGCTCAGTGCACAAGCCCATAGCGCAGGAGAGCTGCACCAGCAGGCGTGCCTCACGCTCACGCGCGACACCTGCTTGCAAGATGAAGCGCTCTGTGAAGTCGCGCATGTAGGTGAACGGATCAGCCATGCCGAGCAAGCGCAGGCGCTCAATTGCCGCGCTCAGATCGTTATCTACCTCATAAGCAGCCGCCACCATCAACGCAAACTCCTCTTGGTGACGGCGTGCCAGCCGATTGAGCGGACTAGCGCTCTCTGGTGCAGGTAGGACGAGCCAACCGAGCGTCAAACCGATGCCAATGCCGATCAGCATTCCTACCAACAGCACAAGCGTGAAGCGGCGCATATAGCCTGCTCAGGTCAGCCGTTTTGAGCTGACGCACTCGCGCAGCCAGTCTATCCATGCGGAAATGCCTTCGCCTGTGCGGCATGAGACCTGAAAGACTTGTATCTCAGGCTTCAGCAGGCGCACACCTCGCAAATAATAGTCTAGGTTGAACTGAAGATACGGCAATAGGTCAATCTTATTCAAGATCAGCACGTCCGCTGCGCGATACATGCTCGGATACTTGTAAGGCTTGTCATCGCCTTCCGTGACGCTCGCTATCATCACGCGCGCGTGAGTGCCCAAGTCCCAGCCGGCTGGACAGACCAAATTGCCCACATTTTCCACGATCAGCAGGTCAAGTGTGCTCAGGTCGAGCGCGGAGAGCGCTTGACGCACCATGTGCGCTTCGAGGTGACAGTTTCCACCTGTGTTGATGTGTACAGCCATTGCGCCTGCCTGTGCGCCGCGCTCAGCGTCCATACTGGCAGCCGTTGTATCGCCGTTGATCATGCCGATGCGCACTTGCGGAGTTAGAGCGCGCAACGTTTGCTCAATCAGCGCCGTCTTGCCAGCGCCCGGCGCAGACATCAGGTTGATTGCGTAGACGCCTGCTGCATCTAGCCGCGCGCGGTTTTCCGCTGCAATCTGATCGTTCGCCTGCAAAATGTTTTCCAGAACTGAGATCACTTTGACGCTCATGCTTCACTTCCCTCAACTTCATCCGCTGTCTGGACGCGAATGGCGCGCACGTAAAATTCTTCGCCTGCTATCACTTTCACGCGCAGACTGCCACAGTTTGGGCAGCCTTGCCCGATCTCGCCCCACGCTGAGTGCATGCCGCAGGCTTGGCACTCAACCTCAGCTTGGATATGCTCAAAGTGTAGTTGTGCGCCCTCAGCGACCGTGCCGCGACAGAGTGTGTCCCAATAAAATTGAATTGACTCGTCTACATACGATGAGAGCTGTCCGATCACAAGGTAAATGTCTGTGACACGCGCTGCGCCTGCCTGCTCAGCATGACGCAGGACAATTTCTAAGAGATGCTGCGTGATCGGCAACTCATGCATGAGACGCGCCTTGTTTGCTACTAATAATGACTCAGGCGCGTCGCTTTCTCAAGGTCTTTTCATCCAGCTGAGCATGTAGCGGTGTCCACAAGCCGTTTGGCGTCAACCGAGCGAGCGCCAATGGTAGACGGTAGCGATAGGCACGCAAAGTTTGAGCGTGCCAGCTGCGCGGCAACAAGATAGTGAGCATCTCGACGTATGGATCGAGATAGTAGAGCATCGTGAAGACTTCCAACATGGCACGTTCCATCTCGCGCACGCGGAAAGCGCCTGCTGCTGCTTCAAAGTCGCGGCGCGGCACAGGCGATGGGTCGTAGATTGAGATCGGGCGCACTGGTTCGCTGCGCGCCTCTGCATAGCGCACCTGACCTAAGAACCAGATCGCACACATGCCTGCATCTTCATACAGCCGTTGACGTTCACGCCACTGCTCAGCACTGTTGCTCGCCTGCTGAAACTCTAGAACAAAGTTCGGCGGGACGAAGACATCAGCGCGCTGATCAGTCGCCTGAATGCGCCATTCCAGCTGCGCATGCGGCGACTCGCGTCGAAAATGCCGATACAGCGCCATTTTGCCTGTACGATGACTCTCAGACTCAGGCTCAGCGTAGCGCGTTGCACATTGTGCAAGGCTGACGTGCGCAAAATGGTGCTGGCGAATGTTGCCTGCCTTCAAGCGCAGCAGTGCGCCGCACTCTGGACAGCGCAACTCTCCGCGCTCCGAGTAAGTGCGCAGCCGCTCCAGCGGTACGTCGCCAATGGTCAGCAACGTGCCTGTTGGCGCGTGGCGCGCCACAAGACGTATGCCGAAGTCTTCGGTGTGCATTCCCATAGTTAGCCTATGCGTAAGCGCGTCATGCCGACGATCACCAAGCCAATGCCCAACACTAGCCAGAGCGTGAACGGCTCACCCAGAAAGATAACCGCTACAAATGCTGCCACGATTGGCTGTAGGTTCAGAAACGACGCTGTACGTGAGGCGCCAATCCGCTTCAGCGCTAGATTCCAGATTGCGCCGCCGATACCAATAGAGACCACACCAGAGTACAGCACTGCTAAGCCAACTTCCCACGTCAACAGCGACCAGTCAAAATGCAGCGTCTCTGGAATAGCGATGCAAGCGTCCAGAACTGTGCCGCACAGCAGCAGCCAAAACGACGTCGGAATCACAGGATTGTCTGTCATCAGCGTGCGTAGCGAGAAAGTCATGCCGACCCAGATGAAAGTGCCGATCACGGTCAGCGCGTCGCCGAGCAAGGTCGTCGGCGTGCCTAAGCCGATTTGATCTGCATAGCGCGAGAGAATCACGATCAGCACGCCGCCAAATGCTAGGCTCATGCCGCTGAACAGCCGCCAACTGCCACGCTCACGGCGTAGCAAGATGTTGACAATAATCACGCCAACAGGAGCTATAGTGCTGATTAACACGCTATTGGCAACGGTCGTGTAGCGTAAACCGTTGATGAAGAAGACTTGGTAGAGTACGTGCAACAGGAACGAGGTGAAGATCAAACGCAGGATAGCGCTGCGCTTGAGGGCAAACGACTCGCTGCTTGCTCGCATGATCAAATACAGCGTCGCCACAGCCGCGCTGAAGCGGAGCGCGTTGAATAGAAATGGCGGTAGCACGCTCAGAGCTGCCTTAGCGACGCTATAGTGCGTTCCCCAGATGATCATACCCAGTACAAGGAGCATCTCAATCGGCGCAAGCGGCATGTTGAGACGTACAACTGGCTTGCGCTCAGCAGTAGGCAAAATAGCGATCACTTTCTCAGGCACAGCGCATTGTTTAGTACATATTGGCACATAGTTTGATTGTAGATCAGAAAAAGCGCTTCTGACACAACAAAAAAGCCGAGCTTAGCTGCTCGGCGGCATAATGCCTGTGCTTTTTTCTGAGCTTTGTATAGGCTTAGTCGCCGCTAGCGGCTGCTTTCTCAGCGGCTGACTCGCTCTTCTTCTCAGCTGCGCTCTCGCCACTAGAGGACTTGCCGTTAGCGCTGTTGGTCGAGCGAGTATCCGTCACATAGAAGCCCGATCCCTTGAAGATCACGCCTGTGCCGCGTCCAACTACGCGCTTGACCGTCCCGCCGCACACATGACAAGTGCTGAGCGGCTCATCCGTGAACGCTTGACTGACCTCAAAACGCGCGCCGCAGCTCCTGCAGCGATACTCATAGAGTGGCATCTCTGCACGTCCTCCTGAAGATTGATTGATCGCTTTTGGGTGTACCTGAGGCACAATTCTAGCATGTTTGAATTAGAAGTGCGTTAGCAATTTCAGGTAGGTGGTGTCTAGTCTCGCCTTAACGACTGGGCGCTGTCTCACCTGTAGTTTATTCTGGTCGTTTACACCTTGACAACTGGTCTTTTACACGCCGTATATTGTGAATAGTTGGCAAGGCAAAGTATGATCAGGCGCAACGCAAGCTCTGAGCCGCAGTGCGCGGAGGAAATTCATGCGGAAATTTACCTATTTAGCGATACTAGCGCTTTTTTTCGCCAGCTTGACGGCTGCGCCAATAGCTAAGGCACAAGGCGCGCCGAGCGAGGCGGCGCTAGATCGTGTGTTTCAAGACGTGAGCGCACGAATTGGACGAACGGTCTCTCGGATGCGCTTTGACGGCTTCTGGACGTACGAGCAGATCGTGGTGCGCGACGATAACCTTGGCTGTCCAAACGGTCAGCGCAACGCGCCCGGTCAGACTCGCGCTTGGGTCGTCCGCGTCACAGTGAATGGTTTTGGCAGCTATGAGTATCGCATTTCGAACGATAACTCACTGATTTTCTTCTGCACAGGCGTTGGCGTCGGCGCGAACGTGCCACCGACGGTCGCTGCGCCGCCACCTGCCGCTGCAGGCGGCACTCTGCCTGTGCCGCCGCCGATAGGCCTAGTCTCAGCGCCTGTGACGCTTGCCGCGCCGATTCTGGCGTTTGTCGGGCGTGACGGCAACGTCTATGTGACGAGTCTGAGCAGCGCGCAAGGCTACGTGCCGCTGACAGGTGATGCACAAGGTTTTGTCTACGAAGGTGGCTACACAGGCGGTCAGCGGAACTACATCCACTTGAGCTGGTCGCCCGATGGTAGCCGACTAGCTTTTGTTGACCAGAGGTCACAGACGCTTTTCGTAGCCGCTAGCGGCAGTCCGCCTATGCCGATTGCCACAGGTCTTCTAGTAGAGATTCCGCCAGCTTGGTCGCCAGATGGGTCACAAATTGCCTATGCAGCGTCAACCACGCCGTCGCCTAACCCTGACAGTCTGATTTACAACATTCTAGCTGTGCCTGCCACAGGCGGCGTAGCTGTGCCTGCTGGACGCATTGAGCTGACCGTCGGCTGTCTCAGCGGCGGCTTCGGACCGACGATCATTAACTACTTCCAAGAGGCAGGCTTCAACGGCAATCGGACAGTTTTCAAGTGGCGTGGCAACGGTTTTCTGCACACAATTGGCTGTGATGGCTCTGGTCTAGCGCTGACTGCCTTCGACGGTACGCGCTTGTGGTCGTTCCCAAACGTGACCAGAGTGCGCGTCTCGCCGAGCGGCGCAAGCGCTGTGGCGTTAGAGCCAAGTCTGGACTTCAGGCGCGGCAGCCAAGTGGTGTTGCTAGACCTAGCGGTCACTGCTAAGACGCCGCTCAGCGACGTGCCTGTGCCTGACCAACTGGGCTGGAGCGGCGACGGAAGCACCATTTTCCTTGTGACGCGCGAGCTGATTCAGCGCGTAGCCGTCAATAGCAGCGCGCCACTCGCCGCATCGTTCTTCGCGCTGAGCGGCGAGAGCTACAGGCTGAGACTGTTCGCACGACCGCTCCTAGGCGGCGGGTTACAGCAGGTTTATGAGAGCGAAGGCTATGGCATTGCCGCGATCACGCCTGCACTGAACACCTCGCTAGTTGCCTTCAGCATCGTGGAGTCAGATGTGGCGATGATCGCGCGGATTAACGCCAATGATAGCTATCAAAACGTGCTGAGCGCCGCGCCGCGCGTCAAGATCGGCATTGCAGCCTTGCCGCTCGGCACGCCCGGCTATCCGTATGTGATCGGCGCCGACGGCGGTCAGCCTACTTTCAGCCCTGCGATGTCATTCACAGCCATTCCTGCGAACATAGTGACGGCGCCTGTTCTACCGCCTGCTGTGCCGCCTGTGATGCCAGCAGCTACGCCGACGCCGCGTCCAGCTGCACCGACAGCTGTGCCAGCCCTACGCGCCACAGACGGTCAGAATCCGCTTGGCTTGCTGATCGGCGGGCGTGCCATAGTGCCGCCTGGCGCTCCTGTCATTGTACGCAGCACGCCGCAGTACCTGCCCAATCGCAGCAACGCAATCAGCATTTTGCGTCCAAATGAGGTGGTGCGCATTCTGGCTGGTCCAGTTTTTGCCGATAACTTGCGTTGGTGGCAGGTGCAGCGCGAAGCTGACGGTCTGACAGGCTGGGTCGTTGACCAGTATATTGACGCAAACGGCAAAGTCGAGACCAATCTGCAGCCATTGCGCTAGTGCGCGCTGCCTTTGACGCGCCTCAGGTTGCCCTGAGGCGCATTTTTTTGTGCCATTTGTGCAATCTGACAAACTTTTGGCTCAAGGGCTTGACAAAGTAATCAGTTCTATCTAAACTGTATGTGCGTTTTGAGAGGCATTAGAGAAACTGATATCACCATGTCTTCCGTTCAACACCTGACTTCGCCTTTTGACCTGTGTCTGCCCATGTGTTTGTGTGCGGCGCTGTGTCGCTGTGCAAAGGTCGGGGTGTGGGACGCCTAATGCCGTATTGTGCGCCTTGCTCAACCTGCCCCGACTGAGTTCGGGGCTTTTTGTTGCTTGGCGCACGCCACAGAAAGGAGTTTGCCTATGGACTCATCGTGTTGTAGCCTGAGGCGCTGTTCGGCAATTTGTTCGGTTCGTTCGATTCGTTCTGTTCGGCTTGTATGCAAACGCTGAGATTCTGAAAGGGGAGATTTCCATGACTATCCGTCGTCTTCTGACACTTTTCGCTGTGGTCGTGCTAATTGCAGGTGGCTTCGCCGTGCCTTCGCTGCGCGCACGCGCTGACCTGCCTGAGAGCGCTGTGGTCAGCACAGAGTGGCTCGCAGCGCGCCTGAACGATCCAAAGGTGCGCGTAGTGGAAGTGAGCGTGGTGCCAGGCGTCTATGAGCGCGGACACATTCCTGGCGCCGTCAACTTTGTGTGGCACACTGACCTTGTTGACCCTGTCATCCGCGACATCGCCTCGCCAGAGGCATTCCAGAAGTTGGCACGCGCTGCCGGCATCAACAACGACACAACTGTTGTGCTGTACGGCGACAACAATAACTGGTTTGCCGCTTGGGGCGCTTGGATTTTCACGATCTACGGACATGAGGACGTGCGCTTGCTCGACGGCGGACGCGCCAAGTGGGAGCGCGAGAATCGTCCGCTCTCAACGCAGCAAGTCAGCCATCCTGAGGGCAACTTCACTGCCAAGCCTGCGCGCCGCGAGATTCGCGCCTTCCTAGCTGACGTGCTAGCAGTGGTCAAGGGCGAGGCTGAGGGCGTGATCGTAGACATTCGTTCCCCAGCCGAGTACGAAGGGCGTATCTTCGCGCCAGAGGGCTTCCAAGAGCTTGCAATCCGCGCGGGTCACATTCCCGGCGCGGTCAATGTGCCGTGGGCAAAAGCTGTGAAAGAAGATGGCACGTTCAAGTCGGTTGAGGAGCTGCGCCAGCTGTATGCCTCGGTCGGCGTAGATGGGAGCAAGAAGATTTACGTCTATTGCCGCATTGGCGAGCGCTCCAGCCACACTTGGTTCGTCCTGAGCAAGATTTTGGGCTACGACGTGGCACAGTATGACGGCTCATGGACAGAGTGGGGCAATGCAGTCGGCGTGCCAATCGCCAACCCTGCTGGCACGGTCTGGGGCAGACAGTAAGTCTGATATGGCTGAGACCACACTCGGAGGCGGCGTAAAAGCCGCCTCCACGTCACTCAACAATCCAAGAGTTGTCGCAGCAGTCCGCATGGGCTTGGCATGGCTGATTCTGGGCGCGCTTGTGGCACTCGCTTTTAGCCTGCACGATACGCCCAATCGCGGCGCAGGCGCGTCGCTCTCGCTTTTGATCGGTGTCGCACTCGGTGTCATCTTCCAGCGTGGACGCTTTTGCTTTTTCTGCATCTTCCGCGACTTCATCGAAAATCGGAACAGCTCTGGTCTGTTCGCCCTGCTGAGCGCTTTAGCCGTTGGCGGCATTGGCTACGCAATTGTCTTCGGCGCTTTCATGCCAAATCCGAGCGGTCAATACTTGCCGCCTAATGCGCACATCGGACCAGTGAGCTGGGTCTTGGCTGCAGGCGGACTTGCCTTCGGCATAGGCATGGCGCTCTCAGGTGCGTGCATCAGCGGACACCTCTATCGCATGGGCGAAGGCTACGCGCGCGCGCCGTTCGCGCTTTTTGGCGCACTCGTCGGCTTTGGAGTCGGCTTTTTCACATGGCACACGCTCTATGTCGAGGCAATCTCGGTCGCGCCTGTAGCATGGCTGCCTAAGACGCTTGGCTACGGCGGAAGTCTCGCCTTCCATCTGGCTGTGCTGAGCCTGATCGCTGTCCTGCTGTTGCGCTACTTGCCTGAGTTGCCTGCACAAGCAGGCGGCAAGCTCACGTGGCAAAGAATCTACCAAGCTGTGTTCGTGACTCGCTGGAATCCACTGGTGACAGGCGCGTTAGTAGGCATAGTCGGCACAATCGCTTACTTCCGCGTATCGCCGCTCGGCGTGACGTCGCAGCTGGGCAGTCTAGCGCGCACAGCGCTGACTGAGGCAGGCTGGTTGGCAGAGCGTCTAGTTGGCTTAGACAGCTTTGCAGGTTGCGCAACGCGCGTGACGCACACTATCACTAATAACGGCTTCCTGATCGGCGGCTTGGTGGCAGGTTCACTGGCAATCGCACTCTTCACCAATCGCTTTCAGCTCTCACGGCTGACGCTGCGTAATGTGCTGACCGCGCTTTTAGGCGGCGTCCTGATGGGCTGGGGCGCCATGGTCTCGCTTGGCTGCACAGTCGGGACATTGCTTTCAGGTATCTCGGCATTTGCGGTCTCAGGCTGGGTTTTCGGCGCAGCAGTGTTTGCAGGCGTGTGGCTGGGCATCAAGCTGCGCTTGTCAGAGTAGCAGAGGGCGGCTATATGCCGCCCACTCCATACTCATTCAATCGGTTTCTCAGGATCGTTGCCCCAATCTTTCCACGATCCATCGTAGACAGCCGCGCGTGCCTGAATACCTGCGGCGCGCAGCGCCAACAAGCCAAAACTGGCAGAGACGCCTGCGTTGCAATAAAAAATCACCTCTTCTGTCTCATCAGTGACGCCTAGCGCGGCGAATTTTTGACGCAGTGCCTCAGGTGGCAGCAGCGCACCATCTTCGCCCAGCAGCTCGCGGCGCGGCTGATTGACAGCGCCGGGAATGTGCCCTTTGCGCGCAGCGCGCGACGCCTCACCACGAAACTCCTCTGGACTGCGCATGTCCACAAGACGGATTGACGTGCCAAGCGCTGCCGACACTTGCGCACTGTTGCGATACCACGCAGGATCAGGGCGCGGCGTAAAGACCGTTGACGCAAAAGTTGGAAGCTCGGCTGTGATCGGTCGCCCTTCAGCGATCCACTTCTGCCAGCCGCCGTCCAGCACGGCGACCTGTGAATGTCCATAATAGTTGAGCGCCCACCATAGCCGCGCTGCAAACATGCCGCCTGCATCATCGTAAGCGACCACAAATGTCTCATCGCCAATGCCTGCTCGACTCATCGCCGCTGCGAATCGGTCAGGCGGCGCGATCTGCGCATGGCGCGGATCAGCTGGGTCAGTGATCTCGTGTACCCAGTCTATGAAGACGGCGTTTGGAATGTGGCTGACCAGATAGTCAGCGTAGTGATTGAAGTAATGCGGCGGCGGCTCGGTCGCAGGCAGGACATGACCGCGAATGTCCACAATGCGCAGGTTTTTGTCCTCCAAATGCTCGGCAAGCCACGCTGTGCTGACCAATTCATTGACCATGAGCGAAGACCTCGTTACATCAAGTTGGTACGTTTTTGAAATGCTTGTTAAGCACATTTTGAACTATGCTGAGTCTAGTTGTTGACTTTTAACCTCTGGCTACATGGAGCTTCCTATATGTCCTACCCATATCGTTATGCGCCAGGCGCTGAGGTACTTGGGCAAGCTGCTAGTGCAATTTTCAACCATATGCTGGGCGATGAAGTGATGGACTCGCTGCGCAAGCACGGCGTTGACAGCCTCAAGCCTGATGAGTGGTACCCGGTAGACAAGTTCATCGAAGTTTTCGCCGACTGGTTCAGAAACCCTGAGAATACCACGAATCAGCTAGTCAGCGTCGGCATGGCGATCATCAACAATGCGCCATGGCCGCCTGAGATGGAGAGCGCGCCATTGCTGCAGAAGCTGATGCTGATCGGCGCTTTGCACGACATCAATCATCGCGGCACAGGCGATCCAGGTCGCTACATCATCGAACAGGTCGGCGAAAAACATTTGAAGTATATCACCAATACGCCATACCCTGATGACATGATCTACGGCTACATCTACGGCGTGGCAAAGCGCTTCTTGCCGCGCGGCACACACTTCACAGTCAGCTACGATCCTGACGTACCACGCCAACATGAAGGCGGCACGCATACCATCTTCCACCTTAAGTGGGACTAGCGCGCCAAGAAAGCGATTAGATCGCGGTTGAAGGCGTCGGACAGCTCTTCCATAGGTTGATGTCCGACGCCTGAGTAACTTATAAACTGCGCACCTGAGAGCCGTTGCGCTAACTCGCGTCCAATTTCAAACGGCGTGACTGTATCTGCCTCGCCCCAGATGATCAGTGTGCGCGGCGCAAATTGAGCTAGCCGCGCCACCTGATTATCGCTCAGCCTGTTTGTAGCCGAATCGCGCACCAAACCAACTAAACCGACATCCCAGTCTTTTGCCTGAAACGGACGCCAATAGCCTGCCAAATCCGCCTCTGTGAGCCAGTCTCTTTTCACATAAAATGCCTCAACTGCCTCTGCCAAGCGCGACTCGGTCAGCAAGGCGCCGAGCAAGACTCGCGCCCAGCGATTGATCGGCGGAAAGGCGACCAGCGCACTAATAAATGGTGGTGGACCGCTCGGTCCAATGATTGCACCGTCTACGATGACCAACTTATCTACACGCTCAGGGTAGCGCAGCGCAAAGTGCGCTAAGACGTTGCCGCCGGCGCTGTGTCCAACAATTGTGGCGCGCTCGATCTTTAGAGCGTCCAACAGAGCAGCCGTCAAGTCAGCGCCTGCGGCGTGCGAGAAGTCGAGCGACTCGCGCTTGTCGCTCAAGCCTGCGCCAAAGCGATCAAAGGCGATAGCGCGGTAACCTGCTGCTGCAACTACCTCCAGATTTTTGCGCCATGTGAAAGTGCTACCAAACAAGCCGTGCAAAAAGACCACAGCAGGCGCATTTTCATCGCCGTAGGCAATGTAATAGACCTCGCCGCCGTTCAAGGTGATGAAGACACCATTTGGATCAGCGAGTGTGTGTGGATCAGCGTTTGCAGCCGTCACAGGCAGGAAAAACGGTACAATCATCAGCGCGATCAGGATGATCGCAAAGACGAGCAACAAGCGCAGAAAACGTCGTTTACGTTGCACAGTCATGTTCCCCTATAGCCAGTTGAAAAGCGTCCGCGTGATGCCGATGCCAATACCAAGCGTCACTAAAAGCAGCGGCGACCACTTCAAGCGCTCCAGCGCGAAAAAGGCAGCAATCGCCATGCCGACTGAAAGCCAATCTACGCTGCGCTCAACGCGCACGAAAGTGCTCCACGCCAAGTTCAGGAACGTCGCTGCAAGCAACGCGATCACGCCGGCATTTACGCCTTTTAGAAAGTCGCTGATGAAAGTGTAGCGCTCTAGCAGCGGCATGAATTTGCCGAGTGCTAATACAATCAAGAAAGCAGGCAGAAATACAGCCACAGCTGAGACGATCCCGCTCGGCACGCCTGCCCAGAGATTATTTGGATCAGCGTGCATAATGTAGCCTGCAGCTGCAGCCGTGCTGAGGACCGGACCGGGCGTTGCCTGACCAATCGAAAAAGCATCTACGAGCTGGCGTGGCGTCAACCAGTTGGTCTCTGTGACGAAGGCGCGTTCCATGTAGGCAATCAGCACGTAGCCGCTGCCGAACAGTGTGCCGCCGATAATCAGAAAGCGCAGAAAAAGATCGGCAAGGCTCGGCTTAAGCGCCTCTACTAGCTGACTGGCGATGCTGAAAAGTGGCGAAACAAACAGCAGAGCTGCTGCGCGCAAGCGCGAACGCCATGACATATACAGTGTGCCTGTGCCGAGCAACATCAGCAGCTCTGGAAAATAAATTGGCGCCGCACTGAACAGTTGCATGAATGGCACAACGGTCAAAGCAGCTACTGCCATTGCCAGAGCGCCTAAGATGCGCATCGCCGCGCTGTCAAGTGCCTTAAGCGCAAGGTTATATGCTGCGCTCAGGATCAGCACCAGCACAATCGGTTGCACGCCGAGCAAAATGCCCTGCACAGCTGGCAAGGCACCTGCAGCGACGTAAACAATGCCCAGTCCGAGCGAGAGCAACACAGCAGGCACAATGAACGCAACGCCGCTCAACACACAGCCCCAGAAGCCACCCGTCACCAAGCCAATGTGAAATGCCATCTCAGTTGAGTTCGGACCCGGCACCAAGTTGATCGCTGCTAACAGACTGAGGAAGTGTTGACGGCTGAGCCAAGCGCGCCGTGCTACTAGCTCGCGCTCCATTAGCGCGATGTGCGCTGCTGGTCCGCCAAAGCCGATCATGCCGAAAAACAGAAAAGTGCGGAAAAGCTCCGTCAGTGGGACGCGCTTAGCTGTGTACAGACTTGGCTCAGAGAGACACACGCGCTTTTTCTACTCTCAATGACGCCGCTTCAACGGTAAACGCTGACCTACCTGCCTTTTTCGGAGCGTCTTGCTCTGCGGCGCAAGCTGCGCGCCAAAATCTCTAGCTCATGGAAGTACTCCGTCTCTGTGATCTCGCGGACTGCCTGCTCGCGCTTGCGCTCGTCAATTTGAATGCGCAGCTCCAGCATTTCCTGTTCAGCGCGTTCCAAATCTGCTCTCACTCTAGAAAAACGCTTGGCATTGTCAATCGCAATCGCAGCTTGCCCTGCAAAGGCTTTTAGCACAGGCACACTCTCCTGCGTGAAGACGCCCTGTGCCACTGGATTGTCAGCGTATAACACGCCGATTACTTTGCTGTGCAGAACAAGCGGAATAGCCATGATCGAACGCAGGTTGTTGACCGAGACGCTTTGCAGCCCTTGAAAACGTGGATCGCTCTGCGCATTGATAGTGATGATTGGCTCAGCCTGACTGATAGCAGCGTGTGCAATGCTGCGGCTGAAGATCACGTCTTCCTCAGGCAAGGAGCGCCTTCCGCGGTCGCGCGATGTGCGGATGACAAATGAATTTGTTTCCTCATCTAGCAACATCAGGTAGCCGCGCTCAGCATTAGTCAGATGGATAACTGTATCCATCACCTCCTCAAGCACTTGATCAGGCTCTAGCGAAGACGTGATCAGCGCAAAAATGCGCACGAGCTCTTCTAGCTGGTGCGTATGCGCTGCATTTTGAGCAACCGCATGGCTGATGATCTGTACGTTGCGGCGTATCTCGCGCACAAGCGTAGGCAACTGCGGCGAAAGCTGTACCTTGTGAGTTGCCTTCAGCCACTCTGAGAGCTGCCCGATCAACTCGTCTACGCGATCAACAGCCTCCGTCAGGCGATCAATCGCACCTTGTATTCCACTATTGTCGCTTGGCTGTTCACTCGTCAACATACTTCAGCTCTCAAGACGCTGACATCAGCTGAGGGTGACCTGTCACCAGACTACAGAACGCCTCAGCAGCCTAGAACCAACGCGGCAATCCACCTACAAGCGTAGCCACGCCTACGAAAACAAGTGCGAAGGAAGCTATCACGGCGATTAAGTGCGTGCGCGCTTGAACGCTCGCCGTTTGCCGACGCGCATATGCCGTCAAACCGTGCAAGACGCCCAGCGCCACAAGACCAAGCACGAGGTGAATCCAAATACCATCATAGACCTTGTTCTGTGAGAGCCGCTCCAGGAAATGTAGGACGCCGAACAGCACTTGCATATCCATGCCAATTGTGAAGGCGAGCATAGTGAGGCGCGTCAGACGCGCATTGTCTGTCTGTCTGACCACGCGAATCAACGCCCAGACAAAGGCAAGTAGGGCTGTCAGAATGACGACCCAACGCCAACCTGAATGCGCAAAGCCGAGAAAAGTCTCCATCATGTACTCGCTAGGCATTGTCAGCTCCTTTGCTACTCTAGAACGTCCTACCTGCGCGCAGCAGCACATTTTGGGCTGCTCTGATCATCGGCATATCCACCATCTTACCTTCGTAAGCAAACACGCCGACGCCGGCAGCCTGATTCGCTCTGTATGCTGCCAGCAGACGCTCAGCAGCGGCAATTTCTGCCTCGCTCGGCGTGAAAGCCGCTTGGATGATCGGCACTTGCTTTGGATGAATTGCCAATTTGCCCGTGAAGCCAAGCTGACGCGCAAAGGTGCAGTCTGCTTGCAAGCCTTCCATATCTTCGAGGTCAGTGAAGAGCGTGTCAATTGCCTGCAGATTAGCAGCAGCAGCGTGTAGCACCACAGCCGAGCGTGCGTAGAGTATCTCAGTGCCGCTACGCGTGCGCTGTGCGCCGATGCTGCTGGTATAATCCTCGGCGCCAAAGATCAAGGCGCTCAGACGCGGCGTACTAGCCGCAATTTCGCGCAGCGCTACCATACCACGCGCTGTCTCGATGATAGCAATTAGCGTGAACTTGCCTTGCGGTAAGTCCGCCTCACGCTCGAAGGTTGCCAAGCGCGCGCTAAGCGCGCTCAGCCCAACAGCATCTTCAGCCTTTGGCACGACGAACCCATCAGGCACAGCAGGCAATAGTGCGCGCAAATCTGCCTCGCATTCAGCCGTGTTGAGCGGATTTAGGCGCACGAGGCGCTCTGTGCGTCCGAAAGTCAGTGTCTGGAGCGCTTGAGCTGCTGTCTGACGTGCGGCGCTTTTACGATCAGGTGCTACACCATCTTCCAAATCCATCACGATGCAATCCACATCCAGTGTGGCAGCTTTGCTGATCTTGTGCAGGTCATCAGCAGGCATGAAGAGCAAGGCACGGCGCGGCTTATAGCTCATGGCTCTCTCTCCTGTGGACGGCGCAAGAACAAGGCAGTACGCTCTAGCTCGATGACGACTTCGCCGTGTTGATTACGTCCAATATGTTTCAGGCGCACTATGCCGCAATCAGGACGCGAACGCGACTCACGAGCTTCTAGCACTTCGGTCTCAGCATAGAGCGTGTCGCCGTGAAAGACTGGTCGCGGATGCACGATGCGTTCATAGCCGAGATTGGCGACGATTGTACCCTCTGTCAAATCGCTCACAGTTAAACCAACAACTAGTCCGAGCGTAAATAGACCGTTGACAATGCGCCTGCCAAACTCAGTGTTCGCTGCGAAATCTTCGTTGATATGTAGCGGCTGTGTGTTGAGCGTCAGCGCGCAGAACAAGACGTTATCCATCTCAGTCACAGTGCGCCCAAGCCGATGCCTGAAGCGTGTACCGACAGGCAGTTCCTCGAAGTATTTGCCGCCCATACTTGCTCCTGAGTCGTGTGCATCTTCTAGAATAGCGCTAGAGCAAGGACTCGGCAAGCTACCGCGTTTTGATAGTTTTCACAAACGTTCATTGCTCTCCGATATACTTTTGAGATACGCTCTGTATAGCGCGTCTGCAAATCTTGCGGTAGCTTTGAGAATTGCAAGTGGAAATCTTCTCACAGAAAGAGGAACCCATGCGACTCTTCCGCCCTATTTGGACGCTTTCTCTGGTTGCGCTGATCATGGCAGCACTCTTCGGCATTTCCCTGAACGTACAGGCTGGTAGCATTGCTACGACTTCCTTTGCTCTCTTTCAAGGTGATCCAACGCCTACACCTGAGCCGACTCCTGTCCGCTGCCGCGGCACTCAAGTCTCACGCTTGCAACCCGACGATCTAGCGCGTATCGTCAGTGATCTAGTTGCTATCAAGCGCGAGCCGCGCCGCGCCGCTACTAACCTCGACCTAATGCGTACTGGTGATACGGTTGTTATTCTCGAAGGTCCAGTGTGCGCTGAGAACCTCGCTTGGTACAAGGTGCTGTGGACAAAGAAGAATCTGGAAGGCTGGGCGGCTGAAGGCGACGCGCGCGAGTACTGGATGGAAAAGCAGGTGCTAGATACAACTGCACCAGAAGGTCCAGTGCAATGTCAAGGTACACAGGTCTCGCGCTTGAAGCCGGGCGACTTTGCGCGCATTGTCAGCGACCTGACTGCCATCAAGCGCAGTCCGCGCCGTTCTGCGGTCAACCTTGACCTAATGCGCACTGGTGACGACGTAGTGATCCTTGAAGGTCCGCTGTGCGCCGATAATCTGGCTTGGTATCGGCTGCTGTGGACGAAGAAAAACTTGGAAGGCTGGGCAGCCGAAGGTGACGCGCGCGAGTACTGGATTGAGCCAGTCACTGCTGGCAGCGCCGAGCCGCCAAAGGATGTCAAGTGCCGTGGCACGCAGCCCTCACGCTTGAAGCCGAACGATCAAGCGCGCGTGATCAGCGACCTAGTTGCGCTTAAGCGTGCGCCGGTGCGTCGTTCCACTAACCTTGACCTGATGCGTACAGGTGACGACATTGTCATCCTAGAAGGACCGGTTTGCGCTGACAATCTAGCGTGGTACAAGGTGCTGTGGCTGAAGAAAAACCTAGAAGGCTGGGCAGCTGAGGGCGACGCCACAGAGTACTGGTTAGAAATTCGTCGCTAATCTGCAACAGAGGCGGGTAGCTCCAAGAGCTACCCGTTTAACACGAGCGTGAGGCACAGCGCGAAAATATGTCAGCGCACAACCACTGGAACTGGTGCAAGAACACGCTGAATTGCTGCTTCATAGCCGTCAATCATGCGCGCTACGCTGAATTGTGCCGCACGTGCGCGCCCACGACGGCTGCACTCGGCGCGCAAAGACTCATCGCGCAAGAGTCGCCTAATGCCTTCTGCCAGTGCTGCAGGGTTTTCGGGCTCGACTAACAGACCTGCCTCGCCGACAACTTCAGGTGCTGCACTGGCATTTGCTGCCACAATTGGCTTACCAAGCGTCATCGCTTCAAGGTAAACGTAGCCAAAACTTTCCTGACAGCTTGGATGACAGAAGACATCGGCTTGTCGCCACTCACGAGCAAAAGCGGCGTCATCAGCAATGTGTGAGAGCCACGTCACATGAGCGTTAATCTTCAGCTCATCAGCGAGCGCATGCAGCACGTCCCACTCCAAGCCGTTGCCGACAATCCGCACCTCTAGGTCTGGAAACTCCTCAACCAGCAGCGGCACAGCACGCAGCAGCACATCTACTCGCTTGCGTGGGTAAAACTTGCCGACTGCCAGCACGATTGGATGATCATTAGCTTGGCGTGGCTCAGCATCTACGAGCGGCAACCAATTTGGTGTGAGCATGCCGTGCGGAATAACTTGCACTTTCTCCGCTGGCACGCCGTAAAGCGCCACAATCCGCTCTTTGGCGTACTGACTACCTGCCGTCACCAAGTCAGCTTGCTGCATGTTCAGGCGGTCAAAAAATGCCTGCGCATAGACCACTGTGCGGATCGGCTCACGTTCCCAGCGGCAAAGGTCGCCAAAGATTGCATGAGCAGAGGCGATCAGCGGCGGACGTTGCGCAGGATCGAGACCGTAGCCGTCGTAGTCAAAGCCAATGATCACATCAGCGTTGCGCAGGCGTGGATCAGTGCGCAGCTCTGTGTTGAACTGGAAGCGCTTGAGCGTCGCCTCGATATAATCGCTCGTGTCAAAGTTTGGCGCAATCACCTCAACTGTGTAGCCGCGCTGGCGCAGCCCTGCTAGAAACGCATTGAAAAAGACAGCTGTGCCACTGCCGCTGATGACATCAGTCGCCCAAGACGTAATGACAACGATTCGCATATCCATCTGTCCTATCTCTAGAGCGGCGACTCATGTGCTTTGACAAGCCGCTGCGCTCAATTTGACAAACTGTGTGGCGCTTTTTCATATTGTAGCAGCTTTGTCTAAGCATGACACATATTTGTGCAGCTGATAAGCAGTCTTTAGGGACTTCTAAGCTCCGAAAAAGCACTTTATTTGATGTCATTGCTGAAAAATCGTTCTTTTGAGCGGAACTCAAACAGGCGCAGCACTGTCCTTGCCAGAACTAATGGTCTAAGGACAAGCCTCAAGGAATGCACTCAAAACTTGCCAGTGACCATTGCTCCGCTGTTTGATCCTTGCGAAATGTGCTATCCAGAAAACTTAGTACGGTAATAAACGCCTTGCTTAGCCCTTTTGCTGTCGTTATAATTCAAAAGCGTTCAGCGGAGGCGGCACGTTGTCCATCACCCAAGAGATTCGAGCAAAACTCGATCTGGTGCAATACATTTCGCAGAGTGGCGTCCCGCTGCGCAAAGCAGGACGCTACTTCACTGCGTGCTGTCCGTTCCACAGCGAAAAAACGCCTTCTTTTGTCGTCTTTCCTGAGACCCAAACGTGGCATTGCTTTGGCGCCTGCAGCACAGGTGGCGATATTTTCACCTTTGTGCAGCGCCGCGAAAACGTGGATTTTGCTGAGGCGCTGCGCATCTTAGCGGAAAAAGCAGGTGTCCAGCTGCAGCCGCGCACACCTGAACAACGCCAACGCGAGGCTCATCTCGACAAATTGCGCAGCCTGCTCAACGAAGTAGCGCGTTTTTACCATCAGCGCTTGCTGAACGCGCCCGATGCAGCTGAAGCGCGCGCCTATGTAGCGCGGCGCGGCTTAAGCGAGGCAACGCTTGTCCAGTTTCAGATTGGCTACGCGCCTGATAGCTGGAGCACAGTGCTAGATCGCCTGAAGCAGATCGGCTACACTGAGCGAGATATGCTGGAAGCGGGCATTTTAACGCGCCATGACGACTCTGAGCGTGTCTACGACCGCTTCCGCGATAGACTGATGATCCCGATTTGTGATGAGCGCGGTCAAGTGATTGGCTTCGGCGCGCGCGCACTCAAACCTGAGGCGCAACCGAAATATCTCAACTCGCCGCAGACACCACTCTTCGATAAGAGCGCCGTCTTGTTTGCCTTGCACCATGCGCGCCGTAGCATTCGCGAGAGCGAGACAGCCGTGATCGTGGAAGGCTACATGGATGCTATCCAAGCGCACCAGCACGGCTTCACCAATGTGGTTGCGCAGATGGGCACGGCGCTGACTCAAGCGCAACTCAAGACGCTGAGCCGCTTTGCGCGCCGCTTGATCCTCGCTCTTGACGCTGATGAAGCAGGCGCACGCGCAACCCTGCGCGGTCTTGAGGCGGCGCGTCAAGCGGCTTCAGTTGAGCGCGTCTTTGTTGACCCAAACGGCGCGCTGCGCGAATCGAGCCGCTTGAACCTTGAATTACAAGTGGTCACTTTGCCAGTCGGCAAAGACCCCGATGATTTGATCCGCGATGATCCGCAAGCATGGCGCAACTTGGTTGCTGAGGCGCAAGGCGTGGCAGAGTATGTGATCAACACGGCAGCAGCCCGTTTACCTGCTAATGCTACACTAGCTGAGCGTGAAAAAGTCGCCCGTGAGCTGTTGCCGCTGCTCATGGCGACTGAAAACAATCTGCAGCAGCAGGCAAACGTGCAGCACTTAGCGTACAAGCTGCGCTTGGGCAGCGGCAAGGCGCTTTTAGAGTGGGCGGCGCAACAGCAGCGCCTGAAGCGCATAGATCGTCCTGCAGCTGACGGCAAGCCGAGCGCGCCTGCTCAACCGAACACAGGTCAAGCGGCACTAACGCTCACAGCGCACGGCGAGGCACTCCAAGAGTATTGCTTGGCTGCTTTGTTGCAGCATCCAAACTTGTTAGCGGACGTACAGCGCGTTTTCCGCCAATTGATCAACGAAAATGCAGCCGCTGAGTCAGCTCTGCAGCCGTTATGTGCCGCTGATTTCACACGTCCCGATTTGCGCGCCATTTTTGAGGTCTTCGTGCGCGCGCGCGCTCAGTACGAGGAAGATTGGCTTGCTTACCTTGAAGCGCACTTGCCTGCTGAGCTGCAACCTGTGCTTGAGCAGTTGTTAGTGGCGCATCTAGAAGCCTACGAACAGCGCTTGCGGAGTGCAACTGAGCTGTATCCGCGTGCGTTAAGTAAAGATGTAGCGACGTTGAGAGAGCAAGTTTCACTGCACTCTGATACAGTTCGTCATCGCACTGCGCTTCTGCATCACGTGCTTTTGCTGCGCCTAGCACGGCTGCGCCGTGAGAGCGCTGAGTTGAGCCATCTAATGCAAGAGGCAGACGAAGTGCGTTTGAGAGACTATTTGCGGCTCAGCACGGTCTATCTACATGCCATTCGCGCTCTCAGCCAAGCTATGCATGCCCAACCGATCTTAAACAGTCAGTCATTCTCGTGAGGTGAGCGTCTGAGTATGGCAAAGCGAACAAGCCGAAAACAACGCACAACGAGCTATTCTGGAGAGTCAAGTCGCTACACAGCCGACGATCTCAGCGCAGATGCTATGCTGCCTGACACTGAGACGGATTTTGCCTATCTGTATGAGCTGGATGAGTCACCGCGCTCAGTGCAAGAAGAGCTCGGCGAGATTGGCATTGATGTCAACAGCCTCTCTGAATATCAAGTACCTGTCACTTTCCGAGACTCTGATGAGGAAGAGCTAGATTATCTCGACGAAACTGACCTGGATGACGTGCAGCTAAGTAGCGCGCTTGCTGCTGATGATCCCGTGCGCATGTATCTGAAAGAGATCGGGCAAGTGCCGCTACTTGATCCAAATAGCGAGACATGGCTCTCTTCACAGATGGCAGCGCTCTCGTTATTACGCGCCGCTTGCACAAACACTCAGACAGGCGATCAGCGTAGCTATCGTGAGGCGCTTCAGATTTTGTACGATGACATGCTCCAATTTTGGGAGAGCGTACGGTCAAAGGCTGCTGATTACAGCCTCGCCATGCCCGATCTCTCAGCATTCCTGAGCGAGGCACGCCGCCTATGCGAGCCACTCGATCCATCTAAGCCGTCTTACATCCGTACTTACCTTGAGCAAGGCGACTGGGGACGCGATGAGACATGGACGTTGCTGGCACGCCATCTTTTTGAAGTCTTTCAAGGGCTGTACCTGATTCCAAACTGCCTTGAGCCTGTGTTTAGTGAGTATGTCCGTCAACACAACACCCTGCCGCCACGCGCCGACTTTGAGGCATGGCTCACTCAGTTATGCGATGACCAAGCTCTGGCAAACTACTATGACGGCGTGCGTCAGCGTGCCAATGCAGCTGCTGAGGCGCTCACGCGCGCTAACCTGCGTCTTGTCGTCAGCGTAGCAAAGCGCTACATGATGCGTGGTATTAGCTTCCTCGACCTGATTCAGGAAGGCAACATCGGCTTGTTGCGCGCTGTCGAAAAGTTCGACCACACCAAAGGCTTCAAGTTCAGCACCTATGCTACTTGGTGGATCAGGCAGGCAATCAGCCGCGCTATTGCTGATCAAGGGCGCACCATTCGCATTCCTGTCCACATGTCTGAGACGCTCAACCGTCTTACGCGCATTTACCGTGAGTTAGTGCAGCAGCTCGGCACTGAGCCAACGGCTGAGCAGCTTGCCTTAGAAATGAATTTCCTCTCAGCAGAAGACACACGACAGATTCGCGCTGCGCTAGAGTCAGGCGAGAAGCTCGACCATGCTCTGAGCCGTAAGCTGCGGCGTGCTGCTGCTAAGGTCCGCCGCATTCAGCGCCTCGCCCAAGAGCCGATGTCACTTGAAATGCCCGTTGGCGAGGAGGATTCTAGCTTTCTGGGCGATTTCATCGAGGACGACAAGGTTATTGGGCCTGTAGACGCCGCAGCGCGCCAATTGCTGAAGGAGCAAGTGCGCAGCGCACTCGCCGTGCTGAACGAGCGTGAGCGCGAGGTGTTGATTATGCGCTTCGGCTTGCAAGATGGTCAGGAGCATACTCTGGAAGAGGTCGGTAAGCATTTTGGCGTGACGCGCGAACGTATTCGCCAAATCGAGGCAAAAGCGCTGCGCAAGCTGCGTCATCCGACGCGCAGTCGTCATCTGAGGGACTACCTGTGATTCGGCGCGTAATTCTCACGGTGATCTTGGCGTTGTTTGCATTGGCAGGCATCGGACTCGGCAGCCTCATCTCGGCAGAGACGCAGCCGCCTGCTGCTGTGCTGGTCTATTCTGATTCTGATCGGCAGGAGCGCGTGCCGCCTGACGGCACGTCGCTCACGCTCGGCGATGCAGCAAGGCTACACCTTGCTCACGCTCAGCTCGATCTGAGCAATGGCACGCGCCTAGCGCTCAGGCGACATCACGCCTCGCCGATCAACGGCTGGCAAGTGGCTGTGGCGCTCTTCGAAGGGCAAGCCAATGGTCGCTTACAGCCCAGAGGCATCGCCTATCGCTTCAGCTTGCTGGCAGTCGGCGGTAGCGTGGAGATGACAGGCGAAGGTGCTTTCGTTGCCTATGGCTTGCCGAACGGCGACTTGCTCTTCGGCGTCACGGAAGGAAGTGCGCGCGTGCAGCCGAACAATGCTGAGGCTCTAATGCTCCAAGCGCGGCAAGGTGTGCAACTAACTGCTGATGGGCGCGCAGCACAAACTGAGTGGGCGGTTTTGCGCGCTGCTGCCTATCGTTTAGATGGCACGCCGCTCGCTTTGCCGCTTCACTTGACTGACTCGCAAGGCATCACTTTCAGGTTTACCACTGGGCAAGTCGTCAGCGTGCCATCGGAGACTTACCGCGTCGTTGCTCAGACGGCTATTCCTTACATTGTTGAAGGTCTGCGCCTATCCGCTGAGCAGCCCGTCACATTAGCTTTCACTTTTGGCGAGGTCGTCTTCCGCCTCTCCACTCAGAACGTAACTGCCTCGCTCAGCAATCAAATTGTCCTGCGCGTAGCAGAGAGCGAGAACGCATGGCAGATCGTGCTGGATGAACCCGTGATCGCTGCGCCGGGCACGTGGACGTTCTTCGTGCGGCGCGGTAACACACCTGAACAGCGCATAGAAGCCGTCGTTCTCACAGGTAGGCAGACTGAAGTCTCAGTGCGCTGAACAAACACGCCTCTCACCGCTGAGAGGCGTGCCTAGCTGCTTAGAGATATTCTACATCTTCAGAGCGACGTTTCGCTTTGCCATGCACTGTGGAAACTTCCTCGTATTCGATCTCCAGCACCTCTTCGTCGTTCTTGCGCTTGCGCGGATGCTCCTCAAAAGTCCCTCGTGCGCTTTCCTGCGCCCTTGAGCGACCTGTTGTTTGATATTCAAACTGCTTCGCCCAATCTTCAGCGCGCTGGCTAACTTGTTCTGCCCAGCGCTTGATGCGCTCGCCGAGTCGCTCGCTCCACGCTTCCCAGCGCTCTCGCTCTAAGCCATTCTGACCAAGCAACCTGACGCTGAAGAGAATCAGCGCACCAACAATCACAACAGGGAGCAGCGACAAGACGAGCTTGAAGACCAGACTGACGATCACCAAAAACACGAAAATCCCAAGTGCAGGTTTGAGCCAGTCACCTGCGTAGTACCAGCCATGTTCATCGTGCTTGAATCCACTGCTCATAGCCTCCACCTTTTGCAGCATTGATATATGTCTAATCGTATACTACGCAGCTGACGCTCAGAGGTTGCGAGGCTCAGCCGATTGGATCAGTTGAGTTCACGAAACGCAGCCCTTGCGCTGCCATTGCGCCCAGTCGCTCTTCAGTAGCCTGCTCAAAGCCAGGAATAGAGGACGTGCAGTCGTCCAAGAAGCGCAGCTTAGCGATCACCTCAGGCTGATTGGCGAAGTAGCGCAGTGTTGAGTCTAGCGTTGCCAGCACGCAGTGACTGCGTGCCTCACCTGCCACATAAACTAGGTCGTAGCTGGCAATCATGTCCAGAAAGGCTGTGTTTAAGCCTCCGTCAGGACGCCGCGGATATTTCACCTCTGGCTCGACCACTGAGTAGAACTCAGTGTGCGGAATTGTGCCCTTGGTCAGGTAAGTAGGCTGTGCTGCGCGTGCGCCGCTGTGATACATGATTGCCTCTGAGAGCGCAGGCAACAGGGCGCGTCCGGCTGTGCCTTCCATGCAATGGAAAGGCCAGATCATCAGCTGTTTCTTGCCGACCTTTTCTAGCTCTTCTACGTAATAAGCTGACCACTCAGGCTCTAGATCGGGCAGCCAAATCTGTTTAGCGACGTCCTCAGCACTAATGACAGTGTACGGCGCAGGACGCTCGCCTTTGGCATTTTTCCACCACGTTGGATAGAAAATTTGAAACGGCGTGTGTGTGTCGAGCGAGGCAGCGATGTGCGTAACTTGATGGACGTTGCGATAGAGCCATTCAATAGTGCGCTGTGCATCCTGCACGGCATTTGGCACGGGCAAACGACCGAGCGGTGCAGGCAGGATGAAGTCGTTCTGCATATCAATCAGCCAGAGCAAGACACGCTGCTGGTCGCTGCTGGCAGGCGTTTGAAAGGCTGCAGCACCTTCAGCGTAGGCACGCTGCAGATCAGGCTCGTAAATTTGTCCAACTGTTTCGGGATCGTAGAAAGACGGAAAGGTCACGGGTAGCTCCTTTCATTGAAGCGTTACCCATGATTCTACAAGATTTCGAGTATGCTTGTAACGTCTAACGCGACCAAGCCGCAAACCAAAGCGGCGCTGCAGCGCTGACGCCTTGCAAGTTGGGTCGGCGTGCAGCGAAACGCAGCTCAGTCAGCAGTGGCACTACAGGAAAAGTGCCATTCTCACCAAAGTAGCGCCGCTCTGCCTGCTCGACTAGCTCAGCGCGGCGCGCTAAGTCGCTCTCCAGCAATGCCGCGTTCACTAACTGATCTGCCTCGCCGCATGGCACGTAGCTCTTCAGAAAGCCGTAGCGACAATGCGCGCCGTCGCCCGTCCACGCCGTGACATCCAAGTAATCAGGCGACCATGTGAACAGCCACATATGCGGGCGAATTGGATCAGTGGTGCGAATGGTGCTGAAGGTGCCATCGGCAAGGCGGCGCACAACTTCAGTGCTGCGCTTGGTCAAACGGAAGTTCTGGGCGTTACAGCCTAGATTTGCCTGCCACTGCGCAAAGAGCGCGTTCGCTAAGGCTTCCATGCGCGGCGTATCTTCAATGACCAGTTCAAGGCGCTCAGGCAGGCGGCAAGCAGCATAGCCTGCTGCGATCAGCTGTGCTTTGGCTGCTTGTGGTGAGAAAATGCCTGCTTCAGACTGTAGCGCCACTGCAGCGACTGCAGGCGTGGTCAGCCGCCATGTCGGCACTGTGCCACTGAGTTGCTGAGCGAGCGCGTTACGGTCAATTGAGAGCGCCAAAGCGCGTCTCAGCTCCTCTCGCATTGTCACTGGACGCTCAGCGGCAAAGCCGAGCAGGATCACAGCTGCGCTAGGCATACTGATGAGCGACTCAGGCGCGCTCATAGCAAGTTGTGTCGCACTCTCTCGGCTCAGGCGGGCGAAATCAGCACTTTGCGAGATGAAAAGGTCTGCAGCTGACTCAGACGGAGCAAAAGCGACCGTCACTTGCTCTATGTTGCCTGTCCGATCATGCCAAAATGGATTGCGCAGCAAGGTTAGGCTCTGCGCGTCGCGCTCAGCCAGTGCGTAAGCGCCGCTGGAGAGCATTGCGCTCGGCACAGCCCAGTCGCTGTTCTCAGCGGCTAAACTGACCGATTCGCGTGGCACAGGGCGAAACTCTGGCAGGGCGAGCATGAAAGGCAACATTGGCGCAGGAAACTCAAGGCGCAAGGCTAACGTACGCAGATTGACAACGCGCACTCCCAGCTCACGTGCAATAAACAGGTCATCTACCAACAGCGGATTAGTCGTGGCAATTTTGCGGCAGCCGCTGATGACAAACACTGTCTTAGCAGCAGGATTCGGCGGCGGTGCGTCACAAGCGCGGCGCAAAGCGAAGACGAAGTCACCTGCTACGATTGGGCGCACAGGCACAACGACTCCATTCTGGACGCGCACCCATTGTGCGTCCCGCAACCTAAACGTCCACTCCAAGCCGTCAGGACTGACCGACCATGACTCAGCCAATGCCGGGACGATCTGTTTGGTGAGCGGATCGTAGCGCGTCAGACCTGCAAAAAGATTCTCGACCAGATCGCGTCCTGTCTGGTCAGCAGGCGAGAGCGCGACAGGATCGAGCGTCCCAAAAGGCGGCAATATGACGCGCACTGTAGCGCTCTGTGCTGCGCTCAAGGCACTCGGCGAGAGCGCTGTCCAAGTGAGACACAGCACGAGGAACAGTTTAACTGTTGATTGCATGTCGGCTCAGTGGTGATGGACTTTGCGCGTATCTGTGCCGTCGCCAGTTGTCATCAGTTGGCGCTTCTCGCCGAAGTGCGGCTCATAGAAGTGCAGGCGCGTGCCTGTTGGATCGATTACTTCGAAGTAGCGAACGTTGTTGCCGTACCATCTGCCCCACGACTCTACAGTCAACGCGCCGCAGGCAATGCCAAGCGCGGTCAGACGCTCATGCTCAAGGTCAGTGTGTGGCAAGTGGATGCGTATCAGTGCCACAGGGCTAGGCGGATGTGTCTCATCGGCGCGCACGAAGTGCAGCCAGCCGTTGGATGCCCAGCGCACAGTGAACATGCCTTCCTGTGCGTCAAAGGGCACAGTTGGAAAAGCGCGGCGATAGAACGTTTCGACCTCAGGCAAGTGATCAGTATAAATCACAGTGTGAATGTGCATCGTCCAGCTGAACTACTTTCAGGCACTTGACTAGGATTGCGCAGAGCATATCACAGGCGCTTTGAATGTGCAATGCGCCTAGAAAAAGCCAGCGACGTGAGCGTCACGTCGCTGAGCAGTGCGCACGCAGGCGCTGAGTTGGCTGAGCAAGGATCAGGGATAGAAGCCGCGTGTCATCATAGCTTGTGCCACGCGGTTGATCGCCGTGATGTTTGCCGCTAAACGCATATTGACGCGAAAGCGCTCAGCAGTTGTCACTACTTCATCGTAAGCGCGCACAAGGATACGTTCTAAGCGGCGATAGACTTCATCTTCGTCCCAGAAGTACTCTTGCAAGCCTTGTACCCACTCAAAGTAGGACACTGTCACGCCGCCTGCATTGGCGAGGATATCCGGCACGACCAGAATGCCGCGATCATCGAAGATATCATCAGCCTCAGGTGTCGTCGGACCGTTCGCGCCTTCCACAATCAGCTTTGCCTTGACACGCGGCGCATTTTCACCTGTCAGCTGATTTTCTAGGGCTGCTGGAATTAGCACATCGCATGGCAATTCGAGCAGCTCAGCGTTCGTGATTGGCTCTGCCTCGCCTTTGTAGCCTGCGAGAGTACGGTTTTGGCGCACGTAGCTGTATAGCTCAGGGATGTTCAAGCCCTTGCTGTTATAGTAGCCGCCTGTGATGTCGCTCACGGCGATCACTTTGAAGCCCAGCTCATGAGCACGCCGCGCCGCATGCGAGCCGACATTGCCAAAGCCTTGCACCACAACTGAAATATCCTGCGGACTCTTCGTGATCTCCAGTTGGCGCAGCGCTTCTAACATGCAGACGATAGCGCCGCGCCCGGTCGCCTCTTCACGCCCTAGTGACCCACCGATGTTCAGCGGCTTGCCCGTCACAACGGCTGGCACTGAGTAGCCAACGGTCATGCTGTAGGTGTCCATTATCCACGCCATTGTTTGAGCGTTAGTGCCCATGTCAGGCGCTGGGATATCAATCTTGGGCCCGATCAGCAAGATGATCTCTGAAGTGAAGCGCCGTGTGATCGCCTCAAGCTCACTTTGAGTGTGTTTGAAAGGATCAACGACCACACCGCCTTTGGCACCGCCGTAGGGCAAGTTAACGAGTGCGCACTTCCATGTCATCCACATGGCTAGGGCGCGTACCTCGTCAAGGCTGACGTGCGGGCTGTAGCGAATGCCGCCTTTAGAGGGACCTAGAACAGTGTTGTGATGGACGCGATAGCCTGTGAAAATTCTGACCTCGCCATTTTCCATGCGCGCCGGAAAGTGAACGGTCAGCTCGCGGCGCGGCCACTTCAGGAATTCCACGACACCAGTCGGCAAGTGTGGCAAGTATTCCACTGCGCGGTCATATTGACGCAATGCCGTTTGGTAGGTCGGATCCGTGGTGACAATGGCGGGAGGAACTGCTTGAGCAACCATATTGATGAGGTACTCCTATTCTTTAGTTAGCCTATCAAAGTTTTCAGAAGCCTGTAAAGCGCTCTAAACCGATCTTTCTTTGAGTATACCGCACTTTAGGCAGGAATAGCACACAATTCGATAACGCTATATACAATTTTTGCAGCAGGCTCGGCACTGGCGTGCTGATCGGCGCAGACAACTGCGCTTTGCCTGTCTCTGTGCGAACGCAAGCCTTTATTCGTTTTAATTGCGTTTGAGTCCGTTGCATTCAAGCGAAGCATGTTACAATGAAAACGAATTTTGTAAATACGCAGGGTACTGGACAGGAAAAAGCTATGGCAAGTCCAAACGAAGGCGCTGAGGTGGAGCAGAGCACAGGTGCAGAGCCACTGTTCCAATCAGGTGCTCCTGAAGGTAACATGGACGACGGGGTAGAAACCAAGCCGAGAGAGCTGATCTGCACGCGCTGTGGACAAACCGTGCGCGTCGGCGAGCTAGTTTGTCCGAACTGCGGTCTAGCAATGGTTTCCTCAGGCGAGACCCATCGGATTGACGATGCAGGCAACGTTGTGCCTACAGGTCCGCAGCAAACAGGCGAGGCAATTGTTAACGAAGAAAAGCCGATTGTTTTCGAAGTAGACGGCAAGGTTTTGAATCTAACGATCAAAGAGACGCTAATTGTCGGACGGCGCGCTGCTGGCGAGCAAGCGCCAGATGTAGACTTATCACCATTTGGCGCCGAGGAACATGGCGTCTCGCGCCGCCATTTGCAGTTAAAGCGGCGCGGCAGCCTAATCTACGTCACTGACTTACACAGCACCAATCACACCTACTTGAATGGACGCCGTCTCATTCCAGAAGGCGACCGTTTGCTGCGCAGCGGCGACGAAATTCGGTTAGGACGCCTGAGAATTCGCGTGCGCTTCTAGGTCTCATAGCGCAGATACAGCTAATCCTAATGCCTCACGCACGCTCGGCGCGTTGAAAGCCGACCACTGTTCCCATAGCGAGGCACGTAGACGTTCCTGATCGGCTTGGCGCGCCTCTAGGTAGCGCTCCAATGCGCGCTTGCCGCGCCGTAAATCAGGCAAATATGTTGCGCTTAGCTGGGCTGCGACCTTAGCATCCTGTAACTCGCCTAGAAAATCCTGTAATTGCTTGCAGGCACTGATGACCACTTCGGCTTGTGATCCAAGCAACTCGCTGAAGGCTTCAATCAGGTAGCGCAGCCGTTTCACTTCAATGCGCAAGGCGTGCAAACGCTCAGCACTCGCCTTTTCCAGATATGGCTCATAGGCGCGGACTACGCCGTACTGTTCGTAGATCAAGCGCGGCGCAACCTCACGCACACGGCATGGAATTGGTTCATCGTCTGGCACTGTGCGCGCAGCAGCATAAGGCGTTTGCAAGAAGGCGGCAAAATCGCGCAAAAATGCGGCGTAAGCTGCGCTATTGAGATGCTCATACAAGTGTGAACGCAGCTCAGCATGCCGCTTGCCAAGTTGGTCATTGATCAAGCGCAAATCGCGGCGCTTGGCGCTAGGCTGCTCTTTAGCATAGCGCATGAGATGCTCGCGGTAAACGTCCAGATCACGTACGTTGCCGAGCAGCTCGGCTGTGTGCTTCAAGGCGGCACGTAACGGCTTCAAAGCATTTTGACGGTAGTATGGACGAAAAATGCGCAGCGTGCTGCGGAGACGGCGCGTCGCCACGCGCATTTGGTGGACAGCTTCAATGTCTTCGCTCGCCAACACCTCAGCTTGCCGCGCCAGCATCTTCCCAAAATGGAAGGCAAGGACTTTGCGTCCGCCTTCGCTCATCAAGTCATCAGGCTGCAAATTCGGACGCTCAGTCGCCTCAAAGGTCACAGGAAGGCTCGTCTTTTCCACAACTTTTGGCAAAACCTCGCTCACTTAATGATTGCTTAATATATTTTACATAACCTTGCCTGAAAATGTAGCCCAAGTTGGGCAGAGGCAGGAGTGAGATTTGTCTTGTCACTTGCCTCGCCTATCATTCTGCGCTTGGACGTTTTGGGCTCAGACAGAAATCCAAGATTTGACTCACTGTTCAAAGTGCGTTAGACTGTTGCACATGGTCAAAGGGCGCCGCTACCCGGATGTACGGCGCAAGGTCTGGCAGACCTTCGGGGGAAGATCGGTGTAAGTCCGACGCTGTTCCCGCAACGGTAACGCCGCTGAGGCGAAGCCCGAATGCCCACTTTGACTGAAGATCGTGTTTCACCTTCGTGGACAAAGGGGAGCGCGTGTGGATGTTCATACCTCCATGCTGTCTTGCCCGCCCTTTGGCGGGTTTTTTTGTAGTCGGCGCGCCAAACAGCATGGCGCGTGCATCCTTTGCCCAACTCGTTCGCTAATTGCTCTGGGAAAGGATGTTTGACCGATGAAAATCGCCAAATTCAGCCTTGTAATCGCCCTTGTCTTGGCAGTTGCTCTGAGCAGCGCACCTATTGCGCGCGGACAAGACACGAATCCAACGCAATGCATCACCAACTTTGACCCAAATGTAGACTATTTCCCGCAGAAGACTGAGATCGCCTTTGCCACTGGCTTCAGCGTCCAGTACAACAAGCACTATAAGGTCGTGCGTGTGACGCGACCATGGGCAGGCGCTGAGCGCGGCTTCACCTACGTGCTGGTTCAGTGCGGCGCGCCAACGCCAAAGGATGAGCAGCTCAAAGACGCCACAGTGGTCGAAGTTCCGATAAGAAAACTTATCAGCATGTCCACGACGTACTTGCCGCACTTGGTCGAGCTGAACGTCTTGGACGCTCTAGTCGGCGTAGACACGCTGCAATACGTCTCAACGCCTGAGATCGTTGCACTTGGCAAAGCAGGCAAGCTGACCGAGATTGGCAGCGGCGCGCAAGTCAACGTGGAACAGGTTGCACTGATCGCGCCTGACCTGATCATGACCTATGGTAGCGGCTTCCCTGACTACGACGCGCATCCCAAGCTGATCGAGGCAGGTTACAAGGTCGCGCTGAACGGCGAGTTTGCCGAAAATACGCCGCTTGGTCGCGCTGAGTGGATCAAGTTCACAGCGCTCTTCTTCAACGCTGAGGCACGTGCGAATGCCTACTTTGAGGGTGTTGTAAAGGAGTATCAGCGGCTTGTAGCATTGACTGAGCGCGTCAGCACGCGCCCAAGCGTCTTGATCAACACACCCTTCCAAGATGTCTGGTACATTCCTGGCGGCAAGAGCTTTGCAGCGCGCTTCTTGCTCGATGCTGGCGCCAGCTATGCATGGGCAGATGACGAGTCCACAGGTAGCTTGCCGCTGAGCATTGAAGACGTCTTTGCCAAGGCAGGCAACGCTGAGTTTTGGGTCAACGTCGGCTTCTTCGGCTCATTGAAAGACCTTGAAGCTGCGGACGCACGCTTCGCTCAGTTCGCTGCCTTCAAAAACGGCAAGGTCTTCAACAACGATAAGCGCACCAATGAGAACTTCGGCAACGACTACTTCGAGAGCGGCGTGATCCGTCCGCACGTGATCCTTGCCGACTTGATCAAGATTTTCCATCCTGAGCTGCTGCCTGACCATGAACTGGTCTACTATCGGCAGCTGAAGTGAGCGAGGTGCAAGGCTATGGCGACGCACTCTGAAGCGCAGGTTTGGCAATCGGCGCGCCTTGCCACAGGCTTGAGCAGACGGAGCGCTGTCCTCATAGCCTTGCTTATCGCCTTGATCGGCATGTTTTGCCTCGTCTTAGCAGTTGGCTCGGTCAGTGTGCCGCTAGAAGACGTGCTGCGCGCCTTGCTTGGACAGGCAACCAGTCAGCCTGCCTATGCCACGATTGTGACACAGTTCCGCATGCCGCGCGCGCTGACGGCGCTCTTGGCAGGCGCGGCACTGGCTGTAGGCGGCGTGCAAATGCAGACTCTCTTCCGCAATCCGCTGACCGATCCATTCGTGCTGGGCATCAGCGCCGGCGCTAGCTTAGGCGTAGCGCTCGTGGTTTTAGCGGTCGGTACCACAGGCGCAACTGTCCTAGTCGGCATTGGCTTGCTGGGCGACTTCGGTTTGGCTGCAGCAGCCAGCGTAGGTGCTGCACTGATGTTGAGCCTTGTGCTTGGCGTAGCGCAACGCGCGCGCAGCGTCCTATCGCTTTTGATCGTCGGCTTGATGCTCGGCTACGCTGTGAGCGCCATGGTCAGCTTGTTGCTCTACTTCAGCGTGCCAGAGCGCATTCAGGCGTACGTTAACTGGACGTTTGGCAGCTTCGGCGGCGTCACATGGCGCCAATTGCCGATTCTTGCGCCGATCATCGGCGTCGGCTTAGCGCTGAGCCTAGCGCTGATCAAGCCGCTCAACGCGCTGCTGCTTGGCGAGGCGTATGCGCAGAGCATGGGCATTGATCTACGGCGTGCGCGCATAGGTGTCATCCTGAGCACGTCGCTGTTGGCAGGCGCTGTGACCGCTTTCTGCGGACCGATAGGTTTTTTAGGCATTGCTGTGCCACACATAAGCCGTATTCTCATCCGCACGGCTGACCATCGCTGGCTCTTGCCAACGGCGATGCTGCTCGGCGCTTTGATCGCCATGCTCGCCGACTTGGTTGCGCAAGTGCCGGGCAGGCAGATCATCTTGCCACTGAATGCAATCACTGCTTTGATCGGCGCACCTATTGTCCTGCTGATTGTGCTAAGTCAGCGCCGTCTGCGCGACGCCTTCAGTGCATGAGCCAGACCATTCTCACGGCGCAACGCCTGACCGTTGGCTATCGGACAGGGCGCAGATCGCCGAAAGTTGTGCTGCACGACCTGACATTGCAGCTTGAGCGCGGCACATTAGTCTGCCTGCTTGGACAAAATGGCGCAGGCAAGTCTACGCTGATGCGCACGCTTGCCGCAGTCCAAAAGCCACTGGCAGGCACAGTTTGTGTTGGCGCTGAAGATATTCATCGCCTGCCGATCAGCCGTCTGGCACGCTTGATCAGCATTGTGCTGACTGAGCGCGCGCAGACAAGTCTGCTCAGCGTATACGAGCTGGTGGCACTCGGCAGATTGCCGTACACAGATTGGACAGGTCGTCTGAGCGCCGCAGATCGCGCAATTGTGGAATGGGCGCTAGAGTCGGTCGGCGCAACAGCACTTGCAGAGCGTCCAATTAGCGAGCTAAGCGATGGCGAGCGTCAAAAAGTGATGATCGGGCGCGCTCTGGCACAGGAGACGCCGCTGATTTTCCTTGATGAGCCAACGGCGTTTCTCGACTTGCCACGTCGCGTTGAGATTATGGCACTGTTGCGTCGCTTGGCACATCGGACAGGACGCGCTGTGCTGCTCTCAACGCATGACCTTGATTTGGCGCTGCGCAGCGCAGATCGCATTTGGCTGCTGGACGGCGAAGGCGGGTTACAAGCAGGCGCGCCTGAAGATTTGGTGCTGAACGGCGCTTTTGCGCGCACCTTTGCCAGTGAAGGCGTTGCCTTTGACGTGACAAGTGGCACATTCAAGCTATGCGCAGAGGTAAAAGGCGCTTTAGACGTGCAGGGCAACGGTCTGCGCGCTTTTTGGACGCAACGGGCGCTAGAGCGCGCAGGATTCGTCATCTCTGAACAAGCTGCAGACATCGTGCAGGTCACTGAGAGCAGCTGGCACTGGCACGGAGCGTCCTACAGCTCGCTTGAGGCGTTGATCACTGCCCTGAGGAGCAAAAACGCCGACTCAGCGTGAAGTCGGCGCTGCTTGGGTGACCGGAGGGTTTCGAACCCTCGACCTTCTGGGCCACAACCAGACGTGGTACCCCTCCACCACGGCCACCATGCTTCACGAACGCGATCAAGTCTAGCATACTTTTTGCCACTGCGCTAGTGCTTTTTCTGGCAAGCCTATTTGACTGAGCGGACGCGCTCAGACTTTCCTCATCAGATGCGCCATTGAAAACGCGCCGCAACACGGCTATCCTTTTGGCACTTGTTAGTTGTTGTGGGACGTAGACGCCTATGTTTTGGTCTGAGCGAGATGAAAAGCGTCCGTGGCTGCAGACGCCGCTGCGCAGCACACAGCTGATAGTTGTACTGGCTGCGCTCTTAGTGACCGCTTTCAGCGCTTTCGTAGCAGGCTATGTTGTGGCGCTCAGCGGCAGTCAGGGCAACTTGCGCCTTGCTGAGGAAGTGTGGCAACTGACCGACCGTCACTTTTACTACCAAAAGCCGAGCGCACAGGAACGGCTCTATGGCGCGATCAACGGTCTGCTTGCCACTTTTCAAGACCCGAACACAATTTTCTTGCCGCCTGAACGCGCTGAGCGCGAGCGCGCCGTCATGAGCGGGCAGCAAGGCGGCGTCGGCATTGTGGTGGCACAGACCGAAGATAGGCGCTTTATCGTGGCGGAAGTGCGGCGCGGCTGGGCATATGAGCAGGCAGGCGGACGAGTCGGCGACGAAATCATCGCCGTAGATGGCGAGTCAACGGCTGAGTGGACGTTCAATCAGCTGATCGAGCGCGTGCGCGGCGCACTTGGCACGCAGGTCAGGCTAACCGTGCGGCGCAGCGGCGCGCCTGAGCCGCTCACGCTGACTGTCACGCGCCAGCAGATCAACGTCTACAGTGAGATGCTAGACGGTCAGATCGCCTACTTGACTTTCACACAGTTCACCAGCACAGCGCCAAATGAGATCAAAGTACAGCTAGAGCCGCTTTTAGCGCAGCAGCCACGCGCGCTGATCCTTGACCTGCGTGACAACGGCGGCGGCTTCCTTGATGAGGCAATTCAAATTGCTGATTTCTTCTTGGGCGAAGGCACTATCGCCATAGAGAAAAATGCGAGCGGTCAGACGCGGCGCTTTAGCTCACGCAACGGCGACTTTGCCGAGGACGTCCCGCTTGTCGTCTTGGTCAATCGGCGCAGCGCAAGCGCGAGCGAGCTTGTGGCAGGCGCGCTGCGCGACCGCGGTCGAGCTGTGCTGATTGGCGAGCGCACCTTCGGCAAAGGCTCAGTTCAGCGCCTTTTCACGCTCAGCGATGGCTCACAGCTGCGCGTGACGCAAGGCGCGTGGTACACACCTAACGAGACGCCCATTGAGCAGCACGGCAGCGCGCAGAGCGGCTTACAACCTGATATACAGGTTGAGTTGCCGAGCAGCAGCCGTCTGCAAGGCGATCCAATCTTGGAAGCGGCGCTTGAGTACATCCGCAAGCACTTTTAAGCGCAAAACGCCCTGTAAAAGGGCGTTTTTGTTTAGCTGTGTCGCATAGTTACTACGGACCGCACCATTTCCAGCGATTGTCCTCCAAGACCATATCTGCCGTGTAATCCATCTGTGCGACCTGAAAAGCTGCCATGATCGCAACGCGAATCTCACCTCTCACGCGCACACGCGCCGAGTTGCCCGAACTGGAGACCGTCTCGAAGCGCAGCCCTGATAGGTCAGATTGTAGAATCAGGTCTTGGCGGGCAATAAGCTGTCCTGCGCCAATTATGCCCGAAAGCATTGCGCCCATGTTCTGCACCATTGGAATCATGCGATTGCACGTGCGCTCAGCGAGCTTTGTCCCTTTCATTTGAAACGAAGCCTCTAACCACTCTCGCATGCCAGCTTCCGGCGAGTCGCCTGAGCATGCGGACAGAGGAAAAACAAGCAAAAGAAGAACCAGCAAGGACAGACGTTTCATCAGAAGCCATCCTTTTGACATATCTGCCTTTTTTACTGTAATTATAAGTATAAATCATTTTCGCACAAGCTACACAGTTGTTTGTCGAGTAGCCGCTTGCCTAAATTGCCTTTGCAGATAATGTTGAACAGCAATTTGCAATTCAATTGAATTTACATGGTCAGGGAGCAGAGTAAGCGCGAAATAAAAACAGCAGACCGATGTCTGCTGTTTTGCTCGGAGCACACTTGAGTCAGTCTCAGCAGTGCGGAGAGGGTGGGATTCGAACCCACGAGGGCTGTTCACCCTACTCGCTTTCCAAGCGAGCGCACTAGACCAACTATGCGACCTCTCCGTTGACTATGCGGATTATAACCGTTCGCAGTGCAGCGGTCAACGGCGAGGAGCAGCTAGTTGCGCGCGCGCCCAAGCAATGGTGTGCTGAATGCCTTCAGCGAAAGATACGCGCGGCTGCCAGTTGAGCAGCGCTTTGGCACGGCTGATGTCAGCAGCGCTGGCGCGCATGTCGCCGGGTTGTGCCGGTCCGTAGCGCACAGGATAGCTGCTGCGATCCTTGCCAAAGGCGCTCAGCACAGCGTCGCACAGCGCATTGACCGTTGTTGGCGTGCCTGTGCCAAGATTGATGACTTGTCCGTAAGTGGCAGGCTCTTCGAGCGCGTCCATCCAAGCGCGGACAACGTCTGAGATGTGCACGAAGTCACGCGACTGCTCGCCATCAGAATGAATTGTGATCGGCTCGCCACGCAGCACGTTGCCGATGAAAATTGCCAGCACGCCTTGATAGGCGTTCGTCAGGCTTTGGCGCTCGCCGTAGACGTTGAACATGCGAAATGAGGTCACGTTCAACTGGAAGTCGAGGTCGCGGCGCGCTGCTGTGAGATGCACGTAGCGCTCAGCGGCATACTTAGTGATCGCGTAGTATGAGGCAGGGTCAGGCGGCGCGCTCTCAGCCGTTGGCACAGGGTTGCTGTTGCCGTAGATGGTCATTGAGCTAGCAAAGAGCAAGCGCGGTACGCGGTAGGCAAGACAGGCTTGCAAGATGTTGATGGTGCCAAGCGTGTTGGTGCGCAAGTCATGTGACGGATCGGCAAAAGAGAGGCGGATCGAGGCTTGCGCGGCTAGGTGTAGCACAGCGTCCACACCTTGCGCGAAGATTGGCTCAAGGTGCGCAGGCTCAGTGACGTCGCCTTGCACAAAGTCAGCAGCGGCATTCACATAGTCGCGTTTGCCGCTGCTCAGATTATCCAACACAACAACGCGATAGCCACGCGCGATCAGGGCATCGGTCAAGTGGCTGCCGATGAAGCCAGCGCCGCCTGTCACAAGAATACGCTTGGTCAAATCTGCCAACTAGCCTTTCAAACCTGACGTAGTGATGCCCTGCGTGAACAGCTTCTGCGTGAAGAAGTATAGCACCATGACGGGCAGGAGCGCTACCACTGAGGCAGCCATCAGCAGATGCAGGCGCGTGCCGCCGTCTTCGCGGAAAAAGCTGAGCGCTACCGCAATCGGACGCCATGTGTTGTCAGACGTGACCAGAAGCGGCCACTCTAGCGCGCTCCACGTGCTGACAAAGCAGAAAAGTACGGTCGTGGCAATCGGCGCCCAAGAGATTGGCACGACGACTGAGGTCAGGAAACGCCAATGCCCAGCGCCGTCTACGCGCGCTGCTTCCCACAGCTCATTAGGAATCTGCTTAAAGAATTGCCGCAGCAGGAAGATACTGAATGTATTGGAGAGGAACGGAATGACTAACGAGGGCCAGTTATTCATCCATGTGAGCGACGGATGAATGCTGGTGAAGAACTGATGGACGCGCGTCACCACGATCAGGTTTGGCACGAGCAGGATGATGCTCGGCACGAACAGCGTCATCAGCAACATGCCGAACAGGATGTCACGTCCCGGAAAGCGCATGCGCGCAAAAGCGTAGGCTGCCAAGACGCTGATCACGGTCTGCCCGACAACTGACAGGAACACAATGCGCACTGTGTTCCACAGGAACAAGCCGAATTGCCGCGACTCGCCGATTGCCATTGAGCCGAACAGCACATCGGGGTAGTTTTCCAAGCGGATGCCGAGCGTCGGGATGATGTTCGTAGTGCTGTTTGCCTCAAAAGGCGTCTGGAGCGACTTGCCGAGCATGTATGCAAAAGGCAAGATGTAGATCAGCGCGGCGAAGCTGAGCACCACGTACACAAGAATGCGAAATGTGTTGATGGACTTTTTGCGTCCAACAGGCGTGGAAAGCGTCAGGTCAGCCATAGAACACCTTGTCACGAGTCAGCCGATTTTGCAGAAGCGTCAAGATCAGGATAATGCCGAACAGCAGGAAGGACATTGCTGCGGCGTAGGGACGAGTCTTGATGGCGGACGCTGTCAGAATCGTGTCGTAGATGTAGACTGTAGTTGTGTCGAGCGCGCCGCGCATATCCGGCGTGCGCAGCACCCAGACGTGCGTGAAGGTGCGGAAAGTGCCCGTGATCGCAAGCAACGTCAAGTAGAACGTGGTCGGCGAGATGAGCGGAAAGATCACATGGCGGAAGGTCTGCCAGCGGCCGGCGCCGTCAATCTGCGCCGCCTCAAACATCTCCTTCGGCACGTTGCCTAAGCCATTCATGAAAATCACGGCGTTGTAGCCGCTGAAGACCCAGATCGCGTAGATGATCGCCGCCAATAACGGCAAGCTCGGTCCGATCAGGAAGTTTGGCAGGCGCACGTTCGGTCCGCCGATGATCTCAGCGATGATCTGGAAGACACCCTTCGGATTGCGCATCCACTCTTGCGGCGGCAAGCCAAACGCCTTCAAAATCTGGTTGATCGGACCAGTGTCAGGGCTGTTTGAGAAGAGCATAGCGAAAACAGTGGCTGTGGCGACCGTCGGCGCGATGTACGGCATGAAGAAGATCAGGCGGTAGAAACCTTTGCCAAAGCGCACCTCATAGAAGAGCATGTAAGCCAGCAGCAAGCCGAGCGAGAGCTGGACAGGCACGGTCAGGAAGGCGTAGGTCGCCGTGCGAATGATTGAGTCATAGAATTGCGTGTCGCCGCGCCCGGCTGCTATCGGCAGCTCGCCGATGAACATCCAGCCGCCGACCATCAGCGCAATGGCGATGATCAATGTTGAGAGCATGCCACTTGTCGTCTCGCGGTACTTGGCGCGGCTCCAGAAGAAATACGCCAAGCCGATCAAGCCGATGCCAAGCAGCATCGTGAAGACTTCATTCCACTGTGAGACGGTATCAATCAGCGTCTCAGGGCGCACGCGCGTGAACTCGCGCAGCGTCTCGCGCGGCACGCGCTGAAATTGCGCTAGAGTTTGCTGAAGCGCGTCTTGTGCGCCGATCACGTAGATGATCAAGCCGAGCGCCACAGCGGCGAACAACCAGCGGATGATCCCGAAGAAGCCGTACTTACGCGGCTGTGCGTCTGGGTCGGCGCTCAAGCGCACGCGATGTGCTACAAAGATTGCCGTCACGGCTGCTATGACGCCGAAGAGCGCAGCGATTTGCGGCAACAGCGGATAGACGTAACTGAAGCGCCGATCTGTCACTACGCGGCTCAGCACGTCTAGCAGCGGCTGCGAGATGCGATGCAGCTCGTAAAATGTGAACCATGTCAGCAGCACAGCGCTCAGCGTCATCAAGCCGACGCCCCACGAGTTCATCACAAACAGGAAGTGCGCGCCGTTATGAGCCTCAAGGTCGCCGTTGCGCGGCTGAAGCAGAGCGTAGAGCAGCACGCCTGTTAGCAAGAGCGCGAGTGGCACAAGCGCGTACTCAAAGCCGAGCGTGAACAGCGCGCCGAAGAAAGTCAGCGTGGCGACCGCTGTCAAGTAGCCAACGGGCAAATAGCGGTAAAAGTTGCCCTGTCCCGCGCGCGTCGCCTCGACGCCGCGCCGATACATGCTGTAGCCGACCAAACCAAAGACAACAGCAACAGCCAGCGCGATCATGTAGGCAAGGCTACCGATGATGCGCACGAAGTTTGCCAAGCCAACGAAGCCTTCTGGCACGTTGACTCCGCCTTGCATGCTGATGAAGAAGCCGTAGGCGACTGGAAACAGCTCAAAGACAAAGGAAACAATCGCCACTGGCGCCACGAAAAGCAGACCGAGAATTGCCTCGTTCAGCTGTACACGGCTGCGGCTAACGCGCTTGACGGCTGTCTCAGCTCGTACGCTTGCCACATAGGAAGTGGTTGCCATGCCTATCCTCTCGCTCACACGACACGATGCACGCTTTTCTACAAGCTGCGCTTTAAGACTTGACCGAAGTCATGTTAAAAGAGAGTTAAAAGCGCTGTGAGTTCTACTCGACTGAGCGCTGATTGTGGCGCAGCTCATTGGATTATGCAACCTACTCAGCAGGCGCTCATTTCTCATTTGCGCCTGAGTTGTCATAAAATTGAGGCAAGGGAGCGAGCAAAAGTTGACATGGGCTTTTCAAGCAAGCGGAGCATTCTCAGAGTGTGGCTTGTTTTGTGCGCTGTGATAGCTGCGCTGTGGCTGAGCAATGCAGCAGTCCTAGCGCCGACTGCCGAGCTGTTTGAGCGCGCAGTCGCATGGCTCAGTGGACAAGCCGTGCTTGCTCAGCAAACTCTGCCGCGCGGACGCATTGCCTTCGTCTCCGAGCGCAACGGCAACCCTGAAATTTATGTGATGGACGCCAACGGCGACAATCTGCGCCGTCTGACGCGCAACAGCGCGATAGATGACTCGCCTGCATGGTCGCCGAATGGCAGACAGATTGCCTTTGTCTCTGCGCGAGACGGCAACCGCGAAATTTACACCTTGAACATCGAGACTGGTGCGCTAGTGCGCCTGACGCGCAATCGTGCCCGCGATGACTCGCCCACATGGTCGCCGAATGGCAGGCAGATCGCTTTTGTCTCTGATCGTGACGGCGTGCCGCAAATTTACGTCATGCGCGCTGATGGAAGCGACGTGCGCCGACTGACTCAAACCAGGACAGCGGAGAGCGAGCCCGCTTGGTCGCCTGATGGACGGCGCATCGCTTTCGTCTCAGCGCGCGACGGAAAGCCTGAGATTTACGTCATGAACGCCGACGGCGGCAGTCCGCGCCGCTTGACGAACAACTCGGTCGCCGATAGCGCGCCGCGCTGGTCGCCTGACGGCAGACGTCTGCTCTTCGTCTCGGAAGGCGAAGGTGGCAGCCTGCAAATTTTTAGCATGACCGCTGAGGGCAGAGATGTTACGCCCCTCACAGCGATCAATGCCGCTAAAACGCGCAACTTTGCGCCGACATGGTCGCCTGATGGCAGCTGGATCGCCTTCACTACAGATCGTGACGGCTACCTTGAAATTTATGCCATACGAGTGAACGGCACGGGCTTGCGCAACCTGACGCGCAGCCGCACAAATGATTACAGTCCGTCTTGGACAGCAGGGACGACCAGTGAAAGCTCAGGTGGCAGACCAACTGTCACGCCGACGCCGCTCGGCGGCGGACGGCAAATCGGGATGCAGCGATAGACCGTCTGCGCTATACTTTGCGAACTGTTCAGCTCTGTTTTCAAGGATCGCAATAGCATATGTCCCGAATGGCTCAGCGCGTTGCCTCGTTTGGCACGACCATCTTCGCCGAGATCAATCGCCTTGCCCGTCAACACGGCGCCATCAATCTTGGGCAAGGCGCGCCCGACTTCGACGCTCCGTCGCCCGTGCTAGAGGCGGCGATCCGCGCCATATGCAGTCAATTGAACCAGTATGCGCCGAACATTGGTCTGCCAGAGGCGCGCGAGGCAATTGCGCGGCATGCTGAGCGCTTTTACGGTCAGCGCGTCGCGCCTGATCACGTCTTGATCACAGCTGGCGCCACAGAGGCGATGTTCGCCGCCATTCTCGGTCTAAGCGACCCAGGCGATGAAATCATCGTCTTTCAGCCCGTCTACGATAGCTACGTGCCGAATATGCGCATGGCAGGCGTGTTGCCGCGCTACGTCAACCTCTACCCGCCTGACTGGACGTTCGATCCTGATGAGTTAGCTGCTGCTTTCACGCCGCGCACAAAGGCGATCATCATCAATACGCCGCATAATCCAACAGGCAAGTGCTATGCGCGCCATGAGCTGGAGATCATCGCTGAGCTGTGCCTGCGCCACAATGTCATCGCCATTACCGACGAAGTCTATGAGCACATCACTTATGACGGCGTCCAGCATGTGCGTCTAGCCACACTAGACGGCATGGCGGATCGCACTTTGACCATCAGCAGCCTCGGCAAAACCTTCAGCGCCACAGGCTGGAAAGTCGGCTGGGCAATTGGCGCGCCTGAGCTAGTCGAGAGCGTCAATCGCGCTCATCAATTCATTACGTATTCAGTGGCGACGCCGCTGCAAGCTGCTGCAGCCACTGCGCTCAACTTACCCGATTCGTATTTTGAGTCGCTGCGCGCCGAATTTCAGCGCAAGCGCGATTGGTTGTTAGAGATGTTGCGCAGCGCAGGTTTTCAGCCGCTGGCGCCGCAAGGTAGCTACTTCATCATGGTGGATTGGCGCGGCGTCGCGCCTGAATACGTGCGCAACGATGTACAGTTCGCTGAGTGGCTGATCCGCGAAGTCGGCGTAGCCTGCATTCCGCCGAGCGCCTTCTACCGCGCTGAAGATAAGCATCTTGCAGCACACTTTGCGCGCTTTGCCGTCTGCAAGCGTGATGAGACGTTGCAAGCCGCAGCAGAGCGCCTTGCAGCTATGCGCGTCAGCGGCGATTAGTTGCGCCATGTGATGGACAAAGCGCCGCGTGGCAATTCTTGGCGCGCGCCGCTCAGCGCGTCCAGCACAAAGTTACGCACTGTGCCGTCTGCCTGCCTAGTTTGGACGTAGAGCGCCAAGCGACTCGGACTCCACTCTGCACGCACGACTTCGCCTTCCAGTGGAGCGCTGAGCGGATAAGGCGTCTCAGTTGGATAGCCCGCGTAGAGCCGCAGGTTGTTGCCGCCTTCGCGGTTGCGTCCATCAGGTGATGGTCTGCCCAGAAAGGCATAGCGTCCATCAGGTAGTTGCGCGCCGTCTTGCATCCACAAGCCGAGCGCCGCGCCGTCAAAAATCGGCGTGAAGGCAGCTGTATAGCGATCCACGATGCCGAGCTGCACGCCGCGCGCCTCAGTTGGCAACGTCGTAGCAATCCAGCCGACGCCTCTGGGCAGCCAAGCTGTGCCAGTGAATGGCAAGATGTCAAACAAGCCGTCCATGCGTTCATTGGCAAAGCGGCTGCGCCCAGTCAAGATGGTGGCAGACGCGCCGCCGCTGACTGTGACGTTGACAAGTATCGCATCTTCATCATCTGCCCAAGCTAGACTGCGCGCTACGCGGAAAGGATATTCGTTTGAGCCTTCGATGTAATGGTTGCGCAGCACATGGCGCGGCGCGCCGCCTTGCGTAACAACCCAGACGCCGTCATCATTGGCACGCACAGGATCGAGGCGCTGTGCCTCAGCATTTGGTGTCTCAACAATGTAGGCGAGATAGCTGCCGTCTTGCGACCAGCGCGCCGCGACAAAGCGCTGATTGACGTGCTTGCCGTTGCCGTCGTACGGCACGCCGTCAATGAACAGGCGTCCATCTTGATCGATCACGGCACTTCGACCTGTTGGACTGATGTCAAAGGCGCGGACTTGCTCACTTGGCGGAATTTGGAGCGTATCGCCGCCGATGATGGCGAAAGCGCCGCCGCGAATCGCCACGATGAACGGCGTTGGCAAAGGCAGTACGGGCGTGGCAGTTGGCAGGAAAGGCGCCGGCAACGGCGTCTGCGTGCTGAGCGGCGCAACAGTCGCTACAGTGGGCAGGAAGATGATGATCGTTGGCGCAGGCGTGCGCGTGGCAGGCTGAGTCGGCGGCGGCAAAATCAGGATGCGCACAGTTGGCGAGGCTGTGGCAGTTGGCGATGCAGGCGTCACAAATAGGGTCAGCGCCAAAGTTGGCGTAGCTGAAGGCGTGGACGTGCCTGTGGCGGTCAGCGTGGCTGTTGGTGTGACAGTTGGTTGACTAGTCAGTGTCGGCGTAACGCTTGGTGTGGCAGTCGGCGTGGCTGTCAGTGACGGCGTGACAGTCAGCGTGGCTGTTGGTGTAACAGTTGGTTGACTAGTTGGTGTCGGCGTAACGCTTGGTGTGGCAGTCGGCGTGGCTGTCAGTGACGGCGTGACGGTCAGTGTGGCTGTTGGTGTGACAGTTGGCGTCGGCGTGACGCTTGGTGTGGCAGTCGGCGTGAATGTCGGTGACGGCGTGACGGTCGGCGTGGCTGTTGGTGTGACAGTCGGCGTCAGCGTGATGCTTGGTGTGGCAGTCGGGCTAGGTTGTAAGGCAATTGCAGTCGGGCTAGGAGAGAGCAGCAGAGTCGGCGCAAGAGTCGGCGTGACAGGGATGCCAGGCGTCAGATCGCAAGCGAGCGCAGCAAGGAAGAGCGCGCTCAGGACAAGGGCGAGCGCGCTGTGCGCCGCGTGCTCAGGTGTCTTGGGGCTCGCGTTCAGGGTATGGGTCTTCTGTGACGATCTCAGCTTCGATTTGTGCCAGAACTTGTTCATAGAAAGCCAAGCGCTGTGCGCCGATGCGGCGACCTGTCGGCGTGACGAGCGTCTGATACCACAAGTGGGCGCGCTCTAGCGGAAAGCCGCTGACCAGCTCACGCGCGGCTGTGTTGACCTGAAAGTTGCCTGATCTGCCAAGCGTGAGCAACGACTGCACAATGTTGCTAATGCCGATCTTGTCGAGAGTCTCGGCATCCATCAGCAGGCGCGCTTCAAGGCTTGCGTTGGCAACAATGGCGCGCATTTGCTCTTCGAGCGGCACATCGTCATCAAACTCGTTGTGGTGACGACGAACAGCTTCTGCCACGCGCTCAACAAACTGCGGCGGATAGCCTTCGCTGATCAAGAAGCGCGTGGTCGTCTCAGCGCCGCGCAAACCGTGATATTCGTAGTCTACAGTGTAATGATCAATGTCGTGAAAGAGCGCGGCAAGGTCGCACACAGCGCGCGCGTCCGACGGAATGCCTTCGCCGTCGGCAAGCGCACGGATGTTCTTCTGGACATTCAAGCTGTGTTGCCAGCGGTTCTTGGCACGCGCCTCAGCGTTATGTGGCGAGTAGGCTAGGGCAGTGCGGCGCAAGTAGCTGCGCACGAAGTCAGCGGCGCGCTGCATTTGCTCATCAGTAAGATGCATAGCAAAAAATCCTCAAAGAAAGGCTTTTGTGTTGCTAGGGATTGTAGCGCGCAGCGCTCAGCAAAGGCAAGCCTTTGAGCGCTTTCTCGGCTGTATGCTGCGCATTGTTGGCTAGTAGATTGTCAGCTATAATCAGACAGCAATTTTTGAGTTTGTCTCAGATGGTCTGTGCCTTGCACAGTCTGAGAGATAGTTTTGAGCAAAGGAAGTTCTCCGTGCAAGTTCGTCAGAAGCTCACAGAGTTCGAAAGCACGATTGCTTTTGTGATCGGCGGCGGCTTGATTTTGCTGATGCTGGTCTTCGGACTCGCCGCTGCCAGCGGCGGCGCAGATGTCAGCCGCTTGAATTTGTTCTTGCTGCTCGGCGCATTGCTCCTGTTCGTTGGGATAGCTGTCTGGCTGTTTACGTCGCGCCCATGGCGGACGCATGACGACTGGTCAGAGCCGCTCTACACAGGTCACGAGCACGATGATCACCACGCTGAGCCGCACGTTCAACATGCTGAGGCGTCTGTTGAGACTTTAGCGCACGCCAGCGCAGCCGAGTCCACTGAGCTGGCGGCTGCAGCAAACATTCCGCCGTCAATTGCAGCTGTCCTAGAGGCTGCGGAAACCGTTACTGCTGCGCCTGATCAGCCTGTTGAGCAAGCTGAACCGCAAACAGTGGTGTCAGAAGAGCCGCAGAGCGTCTACGCAGCGGTTGAGCCGCCTGCCTACGCGCAAATTCCTGAGGCGCGCGCGCTCAATCAAGTCGCTGAGCCTGTTGAGCAGGCTGAACCGCAGACGGCGGGTACGGAAGAGCCGCAGAGCGCCTACGCAGCGGTTGAGCCGCCTGCCTACGCGCAAATTCCTGAGGCACGCACGCCTGAGCAAGCTGAGCCGCAGCCTGCAGAGTCAGAAGCATCACAGCCAGTTGCTGAACAGCCCGCTCAACTAGCTGTGCCGCAGCCAGAGATGGCAGAGACGCCTGCAACCAAGCCTGATGACCTGACCATCATCGAAGGCATCGGACCGAAAATCTCGGCTGCGCTGATCGCGGCCGGCGTGAACACATTCGCCAAACTTGCCGCGCTGCAGCCCGATGAAATCGAGAAGATCGTGCGCGGTGCCGGCGTGCGCATGGTCGGCAGAGCAGAGACATGGGCAAAGCAAGCGGCATTGGCTGCCGAGGGTAAATTTGACGAACTGAAGGCGTATCAAAAGACGCTAACTGCTGGACGCAGCGCTTCAGACGAATGATTCATCATAAGTTTGGCGCCGCAAGGACAGGAGAACACCTGTCCTTCATTCTATGCTTCTATGGAAACGTAACCATTCAGAAAGGACGCTCTCAATGCGTAAAAAAGTTACCATTGTTGGTGCAGGCGCAGTCGGCTCGGCTGCTGCGCACTGGATCGTGAGCAAAGAATTGGCTGACGTGGTCTTGGTGGACGTGGTGCAAGGCTTGCCGCAGGGTATTGCGCTAGACCTAGCGCAGTCAGGACCTGTGGAAGGCTTTGACCTGAAGCTGGTCGGCACGAACGGCTATGAAGAAACTGCCAACTCAGACGTGATCCTGATCACAGCGGGCGTGCCGCGCCGCAAAGACCCTGTCACAGGCAAGTTCCCAAGCCGCGATGAACTGGTCAAGATCAACCAAGACGTGGTCGCGCCTATCACTGAGCAACTGGTCAAGTATTCGCCCAACAGCATCATCATCGTGGTCACCAATCCGCTAGACGCCATGTGTCACGTTGTCAAGGAAGTCAGCGGCTTCCCACGCGAGCGCGTGATCGGTCAGGCAGGCGCGCTTGACACAGCCCGCTACAAGACTTTCATCGCTATGGAGCTAGGCGTGAGCGTGGAAGACGTTCACGGCATCGTGCTTGGCGGTCATGGTGACGAGATGGTGCCGTTGCCACGCCATACCTCAGTGGCAGGCATTCCAATTCGTGAGCTGATGAGCGAGGAGAAGTTGCAAGCCATCATCGAGCGCACGCGCAAAGGCGGCGGCGAGTTGGTCGGCTTGATGGGACGCAGCGCTTACTACGCGCCTGCTGCGGCGTCGGTGAGCATGGTCGAGGCAATTCTGAAGGACAAAAAGCGCGTGATCGCTTGCGCGGTCTACCTGCAGGGCGAGTACGGCTATCATGACCTGTTCATCGGCGTGCCGTGCGTGCTGGGCGCCAAAGGCATGGAGCGCGTCATCGTCATGGACTTGAACGATGAAGAGAAAGCCATGCTGGAAGTCAGCGCCAAAGCTGTGCGCGCTGTGGTAGACGTGCTGGGCTACAAAAAATAAACCGTTTGTGCATGTAGAGGCGGACTGAGTCCGTCTCTACTTCTTGAGGTCTCACAATGAACTTACACAACGTCCCTTTCCTCGTGCTGGACACTGAGACCACAGGTCTAGATGACTGCGCTGAGATTTGCCAGATTGCTATCGTAGATCACACGGGACAAGTGCTGCTTGATCAGCTGGTCAAGCCGACTTTGCCAATTCCTGATGAGGTCGCTGCGCTCCACGGCATTACCGACGCTTTGGTCGCCGATCAGCCGACGTGGCAGAGCGTCCGTAGGCACGTTGTGCGTCTGGTCAAAGGCAAGACTGTAGTGGTTTACAACGCTGAGTTCGATCTGCGCATGATGATGCAGTCCGACTGCATGCATGGGCTATCTGTGCTGCCGTACAGACAACTTGCCGATTTTCAGTGCGCTATGCGCGCCTACGCGAATGGTGGCAGGTGGGTTAAGTTGAGCCGAGCATGTGCAGCTCACGGCATTCCGACGTGCAACGCACATAGCGCGCTCGGCGACTGCCTGATGACGCTTGCGCTAGTGCGAAAGGTCTGGCTAGGCAGCTAGGTGCGCTCAAATGTGCTATACTCATTTGAGCGAGGTTGAGCCATGCAGTGCCAAGTTATTCAGGGCGATTGCGCCGCCTATTTAGCGCAGACTGACGCCGTTTTTGACCTGACATTCCTCGATCCGCCTTTCAATCAAGGCAAAGAATACGCCCACTGTGAGGATAACCTGCCTTCAGAGGCGTACTGGGCGTGGCTAGGCGACATCTGCCGCAAGATTTTTGAGCGGACGCGGCAAGGCGGCGCGATCTACTTCATGCAGCGCGAGAAAAACGCTGAATTTACGCTGCGCTGCTTGCGCGAGAGCGGCTGGACGCTGCAAAATCTGATCGTCTGGAAAAAGAAGACGTCAGCCGTGCCTTCAGCGCAGCGCTACGGCAAGAGCTATCAGATCATCGCCTTCGCCACAAAAGGTCATAAGCCGCGCGTGTTCCATCGCTTGCGCATTGATCCGCCGCTGCCTGAGAACTACAAACAGCGGCGCAAGCAAGGCATGTATGTGACCGACGTCTGGGATGACATCCGCGAACTGACCTCAGGTTACTTCGCCGGCGATGAGGCAATCCGCACGGCGCACGGCAAACGTTTTCACAAGCAACAGTCGCCGCTTGAGCTGCTTGTGCGCATTATCCTGACCTCTTCAAAGCCTGATGACTTGGTCTTCGATCCGTTTGCTGGCACTGGCACGACGCTTGTTGCCGCTACACAGCTGAAACGTCGTGCCATTGGCGTCGAGATCGATCCAGAAAATGTGCGCTGCATCGAGAGTCGTCTAGCGTCGCTGCGCCCAGCTGATTCGGTAGAGCGCTTCTATGCCAAGTACGCTTTCACCAAAGACCTAGAGTACATATGGGCGAGAGACAAAGCAGCTGAGACGCTGTTCTACAACGCTCAGTTTTAGACGCTGATGCTGAACGACACCTCACGCTGATCTTGCGGCGCCGTGCGCTCATCGTAGTACAGGTCAGCCTGCGCAATGTAGTCGCCGTTCGGCGAGCTCACGCCGCGCACATGCACTGTGAACTCCATTTGCCGATGCATGGTCTCGATGATGGTTAGCTCAGCGATGACGCGCTCCTCAGGCAAGCGCAGCACACGCAGCTCTAAGCTCGGACGCTCTTGAAACGGCGTCACGTCTACATTCAGCTTGATGCGCCAGCCATCAGGGTACGGCTTGACCTCAAAGCGCTCGATGCGCACTTTATCGCGCGGCTGTGGCACTTGATTGGGCTCCACGAATTGGATGTTCATCGGCGTCATCACTCGTCAAAAAGATACGTTGGCTCAGCGTAGTAGCGCACGCGCCGCTCTGCCACGCGCTGCTGTATCCAGCGGCGCAGCGCCTCGTTTTTCTCAGCGAGCGTCTCGCCTGTCTCTGCCAGTGCGCTTAATGGATAGTTCAGGCGCATAGCGCGTCCGTAGATGATATGGCGGCTGATGCCGGGCGGCAAATAAATGCCGTCGCGCGCCGCGACCATGATCTCAGCAGGGTGATAGCGCGGAAAGACCACAATGGCGACCGCCTCTGGGTACAAGCGACGCGCCATGCTGATCGAGTCTGTGTTGATGCGGTTCAGCACGCCACGCGACTTGTACGTATCCACCATCTCGCGCAAGACGGCTGTGCGCGCTGCTAGTGTGTTGACATCCGCGTTCAGCGTGTAGGCGCGGTTATCGCTCAACACAGTGTAGGCGAGCACCTCACGGCGTGCCAGAGCGGCGCGCGCGCTCAGCAAGTCGGTGCTCTCAATCTGAAAGGTCTTAATCTCGCGTAAGTTGCGCAAGAACTCAAACCACGACATGCCGCTGATCACGTGATGCCACGTCTCTAATTGTACGGCGCTGCTCTCGTAATTGACCACTTGGACGAGGATGTGCGGATAGCCGAGCGTCTTGAGCGCGTAATGGCGATTGGCACCGTCGAGGATGACGTAGCGCTGTGCATCTAGCGGCGCGACCACAGGCGGATTCAGCCATGTGCCAGCTGCACGAATGCGCTCGATCAGCGGCGCGGCGCGCTGCGGATCGTGTTCTTCATGTGGTATCAGGCTCTCTACTGGCACAATGCGCAGGTCAGGGACGACGTCTTGTGCGGTCGGCTCTTCTTGGACTGCTCTCTGCATAGCAACTTTCTTTCTGAGGAAACTTTTTTCATAGTGTAGTCTGAAGTTATGCAAAATGCACGCGCTTGCGCACCTGCCAGTTGACTGGAGCGCTGTTCTAGGCTTAAGATCGTGCGCAAGCAGCTCTGGGCATGAGAGAACTCACTATGAAGGAACTGCGAGATCGCATCCGTGCCGAAGGACAAAATCTTGGCGACGGAATCCTGAAAATTGACAGCTTGCTCAACCACCAAGTGGACACGCGGCTCATCATGCGCTGCGGCGAAGAAATCGCGCGGCGCTTCCGCGATGACGGCGTCACGCGCGTCCTGACAGCGGAAGTGAGCGGCATTGCGCCTGCCTTTGCAACTGCCTACGTGCTAGGCGTGCCACTAGTCTATGCGCGTAAAGTGAAGCCTATCACAATGTACGGACCAGTCTACCTAGAGACGGCGCCTTCGCACACCAAAGGCGTAGAGGTGAATCTGCTGGTCTCAGCTGAGTTTTTGCCGCCGAACGAGCGCGTGCTGATCATTGACGACTTCCTCGCCTCTGGACGTACGCTCAAAGGCTTGATTCGCATAGTGCGCAGCGCGCGCAGCACGGTCGTCGGCGTGGCGTGCATTGTTGAGAAGACCTTTGAGCAAGGTCGGCAAGTGCTAGAGCCGTTTGGCGTGCGCATTGAGTCGCTCGTGGTGATCACTAGCATGGAAAACGGACAGATCGTCTTTGCTGATGAGTAACTCACGCGCTTTTCACAGCGGTGGCATTGCTATCTTAGACTACGGCTCGCAGTACACACAGCTAATTGCACGGCGACTGCGCGAGCAAGGCATTTACAGCGAAATTTTCGCGCCCGACGCGCCTGCAGAACAGGTCTTTGCCAGTGCGCCGCGCGGCATTATCCTCAGCGGCAGCCCTTACAGTGTCTACGAGCCAAATGCGCCGCAGCTGCCTGCTTACTTGCTCAAAATGGACGTGCCGACGCTCGGCATTTGCTACGGCATGCAGCTCTTGGCGCATACCTTTGGCGGCACGGTTAGCAGCGCGGCACAGCGCGAGTACGGAGCTGCGAACGTGCGAATTGTGCCGTGTCCGCTCTTCCGCGACCTGCCTGATCAACTGCCTGTCTGGATGAGTCACGGCGACCGCGTTGAGCGCTTGCCTGCAGGCTGGCGTGCGCTTGGCAGCACGTCCAATGCGCCATATGCTGCAATTAGCGATCCTGAAGGTCGGCGCTACGCTGTGCAGTTTCATCCCGAAGTGACGCACACGCCGCATGGCGCCGTCATTTTGCGCAATTTTGCCGTGCATATCTGCGGTTGCACGCCTGACTGGACGCCTGCGGCAATCATTGATGAGAGCGTCGCGGCGCTGCGTGCGCAGATCGGCTCAGAGCGCGTCATTCTTGGGCTGAGCGGCGGCGTGGACTCGGCTGTGGCGGCGGCGCTCTTACAACGCGCTGTAGGCGACCAGCTAACCTGCATTTTCATCAACACAGGTCTGCTGCGCCAAGGCGAGCCTGAGCAGGTCGTGCAGACTTTTCAGGCACACATGGGCATGCGCCTTGTGGCAGTAGACGCGAGCGAGCTATTTTTCGAGGCATTGGCAGGCGTAACTGAGCCTGAGCAGAAGCGCGCTATCATTGGCGAGAAATTCATTCGCGCCTTTGAGTCAGCGGCGCGCAAACTGGGCAAGGTCAGATTCCTCGCGCAAGGCACAATCTACCCTGATGTAATCGAGTCAGGCGGCAGCGCAGGCTCAGCAGCGCGCACGATCAAGAAGCATCATAACGTCGGCGGTTTGCCGCCTGATCTCGGCTTTGAGCTGGTTGAGCCACTGCGCTACCTGTTCAAAGACGAGGTAAGGCAGATCGGCACGGCGCTCGGTCTGCCCGATTCGATTGTGTGGCGGCAGCCGTTTCCCGGACCAGGCTTAGCCGTGCGCTGTCTGGGCGAGGTGACCTTTGAGCGCGTGGCGCGTCTGCGCGCCGCCGACGCAATTGTGCTGGAAGAGCTAGAGCGCGCCAATCTGCTACGCAGTGAGACATCGCAGGCTTTTGCCGTGCTGCTGCCGACGCGCAGCGTCGGCGTGATGGGTGATGGGCGTACTTATCAGGAGACTATTGCCGTGCGTGCTGTGCGCACGGAAGACTTTATGACGGCGCACTGGGCGCGCCTGCCTTACGACGTTTTGGCGCGCATCAGCGAACGGATCGTCAACGAAGTGCAAGGCGTCAATCGCGTGGTCTACGACATCACAACCAAGCCGCCGTCTACAATTGAGTGGGAATAGTTCAAACACAGCTCACAAGCGCGGCGTCTCGCCGTTGATAATTGCCTTGTAGCACTCAATCAGCGCGTCCATGATGACCGACCAGTCGAACTGCTCGGCGTGCGCGCGCGCGGCAAGTTTAGCAGCGCGCAGCCGCTCAGGATCGCAGGCGAGACGCCGCACGCCTTCCACCAAGCCGTCTACATCGCCGACCTCAACTGTGTAGCCTGTGACGCCTTCCGTGATCATGTCAACAGCGCCGCCGACGCGCGTCGAGACCACTGGCAAGCCTGATGCCATTGCCTCTAGGATGACCAAGCCGAAGCTCTCGAAGGCAGAGGGAAAGACGAAAATATCGGCGCTGGCGTACGCCTCTGCTAAGCTGCGCCCTGTGCGATAGCCTGCAAAGTGGACAGGCAAGCCCGCAAAATGTGCCTCAAGCGCCTCACGCTGTGGACCGCCGCCGACAAGCGCTAGGCGCGTGTGTGGCACACGCTCTAGCACGGCGCGCAGCTGCTCAAGATTTTTCTCTGGCGCTAGGCGACCGACATACAGCAACAGCACGTCCTCAGGATGTCCATTGCTGAGCGCGTTGCGCACGTCCGAGCGTGCAAAACGCGGATGAAACTGTTCAGCGTCCACGCCGCGCCGCCACCAGCCGACTCGCTTCACGCCTTCAGCGCGCATTTTCGCCTGAATCAGGCGCGAAGGCGCAAGGCTGTAGGCGCTCTGATTGAAGCCGTAGGTCACTAACGCGCGCAGAAATTTGCCGAAGAGCGGCAAGCCGTAATGCGCCGCCATGTGTGCGATGTCCAGATGAAAGGACGATAGCACGGGCTTGTGCAGCCAGTGCGCATGGACAACGCCCATCATGCCGATGTTGACAGGATGAAAGCTGTGGATCAGGTCAGGTGCAAACGCCTTGACCTTGCGGTAAACGCTCCAGCTAGGAATGCCGATGCGTCCTTCAGGATAGACGGGATTGCGCACGCACGGCACACCGATCACTTGTGCGCCTGCATACTCGCGCATTCCCTGCTCAGGCGCTACAACAACAGCTTGAATGCCGCGCCGTTGCAAATGTTCCAAAGTCAGGCAGACGACGCGCACAATGCCGTCAATTTTAGGCAGGAAGGTCTCAGTGTAGAGCGCAATGCGCATTGTTTTTCCTCAGTTTAGGGCGATTTTGACCACAGGCATGTCGTGACTGGAAAATGGCACAGGCGTAATGCCGACTTCCAACGGACGGACGCGGCGCAGCCACAGATAGTCCACGCGCACAGCTGGCTCATTGATCAGACGGCGCGTCATGGCGCGTTCCTCAGGAAAATCGGCGAAAGGATCAACAAAATTTTGCGGCGGCTGCGTTAAAAATAGGTAGACATCGGTCTTGGGCGCGTGATTGAACGTCCCACCAAGAATCAGCGCGTTCAGCTCGCTACGATTCAGTTCAATGAAGGCGAGAATCTCTTGGATTTGACGTGCCTGATCTGCCTCAAGCTGCTCAATCGTGAAAGCGTCGCTGCGGAAGATCAGGCTGAGCTGTGTGTTGTAAATATCCAGCACAGCGCCATTCGGCTTGAGCAGGCGCGCGAATTGCACAGCCGTTGCCTTGCTGCTGGCAGAGAGCACTGCGCTATCGCTTTGCAGAATTGGCAGGCGCGAGAGGACTGCTAAACCTTGCAAGCTTTCCACAGTGGGCACATAGACGGCGTTCATGTTCAACGTCCGTGCTAACCACGTCACCTGATCCACGCCGCCGCTGATCAGCCGTCCCGTCTCGACGTCCTGCAGCAACAGGATGTCCACGCCGCTGCGCCAAATTGCGGCAGCTGTGGCGTTCAGGTCGGCGCCGAAGTACAAACTGTAGCCGCCATGCAAATTAAGCGTGCCGACGCGCAGCGACGTCGGATCAAGCGGCATCTGTAAAATGAACGGACGTGGCAGGCTGATCGCTAACGCTACACCGAGCGCGCTCAACGCCACGCCGCCGAGCGTCTCGGCAAAGGTGCCGCCGCGCCATGCCACACGCTTGCGCGCTGCGATCATCGGTATAGCTGAAACTAGCGCCGCGCTAACTGCCACTGCTAGACCGAGTCCACGCATGCTGCGCAGAAGAGTCCCGAATGGCTCTGGAATGCCGCGCACAAAGGCATACTCAAAGGTCAGGTAGTCGGCTGCGGAGAAGGCAAGGAAGACAAGCATGGCGATGAGCAGGTTGAGCGCGGCGAAAATAAAGCGTCCAGTGCCATTCGAAGGCTGAATAGTCCACCACCAGAGCAGCACGAGCATGAACTGCGCGCTGCACAGCGCCAAGAGCGCGACGACGCCTTCGAAACGGAAACCAATGGTCAGCAGCAGGGCAACGGTCAGCGCCCAGACCCAGCCGCGGTAACGCCCGTCAAACATGCCGATAAAGCTGCGCGCAGCGGCGCGCACAATCGGCGCGGTTGGCAGCAAGGTCGCAGCAGCTAGAAATGGTGCAGCCAATGTGTACTCCACGTTAGCGCGCCGCGCAAGGCTGTTCGGCAAGCCGAGAACGGCAAATTCTAGGTAAAACAAGCCGCCAATGGCGAGCGCGCTGCTCAAATTGAGCGAGGTGTACGCCGCAGACGCTCCGCGCGGCACAGCACTGAAAATAGTTGCCAGCAGCGCGCAGATGAACAGGATCAGAGAGAATACTGTCTGCAAGTCAAGGTAAGCAGCCTGCCATGTGAAATCCGCTGTGTGATCGATCAGGCGAATCAGACCGTCAGCGGCGAAGGCAAGTGCCATGCTCAGCGGAAAAACGTTCGGGCGCTTGACAATCCCAATTGCCATGTGCAGCAACGCTGCTCCAACGGCGATTGCCGCGCCTGCCACGCCCAGGAACACGCCGCCATTCGCCGTCATGAAAACGCGCCCAGCTGCCACAAGCGCCGCTGCAATTAGCCCGCCAAACCAGAGCCTGCCCAAGAGTGGTGCCAAAAATGGCAAAGTTAGCGCTACGCCAAGCGCAATCAGCTCATTTTGCAACATCTCAGGCGTCACCACGCCGCTCTGACCGATTAGCGCGGCGCCATCTACAGTCAGCGCCACCAAGTTCGCGCTGCTGAAGTGTGCGTAGAGCGTGCTGTATAGGAAGCGGACACTTTGCACGAAAAAAAGCGCCACAAGCGCCGACTCCAGCAAGTGAAACAGGTCACGTCGGTAAGTCTGCATGGCGCGTATCGCAATTTCCTAACAAGTGTTATCAAAGTCGCGTGTGGCAACGCGGCTTATGGTATTCGCTCATATGCGCCCTGTCAAGTTGTGGTGTAGAATCGCGGTTGCCCATGCGGCTCATAGGAAAGTCCTTGCCAAGTTGGAGCACATTTATGCGAATCGTAGTTGATGCAATGGGCAGCGATCATTGTCCCGTGCCTGATGTGGAAGGCGCCGTGATGGCAGCCCGCGAATTCAGCCCACAAGATCGTCTCATCCTTGTTGGCGACCAAGCCCGTATCGCTCAGGAGCTGAGCAAGTACGATACCGCTAACCTACCTATCGAGATTGTCCACGCTAGTCAATCGGTCGAGATGGGCGATAATCCAACTCAGACGGCGCGCCAAAAGCCCGACTCGTCCATGCTAGTTGGCATGCGGCTAGTGCGCGACGGCTACGCAGACGCGATTGTGACAGCAGGCAACACAGGCGCCGCTCTAACGTTGGCGACGCTGCACACGCTGCAGCGCATTCGCGGCGTGCGCCGTCCAGCGCTCACGTCGCTCATGCGCGTAGAGAATAATCAGCTGGTCGTCATGGCAGACCTAGGCGCTAATCCTGACGCGCAACCTGAGTGGATGTTCCAGTTCGGCGTCATGGGCAGCCTGTATGCGCAGCATGTGCTCGGGCAAACTCGTCCGCGCGTAGCATTGCTCTCAAATGGTGAAGAGGAAGGCAAGGGCAACCAAGTTGTCCGTCAGAGCGCAGCGCTCTTTGCTAACTCAGGCTTGAATTTTATCGGCAACGTTGAGCCGAAGGAAGTGCTGAAAGGCGCTGCTGATGTTGTCGTCGCCGATGGATTTGTCGGCAACATCATGCTCAAGGCAATGGAAGCCGTTGGTGAGGCATTTTTCCGCGTAATACGCCGCGAGCTGTTGAGCAATCCGTTGCGCATTCTCGGCGGCTTTTTGATCAGCCCAGTGTTGCGCAAAATCTACAAGCAAGTTGACCCGTTTGAGATCGGCGGCGCGCCTCTGCTCGGCGTGAACGGCGTGGTGATCATCGGTCATGGACGTTCGAACGCCAAAGGTATCAAGAATGCCATTTTGCAGGCGCGCCGCGCTGTGGAAGGCAACCTGATTGAGGCAATTCGGGAAGGCATGGCGCGCTACATCAGTCAGCACGGCGCGCCGACTGAGTCCGCCAAGCCGCGCCGCCGCTACTTTGCGCGGCGTCGTCACAAGCGCATCAAGGCTTGAGCGCGCTCAAGCCGCGCCACAGTGAAGCGCCGCGCTGATTGAAGCCGCGCGTCGCCACGCCTAACCGCACAACCGCTGCTCGCAGACTGCTGTGCGTCGCTGCTGGTGCGTGCCACACTTCCGCCAAGAGCTGTCCTTCAGCGAAGAGCAACGTCTGGCTCAGTCCGTGCCGCGTGCGCTGAAAAAAGCTGAGTTTAGGTGCGCCGAAAGCAGCCAAAACTTCGCCAAGCGGCAACGGCTCGATAAAGGTGACGAACATGACAGGGTCACTTGCCTGACTGACGATGACAGTGAACTGATCCGTGCCGAAGACGGCGAGATCGTTATTGAACAGCCCTTGATCGCCTTGTGCCGTCAACGGATGCGCCTGTAAGAGCTTGATGATTGGTCTGAGCGCTAGATGCGTCGGCTGCACGCCGAACAGACACGGCGTGGCACAAGATGTGCCGTCTGCGGCGCTGAAATAAGCTATGTAAGGTGAAACTTGCTGTGTGCCAAGTGCGCGCGCAGCTAGGCTCAGCGCTGTGAGCAATGCGCTACAGATGCTCAGCAAGCACAATAGGCGCTTCATTCACGGTTGGCGCGATGTCTGCAAATAGCGCACAGCGCGGCTGAAGCCATGCCATGCGGTCGCGGATAGAGTTAGTCCCTGCCATGCGTCGCGGTACTGCTCCAGTGCGCTGATGCCGATGTACTGCACTTGATCGCTTGTGCGCACGTGCGTCTCACCTGACCTGCTGGCAATTTGGCTGGTGATAACCATGCTGTGCTGCGGATAGAACAGACGCATCATGTTAGTGCTGCGGCGCGGCACCAGTACACGCGCAGGCGTGCCGAAGCGCGCTAGGACGTCGCCCAGTGTGCCAAGCGAGTCGACTCGCACATAATTCTGACTGAAGCGCTCAGCAGGCAAGATGACCGTGTTGAACGGCTCAGTATGGATGCTGATCAGGGCGAGTTCGTTACGTCTACCGCGCAGCAGCACCACTGTGATGTCCACGCCAATCAGTTCGACTAAGTTGCCGTTTACGCGCTCGGTCAGCAACTGACCGCGCACGAGCGGATGTTGGCGCACGAGACGGTTAGCATCCACAAAAGACGTCTGGCTTGGCGTCACGCCTAACATGCATAGCGACGCGCAGGCTTCGCCATTGGCGCCAGTGAAAAGCTGATCGAGCGTTAAAGGTTGCGAACTGCCAGAAGAGCGCGCTGTATTAATCAAGGCGGAAAGGACCAGGCTCAGGGCAATTACCACAAGTATCAGACGTATCATCGGCTTTCATCCTGCTGGAGTAGGCGAGGGAGTCGGGAGCGGCATCACTTCGAGCTCCGTGAAGTCCACAAACGACGTTGTGGCAGGGCGCACGGTCACGTCGCGGATAAGGCGTCTGCCATTCAACAAGACTACGACTTGGTAAACGCCGACTGGCACGTCGCCGATCACAAAGTTCTCGCGCCACACTTCATCACTATTGACGTTCCATGTGCGGCTATTGGGCTGGCGCGGATTGACGTATGTCGTTGTGGTATCTATCACACGACCGCCTTTCATCAGCATAACGGTCACATCTTGTGCCAGTGAACCATCAGGCAAAGTGACGCGCCCTGCCACCACGCCGTGATTTTCGTAAGGCGCCATCCACAGCAACGGATTGCGCGTCTCATAATAGCTGTTACGTCCAACGCGTACCTCAAAGTGGACGTGCGGTCCGCTGACCACGCCGCTGCGTCCGCTCAGGCCGATGATCTCGCCTGTTTGCACGTCTTGCCCAGCATAGACGAGGATCAGCTGCAGGTGCGCGTAAAGGGTGTAGAGCCGCTTGCCCTGAAAGCCGAAGTTATGCTCGATGATAACCACGTTGCCGTAGCTATACGCTGACTCAACGTAGCGTCCGTTTTCATACCAGACGTAGTTATCGCCTGCCCAGATCACGCGCCCAGCCGCTGAGGCGCGCACTTCTTTGCCGATTGGATTGGGCAGGTCAATACCGTGGTGGATGCGCCACTCGCCATTCGGTCCGTCTGAGCCGTAGGCGTAAGAGAACAGCGCAGCGCTGTTGGCAGAGGAATCCACAGGACGGCGAAACCAGAAGTGATCGCGGGGATCGAGTGAGAGAGGCACTTGCTCAGGCGGCGGCGAGAACTCGCCACGGCGCGGGTCATTATAGCGCGCGACTGTTGGCTCGCGCGGGCTGCTGACAGCCGTTGGCGGCGGCACAGTTGGGCGCTCTGGGCGCAGGCGAACAGGCGTCGGCGTGTGTTGCCAGCGCAAAGGCGGCGTCGGCGTGTGTGTTGGCGCAGGCGTCGGACTTGGCGGCGGCGCCGTGCGCTCGACCATCAACTCGCCTTGAATCACAGCTTCCCAAGCGCGGCTGCGCGGCGTAGCTGTTGGATCAGGCAAGAGAGCAGCTTGTGTCGGCATGACTTCAGGCACATCGGCGCGCGGTCTGGCAAGCCAGAGCGTTATGACTGAAGCAACAGTCACCAAGACTAGCACAGTGAGAGCGCCGATGACCTTGCGCACGTCGTTTCCTCATCAGTTCCCCAAGTCAGGCGGACGCGGCGTCGGCGTGCGGCGCTGCGATGCTGTAGCTGTCGGCGTGGCGGTCGGCTGCAGACGGACGCCGAACAGGAAAGCGTCAATCTGTGCCTGTGTGTAGAGCTCAAGCATAGCTTCGTCCCACGTCAGTCCGTCACGGCGCTCAAATTGCCAATAAAGGATGCTTGGGAAGTTGCTGCGCCAGTCACGACCAGCCGGCACGCGCTGCCAGCCGTAATCTTCAGCAAGACGAGTCAGGTCAATGTAATAGCCTGATGGCACAACAGGTTTCGGACGTCCGCCTTGCTCAAAGATTTGCGGATCGCCAATGGCACGACTGGCAAAGTCCCATGGCAGGCGCTTGAGCGGCTCACCCAGCTGACCATTCTGCGCTGTCTCTGCCACGCGCAGGTAGACTCGCCACATGACGTTTGCACCGACTTCCTCGCGCACAACTTCAATTGGCGGAATCGGCGTATTGAAGACCAAGTTGCGGTCGAAGGAGAAAGCGCGTCCAGCGTAATGCCAACTTTGGCGCGGCTGACCGGGCTCTGGCAGGCGATCTAACGTCCAGAGCGCGTCCTGCAGCGCGCCAAGAAAATCTACGCCGCTCTGCCGCAAAACTGCCTCGCGCAGCGCAATGAACGAGTCGTCTACGCGATCTGAGAGCGCCGCCAAAGTCGCTGCTGAGACGCCGCTCAGAGCGCGCACTTGGTAGTATGGCGGACTATCGCGTTTACCTTCAACGCTCTCCACGTACAGCGGACGCTCATCCTCAGGCGCGCCGCCGCTGAGCAAGAGCGCCTCTGGCAACGGCTGCGCTGTCCAACTCATGCGCTCCACGCGACCGGTCACACTGATCGCTGTGGCTGCCGCGCCGCTACCAGTAACTAGACTGCTCACAATCGTTGTATTTGTGCCACTCTCTAGCGCGAAGAGCAAAATGTTGCCGCTGGGCGACCAACTCGGCGCGCGACCACGCCCGATGATCAGCGGCTCCGCGCTTGGCTGCGCGAGGCTGCGCACTAACACCAAGTCAATGCCGTTGACGCGCGCATGGTAGGCAATTTGCGTGCCTTGCGGATTCCAAGTTGGATACTGCTCTTCAAGTTCAGGCGTATTGGTCAGGCGCAACGCTTCTTCTTCCAGTGGACGGTCAAGGTCAATCACGTAAATCTCAGGGTTGCCGTCGCGCAGGCTGACGTAAGCAATTTGGCGTCCTGGCACAGGTGTGCCGCCTGGATTCCAAGCAGGCGAGAAATCAGGCGCAGGATGATAGGTCAGGCGCGCCGGCGGGCTAGAGCCATCGCTCGCCACGACATAGATATCCAGATTGCCGCCTTCGTACGCCTCATAAGCGATGAACTGTCCATCAGGGCTCCATGACGGCGCGCCGACGTAGCCTGCTGTGTAGGTCAACTGAGTGATCGCGCCTGTGGCGATCTCTAACAGGTACAAATTCCAGTTGCCGCCACGCCGACTGGCAAAAGCAACGCGCGTCCCGTCAGGACTCCAAGCAGGGTCACGGTCATCAGTTGGCGTGTTAGTCAGTCGAATTGGCTGACTCTGCCCAATGCCGAGCGCCCAGAGATTTTCGCGCCCGTTTAGGCGCGCCGAGTAGACCAAGCTGCCGCTGATGCGCAGCGGATCAGGCACAGGTGTGAAGGTAGGCAGCGGAGTAGGTGTTGGCGGCACAGGCGTCGGCGTCGGCTGTGTTGGGATGAGCTGCAAACTACCGCCAAAATTGCCTGCTACTGAGCGCGTCGCGCTACCACCTGAGGTCGTCCACACGATCAGACCGATCAGGGCGACCAATAGTACAACAGTGAATAGGCTGAGCGCGCGGTTCTGCATTTTGAGCGGATCCTCGCGCAGCACGCGCTTGTCCATGCCTTGTGCTGCAATTTGCTCAGCGCGGCGCGCCATCATGGCACGGCTGCGCTCAGCCGTTGCAGCGTAGAGCGCGCGTCCGCCTCGCAGAATGTAGAGCGCTATGCTTGTCAAGAGCGCAAGGATGCCAACAATTGAAATGCGCCACAGATATAGCTGGCGAGCAACTTGCTCAAAGCACCAGCTGACGACGCGCAGCAGCGCAGCGATCAACTTGTCAGTCAGGCGTAATAGGCGCGTCAACATCGCAGCTCACGACAATCCGTTCAGGTAGGACGGATCAGGCGCAGCAGGTGGTGTAGGCGCGGCAAATCGGCGCTGAGCAACTGTGCGAGACGCCGTCCGGCACGGATCAAATAATCTGCCTGCTCGTTACGCGGACGCACAGCCGCAGCGAAGCGTAGCGCCGCCGCAAGTAGCTCCTCGCTTGGCACTTGAGCGGCTTGTAGCACAAGGCGGAAAAAGTCAAAGCGCTCCGTGAAAGTGTAGACCATCTCATCATCGCACAAGTAGACAGGATCGAGGCTGAGCGGCGGACGCGGCGGCAGCGTGTAGATTGGCATGTTATCTTCCATGCCGCCAACGGTAATCACGCTGATCTCAACTGGCACCATGCGATTTTCGCGTTGGTCGCGGATTGTAGCGGCGTTAAGGTTGTTTGCCATGATTAATTGACGCACAAGCGGATCATCGTCCACGCGAATGGCATAGATCAAGCCGATGATGATGGTCGAGTCGTTGCGGCGGCGCGCCTGCACAAAGGCGCCAAAGCGCGGCTCACTGAGGTCGCTGCTGCGCGTGCCACACTCAAAACCTGTAGTGCTGGCGCGCAAAACGCGCCCGATCATTGGCACATCGGTCAACAGTTCCATATCACACGCCCTCGTGCTGACGCCTGCCGTGCCGCGCTGTCCACTTCAGGCTCAGCTTTTGAGAAGTCTCAATTGGCTGACTGTGCCGCAGCAACTCAATCGCAATTCGCTCATCCAGAGCGCGCTTATCCGTCGGCTGCACAACAGCGATCTCATCAGCGCGCGTAAGCACATACGGATAACGGTCTATAATCTGACACTGATCGTAGACAAGCGCGTGGACAGCATTCACCATTGCCTTGTCACGCGCAACCCACTGCGGAATCTCGACGCGCGCAAGATATGGCGCTTGTCCGTGCGCAGCCGTGTTCAAATAGAAGAACACAATCTCGTGCGCAGGACTGAAGCGATCCTTGTAGTCTTTATTGAGCGGACTCTGTTGCACCATCATGCCAGAGCGCGCGCCAGGCGGTAGAAGTGGCTTGTATAGATCGGCGTCAGTCATGCCGTCTAAGCGCAGCGCGCCGAGATTGGCGACTGTGATCTCTTCAGGCGTCAAGGTCATCAAATAAAGCGTGTACAGCACGAAACGGCTTGTTGGACGATCTACATAGCCGAGCAACGCGGCGCCTGCGTCCATGAAAAAGTCGAAGGCTTCGTGATAATCTGCCTCAAGCTGCCTAGCATCAGGGATTTCTTTGCCGAAAGGCATGTGCAGCAGCGGACCGTCACAGAAGGCGACTAATGGCGGCGCACTGGTTTGCCGCTCAGTGACGACGCGCGCCAAGAACTGCATTTCGTAGACCGTGCGGCGCGCGTTGATCACGTTGTTGGGCAAAAGCTGACCATCAGACAGGCGCACGTCTTCATCGCGGAAGAACAACTGCGGCTCGCTGAGCATCTCAGGCAAGTCATCAGTGCCGTGATGGTAGATGAAGACGCCGATATTGGTCAGCCAGTAAGGTATAGGCGCGTGGACATCAGGGTAAATCTGCGAGCCGTCTGCGGCAAAGAGTGTAGCGCGCGGCGGCAACTCTGGCAACGGAATCGGCTGATTGATCGGTTCATCGAACGGCGCGGCACCGCGAAAGCCTGCATCGTTTTGACGGGCGATCTTAATTTGTTCCCAAATGGCGTCGAGATCGTCCAACTGGCTGAGTAGGTCTGCTGCAGCGCGCAGTTCCTCAGCTGCAGAGTGGCTGCGCTCTGCTAAAGTCAGACCGAGCTGGACAATTTGGTCTTCCAACTTCTCAAACTGCAGTGTCACGCGCCAGAGTCTCCTCAGCTGGGCAAGAAGTGTAGCACGGGCAGGCGTGCGCGTCAATGAATGTGGCATGTAGAGCGCACTGCGGCATTTCCATCTATGAGGAATAGCCACGTATGTGATAAAATGAACGTAGGGAACACGCTCACGCAGGAAGGATTGCGAAGCGATGATCAAGAAGAGCTTCCTGAAAACAAAGTGCAAGGTCACCTTTGAGGCGCCGCGCGCCATTGCAGACGGTGCTGAGACAGTCCACCTCGTCGGCGACTTCAATGACTGGAATGAGACGTCTCATCCGATGGAGAAGAAGAAGGACGGACGCTTCACACTGGTGATGGATTTGCCGCTCAATCGTGAGTTTCAATACCGCTATTTGGTCAACGGCACAGTGTGGCATAACGACTGGAACGCGGACAAATATGTGCCGAATCCGTTCAGCGGCGATAACTCAGTTGTGACCACCTATCCGCCTTCTGAGTAAGCCTCTCTTGCGCTGCGCCGCGCCAATTCCCTGCGGCGCAGTCTGCCACAATGGCAAACATCCTGCTGCTAGAGCCTTACAGTACAGGATCGCATGCGGTCTGGTTGCGTGACTTACAACGCTTCAGCAGACACACGATTGTCACGCTCACCTTGAAAGGTAGCTACTGGCAATGGCGGATGCAAGGCGGCGCTGTGACTCTAGCGCGCCTCTTTAACCAGAGCGATTTCACGCCTGACTTGATCGTCGCTTCAGACATGCTCAACTTACCTGTTTTCCTCGCCTTGACGCGCCGCCGCACGGCGCACGTGCCATGTGCAGTGTATTTTCATGAGAATCAGCTAACCTATCCACCTAGTACGCGCATCAAGCACGACCTCAAGCTGGCGTTCATCAATTATGCTAGTGCGCTTGCCGCTGATGCTGTCTTTTTCAACAGCGATTTCCACAAGCGCGACTTTCTGGATGAGTTGCCGCGCTTGCTCAAGCACTATCCTGATCATAACGAGCTACACACTGTTGAGCAGATTGCGGCAAAGGCGCACGTCTTGCCTGTTGGCATTGACTTCGCCGCTTATGACGCTCACGCGGTGCCGAAGGACTACAGCGTGCCAGTTCTGCTGTGGAATCATCGCTGGGACTACGACAAACAGCCCGAAGTGTTCGCGCGCGCTCTGGAGAAACTGTTGGCACTTGGCGTGGATTTCCGCGTTATCCTAGCTGGTGAGCCAATTGGCTTCAGCGAGGGCGTCTTTGCGCCACTGCGCAAAAAACTAGGCGACCGTTTGCTGCACTATGGCTACGCTGAACGCTTCGAGGACTACGCACGCCTACTCTGGCAAGCAACGCACGCTGTCAGCTGCGCAAACCAAGACTTTTTCGGTGTGAGCATGGTAGAGGCAATCTACTGCGGCGCTTTGCCAATCATGCCGCGTCGCCTGAACTATCCTGCGCTGCTGCCCAGTGCTTATCATGACCTGTGCCTATACAACGAAGGTGAGCTGGTCGCGGCGCTGCTGCGGACGCTACACACGCCAGCGCCTGAGGCGTTGCGCGCCTACATTGTCCAATTTGATTGGCGCAATGTGATCACGGCTTACGATGACGCCTTTGCATCGCTCATACAAGGCGCTCAAGGACTCTAACGCGCTCTTTACACTGCCTTTACAACATGTTCACGTACCTTTCGTGGTGCTGGATTGCACACAGGCGTACCTCATGCTAAACTGCAAAGTTAGAATGCACCAGTAAGGGAAATCGAGCATGGCTGAGAAAATCTTAATTGTTGATGACGATCTTGACAGCCTGAAGCTGATCGGCTTGATGCTGCAGCGGCAAGGTTACGATGTCATAGCAGCCAGCAATGGCGCGCAGGCTCTCGCCCGTGCAGCGGCTGATCGCCCTGACCTGATCATCCTTGATATTATGATGCCCGACGTAGACGGCTATGAGATTTGCCGTCGGCTGCGCGCCAATCCCGTCACACAGCCGATTCCCATCATCATGTTCACTGCCAAAACATTGATTGACGACAAAGTTCAAGGCTTTGAGGCTGGCGCCGACGACTACCTTGCCAAGCCGACACATCCTGCTGAACTCGCCTCGCGCGTCAAGGCGCTCTTGCTGCGCAGCGCGGCGCAGCGGCGCACAGCTGCTGAAGGTGGCTCGATCATTGCCTTGCTAGGTGCAAAAGGTGGTGTTGGCACGACGACGTTAGCGGCGAACATTGCTGCAGCCATGCAACAGAAAGCTGCCAGCATCCTTGCTGACATCCGACCTGGGCAAGGCAGCCTAGGTTTGGTGCTGAATGCGCCGCGCGCTGCTGGCATGATGAACTTGCTCGGACGAGCGCCTACAGAGATCATGCCACGTGCCGTTGAAGCAGAGCTGACTGCACATGCCAGCGGCTTGAAGCTCTTGCTCAGCTCAGCACGTCCGAAGGATAGCTTGCTCAACGTCAACGTCGACTCGGTCGTGGCAACGCTGAAAAGCCTGCGCAGTCTAGCACGTCACATTGTCGTAGATTTGGGCAGCGGACTAACGCGCCTGACTGCGCGCCTTGTGCGCGAGGTAGATCAAGTTGTGCTAGTGACCGAACCGAGCCGCATTGCGCTCCAGATGACGCGCGAGTTGCTGGGCGAGTTAGAAGGTCTGGGCTTAGGACGTGGGCGCATTGGCGTAGTTGTGGTCAACCGCACGCCTTCGCAGACGCACGTCTCTTGGCAAGAGGTGGAACGCACGCTTGGACATGAAATTCTTGCCCTTGTGACGCCTGCGCCTGAGTTAGCCGCGCAAGCAGCTGAGGTAGGCACACCGATTGTGCTGCTACAGCCGACTTCAATCGTGGCAACGCAAATGGCAAAGTTAGCAGAAGAGCTCATGGCGCGTAACAGCGTGCTAAGTGCAAATTTGTGAATGGTAGGTACCATGACTGCCTATGAAGCTGTGATCGGCTTGGAAGTCCATGCCGAGTTGCTGACTGAGAGCAAAATGTTCTGTGGCTGCGCTGTTGTGGATAGCACAACGGCTGATCCGAATACAGTCGTCTGTCCGATTTGCCTAGGAATGCCTGGCGTCCTGCCTGTGATCAATCGCCGCGCCGTTGAGTTCGCCATTCGCGTCGGCTTGGCGCTTAATTGCCGAATTGCAGAGACCAACGTCTTCGCGCGTAAGAGCTACTTCTATCCTGACCTGCCCAAAGGCTACCAGATCAGCCAATACGAGCTGCCGTTAGCCGTCAATGGCTGGCTTGAGATCGATTTGCCTGACGGCAGGACAAAGCGCATCGGCATTCGGCGCGCACACCTAGAGGAAGACACTGGCAAGTCAATTCACGTCGGCGGAAGCAGCTTGATTGACTTCAATCGCTCAGGCGTGCCGCTCTTGGAAATTGTAACTGAGCCTGACATCCGCAGCGCTGAAGAAGCTGAGGCGTACGGACGCAAATTGCGCGCCATTCTGCAATACTTGGGCGTCAATAGCGGCGATATGTCCAAAGGTGTGCTGCGCATGGAGCCGAACATCAGCGTGCGTCCTGTGGGCAGTAACGAGCTGCGCACGCGCACAGAGGTCAAAAACCTGAACAGCATTCGCAGTCTGGCGCGCGCTTGTGCCGTTGAGATTGAGCGTCAAATCAAGATTTATGAGAGCGGCGGCACAGTCACTCAGGCGACGCTCGGCTGGGACGAGACGCGCGGCACGCTCGTGATGCAACGTGAGAAAGAGTCGGCGCACGATTATCGCTACTTCCCAGAGCCAGACTTGCCGCCACTGGTCATCAGCCGTGAATGGATCGAGGAAATTCGGCGCAGCCTGCCTGAGTTGCCCGATGCCAAGCGCAATCGCTTGATGGAACTCGGTCTGAGCGCTTACGAGGCATCTGTCTTGGTCGCCGATCGCGCCGTTGCCGACTACTTCGAGGCAGTGGTCACTAGCGGCGCAGAGCCAAAAAAAGCAGCTATCTGGGTCATCAATGAGCTGTTTGCGCGCATGAATAAAGCAGCTTTGCCGAGTGAGAGCATTGCCGAGACGCGCGTCACGCCTGTAGCGCTTGCTGAGCTGATTGCGCTAGTAGATCGCGGTACGATCAACAATAACGCTGCTAAAAAAGTGCTGGACGTGCTGTTTGAGCGCGGTGGCGTGCCTGCTGAGCTTGTCCAGCAGCTAGGCTTAGAGCAGACGCAAGACACATCGCTGATCGAAGCGGCAATTCTCAGAGTGCTAGAGGCTAACGCTGCTGAGGTAACGCGCTTCTGCAATGGCGAAGAAAAAGTGTTGAAATTTTTAATCGGGCAGGTCATGCGCGAAGGACGCGGCAAGTTTCCTGCTGAGCTGACTAACGCGCTCTTGACCGAACACTTGAGAAGGCGTTGTCAAGGACAGTGACTCATGAGCGTGCAAGCGCAGCTGCGCTACACGGCTGACAATCTCGAAGTGTTGCGCCAACAGTATGCCGAGCAGGACTTTGAGCTGCATGATGGAGAGATCGTCCTGGTGTCGCCGACAAGTGCCTTGTCATCGCTAGTCGCCGCTGAGTTCGCTTGGGCTTTGATGACGTTTGTCAAGGCGCGCGATCTCGGCTATGTGACAGGCGCTGATGGCACTTTTGCGCTTGACGCGCACACGGTCTACGTGCCTAATGTCGCTTTCATCAGCAAGGCGCGGTTGAGCGTTATGCCGTTGCGCTACTTTCCTTTTGCGCCTGACGTGGCAGTCGAGGTGCTCTCGCCAACAGACTCGGTCAGACAGGCACAGCGCAAGGCATTGCGCTACCTGAAGGCAGGCACAGCGCTCGTCTGGCTGATCTATCCTGCAGAAAAAGCAGCTGACGCTTGCCGTCTGGCACATGACGGCAGCTTAAACTTGCAGCCGATTGAAGCAGACGGCGTTTTGGAAGGCGGCGACGTGCTGAGCGGCTTCCGTCTGAGCTTGGCAGAGCTGTTCCGTAACTTGCCGCCTGCTTCAGCGTCTGACACAGCTGAGCAGCGCTAAGCACGTCTAAAATGGCAAGCTCAACAAGTTGATTATGAAGCCTGCCACGAGACCGCCTGCGATCACACTGACAGCGGCATGGACAAAGCTGAACTCTTGGACACGGCTAGTTAGATAAACTTGCCCGACAATAAAAGCCAGCACTGAGCCGACTAGTGAGAGCAAGCCAACAGGAATCAGGTCTTCCGCCGTAGACAGATTGAAGACGCCGAAGACCATTAAGCCTAAACTAATAGAAAGCAGCAGGTAAAAAACAATATACAGGCTCAGCATGACCTTTAGGTAGCGCACCACTGAGCCAGAGCCGCCCATCCATGTGCCGACCCAGTAAACAATCATCAAGTTGAAGACCGTGCCAAGCAACGTCACAGAGGTGTTGCGCGCTGTCTCTGGCAAGAGGGTCTGCAGCGTGTAAGCAGCCAACTCACGCTGAATACTCACAGGATCAAAAGTCTCGCCGAAGAACATCGAGGCAATCCTGAGACCGAGGATGCTCGTCCCATAGAAAGTGGCGACGCTAAAAACGACGATCATCACGAACAGCCCAATCGCCGCTAACACAACGTCAATCAGCTCTTGGTCGAACATCGGCGCCTTGACCTTGAGCTGCTGCGCTGCTTCTAAGACAAGCTCAGTGGCGTTCCTGCCATCACTGCCGACCAAACTCATGGCTAAGCCTTGTACGCCCGGCTGGTACTTCAGTTCAGGATCAGTGCGCAGCGCGCGCGCTAACATAATCGTTGCTCTGGCAGAGTCGCCATTCGCTTGATAACCGTAAGCGCGCTGCAGATGCTCTTTGGCGCGTGTGCGTTGACGCTCTGTCACAGGCTTTTTGACAGGCTGAGGTTCGGATACAGGCTTTGGCGCTCGCTCTGGCAGGCGTTTAGACTGCTGCGTCAACGGAGTAACGGCGCGCGAGGGACGCTCGCCTGGCAGTGGCGCGAAAAGCTCAGGGTCTGGATCGGGCAAGTCGTCAATGGATGACTGCGCAGGACGGACTGAGGTCTGCTGTCCTGACACAGGACTTGATGGTGTGATTGGCACGGCAGATGGTGTCTGCGTTGGTACTTGGCTCTCAGGCTGACGTTCTGCCGCTGCTTGCTGGATGTACTTGCCTGCTTTGATGATGAGATCGCGCAGCTCAACATCTGGCTCAATCTTGTAGCGTTGTGCAAGGTGCGGTAATGCGCGCGGATCGCGCAGCTTGCCCAGCGCAAGGATTGCCTCGCGGCGCTGTGCGACATTAGGGCTGTTCAATTGCTCAAGGTAACGCTCAATCATCGGACTATACCTCCTCAGCTGTATGCTTTTACGGAGCAATCTGCTGGCAGGTCACGTTCTTAAAGAAGACTTCAACGAAAACGGACAGCGCCGAAAGGCGCCGTCCATCTTCAATGCAAATTCTGGTGCAGAGCGCGGCGTCATGCTTTGAGCGCCGCTGGCAACAGCGCGTAGAAAGCTGTAGCATCTACCACGTCGTCAAGGCGCACCTGATCGAGCGTGGTGTGTGCATGGATTTCATCGCCCGGACCGAAACCGATGCTCGGAATGCCTGCCTTGCCCATCCAGTATGTACCGTTCGTGCTGAAGTTCCACTTGCCTGTTGGCGGCGCGCTACCGTTCAGAGCCATGAGCGTCTTCTGCCCAGCTTGCACAAGCGGATGTGCCTCGTCAAGCGCCCATGACGGGAAAATTTTCTCCACAGGGAAGACGAAGCCTGTGTAGCTTGGCTCAGCGTAGTGCAACAGCTCTAGCGTGATATCAGGACGCTCGCCGACTACAGCGCGCAGCTGCGCTAAGACCTGCTCAGGCGTCTCGCCGAAGGTCATGCGCCGATCAATGTAAATGATTGCCTCATCAGGCACGGCGTTGATTGAAGCTGTGCTGACCTTCATGTCGCTGACTGTGATTTTGCCGTGTCCTAGAAACGGATCGTCGCCAAGCTCAGGCTCCATCTGGCTGATGCGCTCAATGATCGGCAAGAGCTTATAAATCGCGTTATCGCCCAGATGGTTACTGGCGGCGTGTGCGCTCCGACCTTTGGCAACGATCCGCATTTCAACGCGCCCTTTATGCCCGCGATAGACTTGCATACGCGTTGGCTCGCCAATCACCACAAAGTCAGGACGAATGCCTTCGACCTCGACCAGAGCGTGCGGTGCAATGCCGTCGCACCACTCTTCCATGTTGCCGAAGTAGTACGCCGTGTAGCCTTCCAGCAGACCCAGGTCGCGTGCCAGCGCCAAGCCGTAGATCATGCCCGGCGTGCTACCTTTTTCGTCGCAGGCGCCGCGCGCATACAAGATGCCATCTTCAATCTTGCCTTTGAACGGATCCCAGTCCCAAGCGCTTGGGTCGCCGACGCCGACCGTGTCAATGTGGCTATCGTAGAGCAGTTTGCGCTCGCCATTCCCAATTCGTCCCACGATATTGCCCATGCGGTCAAAGAAAACTTGATCAAAGCCAAGCGCTTGCATCTCAGCTGCAGCGCGCTCACCAACAGCCTTGATCTGGCTATCGTAGCTAGGTATAGCGCACAGATCGCGCAAGAACTGAATGATCGCCTCGCGCTGAGCAGCGACGCGTGGCTTGATCGCAGCAGCAAGTTCAGTCAGAGTGTGTGTGGTAGCCATATTTGCGTTCTTTCTTCCGTGAGAGTTGCTGAGGCGCTGATGAGCGTAGCGCAGCAGCGCACCTTTCGGCAAGAGACTGACCTAGCCAAGTGACTAGGCAAAGTCTAGCCTGCAAAACACGCCCGAAGACAGTACGTGCTATCACAAGGTTGTCATACACTTTCTGTAGCAACGTAGGATCGGCTTATGAAGCAAAGCAAGTGAGGCGTTCCGAAAATCATGTCAGCTGTACTGTCTCCTATGCAAGAACAACCTGTGAAGCCTGTTCAAGAAAAGCGCGTCTGCAAAGTGCTGATCGCCGAGGATAATCCTGATCTGCGCAATATCTTCAGCCGTGTTTTTGCCCACTATCGCTTTCAAGTTGAGGTAGCGCAGAATGGCATGGAAGCACTCGATCAGCTGGCACATAACTCGCCCGATGTCCTGATCCTTGATATCAACATGCCGCAGCTAAATGGCTTAGAAGTCCTCTCCTACATCCGTCGAACGCCTTACCTGCGGACGCTGAAGGTGATCATCGTGACAGGCAACTCAGTAGCGGTTGATCATCCTGAGGCACAGCAAGCGGACTTGCTGCTGATCAAGCCGATCAGCGTCACTGAGCTAGTCACTATGGCACAGCGCCTAATCGAGACGCTCTAGGCACGCTCTGGCACGGGCAACTAGACAATCCACTGCAGAATGGTCTATCATTGGCAGAAACGCATTTGCCTTGCGAGGAGTGTTGCCTGTGCCCTTGTTACGCCGTTTTGTCATCTTGGGCGCGCTAATTGCTTGCTTAGCAGTCGCGCTGCCGAGTGCTGCGCAAGCTCAGCCGCGCCCGAATCTCTCTGTGCAGGTCTACGATTACACACAACCTGCTTCATTACCTACGTCTTACGCAGCAATTTTTGCGCCTGCCACGCCTGAGCCGCGCGTGCGCCTTGAGGTGGAAGGCAACGGCGCTGTGCGCTTCTCGCCGAACGGTCGCTGGATCGTCACGGTTTTCGGCGCGGATACCACTGGTAGTGCCAAGCTGACCTATGGACAAATCGGCGGCGCCGCATTTGAGGTCACCTCAGAGCCAACTTTTGGCATACTCGGTCCGATTTTCAGCCCTGACTCGGCTTACATGAGCTATACGCTGACCAGCTTTGAGCGCTTGCGCTGGGAGCTGGTCATTCTTGACTTGGCGGGCAATCAACGCATGACGTTCGTCGGTCCGCTCGTCTTTGACCGCAGCGATTTGATTGGCACGCCTGCTGTGATCGGCTGGAACGCAGATCGCACGCGCGTCTATCTCGTCGGCTATGGTCCGCACAGCGCCGAGACCGTGCCGTTCGAACTTGACCTGGCGCCGTATGTCTACGGTAATGCAACGCCGTACGAACTGCCCGCACTGCGTCCGCTCATGGCGCGCAACGCCCTGCGTCCGCAGATGACCTACTTCGTCTCTGATGACGGCACGCTGATCGCCTACACCTTCAGCGAGCCGACGCGCGTCGTGACTAACTATGCAGGCTTCGGCGATCCGTTCGCAGGCATCGGCTTGCTGGACGTGCGTACAGGGCAGAATACCATTCTACTCACAGCGCCTGCTGATGAGGCTATTCTGAACGTGAGCTACGCGACTGATGCTAAAGCGCTCTATTACACAACAGCGCGCTTTGTCCAAGACCCTAGCACTGGAGTCGGGGTGCCAGTTGGTGTGCGACTGTTCCGCTACGACCTAGAGGCGCGCCAGAACAGCGGCGGCAATCAACTCACGCCTGATCCAAGCATGAGCGTTTTTTCAGTCGCGGTCTGCGGTGAGACTGTCTTCTATGTGGCGAATCAGCTCGGCAGCAGCGACTACATTTTCTACAGTGCCTCGCTCGTCAATCTGAGCCAGCCGACTGCCTTGCTTGGCGGTCAGTTTGGCGTGAGCTTTGGCACGTGCGTGCCTTGAAAGATGCCACAAAAGTAGCGGAAGCGTGGGGTCTCAGGATAGCGACTTCCGTTATGATCAGTTTGTTTGCAGAGGCGTAGTGAGCGAGATGAAGCCTCGCTCACTTTGCTCGGTAGGAACTTGAAAAAGCCGAAGTTTCAGATATACTGCTCAAAAAATGGTTTTGAGTCCTCACACATGATACTGAAGTCATGCGCATTCTGATTGTTGAGGATAACGCGGTCTTCCGCGAGACTGTGCGCGACTTGCTGCGCGACTTGGGCTACAAAGTGCGCGGCGCACGCAGTTACAGTAAGGCAGTCAAGCGGCTGACGCATCACAAGTTCGATCTCGTGCTGAGCGATATGGACATCGGCGATGGTACAGGCTTCGATGTGCTGCAGTTGACGCGCCAGACGCATCCAGAGGCATGCATTGTGCTGATGAGCGGCGACGCTGATCCGCAGACCGTGCAACTGGCATTGGAATCAGGTGCAGCGCGCTTTTTGCCTAAGCCGTTCAGCTTACAAGCGCTGATTGAGGCAATTGAAGCAGCGCTGAACGAAGCTGCGCAGTCTGGCGACAGCACAGAGTGTCCTACAGACACGCCACAGGAGCAGGCATAGTCATTTACACTGCAAGCCTGCTTTGAATTCAGCGTAGGTGCGCGCGTAAAAGTTGCCTTTGCCGTCACAGCGGATGTTGAAGTAGTAGTAATCATGTTGTGCAGGATCGAGTGTCGCAGCTAGGACGCTCAGTGACGGACTGCAGATTGGCGAAGGCGGCAAGCCGCGGTTGCGCAGCGTATTGTACGGGTGCGCTTGATTGAAGTCAATCTTGCCTGCGGGATACCACCATTGACCTGCCCTGCCAAGCGCGTACATCATAGTAACTGTGGCGCCGAGCGGCTGACCTGCCGCAAGCCGATTGTGAAAGACGCCGGCGACCATGCGTTGATCGTTTGCGTCCCAACTCTCGCGCTGCACAATGCTTGCGAGAGTCAGCGCCTGCCAGAACGTCAGACCGCGCGCGTTAGCCATGCTCTCGTACGTCTCCGACACATTCGCGGCGAAGTTTGCCAAGACTAGGTCGCGGAACTGCGCTGCAGTCATTTCAGGAGTGATGGTGTACGTGCCGCTCAGCATGTAGCCTTCCAGACTTTTATCAACAGGCTTGCTGCGCAGAAACCAGTAGTCAGGCAGTGCAGCGCCAGCCGCTGTGACAGCCAGAAAATCGCGTCCGCTAAAGCTGAGCGGTAACTTATCCAGCTGCTCAGCAATTTGCTCAAGGCGTGTGCCTGCACGAATAGTGATCTGGCACGGACAACGTGGCAGACGCGGCACGTTCGCGGTGTCGCCGCTTGGATCGTCTAACTTGGGCGCTTTCTCGCCAACGTTTGGCGGCAGGTACAGTATCTGTCCGATGCGCAGCAGGTCGCTCGTTAGGCAATTGGCTTGGCGAATAGCCTGCACGGTCAGCGCGCCATCTGAGCCAAGCACAAAGCCGAACAATGTGTCGCCTGCCTGCACACGGTAGGGCTGCCAGCCTTCAGGTGGGATGCAAGCAGCACTATCAGACGTCTGGGTTGGCGTCGGTGCGGAAGACAGCTCTAGGCGCGGCGTAACAGTGACCAGAATGTAGTTTGGCGTGATACTGGGCAGATCAGTTGGCGTCAACGAAGGTGTGGCAGTTGGCGTAGCCGTCTCAGTTGGCGGCGCGATCAGCGGAATTGGCGTGGCAGAGCGGCGCATGACGAGCGCAGTCGGCTGTACAAGCGATGCATCGCCTGCTGACAGGTCGCGCAGCACAAGGACGACGATGCTCAGCCACGTCAGTGCGCCGAGCGCCAGTATCAAGCCTGCCAGCTTGCGCATGGCTCAGCCGAGCTTATAGCCGATCTTGCGCAGCAAGCCTTTGCGCCAATTGATGCCTTCGTCGTCTTCAATGCCCTTGCTCTTGAAGCCGTCAATCACGCCAAGAATGCCGCGCCCTTGCTCAGTCTCTGCCACAATAACTTGTGTTGGATTAGCAGTAGCGCAGTAAATGTGCGCGATCTCTGGCACGCTTTTCAGGCTGTTCAGGACGTTGATTGGGTAGAAGCCTTGTCCAAGAAAGAGGATGAAGCAGTGTCCGCATGAGAGCGCCATGGCATTTTTCTGCGCCAAGGCGATCATCTCGTCATCTGTGCCGCTCCAACGGACAAGGCAGGCGCCGGATGCCTCGCAGAATGCCAAGCCAAAGCGGATGCTTGGCACTGTGCTGACCAGTGTCTCATGGATATCTTCGACGGTCTTGATGAAGTGGCTCTGCCCAAGCACGAAGTTGATCGTCTCAGGCTTTTCGATAGTGACTACTGAGAGCTTCAAGTCCATATGCGGCGAGTTGCCTCCTGTGCGCGCTGATCGTACCGCTTTTGGCGCGGCAAGGCAATCCTAGACTTGTGTAGCGCGTGCATCACGTCCGTTGTAAGCTGCCACGTTCAACCAGTCATAGAGTTGCTTGCGCACGCTCTCAACCAAGCGCAAATTGATGCTGAGATGACCTGTCGCATCCGCCACAATAGTTAGGCGCATCAGCAAGCTGCCGTCGTTGTGCAGACCGAGTGCAAGGTAAGCATGGCTCGTGCCGACTTGCCGTGTCGTCAACAAGCCGTCCACAACAGTCAAACGTGCCATGGCGCGCACCAGCTCCTCGTAGCGCGGACGCATAGCAATTTCGAGCGGACCGTAACTGGCAGAGAGCGTGACATAGCCGCCTTCACGGCGAATGGCAAGACGTGGTTCATCATCGTCTGTAGCCTTCAGGAACATTTCCATGCTCTCTGAGGCGGAGTCAACCTTCGCTTCGTCTAAAGTCTGAAAGTTACGCATAGAGTGCCGACTCCAATCTGTGGGAGATGAGCCAAAGATTAACGTGAAGTATAGCACAAACTTGAGAGGATGTAGCGTAGACAAACGCCGATCTGGGCAAATTGCTAAGCACGGCAATATTGCGCCGCAATAGCGACCGTTTGATAGTGAACTGCCACGGTCTCCTCAACGCGCTTGGCATAACCACCTGCCATAGCAATTGCCACAGGCAAGCCCGCAGCGCGGCAAGCGTTCAGCACCATGTGATCGCGCGCAGCAAGACCTGCCATGCTCACTTTGAGTTTGCCCAATTGATCGCCTTCATACGGATCAGCGCCGGCAAGGTAGATAGCAAAATCCGCGTTGGCACGCCGCAGCGACTCGCGTAAGCCGTACTCAAGCGCTGCAAGATAAGCGTCATCCGTTGTGCCATCAGGCAAGCCGATGTCAAGGTCGCTTTGTTCCTTATGGAATGGATAGTTGCTCTCACAATGAATGGAAAATGTGAAGACGGTCGGATCGTGGCGTAAAATCGCGGCTGTGCCGTCACCTTGGTGCACATCGCAGTCAATAATCACAACGCGATGCGCTAAGCCTTCCGCCTGCAGCGTCTTGGCAGCAATTGCGGCGTCGTTAAAAACGCAATAGCCACCGCCGCGATCTCGAAAGGCGTGATGCGTGCCGCCAGCTAGGTTTACAGCGACGCCGTCTTGCAGCGCAGCATAGCAGGCTTCAATGGTCGCGCCGCTGCTGCGCCGCGAGCGCTCGACCATAGCAGGCGTCCAAGGGAAACCAATGCGCCGTATCTCCTGCGGCGAGAGCGCGCCACTCTGAACGCGGCGCACGTAGTCCGCGTCATGTGCGCGCAGCAGCTCGATATCAGTGGCAGCGTGCGGCACGTACAACTGTTCGGGCGTAATCACGCCGCTCTCAAGCAGACGCTCGCGCAGCAGACGGTACTTCGCCATTGGGAAGCGATGACCTTCAGGCAAAGGCAAGACAAAAATGTCAGAGTAAAAGGCGCGCATAGTCGAGAATTCTACGTAGTAGCGTACTGTGCGCCAAATGACTCTTGCAAAAAATGCGCCTTCTGCGAAACTTATCCACGTTCATAAACGAACGAGGCAACGCATGACACGACTTGTGATCGTCGAATCGCCGACCAAAGCCAAGACTATCAGCGGCTTTCTGCCTGCAGGCTATAAGGTGCTTGCCAGCATGGGTCATGTGCGCGATCTGCCTGAGTCTGCCAGTGAGATTCCGCCTGCCTATAAGAGCAAGGAGTGGGCGCGGCTAGGCGTAGACGTGGCAAACGACTTTGCGCCGCTGTACGTCGTCTCAGCGCGCAAGCGCAAAGTGGTGCAGGAGCTTAAAGAGGCGCTCAAAGAGGCTGAAGAGCTGATCCTCGCCACTGATGAAGACCGTGAAGGCGAGAGCATCGGCTGGCACTTGCTGGAAGTGCTGAAGCCGAAGGTGCCTGTGCGCCGCATGGTCTTTCACGAGATCACCAAAGAGGCGATCCAAGAGGCACTGCGCAATCCGCGCCAAGTGGACATGCAACTGGTGCGTGCACAGGAAACGCGCCGCATTTTAGACCGCTTGGTCGGCTACACGGTTTCGCCATTGCTGTGGAAGAAGATCGCGCCAGGGCTCTCAGCTGGGCGTGTGCAATCTGTGGCTGTGCGCCTGCTGGTGCAACGCGAGGAAGAGCGGCGTCTGTTTCGCGCCGCAACCTATTGGGACTTGCGCGCCACGCTGATCGCGCCGTCTCAGCCTGATCTGCCTTTCGAGGCAACTTTACAGAGTGTCGGCAATGTGCGTGTGGCAACAGGCAAAGATTTCGACGACCGAACAGGTCAGCTGATAAAAGGCAGAAAGGTGCTGCTGCTAGACGAAAACGCTGCAAAGTCGCTTGCTGAGCGTCTGCTCAAGGGTGAGTGGCGCGTGGCAGAGCTGACTGAGCGCCAACAGCGCCAAGCGCCGCCGCCTCCGTTCACCACATCCACGCTGCAGCAAGAGGCGAATCGAAAACTGCGCTTCTCCGCCAAGCAGACCATGCAGATTGCTCAAAAGCTGTATGAAGAAGGCTACATCACCTACATGCGCACGGATTCCGTTCACCTTTCAACGGAAGCCATTCAAGCGGCGCGTCGCGCCATTCTCGCGCGCTATGGCGAGGCGTTTCTCAGTCCTAAGCCGCGTCAGTACACCACCAAGAGCAAAAATGCGCAAGAGGCACATGAAGCCATTCGTCCAGCTGGCACGCACATGCACACAGCTGAGCAGCTCGGTCTGCGCGGCGATGAAGCAGCGCTATATACGCTGATCTGGATGCGCACCATTGCCTGCCAAATGGCAGATGCCCAGATCACAGCGCTCACAGCCGCCATTCAGGTTGAGGACGCGCGCTTCCAAGCTAATGGTCGCCGCATTGACTTTCCTGGTTTCCTGCGCGCCTATGTGGAAGGCTCAGATGATCCTGACGCCGCTCTGCAAGACCGTGAGACGCTCTTGCCGCTCATGCGCATCGGCGACTTGCTGAAGTGCCGCCAGCTTGAGCCGCTCAAGCACGAGACTCAGCCGCCGCCGCGCTACACTGAGGCATCGCTTGTCCAGACGCTGGAGCGCGAAGGCATCGGCAGACCGAGCACTTACGCCTCAATCATCAGCACGATCCAAGAGCGCGGCTACGTGGTCAAGCAGGCAAACCAACTGATTCCGACGTTCACAGCTTACAGCGTCAATCGGCTGCTAGAGGCGCACTTTCCTGACCTTGTAGACACACAGTTCACAGCGCGCATGGAGCAGACGCTAGACGACATCGCCACAGGCAACGCTGACTGGCTGCCTTACCTCAAAAACTTTTACTGCGGCGAAAACGGACTGGAGAAGCAGGTTGAGCGCAAGACTCAAAGCATCGATCCGCGCGAACTCTATGCGCTCAGCCTTGAGCCGCTCAAGGCGCATGTGCGCATTGGCAAGTACGGCGCGTACCTTGAACAATCTGCTGATCCTGAGCCGCTGCGCGCTACGCTGCCGCCTGATCTGCCGCCTGCTGAGCTGAACGAGGTCACGGCGCGGCGCCTGTTGCAACAGAAGCTGAGCGGCGGCAACCTGCTCGGCTATCATCCGCAGACAGGCGAGCCAATCTACCTGTTAGAAGGACCTTATGGCAAATACGTGCAACTTGGTGAAGGCGACGAAGAGTCCAAGCCAAAGCGTGCCTCACTCTTGAAAGGCATGCGCGCTGAGGACGTGACGCTAGAGGTAGCGCTCGGCTTGCTCAGCTTGCCGCGAGAGCTCGGCTTGCATCCGCAGACAGGCAAGCCGATCAGCGCAGGCGTCGGACGCTTCGGCGCTTACGTGCGGCATGGTGATGAGTTTCGTTCGCTGACCGCTGCTGACAACGTGCTGACCATCACTTTAGAGCGCGCTCTAGAGCTGCTCAATCAGCCGAAAGGCGCGTCTAAGGCGCGCAAGCGAGCAGCGCCGTTGCGCGAGCTCGGCGCACATCCTGAGGATAAAGCGCCGATTGCGCTGATGGACGGTCCGTATGGTCTATACATCAAGCACGGCAAGACGAACGTCAAATTGCCGCCTGAGATCAAGCCTGAGACGCTTACGTTAGCGCAAGCTGTCCAGCTCTTAGCCGCCAAAGGCGAGTCAAATGGCAAGCCGAAAGTGAAGTCGCCTCAGCGCGCCACCAAAGTTGACGTGCCGAGCGAAAAGCCGCGCAAGCCGAAGTCAAAGTCGAAAGGCGCAGCTTAGGCGGCGTATTCACGGACAAAGAAGTAGACCGTCATTGCCACGCCGACGACGATCACAAAGCGGCGCACAATTTTCGGATCAAGGCGCTGCGCATATGCGGCGCCGCCGTAGCCGCCTAAAATTGCGCCGATGATCATCACAACAGCGTACTGCCAGAAGATTGTGCCCGCGATCACAAAGCGCAGCACTGCCACGCCGTTGATCAACGTCGCTAACAGCACTTTCAAGCCGTTCATGGTATGAATGTTGGTCATGCCTGCCAGTGCCAGTGCCGCCAACATCAAAATACCGATACCGCCGCCGAAAAAGCCGCCGTAGACCGAGATAAAAAACTGCAGAACTGCCACAACTAACGCCAATAGGACGCCGCCAACTGCCAATTGCTCGCCAAAGCGACGCCGCAGCGCCTGCGTCACGTTGCCGCCGACA
>JANWYI010000006.1:0-3286 GCA_025055255.1 Anaerolineae bacterium | reverse complement strand
AATTTCCGCGCCTGAAAGTCCACCTAGCAAGCTGCTCAGCGAGAGCAAAAGCACCAGTCGGCGATCTTGGCGCGCTAGTTCAGCGCGGTAGGCGCCGACGCTGGCGATTGAGCCCGGCCACAGCGCCATTGTATTCGTGGCATTCGCATTGATAGACGGCACACCGACGCTCACCAAGGCTGGAAACGAGATGAAGCTGCCGCCGCCGGCGACCGAGTTCAGCGCGCCGCCTAGAAATGCCGCTGCAAACAAGAAGATAAGTTCCATGCTGGTTTTCTATGTTGAGCTATCTTGAGTTTTGCTGAGTCGCACAGATGCCGACAACAAATGCCGCTGTCACTCAGCAGCGACATCATGGCGTTGTCCTGAAAACAGCGTGGAAAGATTTGCGCCTTATCAACGCACACAGGCGGCGTTGCGCATGGCAAGCCGCCTTTGCTCGTGCCACAGCATAGGCAGGCTGTGCCTTAGGCTTTTGGATCAGGCAGATCGCGCTTCTGCTCTTCGGCAGGCTTTTCGCCTTCGCTCACGCCGCGCCGAAACTCGCGGACAGCTGTGCCGAGCTCGCGCCCAAGCCGACCGATACGTCCTGCGCCGAACAGCACCACGATAATCACCAAGATGATCAGCAGCTCAGTTGGACCAAGGCTCATGTTTGAAGCTCCTCTGGGCAAGCGCCCTTAAATCTTTAAGCGATTATAACAGCACTGCGCGCGCAAAGCGAGTTTTGGCGCTGTGGCGTATAATTTGGCAATGTGCAACCTAGCAAACGGAGCTGAATTACATCATGCGCTTTCCGCGTGCCAGTGGCATTCTCCTGCATCCAACGTCGCTGCCCGGACGTTACGGCATTGGCGATTTAGGCGACTCCGCCTACCGCTTTGTGGACTATCTCGTCTCAGCTGAACAATCTCTGTGGCAGATTTTGCCGCTCGGACCGACCATCATCTATGACTCGCCCTACCAGACGCTCTCTGCCTTCGCCGGCAACCCGAACCTGATCAGCCTTGACAAATTGGCGGCAAACGGCTGGCTAGAGCCGCGCGACCTAGCCGACGCGCCCGCTTTCCCTGAGCAGGTTGTGCGCTACGGCGACGTCATCGCCTACCATGAGCAGAAGCTCGACCTCGCTTTTGAGCGCTTCAGGACGCGCGCCGATCCGAGCGCCAAAGCCGCCTTTGAGGCGTGGTGTGCGCGCAACAGCGCTTGGCTGCACGATTTTGCGCTCTTCGCTGCGCTCAAGGCGCGGCACGGCGGCGCCGAATGGACGAAATGGTCGCGCGAGACGGCACAACCGAGCCCTGCTCAGCGCGAGGCGCTGCGCAAAGAATACCGCGTCCAAGTCGAGAGTCACATGTTCCGCCAATGGCTGTTCTACACGCAATGGGCAGAGCTGAAGGCGTACGCAAACAGCAAAGGCGTCCAATTCATCGGCGATATCCCGATCTTCGTCTCACACGATAGCGCCGACGTCTGGGCGAATCCGCATCTCTTCCAGCTCGATCCGAGCACAGGCGCGCCGAAGGTCGTGGCAGGCGTGCCACCAGACTTCTTCAATCCGACTGATGGGCAACTCTGGGGCAATCCGCATTACGATTGGCAAGCGATGGAAGCCGACGGCTACGCATGGTGGATTGCGCGCCTGCGCACGACCCTAGAGGTTGTAGACCGCGTGCGGATTGACCATTTCAGAGGCTTTGAGGCGTACTGGGAAATTCCTGGCAATGCGAACACGGCGCGGAATGGACGCTGGGTCAAAGGGCCGGACGCCAAGCTGTTTGAGGCGTTTGAGCGAGCGCTCGGCAAGTTGCCGATCATCGCTGAAGACCTCGGCATCATCACGCCTGAGGTGATCGCGCTGCGCGACCGCTTTGACCTGCCCGGCATGAAGGTGTTGCAGTTTGCTTTCGGCGACGATCCCTACAGCGTCAATACGTTTTTGCCACACTTCTATGTCCAAAATTGTGTGGTCTACACAGGCACGCACGATAACAACACAACGGTCGGCTGGTGGCGCACAGAGGCGACCGAAGGCGCACGCCGCCACTTGCGCGACTACATCGGACATGATGTGCAAGAGCCACACTGGGACTTAATCCGACTCGGCATGAACTCTGTAGCGGACACTTTCATCGTTCCGATGCAGGACGTGCTCGGTCTGGATGAGTCGGCGCGCATGAACAAGCCGGGCTACAAAGGCGGCTACTGGTCATGGCGCGTGACCGAACGGCAGTTAGAAGATCGTGCGCGTGAGCGCCTTGCACGGCAGACGCGCCTGAGCGCGCGGTCGCCCTCAGGGCGCGCTGCGCAAGGCTGAGCCTTTTCGCACAAGAAAGGATGTCAGAGATGATCAAGGAGTTCATCACATTTATCAAGCGCGGCAACGTCATTGACTTAGCAGTTGGCATCATCATGGGCGCGGCGTTCGGCGCCATTGTCAACTCGCTCGTCAACGACATCATCATGCCGCCTATCGGTCAGATTCTCGGCGGTGTGGATTTCTCAAACATCTTCATCGCCCTAGACGGCAAGAGCTACGCCTCGCTCAAAGCAGCGCAAGACGCCGGCGCCGCAACCATCAGGATCGGCGTGTTCCTGAACACGGTCATCAACTTCCTGATCATCGCCTTCGCCGTCTTTCTGCTGATCCGCGCCGTCAATCGGCTGACCGCCAAACGCGAAGAAAAGCCCGCCGAGCTGCCTAAGCCTGACCCTGCCCTTGAAGCGCAGCAGAAGCTGATTGAGACGCTGGAAAAGCTGAACAAAACGCTCCAAGCGCGCCAATAGCTGCGCGCAAGGCTACCGCGCCTCAGCAGCGCAGGCGCGGTAGTTCGCGTCTAGCGCGGCGCTCAGCGCTAAGAGCGCCGCGATGCGCCGTGCAATGTTTGTGAATTCTTGCACCTCTTCAAGCCTGAGCGGGCGCCCTAGAATTTTTGCCTCGCGGTAGCTCAGCCATTTCTTCAGCACCTGATAGCCGCCAAGCGTGTACGCCCAGACCGCCTTCGGCACGTTTGCCCAGTAAGCGCGCTCATTTAGGTAGATGTTCAGGTTATCGCCGCCTGCAGACTGCACGCGCCCGCGCCCCGGCATGACCACGCCATTCTTGCCGCGCACGCCCCAGTTCACAGTCAGCGCAAAGTCCTGATTGGCGTCCAGCTGCCCACCGCCGACCCGCTTTGGCTCAGCAATGGGCAGCCATTCAGCGGAAATTTGCCCAGCTGTGACGCCTTCCACAGCCTGTTCGCTATCTAGCAGCGCCGCCACGCGCCCGCCCAGCTCGGCTGAT
>JANWYI010000069.1 GCA_025055255.1 Anaerolineae bacterium | reverse complement strand
AAGCGCACAGTATTGTCGTACGAGCCTGAGGCTAACATGCTCCCATCAGGCGACCACGCCACTGTGCGCACGCCGCCCGTGTGACCCTTGAGCGTCTGCAGCACCTTTCCGCTCTGCACGTCCCATACACGGATTGTGCTGTCCATTCCACCTGAGGCGAGGCGCTGCCCATCTGGCGACCACGCCACAGAATCCACAAACAGCTTTTGCTCTTCCAGCAGGCGCGGCTCACGTGACAGGTCTTGTGAGTCGTACAGCCAGATGCCGATGCTGCTGGCTACGGCTAACGTCTTGCCATCAGGCGAGAAGGCGACATCGCTAAGAGTGCCGCGTCCGATGCGCCGCAGCTCCACTACCTGTTTGGCATTCTCCACGCTGATAATCGGCGCAGGCGTCGGCGTGGACTCTTGCGCCACCAGCGGCGCCGTCGCCTCAAACGGAAGCCAGAAGAAGGACAAAAACACGCCTGCCACGCCTAGCAGCACCCAAACAAAGACGCCTACTTTCCGCATATACTGCCTCTTTGGCACTTATGTGCCCTTCAAAAAGTAGCATACTACAGAAAGATAGGCTATGTCAAGCAAGGAAAATGTATGCTTATATGTTTTTACAATGAACAGAACTATGAGCGGCGCAACGCCTCAGGCGTGCGCTTGCCCAGCTCTTCTAATAGGATCGCGCTCGTGTGAATGCCGCGATACAGACACTCCAGCGCGAATTTCTCGTTCGGACCGTGCGCGCCGTCATCAGGCAGTCCGTAGCCGACCAGCAAGACAGGCGCGCCGTAAGTCTGTGTGAAGGTCGCCACCACAGGAATCGAGCCGCCTTCGCGCAAGAAGAGCGGACGTGCGCCAAAGCCGCGCTCGTAGGCAGTCACGGCGCACTCCATCGCCGCTGAGTCGAGCGGCACAAGCGCGGGATAGCCGTGATTGAGCGCCCGCAGCTCCCACCTGACCGTCGGCGGCGCCAACTTGGCGATTTGAGCGCGCAAGAGCGCCTCGATTTCGTATGGGTCTTGATCGGGCACCAGTCGGCAGCTGATCTTCGCCGTCGCTTTTGACGGCAAGACTGTCTTCGAGCCTTCGCCCGTGAAGCCGCCCCAGAGTCCGTTGATCTCTAGAGTCGGTCGCGCCCCGACTCGCTCGCGCAGCGAGTAGCCCGCCTCGCCCCACGGCTGCGGCGCGCCCGTCAGACGTCGCCATTCCGCCTCGCTCACCTCAGTCTGCGCAATGATGGCGCGCTCCTCAGCCGTCAGCGGACGCACCTTATCGTAAAAGCCCTCGACCGCTACGCGCCCATCAGGATGATGCAGCGCCGCGATGATCTCGCACAGCGCCTGCGCAGGATTGTGAACGACGCCGCCGAAGCCGCCGCTGTGCAGATCGCGCTCAGGTCCGCGCACTTCCAGCTCTACGTACACCAAGCCGCGCAAGCCGTAGACGATGCTCGGCTGTGTGAGCGACTGCATGGCAGTGTCCGAGACCACCACCACGTCTGCGCGCAGCCTCTCCTTGTGCGCTGCGATGAAGCCGTCTAGATTTGGCGAGCCGATCTCCTCCTCGCCTTCGATCAGGACTTTCACGTTCACAGGCAACGCGCCGCGCGTCTCCATCAGCAGCTGGATAGCCTTAATGTTCGCGTAGACCTGTCCCTTGTCGTCTGAGGCGCCGCGCGCGTATAGATTCCCGTCACGCACCTCAGGCACGAACGGATCGCTCTGCCAGCCCGCCTCAAGCTCAGCCGGCTGCACGTCGTAGTGACCGTAAATCAGGACAGTCGGTCTCTCAGGCGCGCCGAGCCACTCGCCGTAGACCACAGGATGCTTGGCAGTCGGGACGATCTCGACGTGCGCCATGCCTGCGGCGCGCAGCTGTGCGGCGACCCATTCAGCGGCGCGCTGCACGTCGGCGCTGCGCTCAGAGAGCGTGCTGATGCTGGGAATGCGCAGGAATTCCTTCAATTCTTCTAAAAAATGCTCGCGTTTGGCGCCGATCAGGCGCTCAAGCTCAGTCATGGGAAGCTCCTCTCTTACGGATACGCCCGATTATAGGCGCGGCGCGGGAAAAATGAAAACGGGTCGGCGCGCGCCGACCCGTGTGCGTTCGCAGCGAAGTGTTTTGTGTGCCTAGCGCACGCCCCAGACGCGGATGGTGCCATCTGGTGATCCGCTGGCGAGGTAGCGCCCGTCTGGCGACCACGCTACAGAGTTCACCCATAGCGTGTGCCCTTCGAGCGTCCGCAGGAGCTGCCTTGTCTGAGCGTCCCACAGGCGGATGGTGCGGTCAGCTGACCCCGACGCCACGAGCCGTCCGTCAGGCGACCACGCTACAGAGTGTACTGCAAGTGTATGCCCTGCGAGCATCCGCACGTGCTGACCCGTCTGCGCGTCCCACAAGCGGATTGTGCCGTCCCATGACCCCGATGCTATGACTAGCCCGTCCGGCGACCACGCCACTGAGCTTACCACCCATGTGTGCCCTGCGAGCGTCTGCACAAGACGACCAGTCCCCGCCTCCCACAGGCAGACAGTGCCATCACCTGACCCTGACACCACGAGCCGTCCATCCGGCGACCACGCCACAGACGACAAGCCGCTTGTATACCTTATGAGCCTTTGCAGAGGCTGACCCGTTCTTCCTGCGTCCCACAAGCGGACTGTGCGGTCAAGTGACCCCGACGCCAAGACGCGCCCATCCGGCGACCACGCCACAGAGGATACGCCGCTCGTATGCCCTTCGAGCGTCCGCAAGAGCTGACCTGTCTGCGCGTCCCACAGGCGGACCGTGCCGTCAGATGACCCCGACGCCAGGCGACGTCCATCTGGCGACCATGCGACAGACAACACGATGCTCGTACGCTCTTCCAGTAGGCGCGGCTCGCGCTGCAGGTCTTGGGCGTCGTACAGCCAGATGCCCATTGTGCTGGCTACTGCTAGTGTCTTGCCATCAGGCGAGAAGGCAACTTCATCAACCCTGCCGCGCCCAAAGCGTTGCAGCTCTGCTACGCTCTTGACGTTGCTTGCGCCAATAGTTGGCACAGGCGTCGGAGTTGGTGTGGCTGTGTGAGTCGGCGTGAAAATGCGCGTCGGCGTGCGTGTGACAGTCGCCGTGAAAGTCGCTGTGCGAGTTGGCGTAAAGGTGCGCGTCGGCGTGCGTGTGGGAGTAGGTGTTTTTGTCCATTGCGTGGCAGTGGCAGTCTGGACGCCAGCAGTTAGGTAGGCGCTGAGTGTCGCTTGGTAAGCAATAGCTGCCGCTGTTGCTGCAGCTTGCGCCGTCTGTGCAGCAGCGGCTGTCCAAGTGGGTGCTTGTGTCTGCGCAGCGCGCGTGAACTCGACTCGCAAAGTCGCCTGCGCAGCCTGTTCAGGTAGCAAGGTCGGCTCAGGCGTGAAAGTCGGCGTGATGACGAACTTCGGTGTCGCTGTCTCAGCCAATGACTCAGTGGATAGCTCTGCTGCTGCGGTCAGGCGTTCAGACACTGCCGTTGTCCGAACGGCAGGCGCCGTCGGACTAGCTGTGACCTGGGTCTCACAGCCGAGCAAGAGCACAGCAATGCTGAGCAGGACAGCAACGGTCAGCGGACTGGGAGTTGGCGGTAAGTGGCTGCGGCGTCGTTCTGGGCGCTGCCCTGCGTTTACGTCCGCCATGCCGCCTGAGCCAAGCACGCCCGTGATGAGATACTGACCGAGTTGCCGCCCGACTAGGTCTGCCATAGCCGCGTGTCCTATCGCATTATCTGACCAATAAGGTCAGCATACCACGAAAGATAAGGCGCGGCAAGCAGGCAGAAAAAACAAGGATCGGACTCGCCCGATCCTTGCTCTCAAAGCAGGCTGACAGCTCTACCAGCCGCGCTTCGCCATGCGCTCGACTTCTGGCATGGCGCTCACGTTAATGCCGACCATCGGCTCGCCTAAGTTGCGGCTGACCTCTGCCAAAATCTTCGGATCATTGTAGTGCGTGACCGCCATGACAATCGCCTTAGCGCGCTTAGCAGGATCGCCGCTCTTGAAAATGCCGCTGCCGACGAACACGCCGTCCATGCCCAGCTGCATCATCAGCGCGGCGTCGGCTGGCGTCGCTACGCCGCCGGCGGCAAAGTTGACCACAGGCAAGCGACCGCGCTCTGCCACCTCGCGCACCAATTCGTAAGGCGCTTGAATATCTTTTGCGTAAGCAAACAGCTCATCTTCATCCATGCTGGTCAAGCGGCGAATCTCGCGCTGCACAGCGCGCGCGTGGCGCACTGCCTCAACCACGTCGCCTGTGCCTGCCTCGCCTTTGGTGCGCAGCATCGCGGCGCCCTCAGCCACGCGACGCAGCGCCTCGCCTAAGTCGCGGCAGCCACACACAAATGGCACGCGGAAGCGATGCTTGTTGATGTGATTCTCCTCATCCGCAGGCGTCAACACTTCGGACTCGTCAATGAAGTCCACGCCGAGCGCCTCCAGAATCTGTGCCTCGACAAAATGCCCAATGCGGCACTTCGCCATGACAGGAATGCTGACCGCCTCTTTGATCCGCTCGATCAGCTCTGGATCGCTCATGCGTGCCACGCCGCCTTGCGCGCGGATATCGGCAGGCACGCGCTCTAGCGCCATGACCGCACACGCGCCTGCATCCTCAGCGATGCGCGCTTGCTCCGGCGTCACCACGTCCATGATCACGCCGCCTTTGAGCATCTGTGCCAAGCCGCGCTTCTCAGTAGTCAGGTCAGGATAGTCTGTCGCGCCATTTTTGCCTATCATCGTCTACGATCCTTTCTGCAATGTGTTTACGCTAAAGGATAGCAAGCATACGGCGCGTCCGTCTAGACCAAGCTAGACCAAGTGTGGTTGTGATGAGGTATTGAAACGCGAAGCGCCCGCCTTGCGGCGAGCGCCTTGCTCAAAGAGCGCGCGAGAACTGCTAGCGGTTTAGCGCGCCGCCAATGGACGAGAAGACGTTGCCGATGATCGGACCCAGAACCGTCAAGATCACGATCACGACAATGGCGACCAGCACGAGGATGAGCGCGTACTCGACGAGACCCTGACCCTCTTCACGTGGCAAGTACAACATGACCTAGCTGCTCCTTGCATTAGATAAGTGCTTCTTGATTGAAGCTACCATCGTGAAATATAGCATAGATGTTGCAGGATGTCAAAATTTTTGATATAGCAATTCTATAAGATAAAATGTAGGAGTCTCAAATTAATGTCTTACGCTACAAAATGCTAATTGATTTTTATAAAATGCATAGCTGCATATGTTGAGTCAACTACCACACGCTGTCAAGCGTATGTGAATGCAAAAGCGCCCGCCTTGCGGCGAGCGCCTTGCTCAAAGAGCGTGTGTAGGAACTAGCGACGCAGCGCGCCACCAATGGACGAGAAGACGTTGCCGATGATCGGGCCCAGAACCGTCAAGATCACGATCACGACGATGGCGACCAGCACGAGGATGAGCGCGTACTCGACGAGACCCTGACCCTCTTCGCGTGGCAGATACAACATGGCTCAACAACTCCTTGAGATTGATAAGTGCTTCCCTATTGAAGCAACCTCACTATAGCACGCACGGCGTGGCATGTCAACTATTTTTGCTATAACGATTGCATAACGATGCCACGCTTCACGAAATTTTCACAAGCGCTGCTGCAATGTTCATTGTGGCAAAGCGCCGAAGTGCGCTCCAATCGCCGTCGGAGCGTTCACGTCTACGCCCAGCGCATAGACCGTGCCGTCGCTGCTGACTAGCATGGCGCCACCTTCAAAAACCTGCCATAAGCCGCTGTACGGCTGCTCAGGCGCTACTGCCCAGCCGAGCGCCTCGCGCACAGCAGGATTGGCGCGCCACACTGCGCCAAAGCCGCGAATCGGCTGCAAGAGCGGCTCTGGCGGCTGTATGTTCGGATCGCGCTCTGGCTGTCCCTCAGTCCAGCCGTCAGGAAACTTCCAGACCGTGTTCGCCGCGGCGCCGCGCGCCTGCAGCGCTAGGACGTAAATCTCTCGCGTGTCGCGCCAGAACATGACGCCGCGCTCAAACGGCTGTGTCACGATCAGGACGCTGATCGCCTCGCTGCGCGGACAGCCAAGCCGCGCGCGCACGCTCGGATCGCTTGCTGCGCGCGCAAACGGCACAGCAACTGGCACAGCGCACGCACCTGATGGATTGACGGCGACCGTCGGCAGACTCACGCCTGCTGGTGGCGGATTGACACCTAGAATTGGATTGGCAGCTTGGCGCGTCGTCGCTAGAGACGGCTGCGTGATGATCAGCGGCGCTCGCGTGCCGCTGCGCACTATCGGCGTGCCAGCTTGCACCACAATCTCGCCCATGAAGACACCGCGCACAGGCGTCGCCGTAGATGTCGCGCTCGGCGTGACGTTTGGCGTCGGTGTCGGTGCACTTCGCGTCGCTTGCTCCAGAGCAGGTTCGAGCGTCGGCGTGCGCGGCAAGGTCGCCAATGCTTTCGGCAGCGCCTCAACGCCGAGCAGCACGGCGTCGCCGCTCGGCTGCGCTGATACACTGCATGCGCTCAGCGCTGTCACAAGGCAGAGTAGCATTATTCGCCTGAACTGCATGGCTCAATCTCGCTCAGCGCAATCTCGCGCGCTGTGAAGCTCTCAAAGCTCCCGTCTTCCTGTTGCCAGTATAGCCCAAAGGCGAGGCGCGTTCCACGCTCTGCCTTCGGCAATAGGTACTGGTCGCGCACAGACTCGCCCGCCTGCCACAGCCGCGTCGGATACCAGCCGTAGACAGGCGCGCTGCTATCGGCTTGTGTCAGCGGCACGGCGCTCTCATCGCCCAGCAGATGCACAAACACGCTCAAGTCGCGCTCAGGCGGACGCACAGCTGCCCAGCGCACGTCCAGACGGTAGCCTTCCGCTCTCTCGCAGACCGTCACGCTGACCAAGCCGACGCCTGCCACGATCTCCTCTATCTGATCAGCGCGCTGCGGCGACGTGGCAATTTGCACAACGTCTAATGACGGCGCGCTCAGGTGAACCGTGCCGAGCTGCGCACGCCACCAATCAAGCGGAAAGCGATAAAACGTATCGCGCAGCGTGTAGAGCGTCCCTGCCTTGCTGAGCGCCGCGAGGTCAGCTGTGTGCTTGACCAAGCGCAAGTCAGCATTCTCGCCCGTCACATAGACCGAAAAGGCGACTGCTGTGTGGCGCGGACCCCAAGGTAGCATCAGGATCGGTGCGCCCTGATCGCGTGGGACGCGCTTTGCCGCCTCAATTGCCCGCACGCCAACAGGATCACTTGTGAGAGCTGTGACAAACGGCGCACTGAGCGCAATCAGGATCAAAGCATTCAAAGTGGCTAGGAGCGCGCCGCCGATGTAGCGCATGCCGTGTTCCAGAGTCGCCCATGCAGCGCCAAGCGCCAAGAGCAGCACAGCCACTATCACCATGCTAACCGCCTCTGGCATGACCACGCGATGCAGCGCGATCAGCCACACGAAGTGAGCGCCAAAGGCGAGCCATAACGTCATGCCGAGCCGTCCATATCGCCTGATGAACGGCAAGGCGATCAGCGCCGCAGCGCACGGCACCAGCAAGATGGGCGAGAGCTCTTGCCACAGAATGGTCACGGTCTTGCTGGCATTCTCGAAGATGTCTGTGAGAGTGCGTGGCGGCGTGAACAAAAAGCCCGCCTCAGCGCCTATAAACTCATGCCAGAAGCCGTGCCATGTGCTCGGATCGCCGTAGACCCAGACCGCGCCTCCCTGCGCACGCAGCGGCAAGTACACATATGGCAGGAAGCCTACCACGCTCGTAGCGAGCGCTGCAAGCGCTGTCAGGCTTGCGCGGCGCGGCTGACTCCTGAGCGCCTGCCACGCCTCTGGCAGGACTGCGTACAGCAAGGCAGGCGCAAGCAAGGCGACTAGGCGATGATGCGCCACGCCCATGCCGCCGATCAGCGCCAAGAGCATGACTCGCCGATAGATCGGCACGCCGCGCCACACAGCCAGAGCGATCAAGCTGACTTGGAAGACCAAACTCAGGCTGTAGACCTCTGGCACAACGGCGTGAAACCAGATCGTGCGCGGCAAGCCGAGCAAAAATGTGCTGAGCGCCGCCACGACCAGATCGTCGGTCAGATGGAGCAGCAGAGCGAAGAAAACGCCGAGCGCGACCAGTTGCCAGAGCGTGCTGTGCAGCGTCGGCGCGAATTCAGGCGGCACGCCAAGCGCGCGCAACGCGCTCACAAAGACGTTGCCGCTGATCGTCCAGAGCGGATAGCCGCTGTGATGCAGCGTGCCCCAGACGTTCAGCGTCACTTGCGCCTCGCCGACATCGTCCATGTACGGATTCTCGCCGCCGCCGACCTGTCTGAGCATGGTTGGCGCGTAGATGAGCAGCAACAGCGCGCAGACGACGCTCAGAGTCAGCGCTGCTTTGAGGAAAGTCGGTTTGAGCGCGCTCACGAGGCACCTAGCATAGCCTGCCATGCGCTGTTGACGTGCTGAATAGCGCTCTCCGCTATTTGTCAAGCGCCACGTCCGCCATGAGCAAGCCGCGCAGCACCAATGCCACGCCGACTGCGATCAGTATCAAGCCGATCAGCGTATCGCCGACCTGTGCCACGCCTTGCGCCGCCAAGAGCAGGCTGAGCGCCGCGCCAAGCCATGCCGCGGCAAAGATGATGCCGCGCGCGCGCCGCTGCAGCAGCGCCATTAAAAACCACAGCGCGCCAAACGCCGTTGCTGCGATAGGCGCTGCTGTGTAAAACGCCTGCGGCATCAGCTCTAGGTTGACCAGCAGCCAAGCGACGCCGATCAGCGCCACAGCCAGAATGCCCAGCACGATTGAGCCTTGCAGCGCGAATGGCAAGCGCGTCCGCGCAGATCCTTCGGCGTCGGTCGGCACAGAGCGGCGCATGATCGCACGCCTCAGCCCACGAACGCGCCTTTTTCGCCTTCCAAGCAGCGCGCGCCGCGCTCACCGACCGTCAGCGCGTAGCGCACGTTGCGCGGCAACTCCAGACAGTCGCCGGCGCGCAGCACAACGCGCTGATTCAAGTCAGGCAGGCTGACCTCAAGGCTGCCTTCGACACAGCACAGCACGCGCTCATGCGCATGGCTGCGCGCAGGACGGCGGAAGTTAGCGCCTTGCGTCCAGAGATATGGCTGTACGCCGCCGCGCTGCAGCTGCGTGCGCAGCGTCTGCTCAGTTGGATGTGTGCCGCCGCGCCAGCGCAGCACGCGCACAGCCGCTGTAGATTGTGCAGGAATTGTCAGTGTCCCAGCTGTTTTCATCAGTGCAATGCCTCACTTGACGGCGCTGTTTTGTTTCAGCCCAGCCATTTTTCCATGATCCAGCATGGCTCGTTCACATAGTGCGTGACGCCCTCGTGATCCACGTAGCTCCAGCGTCCGGCGTCTTCATCCACCACCTGAAAGCCGTGCCGCTCGTAGAGCCGCCGCGCCGCGTCGTTCTCCTTTGCCGCTGCGATGCTGACCGATGTGTAGCCGCGCTCGCGCAAGAGCGCCTCTGCCTCACGCAGCAGCGCTGAGCCGAGCCCTTGCCGCTGGAAGGCGTCCATGACGCGCAGCGAATATAGGTAGGCGTGCTTGCCGCCTGCCTGCAATTGCTCAGCCTGCTTATCCAGCTGGATGAAAATCTGCCCGATTGGAAAGCCATTGACATCGGCGAGCAGCATCAAGCGCTCGCCGCGCAGCTGCTCTTCATACGTGCGCTGAAAGACGCGCCGAAAGTGCGTATACTTGCCGTACCATTCCAGCTTGGGCAGATCGTCGCGCTCTGCCAAGCGGAAGGTCACTTTTAGATGCAGGTCGAGCGAGCGGCACTCAAGCGTAGCCATGTCGTGCACTTCAGGTGACGTGAGTCTCTTGAATCCATTGTTTGAGCAGGTTGCGCTGTGCCTCAGGCGTAGTGACCACGCCATCTAGCACAGCGTCGCGCAGCCGAGAGAGCAGTGTACCGAAAAGCGGACTAGGTTTCAAGCCTAGCGCGCGCAGGTAGTTGCCATCAGCGGCGACTTGCACATGCCTCCATATGAACAGGTAGCGCAGCGCGCGCTTCAGGTCGCGGCGCGTCTCTGAGAGCGCTAGGAGCGCAGCGGCGAGGATCGCCTCTGGGCAGAACGGCGCCAAGGCGCGCACGATCTGGCTCGGCGGCGCCTCATCAGGCAGGGCTGCTAAGGCGATCCGCGCGCGATGTACCTCTGTCAGCGCTCTGTGTGTCGTCTTTGGCAAGGCAAGGCGCGCTAACAGCGCCGAGTCGTCTGGGAAAGTGCCGCCGAAGATCGCCCAGCGCAAGGTCAGCGGCTCAACGTCAGCGGGCAACTTCAGCGCAGGCAAACTTTTATAAATAAAGGTCAGACGCTCATCAAAGTCTAATCTCGGATGGATCGCCGCTAAGGCGCCCTGCTCAGCCAGCCAGCGCAAGGCGACGTGCGGCTGCGCTTCAGCCATGATCAGGTCGAGCTCATGGCGCAGCCGTTCGCCGCTGAGCGCCGCGATGTGCGGCAAAGCCTCTGGCAGGTGCGCCGCGCTCTCAGGCGCCAGTTGAAAGCCGAGCCGTGCTACGAAGCGCGCCGCGCGCAGGATGCGCGTCGGATCGTCAGTGAAGCTGCGCGGATGCAGCGTCCGCAGGACTTTTGCCTCAAGATCGGGCAAGGCGTTGAGCGGATCGATCAGCGCACCGAATGGCTCTGGCGCCAACTGCACGGCGAGCGTGTTGACCGAAAAATCGCGGCGCCTCGCGTCGCGCATAAGCGCGTCGGCGCCGTCGATCAGCGTCACAGTTGGCAGAGCAGCAGGCGCGCTGTAGGTCTCTAGGCGCGTCGTGGCGAAGTCGAGGTCTGGGAAGGGCGACTCAGGAGGCGGATACCACGTGGCAGTGCCAAAGGCAGGGTGCGCCGTGAATTTGCCACCAAACTCCTCCGCTAGGGCGCGCACCAGACCAATTGCATCACCGACGACGACCAGATCGAGGTCGAGGTCGCTTAGCGGCAAGCCCAAGAGCCTATCGCGCACGAAGCCACCGACGATGTAGAGCGCCGCGCTGCGCGCCTGTGCGCGCTGTGCCAGCAGGCGCAGCGCCTCTAGGAGCGAGTCGGGCAGTTTTTCGAGCGTGGCAATTTGGCGCTGAATTTCGGACGCCTCCATCTCTAACGGCATTATCTCACAGATCACGGCTTTCGAGTGTGGAAATTTCTTCCGCGCCCTGCTAAAGTTATCGTACAGAGACCGTAAAGAATCATATGAGAGTGCTTTTTGGGCGTCGAGAGGTAATTTTTTCTCAGACGCCCAAAATTTTGCCCGTCCCTGAGAGCGCGCCGCAACTCGATTTTTGACACTGTGCCAGCACATGCGTTGACCAATGTCCATTTAAGAGTACAATCTATGTCCATTCGGCTGCGCCCAGTCCTGATGCGAGTCGAGTCCCTTTCGCAACTCCTCCCACTTTTTTGCGCAATCAGTCGCTTGGGAGCCTTGACAAACGACTCAAAGCGTGTTAGCCTATATGTGTAACAAACGCTCTTTAACAACTGCATAGAAAAACGGGGTCTGAGCCACCTGAAAAAGAGGGGTACGTAGTGCAGGTAGGCTCAGGGCGAGTTCGAAGGTAGCGGTTGCAACCGTGAACGACCCGTTGAGGGTATTGAAACTGGATGTTCCGTTTGTACCCTCGCCTGCGTGAGGCGTCGTTGCAACCGTGAACGACCCGTTGAGGGTATTGAAACTCGAGAGGTCGAAGCGAGAGAAGTTCCGAATCCACAGTTGCAACCGTGAACGACCCGTTGAGGGTATTGAAACTGCGGGGGAGCGCCCTCTTGGAGAACGGCGGCACAAAGTTGCAACCGTGAACGACCCGTTGAGGGTATTGAAACTCTGAGGCGAGCTCGTCCTCTCTGGCGGCTTCGATGGTTGCAACCGTGAACGACCCGTTGAGGGTATTGAAACCAATGTGCTGTTGCTACTATTAGGGCGCGAGACGCCGTTGCAACCGTGAACGACCCGTTGAGGGTATTGAAACGCAAGAACAAATACGCGAATTCCGGCGCGTAACGCGTTGCAACCGTGAACGACCCGTTGAGGGTATTGAAACTGAAAGGGACGTGCAATGTTCAGGCGGTTTCGAAGAAGTTGCAACCGTGAACGACCCGTTGAGGGTATTGAAACCATGCTCTGGGGCGGCGACGCGGGCGCGGCGTGGGCGGTTGCAACCGTGAACGACCCGTTGAGGGTATTGAAACGCGCAGACGCTTGCGCCTTTCGTATTATCTCTTCCATGGTTGCAACCGTGAACGACCCGTTGAGGGTATTGAAACAGCCATGCCTGTGCTGCGACGCGCTCTGTGATGTGGAAGTTGCAACCGTGAACGACCCGTTGAGGGTATTGAAACGTAGCGCTCTGGTATGGCTATGCAAGTGGGATGGAGTTGCAACCGTGAACGACCCGTTGAGGGTATTGAAACTG
>JANWYI010000068.1:182-12649 GCA_025055255.1 Anaerolineae bacterium | reverse complement strand
GACGTACTCTGCCTCACGCTCGCAGCCGATGGCGCGCCGCTCATGTTTGATTGCTGCAATCAGCGACGACCCAACACCAACATAGGGATCGAACACTACCTGCCCTGCCTCTGTCAGCGCTAAGATGCAGCGCTCTGCTAATTCAACAGGGAACTGACAAGGATGTATCGTTTTTTCAGGATGATTTGCCTTGACGTTCGGAATATCCCAGAAGGCACTTTCCCAGTCATCTAGAAGAATCTCCCAAACGTCAGATGGATTTTTGCCTTTTGGATTGCCAGATGGTTTACCGATGTGCTTTCCCTTGTAGTGACGCTTACCGGGATATTTTGCAGGGACACGCACAGCGTCAAGATTAAAAGTGTACCTGTCGCTTTTTGTAAACCAAAGTAGCGTTTCATAGCGCCCTGAGAAGCGCTTTGTATTGTGCAAGCCATGCCGAAAGTGCCAGATGATACGGTTACGCAGCTGTAAGCCGTGTTGCTTGAATATCGGGTAATAGAAGATATCTAGTGGAAAGACCTCACCATTTTCCACATAATTGCCAACTTGCCAGCATAGGCTACCTGTCTCACGCAAGACACGCACAAGCTCAGCAATGACAGGCTTCTGCATGGCTAGATACTCTTCGAGCGAGATACGGCGCTCGTAATCCTTGCCTATGTTGTAAGGCGGCGAGGTTATGACTAGGTCAACGGACTGATCAGGCAGCGTCGCTGCAAAGGCGTGCGCGTCGCCAAAGTGTAAGACAATTGACGCTTGTGCTTGGAAGCTATCAGCGATCTCAGGTGTGCCAAAAAGCGGAATGGGTTGCATATCCACGTCCAAGAACTATGCAAAGATGTACCTCATTTTATCGCGTCAATTGCCTATCGGCTGCAGTCTAGAGTAAATAACTTTACTCATAGCGCAACACTGCCAAAGGTGACTCGCTCGCAGCCGGCGCCGCTGTGAGGACAGTTGCTGCCAAAGTGACGCCAATTGCTGTCAGCAGCATCAAGCCGATCAAGTCCCAAGGCACGGGCAACCGCACAAAGTTTTGGGTCAGCGCAGGCACAGCCGCAAGGATCAACATGGTCGGCAACAGACTGATAACGCCGCCCAGCAAGCCGACAATCCCGTTCTCAATCAACAGCTGTGCCAGCACGTAGCGTCGTTTGACGCCAATCGCTTTCATCACGCCAATTTGACGCCGTCGCTCCAGTGTGGCAAGCGAGACCGTTGTGGCGATCAGCGCTGCTGCAGCAAACAGCGAAAGCACAGCGATCAAGAGCGGTAGTGCGCTCAGCTGTGTCAGCAGGCGCGTTAGAATTGAGTCGAACAAGCTGACGTCGAAGACGAACAGTCCTGGCACTGTGCCGACTTTGCCCAGAGCATTGTCCAGCGCGCTTGGCTCAACATCAGCAATAATTAGGTCGAACGGCGCTGCTGCTGGCACGCTTTCAAGTGGCACTTGCGCTGCACTGTCGCCAAGACTGAGCGGAATCAGCCCTGAGCGTGCATCAGGCGCTACGACGCCAACTACCTCAAACGTCTGCTCACGCCGACTAGCATTGCCACTGAAGCCTGCGGCAAGGCGGTAGGTCAGCTTTGAGCCGACACGCACGCCGAGCGCCTCTAGACGTGGATGATACGGGATCACAATGTAGTTCTTGCCGCGATCCTCAGGCGTTAAAAAGCGCCCTTCAACCAACTGTCCGCGTTTTGGCGCACCGTAGACGTTCACGCCGAGCAGCACGGTCAGCTGTCCGCGTATCAGCGTTGCCTCAGGATCATCTTCATCGAATGGCAAGAGTGCCTCGACGTTCCGATTCCCGTTGATCGCCACGAGATCAGCATTGGCGAAGCGCACCTCGCGGTAGCCGCGCACGCCCTGTGTGCTGTCTAGCTGAGCGCGCACCAATGGCTGCACAGGCAAAAGCGGCAAGACGATCATGTTGCCGCCAAGTGGCTCTGAGAGCGTGGTGTAGAGCAGTGTGTTGATGCTGCGCGTCATGATCAGTGTGCCGCTCAGACTCGTCATGCCAATGATTAGCGCGAGCAGGCTCAGTGCCGTGCGCAGGCGATGTTGTGCTAAGCCGCGCAGCGCCAAGCGCAAATTGGCGTTGCGAAAGCTAGGCAATTTGCTCAGCAGCCAGACCAGCAGCCACATGACGCCGATCACAACGCCTAACAAGACAAAAGTCAGAAAGACGCCGAAAATGCCGATTGAAACAGGCAGACGCCAGCGCAGCTCTTGCGCAATGCGGTTGCTGTTGACGATCAGGTCTACCAAGCCGCCGAGTCCGACGATCAGCACAGCAAGGCTGAGCAGACTCGGCGCGCAGCCTGCCCTTGCCAATGGAATGCCTTCAGCGCGCAATACGTAAAGCGGACGCACCTGTCCTGCCAGCAACGTTGGCAAGAAAGCGAAGAAAACTGTAATTGCTACACCAAGCGCTACGCCAATCACAAGTGGGTCGGCGTAAATGCGCCATGGCAACGCCACATTGAAGGCTTGCTCGCCGAAGTTGCGCGCGAGTAGGCTTAACAGAACGCCGAAGCCGACGCCAAGCAAGCTGCCCAGCACGCCTAACACGAGCGCTTCAATCAGAAAGATCAGTGAGACCTGCCTGCCTTTCAGACCGAGCGTCTTCAAGACGGCGATCTCGCCTACGCGCCGATTGACGTTCACAAACATCGTGTTGATGATGCCGATGCCGCCGATCACCAAACCGACCAAACTCAGCACCAGCACAAAGCGCGCAATCGCATCCGCGATCAGCGCGTTGCGATCCAGCACTTCTTCAGCGCTGTCAACGCGAAAAGACGACGGAAAGCCGCGCATATTGCGCCACGCGCTGATCTCGCGCCTCACCTCGCGCTGTGATGCACCTTCAGGTAGCTTCAGGTAGATTTCGTTAGCAGCGTGCTTGTCCAGACCAAAGTCGGCGAGCGCAGCGCGATCTATGTAGAGAAAGCTGAAAAGAATTGTATTCGGACTGGTCAAGCCGCTCTCAGCAGTGTCTGGCACAATCCCGACAACTGTTTGCAGTGCTTGCGCCGTGCCGACGCGCAATGAGTCGCCGAGCTGAATGCCGAGCTGGTCGGCGAGTCTTCGGCTGACCACAACTCGATTCGGCGCTGTAAGCAGGTCGCGCAGGAGTACGCCGCGTGGCTGCTCAGCGCGGATGACATCGTAAAATGGATAGACGCGCGGATCAATGAAGTGTCCAACAACGAAGGCAGGTCTTTCGGCGCGCAGCTCGCCATTTACTGTGCGCACGACCGCTGCTTGCATCAGTTCACTGGTCAGCGCGAAAGTAACCTCGTAGTTCCGCTCAGCTGCCCAGCGGACAATGTTCGGGTAGTTTGAGCTGTTCACAATGGCACGGCTGCCATTGCCAAAGGCTGCTACTTGTAGACTCCCACGCTGAATCAAAATATCGCCGCGCAATGTAGCTTGCGCGTTGCTGGTGAGCGCGTCAGTGAGCATTAAGCCGAGCGCGCGCAGCGCCACAACAGTTGAAACGCCAGCAGCAACGCTGATCAAGGCGAAGAGCGTGCGCTGTCTATCGCGGCGCAGGTTGCGTAAGGCGTATTTGAGAGCAAAGCGGAGGATTCGGAACATCCGTGTGACAACTTTCACAGTCTTGGCATCTGCACAGATTGTACGAAGGTCAGCTGAAAAGGTCGTGAGAAAAAAACATGGGCGAGACTAGCCTCGCCCATGTCTCCGCTCATTGGACGCGCGGCTACTGATAGATGTAGTACTCCAAGATCAAGTTCGGTCCGTTGTAGCCTGCGATGCGCAGCACGCCGCGCTTATTCTCCGCTGTGTAAATGCCGACAAGCGTGTTCGGTGGCAACTGTGATTGCGGAATCGGCGCTGAACTGTTGATGAGCGACGGCGTCAGCAAGTCGTGGTGAACTTGCGAGAGCTGCAGACCTGCCAGAATACCGAACAGTGCGCCATTGATTGGCGTGAGCGCAGCGCCTGTGTAGTTGATGTCCTGAATGCCGCCGAACAGGTCAACGCTGGTGGACGGCGCAATCTGGATTGTGCCCTGCGCAATGTAAGGCACGTCAATGCGGTATGAGAAGAGCGGCTGATTGTTCGCCTCGCCTGATGGACCTTCGTTCACTTCTTGGTTCAGGTCAAGGATGATAGCAATAGTCTCGACCGCTGTGCCGGACACAGTGGCTGTCAAGTTCACATTCGTGATCTGTCCAGCAGGCAAGTTTGGCACGATAGCAGCAGTGTAGACATTGCCGGGCAAGAACGACGTGGCAACAGCAAACTGACCGGCATTAGCCTGACCTTGATTCTGAACCGTGACGGTCAGTGTGAAGGGCTGATTCGGCGCAGGAATTGGCGGACTGAGGACAGCGTTCACTAGCACAATGTCAGGGAACGGCTGCGGCGTGAAAGTAGCAGTTGGTGTGCGCGTGAAGGTAGCTGTAGGCAACGGCGGCGGCGCGATAATCGGCAGAGTACGCACGTCGCCGAAGATGCTGACCAAGTTCGCTTGACTAGTGATCCATGCCGTGCGACCGTTAAAGTCGAAGACAAACCATGTATAGTCAGCGCTTGCACCAATTAGCCGTACTTGCGCGTTGCGCCTGAGTTGCCCGATTACGTCGTAGGCACGTCCCGGACCGCTGCGAATATTCACGGAGCGTCCGATCACAGTTAGAACGACGCCTTCAGGTGTGGCGGTTGGTGTGCGCGTCGGCGTGCGCGTGAACGTGGCGCTCGGCGTGAAGGTGATCGAAGGCGTCAACGTGATGGTCGGCGTTGGCGAAGGTCCGAAAGTTGGCGTGGCAGTTGGCAAACGTTGACCAGGTCGTAATGTCGGCGTAGGCGTCGGCGTGACTGGCTCAGGCGCTGCAAAGGCGACCAAGACATTCGGCACACCAAACTGACTAGTGACAAATATGCTCACATTGCTGCTGAAAACGCCGTTGGCAGCGCTAGGGTTTAAGACGCCTTGCACGCCACGGCGCGGCGGCAAGCTGCGCAGCGCTGCAGCAAGGCTGGCAGGCGCCGTGCCACCTCTGCTAATTGCCTCAATAAGTAGGAAAGTCGAGTCATATGCCGCAGCGCTGATCGCGTTCGGCACAGCGCCGAAGGCAGTGGTGTAGTTGCGCGTAAACGATAGACTCTCAGTCGTCTGCGCAGTATAGCTCCAGCCAGTGGCGCCATAGATGTTATCGCGCAAAGTGATTGGCAATGCCTCGACAAAAGTTCGGTCAGCAGCGCTAGGCGTGATAAACAAACCGGCGTAGCCGCGGTCGCGCAGCGCGATGTAGAGTCCTGCTACTTGCAACGGCGCACCATCAGCGAAGATGACCTGAGGACGCTCGCCGAGCAGACGCGCTGCAGCGCTGCCAGCAGCCGCTGGATCGGTCAGGTCATTCTCAACGACCAAGCCGCCACGCACTACAACGCCGCTTGCACGTGCTGCTTGCGCGAATGCCTCAGCTGCGCCACTACCTGTTGGCTTGTGACGCAAGAAGATCGCTGTCTTGCCTGCCAATTGGCTGCTCAAAGCACTGACTAGGGCTTGCGCTTGCAACTGGTCGAGCGCCTGACCGCGAAAGATCAGGTCGCCTGTGGGTGCATTTTGTGCCGCTGTGCTGAGGAACACGGGCACACCTGCTGTTGCGAGCGCAGCGCTGCTTTCCTCTGCCAGTGCGCCACCATCAGGACCGAAAATGGCAACCACACTGGCGCTGAGCATAGCATCTAAGCTCTCGCGCACTTCATCAAGTGAGGTCGGCGGACGGCTGATAGTGAGTGGCTTGAGAACGAAAGGCTGTCCGTTAGGTAAACGCAGCGTGCCACGCGCTGAGGCTTCCTGAATAGCAAGCCAGACGCCACGCGCCGTCGGACTGTCAGGCGCATCCAGCACACCAATGTTTAAAACAACAGGCGCAGGAGTCTGCGCCAACGCCGATGGCAAAGCTACGGCGCTCAGCAGCGCAATCAGTGCAATCAGAGACAGTATTAGTCGGTAACGGAGCATTGAAATCTGCACCTCACTTGGCAAAACCTGTGCCGAAGTTCAACTTTTGACATTTTAACCGATACCAGTGTGCTTAGGTAACGGCGCGTTCAGTCTTCATCGGCGTTGTAAGCAGCGTAAGCAAGCTGCTTTTCTACTTGGTCTAGCAAGCGCATGATAGCAGTGTGCCGATTGCCTAGCGCGCTCAACTGATCCACCAAGTGACTCATTGGCTCGTGATAGGTCTGCCAAAAGGTGCGATCTTCGATCTCGGCAACCTTCGCTAGTAAGATCAGTCCTGTGTTTAGCTGTTGACGATTCAGTGTGCCGTCAGTCTGCTCCAAAAAATATTGCAGCGCGTTGATCAGCGCTGGTGGATACATAGCATAGAGCGCTTCTGCTACAAGGTCGAGGTTCTCACGGTCGTGAGCAATGACGATTTCAGCGTGGCGGATAACGCGATCATAGTCCTCCTCTAGCGTGCCACATTTGCCTAGCGCGTAGACAAGCAATGCCGAGAGCTTCGGACTCGTGCTTGAATCATCAGCAAGGCGGCGCAGGCGATCTAATGATGCCTGTTGCGCAGCAATAGCAGCGGCACGATCTGCCACAACCCAGCGCAGCATAGTGCGGCTGTTGCGCTGCAAGGGCACATCCATGTCCTCAAGGAAGGCAGGCAGCCATCGCACATAATTGACAGCCTGATCATCGGAGATAAGCGTGCTAACTAGCATACTGGGCGTCAGAGTGTGCGGCGTGCCGAGAAAAACGCTCAGCTCTTGCAAGCTAGTCGGGTAACCGCAGTACTGCAGCAGCACAAGTGCCAAGCCGCGTTCAGAGAGCGTCTCAAAGTCAACGCCTGCAGCTTCAGCACGCTGCAGTGCTACTGCTAGCGTATGGGCATTTACGCCTGTCAGCTCAGTGCGGATTAAGGCGTTAACCACGCGCTGCACAAGCGCTACATGGCTCACAAGTCGCTCTCCCTAAGGCGAAGCGCTGCACTGAGCGAGCGAGAAAAGCTCAGCGCAGCGCAATGCGCCTAGAATGCACCCGGCTGTGTTTCGTCAAAGGCAGGCGGCATGAGCGGCGGCGCTGATTTTGCTTTCTGATAGGCGCTCAGCTTGATGGACATGCGCTCAAAGAAGCTGTTAGGTGGCAAGGCGCCAGAGCCATAAGCAAGGTCAATAATCTGCACCTGTACGATGAGCGACATTGTCTCAAGGTAGACGGTCTCACCAACTTTGGCAAGGACAGGCTCGCCGCGTGGCGCAAGCTCAGCGCGCAGAGCTTCATCATTGTAGGCATACTCAGACATCAGCACCTTAGTCACAGTGCGCACGTCGTTCTTGTCAAAGACGAAACATTCAATTGCAGTGACTTTCTTTGGGTCTCCTACGCCGATAGCCTTGGAGATACCAGCGCCAGTCTCGCCCAGAAATTCGCCGCTAGGCGTCTCGATACTGAAACTGTCGTCATAGAAATCATCGCCCATCATGTAGGCGGACATGAAACTGCTAATTTGCGTCAAGCCTGCCACTGGCGAAACCGCTGCTTGCGCAGCCTGCGCAGCCGCCAACTCTGCCTCTTTCTTCTTCGCCTCTTCAATCAAGCGTCGGCGCTCTGCCTCTTGCCCTTCTACCACTGTGGAAGCTGTAGTTGGCTTGCGACGGATGAGCATGTTGAATGGGATGATCATGTTGAAGATGACTAAGCCGCCGATGATGAGCGCTGTGCCGATCACACACAGGAAGGGCATCAGGTTGCTGTTGAAAAATGACGGCGTGATTCGGGCAAGCTCAGCAGGGTTGTTCCGTGCAAAAGGCTGAATGGCTTGTAAGCGCGGGAGCAGCTGTGGATCGTTAGCAAACTTATTCAGCATATTGTTCAGTATATCGGCTGCATTGCCCAAGCCATCGAGCGCGCGCTGCGCCGCTTCAGCTGCACCTGACACACTGAACTGCCATGCTACCTGCTTGATGAATTCTTCTTTCCACGACTCACTTAAATGGACTGGACCTGCCTCGATGTAGACGTTCGGCGAGATGATGTATGCCCACACAAAGCCCAGAATCATGCCGATCAGTAGCGTACCCACAGGCAGTAGCCGACGTGGCGCGCCTTGTGAAATGAGAAATGGGATGGTATCAGGCGAGAAGAACGTCTTGATGGATTGCCATGTCGTTCTTTGAGTCATACGCAAAAACCGACCTTTCTTTGCGGGAAAGCGCCTTTCGCACTGTGGCGCACGCTTGCAGCTGCTCTTATGCTAAATTGTACCTTGTGCGTACGAGCGCGCAACTAGTCTACAGCGCGTCCAACAAGTCTCTCGCATGGCTCAGGACTTGCAGCAACATAAGGAAGCGGACTGTGTTACCAGCTGGTTTCAAGATGATGCACGCAAAAAGAGCGGCACGGAGGTTGTTCCGTGCCGCTTGCCTGTTGTGAGCGCTGACCAAGCTCAGTACTCTAGGTGATCCTTAGCCGCGATGCGCTTACGGAATGCCCAGTAGCTCCATGCTTGATATGCCAGCACTACTGGCACGAGCAAGATCGCCACGATGCTCATAATTGTCAGCGTGTACTGACTAGAAGCAGCGTTGTAGATGGTCAGGCTGAATTCTGGATTGATGCTGGACGGCAACACGCGCGGATACAAGCCGCTGAAGACCGTCACCACCGAGAGCGCAATGGCGACCATTGAGGCAATAAATGCCCAGCCCATCTGCTTCTCACGGATGAAATAGCCAATTGAGAGCATAGAAAGCACGGCGACAATCGGTGGAATGCCCGGATTCACGCCTAGGCGCGTGAAAATATCAGTGGTGACGTAGCTCCATACGATGAAGAGTGCGATCACAATGATCGCAGGCAACCACAGCCGCTTCGCCGCTTCCATTGCGCGCTCTGAGACCTCACCTGCTGTCTTTAGGTTCAGGAAGATTGCGCCGTGCAGCGTGAAAATCAGCAAACTTGCTACACCTGCCACCAGTGAGTACGGGCTGACTAGATCGAAGAACGTGCCGACGAACTTTAGGTTACCGTCAATTGGCACGCCGCGCGCAATGTTGCTGAGTGCCACACCCCACAAAATTGCCGGTATCAGGCTGCCGAAGAAGATGGCGCCGTCCCAGAGAGCGCGCCACTTGGGACTCTCGACCTTGCTGCGGAACTCAAACGCCACACCACGCACGATCAGCGCGATTAACATCACCACAAGCGCTAGATAGAAGCCGCTGAACATCGTGGCATACCACTGTGGAAAAGCTGCAAAGATCGCGCCGCCCGCTGTCAGCATCCACACTTCGTTACCGTCCCAGTGCGGACCAATGGTGTTGACAATCACGCGCCGCTCGCGGTCATTGCGCCCGATGAACGGCAGCAGCACGCCGACGCCGTAGTCAAAGCCTTCGAGGACGAAGAAACCGACGAATAGCACTGCAATCAGCACGAACCATAGGCTGTTGAGATCGAACATGGCGCACCTTCCCTAGTAACTTACTGCAATTTCTGGATCGGCGCTTGGCTCAGGCAACACGCCACTCTCGATTTGCGTCTCATCTTTGGCGTATTTGTTCAGCAGGAAGATATCCACTGCCATAAGCACGCCATAGATGACTGTGAATAGCACCAATGAGAGGAAGACCATCTCTGTAGTCACATTTGGCGAGACCGCGTCCGCTGTCCGCTGCAAGCCGTAAACGATCCACGGCTGCCGTCCGACTTCGGTCATCAGCCAGCCTGAGGTATTCGCTGCATACGGCACGACGATCATGTAAGGCAGGATGCGCAGCAACCAGCGCGTCTGCTCTAGGCGCTGTTGCATCACGCGGAACAGCGTGAACCACGAGACGAGGATCATCAGGAAACCGAGTCCGACCATGACGCGGAACGTCCAGTAGGTGAAAGCGACTGGTGGCACGTAATCGCCCGGACCGTACTTTGCTTCATACTCTTTCTGTAGGTCGTTGATACCCTTGACTTCGCCCGTCGGCGTGTTATAGGCGAGGATGCTCAGCAGAGCAGGAATGCGAATGGCGAAGACGTCGCGGCGTCCTGGCTCATCGCCAATGGTGAAGAGCGAGAATGCAGCAGGGTCTTCACTGTTCCACAGCGCCTCAGCTGCTGCCATCTTCATCGGCTGGCTCTTGACCATGTGCTGCGCCTGTACGTGACCGTTCAACGCCATCATCAAGCTCGAAATTGCTGCCACAACTACGCCGATGTGGAACGAGCGCATGAAGAACTCACGATTCTTGGTGCGATGCCACAAGTGCCACGCGCTGACGCCCATCATGAAGAACGCTGCCGTCAGCAAGCCGCTGAAGAAGACGTGCGGGAACTGTACGCGCAGGTTTGGATTGGTGATCAGTGCGAAGAAGTCAGTCATCACAGCGCGTTGTACTGTGCTACCATCAGGCAACGTGAAAGTCTTGAGCGCGTAGCCGACTGGCTCTTGCATGAACGAGTTAGCTATTAGAATCCACAGCGCCGAGATATTCGAGGCAATAGCAACTAGCCAGATTGACGCTAAATGCACGCCTTTCTTCAGCCGATCCCAGCCGAAAATCCAGACGCCCAAGAACGTTGACTCGATGAAGAACGCTAAGAGTGCCTCGACTGCCAGTGGCGCGCCAAAGACATCGCCTACAAAGCGCGAGTACTCTGACCAGTTCATGCCGAACTGGAACTCTTGCACGATGCCTGTCACCACGCCTAGCGCAAAGTTGATGATGAACAGCTTGCCCCAGAACTTTGCCATGCGCTTGTAGAGTTCGTTGCCTGTGCGGAAGTAGATCGTCTGCATCACGGCAACAAGGATTGAGAGTCCGATGGTGAGCGGAACGAAGAAGAAGTGATAGACAGTTGTGACGGCGAATTGCAGCCGTGCTAACGATAAAGCGTCCACGCATGACCTCCTTTGAAACGACCCAGTTCATAACTTTGGGTTATGCCTAAAGGATAGCCCTGCGCCGTTTTTTTATCAGGTGACGCTCATCAGCATTTTCATGTGATAAATTGCACAAAATTTTGTGACAGCTGTTCAGCGGCAAGCACGTTGAATAGCCACAGAAGGTCGCGTGCGATGAGTGAAGCCTTGCCATGGCGGCTCATCACGGCGCGTGTTTGTGCTCACGTTCATGCTGATGATATGCGCGTGAGGCGAGAAGCGTCCATCACGAGTGGATTGCGTCATGAAGCGCATTTCGCCGATTCGGTAGAACGCGGGCGAGCCGACTCGGCACAGCCACGCCCAGTCTGGAATGCCAAGCGCGGCGATCACCTCGCCAATCCGCAATGTGCCCTCAGGCAGGTGTATCCACAGCTGATTAGCGACTATTGGCTCATCGGGCAAGCCGCCAATTCCAACGCCAATGCCCTGCGGCGGCACTTGACGGTAGCTGCGCACAACCCACGTGCCGTAGCTGGGACTTTGTAACAGCTCCACTTGCCATGTCCCATCTGCCTGCAAAAGCTCTAAAGCCTGGCGTACAGTTGTCTCGCCGACACGAATGCCTTGCCAACATCTCGGCAAGGCGCACTCAGGCGTATACAGGCTTTTCAGCCACGCAACCGCAGCTGACTCAGGCGCTTGCGCTCCGACTTGCCGCGCTGCCAGCATCGCAATGCTCAATATGGCTGCGCTCACCAATAACCATTTCAATCTGTACATCGCCCACCACCTTGCTCTCACAAGTGCCAATATATCTCTCAGTAAGCGCCTAGCGAAGTCTGCTTACGAGTGTATGAGGCGAAATTTTGCCGAGTCAATCAATTCGAGCTCGCCTCAGGCAAGATGTTCACGCTCTGAATGGAAACGTAAGGTGTCAAACGGTCGCTGGGATATGTCACGAGCTGTGTGCCGCTCAAGCCATAGTAGTCCACTGGGCATGTGTCGCACGTCCACACCTGCTTGAGCGTCCCGAAAGCGGCAAACACTTCGCCAAGTGTCAGCGCCTGTTCAGGGAAGTATATCCATAGTGTATTGGACGGCACAGGATCGTCAGGCAAGCCGCTGAATACGAAGTAGATTTCATGAGACAGTGTCTGGAGATAGGCGTGAACGAACCAGTTAGCGTTGAGGTAGCGCACCTCGACTCGCACGTCTGGGTTCTTGCTCAACAGCTCCACTGCTTGACGAACCGTTGTCTTGCCAATTTCAAGCCCTTGCCAACACTTCGGCAAGGCGCACTCAGCGGTGTACAGGCTTTTCAGCCATGCGATTTTGGCTGAGTCAGGCGCTTGCAGCCCGACTTGGCGCACTATCAGCATAGTGAGGCTCAGTATAGCTGTACCTACTAGTGACCATCTCAACAGCCTACGCACGACTCAATCCTCCTGATCACTGACACGCTGCTCAGCGCCTGCAAAAGCGCTCAGCAAAGTCAGCGTGCTGAGAGCGGTAGGTGAAGCCCTGCCAGAGCGGCTCATGGCGGCGCGCGTAGCGGACAACGTCCATTTGAATGAGCGATGCATGAGGTG
>JANWYI010000068.1:0-172 GCA_025055255.1 Anaerolineae bacterium | reverse complement strand
CAGGGCGAGATTGCACCAAAAAGCGCAGTGTGCCTATGCGATAGTAGGTCGCACCGCTTGCGCCGCATGTCCATGCCCATTCAGGCGCGCCTGAGGCAGCGATCACCTCGCCGATGCGCAGTGTTCCCTTAGGTAGCTGTATCCACAGCTTGCTGGCGACGACTGGCTCATC